>NZ_WOTO01000003.1 GCF_010993775.1 Fodinicola feengrottensis | reverse complement strand
CGGGCGCGGTATGCCAACAACCGCGCCGCGAAAGGACATCTCATCGCGTGCTGCGACTTCTTTGGCCGGTTTCCCCGAAGCAAGGTGACACCGGACACCATCGCGCCGGCGCCACGGACCGACGCCCAGCCAGCTTCCGGTCCACTGACCAGGCCAAAAACCAGAAGGGATGAACCAGTTGTAGCCAGCAGCGCGCCCAGTACGTCAAAACCGCCGGCCTGTCGGCGGGAGTCGACGGCCAGGACGAGCGGCGCTAGGAGCGCGGCCGCCAAGGCGATCGGGGCCATCACGAACAGCACCGATCGCCAGCCCCATACGTTCGTCAGCACGCCCCCGAGGACCGCGCCGGCCGCCAGGCCCGCGCTGCCGCAGGCGCCCCAGATCGCCAGCGCGCGGTTGCGCGCGGCGCCTTCGGCGAAGCTGGTGTTGATCAGCGAGAGGGTGGCCGGACTGAGCAGTGCCGCGCCGACGCCCTGCACCGCACGGGCGGCGACCAGCGTTGCGGTTCCGCTGGCGAAGCCGCCTACCAGGGACGCGGCGCCGAAAAGCAGCAGTCCCGCGACGAACAGCCGGCGGGCGCCGAGCCGGTCGACGGCGCGGCCGCCAAGGAGCAGGAAGCCGCCGAAGCCCACCGCGTACGCGGTGACCACCCACTGCAACGTCTGGGGCGTGAAGGTGAGAGCACGGCCGATATCCGGCAGTGCCACGTAAACGATGTTGTAGTCGAGGGCGATCAGGAACTGGGCGAATGCCAACAGGGCGAGCCGCGGCCCGGTCCGCTGTGAGGGTGCCACGAGATTGGGCTCTTTTCGAGGAGGCGATGGTGAACGGCATGCAATCACCACACGGCGTTCAATGTTTGCATGCTGAATAGTAGCTGAGGGTTGTAGAGTGTCAAGGGTGGAAGACGTGAAGGTGAGCCGGCGAGAGCGACTGCGCGCTGAGGCGGTGCGGGGACATCAAGGCGATCGCCATGAAAGAAATGGCCGCTGGCGGTCCGGCAGCCATCTCACTGCGGGCGATCGCCCGTGAGATGGGAATGACCGCGGGTGCTCTTTACAGCTATTTCGACACCCGCGACGACCTGGTCGCCGCGCTCATCGCCGAGGTGTATACGGCCGTCGCCCAGCGACTGGAAGATGCGCGGGACTCGCGACCTGAGCGGGACCTGGCCGGTCGGATAGTGGCCGTTGGCGAGGCGTATCGGCGGTGGGCGGTCGGCAGCCCCGACGAGTTCCGGCTCATCTACGGCGATCCCATTCCTGGCTACCAGGCCCCCACCAACCAGGCGACCCAGGCCGCCGAACATCGCGCCTGCCTCGTCCTGACCGGCCTGGCGTACGCGGCGTGGCCGCAGGCCAAACAAACGCAGGGTGGCGGGGTCAGATGGTCAGACCTGCGCCCGGAGTTCGTGGCGCTGATCCGTAAGACCTACCCGGACCTGTCCGCGGGTGCCGCCGCGATGGGGTTCCGAATCTGGGGGCGCATGTACGGGCTCGTCGCCTTGGAGGTCTACGGCCACTTGTCAGCCCAACTGGCCGAACCCGGCCGGATCTACCATGCCGAGTTGCTTGACTTGGCCAGATCACTCGGACAGCCGACTCCATAGGCCGCGTTTTGCTGTCCATCAAAGGCTAATCCCGCTCCAAAGTACTCGTCGCCGCGCCAATGGCGCGACCGGCTGGTACGGACCCGCTGGCCCCCAAAGGCGCACGGCGCGGATCCAGCGGACGCCTTCCACCTTGTCGTGCCCGCACTGCCCGGATTTGGCTTTTCCACCCCACTTTCCGGCCCCGGCTGGAACCACCGGCGGATCTCGACAGCGTGGGCCGAACTCATGCGACGCCTGGGGTATCAGCGATACGGCGCACCGGGCGGCGACACCGGTTCGGTCGTGTCGCCCGAGCTGGGCCGGGTGGCACCCGAGCACGTCGTCGGCGTACACATCAACGGCGGGCTGGCGTTTCCGAACGCGCGACCGGAGGATTTGGTCGGCCTTTCACCGGTCGAACGGGCCCGACTGACCGGCGCTGAACGACTGCGCGCGGATGGCACCGGATATGCCGACATCCAGGGCGCCCAGCCGCACACACTCGGTCTTGCATTGAATGATTCGCCAGTCGGCCAGCTCACCTGGATCGTGGAGAAATTTCAAGGAATGGACCGGTCCCGCGCGCGAACTACCGGAGGATGCGGTGTCGCTTGATGAGATCCTGACCAATGTCACACTCTACTGGCTGACGGGCACCGGAACGACCTCGGCCCAGCTTTACTACGAGAACCGGACGGCCCAACCGACCTCGACCGAGCCGTCCGGCGTACCCACCGCGGTCGCGGTCTTTCCCACCGATCCGGCGATCCGCCGGATCCTCGAGCGCGAACACCGAATCGTTAGGTGGTCCGAATTCGACCGAGGCGGTCATTTTGCCGCAGCTGAGGCACCGGACCTGCTCGTGGACGACATCCGCGCGTTCTTTCGTACGCTGCGTTCTTGATCACGGTCACCGATGAGGATTCGCACCTCCTGCGGAGCAGATGTCAGCGACGAAAATATGCATCGAAGGTCCGTTGAAACTCAAAATGGTTGAAGGAATCCCAGTTAATGGACCAGGTCATTAGTCCGCGCAAACTCGGGTGTGGTCGATTTATGGCGTAGCTGCCGCAGCGCTGCCCTCGCATGAGGCAGTCCAATACCTGATCCTGTGCGCCAGGCGGAATCCAACCGCGACGGGCTGCATGCGTGTTCGCCGGCAGGCCAACCACCACCTGATCTGCACGCAAACCGGGGAAGAATGCGTTCGTGTCACCAGCCACCGTGAAACCGGTAAGCAGCATGTCGGTCATGGCAATGGGGAAGTCCGCGTCACCCATCTGATGCGTTCGATTGTCGGAACCGAGAATGGGGTCCGAATTGTAGTCTTGAACTGCGAGAACCGTGAGGTCATCACGAAGAGCGTAGATAATCGGCAGGAAGGCGCCTGACCGTGCATCCCGGGAGTTGTCCCTGCCCGGCCCGTACACGGAGTGGCCTAGTTGCACGCCCAAGGTCTCCGGAGCCATGGTCAGCACGAATTGCCGGCCGTAATGAGATTTGAGCCGCTTGAGCGCCGAGATCAGGTTGATCACGACTTTAGTTGTCGGATGCCTGAAGTCGACGTCGTCGCCGTCCAAGGCAACTGACTGTTGTTCAAAGTCCACGTCAATGCCGTCAAGCCCCCATCGATCGACAATCGCCCTCACGGAGGAGACAAAGTTGTCAACGTCACTGGCTGAGGTTAGCCGCACCTCGCTGTCGCCACCACCCAGAGAGATCAAAACCTTTTTGCCTTTTGCTCGCTGAGCTTGTATGCCGGCAAAAAACGCTTGGTCATCCTCGAAGCCCGCGCAAGTCCCGACTGCGCATCGCGTCAATGTCATCGTTCCGTGGCCAGCTGAACGAGCGAAGGCGACATTGATAATGTCCCATCCATCAGGCACGTCATTGATCGGCAGATATCCAGCGTCGTTGCCGAAGCTAGAATGCAAAAAGCCAATCAACGCATGTCGCGGCAGGTGCTGTACGGCAGCTTGTGCCGGCCGGCTGGTTCCGCCTGACACGAATACCAGCACTGCGATGCAAATCAGGCTGAGAGTGCGCTCAAATTTTCTACCTCGTAGACTCGTCGATGGACCGCAAAGCACACGCTCGATATGGCGTGAGGTCATAGAATTGCCCTTCGGAAAGAGACACCAGCACATATTCAATCAAAATCGAACAGTCAGGCAGAAAAGGTGGCGGCTGACGTGTCCAGCCTGGCGACCAGGCGGCTTCCCGGCCGGCCAGCCGCAAGAGCCGGCGAGCGTGCTCGCGTACGACATCCTCGGCGACCTCGCCAGCTTGGACGGCGGCCAACAACTGATCACCCCACGGCCCAAGCGGCCCGGGCATCACCAGATCCAGGCCACTGTTGGCGGACGGCACCGTGGTCTTGGTCGCGAAAAAGTCAGACATCACCATCCCATCCCAGCCCCACCGTCCTTTAAGGACGCCATGAATCAGGTCGCCATGCTCGGTCGCCGCAATGCCTTTGACATCGTTGTACGCGGCCATCATCGTCCACGGATTCGCGTCCTCCACGGCGATTTCGAACGGCAGCAGGTAAATCTCGTTCAACGCCCGGTCGTCGACCACCGAGTTGACCGTGAGCCGGTCGGTTTCAGCTTCGTTCGCCGCGAAGTGCTTAAGGTACGCGCCGACACCGAACGACTGCAATACCTCGCACACACGCGGCGGCGATCCGGCCAGTCAACAATGGATCTTCCGAGTACGCCTCGAAAAGCCTGCCGCCCAGCGGCGTTCGGTGCAGGTTCACGGTCGGTCCAAGGACGACGTGCACCCCGAGCGCTCGCGCTTCCTCGGCCAACAGCCGGCCGACGCTCTCCCCGACTTCCTCATCCCAAGACGAGGACAGCACCGTCGCGTTGGGCAACAGCGAGACCTTACGCCAGCCATCGACGCCAGAGCCGCCGCGCACGCCGGTCGGCCCATCCAAGAAGCCCATCGCCTCCAGCCCGATCGAGTCCTCACCGGGTAGATTGGGCATCCCGGCACCCGTGAGCAGCCGGATCACCTGATCCAACCTCAGACTGCTGAGAGCCCCTTCCAACTCACACTCACTCCTTCGAAGCTTGTCAAAATGCGGCACGCCCCTCCGAGAGCTAATATGTCGAGCCACGGTTACGACTACTCGTCAGTTCGGTCGCAAGGGCCAGCCGGCGTTTCGCTCCCGAGAGACATTCGCGAACCAAGCGCACTCATACCGAGATCTTCACAACTTATTCTGGTCCCAACCATTTTCGCGCGCTGCCAGATCCGGTAAGCACACCGAGGACATCGAAGTAGTTGGAATGACCAAAACTGCGATACGTCTCGATATCCTGAACGGCCTGCTGATTGATCTCCACTGACGCACAGGGTGTCTTATCCAAGCCGTGTAGATTCTCCAACACGTTCAAAGAAAAAAACGATTCGGTCGGGTCCACCACCAGGTGCCAACCCCTTGCCCGGTCACTCCTTCGCCAAGCCGCGATGCAGAATAGACTTCGCCACCTATAGCGAAGGAGAAAATGGCCGTATACGTGTACGCCGAAGTCCGGACGGCGACATTCCAGACGCCGGCCGGACTGAGATGCACGCTCACCTCCGAACAACAGGCGAGGTACCCGCCGCCGCGGCGACAGTAACCAAAATCAGTCCCGGCGCCATCGAAACAACTGGTTGCGCCAAGGCGGTAAGCCTTACAAAAACGGAATGCGTCACTCCTCGCTCACATCGCGAAAATGGCCATATTCTCCGCGTCAACGGTCACCAGTTCGCCAGCCGCTACGATGCCGCTGCTGACCGCACTTTCACCTAACCTCATGCGACGCTTGCTGTGTATTGTCAACGTGCGCAAGGTCGCCATCGCCGAATCACCAAGGTCGACAAAAGCGACTATCCGTGGTCGCACTGGAGCAGGCCTCTCCAGCTCGATACGCCGCTTGCGATCTCACTCGTCCCCCACGTGCGAATAATCCCAATCGCCCCATCTGTTGACTTCCACAGAAACAGCCCTTAAGCTGCAGGAAATCGATATCTCAGACCAGTCGGGTTCGGTAGCCGTAGACAGTCACTGGAGTCACGTGACGACTGCCCAGCCAGTTCGTGACTGATGGCCGGAGCGGTGGGGATTTGGTCAGCTTTCTTACGGCGGTGGAACGTCGCCGGGATGTCACTGTGATGGCCATGCATGACGCCTTGGTTCTGAAGGTGCCCAAGTACGCAGTGCTGGCGAAGCAGCACGATGCGGAGCTTGTGGACGAGCTGCACTATGTGGCGCGCAGGATGGTCGAGTCAGCGATTCACCATCAGCCGCTTGGCAAAACCGATCTCAACTTTTTCCGGGACGTGGGGCGTGAACGTGCCCGAGCCAGGTTCTCTCCCGATGATCTGCGGGCGGGTATGCAGTTGGCATACCTCGCGGGCGCGAGCGACGTGTCCGTGCTTGCGGACACGTCCAACCACGTCGATGTGACTACATACTTCGCGCACGCAACCCGTGAACTTGGCCAACTTGCACGAGTTGCCGACGTTGCCTGTGCGGCCGCACTGGCCGAGATGGATGGCGGCAAGCTCTCGGAATGGGACTGCTCGTACGGCACCTGCTAGAGGGATCATCTCCAGATGCCACGGCAGCTGCTCTCGGTGTGACGCTACCGGCCGGCTATCTTTTGCTCCTGTGCCGGCCGAGGCCTTACGGTAGTCGCCAGAAAATCCACCCCATGGTCGCGGAGCGGTTGCTAGCACGTGTTCCGGGTGCGCTTTGTCAACTCCGAGCACGATCCGAAGAACTTCTTCTCCTGTTACCGATTACTGAGGATACGCTGCGTACGGTGCGAGCAACAGGGTCCGATCTCACTGCCGAATTGGCAGCAATCATGGGAAACCTGCACGTCTTGGAGTCCGTCGCGGCGAGCCCACAGGCCGTACCTGCCGCTTACGCTGAAGCCAAGAATTCAATCGCATTGATTGCGGCGATGCCGGATGCAGAGAACCGCCCCTATCACGTGAACGAGTTGCTGATCGAGTCGACAATCTCAGCTCAACCTGCGCTACGTCGCAAGCTGGCCGGCCTACTTGAACCACTGGATCAAGGCAAAGATCTCCGGCGCACGTTGGAGATCCTGTTCGCGTGCGGCCTGGACCGGGAGAAGACCGCAAAGAGACTCTACATTCACCGCCGCACGCTCACCTACCGACTCCTGCGAATCCGCACACTAACCGGCTTTGATCCCGCGGCAGCTCACGGCATCCAAGTCCTGCGCTGCGCCCTGACCGCTGCCCGACTCCCGGCGTCTTTACAGGACGCCACCTAAGCTCTAATGTAGCCGAACCCACAACTCGCTCTCGAATTGCAGCTACTGGCGAGAGCGAGCTAGAAACGAAGTTCATCGACAATACTCTTTCGCCGGATCGCAGATCGGGACCACGTTCGGCCGTAGATCGCTGTGTACCCAACTGACAAGGACCAGTTCACGCTGGTTGCGATCGCGATCCGCTACGGAACGTTGGAAGGCATGGAGCAAGTCCTTCGGCGTTTCGACAGGACCCGGTCACCAAAGCGGCCGGCGGGACCCAACCCGGACAAACTTACGGTCCAGACGAATTAGCTGCCTTGTGGACCAAGCGCGACAGGCGTTCAACCCAGACACGATCCTTAATCAACTCGGCCTGAACAATCGCGCCGAACCTGGTCATTGCCCTAGTTGCAATCATGGATCCATGGCGCGCGCTACTGGCGATGACCGTCGGTATGCCAGCGGCAGACTGGTCAGTGGGAGCGCCTGTCGGCTAGCGACACCCTTGCTCGCTGTCGTAGTCGGCCACGACATCGCTCCTTCGGAGCGCACCGCCAAGGTTGATCGCCTCCTTGCCATGTCCCCAGAAAGGCCTGTTGTCGGACTTGACATCGACATCGGTAAGTCGTAGCTTACCGTTTGTGGGAACTTACCGAGGACTTGACGGATGGGACGTACTCGGCGATCCAAGCCGACGACTCATCGTCGCGAGCCTGGCCGAACGACCACAGGCCGTCGGCGAACTCGCCCACGCCTTGCCGATCAGCCGACCACGGTCTCCCAGCACCTCAAAGTGCTCAAGACCGCCGGGCTGGTCACCGACCACGCAACCGGCACCCGCCGGATCTACCAGCTCAATCCGGCGGCCGTGGCCGCCCTACGAGATCAACTCGACACATTCTGGAACCGCGCCCTCGCCGGCTACCAGGACACCGTCGAAGAACAACCCGAGGAGAAATTCATGACCCAGGCAGCCCCAGCAGTCGTACGCAAACACACCATCGTCGACGCGTCAGTCGAGAAGGCTTTCGCCGTCTTCACCGAACGGTTCGGCGATTTCAAACCTCCGGAGCACAACCTCCTCGGAGTAGCGATCGCCGAAACCATCTTTGAACCCAAAGTCGGCGGCCACATCTACGACAAGGGAACGGACGGCAGCGAATGCCGCTGGGCGCGCGTTCTGGCGTACGAGCCGCCAGAACGGGTGGTCTTCAGCTGGGACATCGGCCCGACCTGGCAGATCGAGACAGACCCAGACAACACCAGCGAGGTCGAGGTCAGATTCGTCGCCGAAACCCCGCACCGCACGCGAGTGGAACTCGAACACCGCCACATCGACCGCCACGGCGACGGATGGCAGGCCGCCAGCGACGGACTCGCAGACGACGCCGGCTGGCCGCTCTACCTGGCCCGCTACGCCGCCCTCTTCGCCGAAGACAACTAAACGGGCCGAAAGGCGCCGGCCACCGACGTTCGAGGGCTTTGGCATCACCACAGCAAAATCCCACGCAACACCGCCGGCCGGCGCCACCCTGAGCTAGGGCGCCTGCGCCTGGCGGTAAAGGCTGCATGTCTCCGATCGAGGTAGAGGCTGTAATCGTGGACGGCCCCGCCTGATACCCGTCCGCGCGAACGCGGGCTGCCGTTTTGTGGCAAGAAGTGCGCCAACTGTCGACCACCAGCCAAAATCGGGCGCGGACGATAAACAATGCCGATTGGAAGACCCTCCAACAAGTACGCAGGTGGCATCGCCCGCGATCGAGATGCACGGGAACATCGCTGGACCGTTAAGAGGCTGAGATGACCGCGGCAACGATCCATCAGCGGCGCTAAAGGAAGTACGAACAACCTGACTCGGTCGATTGCCATGACGTCTCACCTGCCTGGCATATTGCCAAATTCCGAGCTTATGGTTTGCGTCCGACTCCGCCCAAGCAGAGTTGGCCCACATCAGACGGCACGCCTAGGCTAGGGCCGGAGGGCCACCATGCTCCAATAGGTACGATTCCAGGATCGATCAACTCCAGCCCATCAAAGAACGAACGAATCTCCTCTGACTGGCGAAAATGCAGAGAATGGAAGGAGTCCTTGAACTTCGCCTCCAGCTTCTCAGCAAGATCGGCAAGGCGGCTGCCATCTCGCGGGTTGCTCGCATGTGACATCACAAGATACGACCCAGACGGCAGAGCAGCGACGTACTCACCAACGATCCGGCGGGCCTCGCTAGTGCTCGAGATATGGTGAATGACCAGGCCCATGATCAGCCCGACTGGTCGCTTCAGATCCAAATTTCGGATCAGCCAGGGATCACTAAGGAATTGGAATGAAATAACATTTCAAGTTGGCTGATTATTTGGTATTATGTCGGGGTGCCCAAGGATCGATCTGTTGAATTTGCTGCGATGGCGGAGCGTCTGGCCGGTTTGCTGCCGGCTTTGGATGAACGTCAGCGGCGGTTGGCGTTGGCGACGGAGGCTTGTTCGTGGGGGTATGGTGGGTGGGATTTCCGCTGTGTTTCGCGCGACCGGTGTGTCCATGCCGACGATTCGTCGGGGTGTGCGGGAGTTGGATGCTGCGGGGTGATGGTGTCCCGCGGGGTCGTGTGCGGATTCCTGGCGGGGGTCGCAAGAAGGCCGAGGACGCCGACCCGGATTTGATGGATTGCTTGGATTCCTTGATTGAGCCTGGAACGCGAGGTGATCCGGAGTCCCCGTTGCGGTGGACTACGAAGTCAACTCGCAATCTCGCCAAGGAGGCAACCGAGCAAGGCTATGCGGCTAGTCATACGCTCGTGCGGAATATTCTCCGCGGGATGGGCTACAGCCTGCAAGGAACCCGGAAAACCCTGGAGGGTGAACAGCATCCTGACCGTGACGCCCAGTTCCGTTACATCAACGGACTCGCCGAAGATTTCCTGACCACTGGCGATCCAGTGATCAGCGTGGACACGAAGAAGAAGGAGCTGGTCGGGAGGTTCACGCAGGCCGGGCGGGAATGGCGGGAAAGTGGCAATCCGGTCAAGGTCTCGACCTATGACTTTCCCAACGCGAACGGCAAAGACATCCCGTATGGCGTGTACGACATCGCGGACGACAGTGCATGGGTATCGGTCGGAGTCAACCACGACACGTCCGTGTTCGCGGTCGCTACCATCGAAGCCTGGTGGCGAGAAATGGGACACAAGAAGTATCCGAACGCCACACGCCTTCTCGTCACCGCTGACGGAGGCGGATCCAACGGTTCCCGTCCCTGGTTGTGGAAGTACGAACTAGCTCGACTCGCCAAAGCAACCGGCCTTGAGATCAAGGTCTGCCATTATCCACCCGGCACCAGCAAATGGAACAAGATCGAACACCGTCTCTTCTCCCGCATCAGCCTCAACTGGCGAGGCCGCCCCCTGGAAACCTTCCAAACCGTCGTCAACCTCATCGCCAACACCACAACCACCACCGGACTCACCGTCCGCTGCGAAATCGACACCAACCTCTATCCCACCAAAATCAAACTCACCACACAACAAAAAAAAATCAATCCCGCTAGCCAGGCACGAATTCCACGGCGAGTGGAACTACACAATCAAATCAACTGTTTGAAATCTTATATGATTCCAGCCCCTAAGAATCTCCCTCGGCTCGGACAAATCGCCGCCGACGAAGTGCGAACGATCGTTGTCTTCAAGCAACGCACGCCCGTAGGCAATGACGGTCGGGTCATTGTCGACATATACGACATTTACTTCCGGATTAATACGCTGGCTAACCTGGTGAGTGTTCTCGGCCGTGGGCAATCCCGAACCGCAGTCCAGGAACTGGTCGATCCCCTGCTCGGCCACCAACCAGCCGACCGCCTGCGCCAACCATTTACGATTCTCCACCATCAGATCGGGGATCTCCGGAGCCAACGCCACGACCTGTTCGTAGAGAGCACGGTCGGCCGCGAAGTTGTCTTTACCACCAAGGCAGAGGTCGTACACACGCGCGATGCTCGGTTTCGAGGTGTCGATAAACGACCCGCGTGACTTGTCCCTGTTAACCATGGGGCACTTCCAATTCTCGGCCACCGAACGACGGCTGGCTGCTATGAGCCTCCGTCAGAACTGTGGAGGGACTTCCTATACGGCTTCCAACTTAATGGAATTCCCGCAGTCTACGGTAGATTCTTGGCCGCAGGTGTTGTGTTGGCTGCGGTAGTTGCAGAAGTTGTCGAACCAGGGCACGATTAGGGACCTTGGGTGCGCTCGGGTGGTGAAGTGGTGGCGGGATCGGATCTCGTGTTCCAGGACGGAGAGGACGACTCGGCCGCGGCGTTGTCGAAGCGGGACCCACTCGGCCCATCGGCTGGATAATGTCTTGTTCGACTAGCCCAGGATTCGCAGTCGAACACCCTGCTCCCCCACCAAGCCGACGACCGTGTCGCCGCTGATGACGACCCATTCGCGCATCGTGCACTGGACCCAGCGACCCTCCCGGTCCGGCAGCTACCGGCCCGGGAGGATTTTGGGCTATTCGGCGCCGTCCTAGAGGAGAGCTTCCAGCAGGAGTTGGGTGATCTCGCCAGGCCGCTCCAGACTTGGCAAATGTCCGGCCCACGCAAGCTCCACCTGACGCGCCTTCGGCATGACTTGGGCAAGGTGCTGCGCGACCGCCAGGAAATAGTCCATGTCGCGAGCACCGGATACGACCAGCGCCGGAATGTCGATAGTTGCGGCATCGATCTCGGACGTTTCCGGGCCACCATCGGGATGTACGAGCTTTAGCCGGAGGCTGTTCGCCTGCATTTTCCTGACAAGCTCACGAGTGGGATCATCGGCTTCCGGGCCGAGCCAAGTCTGGACGTTCAAGTCAACCGCGGCGTCCAGCTGGCCAGCTTCCAAGAACGCCGCCACCGCCGCCGCAAAATCCTTCAAGGCTGCGGTCGGCGGAAGGCCCTGATACACGGGACAAAGCAGAATGAGCTGCGTCACGCGATCCGGGTAAGCGGCGGCGAATTCCATCGCGACCCGGCCGCCGTACGACGACCCGACCATAGCCGTTCGCGAAATTCCCAGTGAATCAAGGACCTCGCGTACGTCGTCGGCATCCCGATACGTGCCGGCAGTGGCTAGCGTCTTTCCAAAGCCACGAAGGTCGACACGTACAACCTGATGCGCAGCGATCAGCTCTGGCCATTGCGGATCCCACATCCGCAGATCGGCGACGCCTGAGTGCAGCAATAGCACCGGCGGCCCGCTGCCGTCGGATTCATGATGTATGAGCAACGCCAGTATATTCAAGCCTGGGTTAACCGTCGCGCCTGGTTTTTCTGACACCACAGCCTTCGCGGTTTGACAGGTGCCGTACAGGGCTGTTATGGCATGCCTGACAACCAGGAGCTGGTTTGCATTGTCCTCACATAACGACCCACTTAACGCGCTATATAAAACGGTAGTTCGATGTGGGATTCGACATGCGACCCTCTGAAACGGCGTCGACTACGGGAGGAACTCATTGCGGGGACGTACTTCAGAGCTGGGAGCTGTCGAGGTAGTTGACATAGTTCTCTCGTTGATTCAATGGCGAAGTCCCGGTAAACTTCGAGCACGCCGACATCCGCCACCTGACCGACGCCCCCGGAACTTGGGATGCCGTCATCGCATTCTTTCCTTTGCTTCAGATGCAGCGAATCGACATTACTGCCACCCTGGCGAGGATCGGCCACTGGTTGGTCCCGGGTGGACTCGGATGGCTGTGGGGAAACCCCGGACGGTGCATCAAGGATGCGAAGACAGCCAAGAAGGCCGACCGTCAAACCGCGGCGCGGTGGCCCGGGCCGTCCGCGGACCCTTGGGTTGTCAGGTGGTCAGACATTTTCACCGATCCGCATCCGAACCCGAGTCTGCTGAGCACGCTCAGCGGCGGCGCTGGCGCCATAGTGGCTGGCCATCTCCTCCGACGACCAGCCCATCAACACCATCAGGTCGCCGGTGTCGCCGCTGGAACGCCTCCACATGCGCACGAGTGACCTGCGCAGGGTCGTCCGGAGCGTGCGGTCCCAGTGCCGCAGATAGTTACTCCACGTAGTCGACAGGCCCATGGTGAGCCTGTCCAGCCTCAGTAGCGGCCCCAAAGGACGCCAGGTCGTCGCAACCGCCATTCATGATGCGTGTCCGGGAGACCTGATTGATAGCCTGTCTGCATGCCAGGTGGCGATCCAGTCCGACACGTCGACGTTCCGATCGGCAGCCGGGCAGCACAATGGCGAACGACTCCTACCGAGCCACTGTCCTGCTGATAGTTCATAACGTCACGACGCTTACCCGACTGCTTGATATTTTGCCGGTGTTCGACAGCGATCCCCGTATCCAACTGGTCGCCAGTTGGAACAGTTCTGATCCGTTCAGCCATGGCCTTACGGATCTGATCGACGATATCGGCGTCGTTGCCGTTCCCTGGGAACAGGCCCGTCACACGGCATTCGACCTCGCGGTCGCGGCCAGTCACCACGGCTCATTGACGGACATCGGCGCACCACTTGTCATCATTTCGCACGGAATCGGATATACTAAAAACTGGCTGGAGCAGCGAGCAGCGAGCAGCGAGCAGCGAGCAGCGAGCAGCGAGCAGCGAGCAGCGAACAGCGAACAGCGAACAGACTTTCGGGCTCTCCCCGCAATGGGTTCTCTACAACGGTAAACCGGTCGCCGATGCCCTCGTGCTATCCCATCACGAACAGGTGGCAAGACTGGCCGCTGCGGCCCCAGCGGCCGTGCCTGCTGCGGTTGTGGCCGGAGATCCGTGCCTGGACCGGATTATGGCGAGTCTTGGGGAGCGCGAACATCATCGCTCCGCGCTTGGGGTGGGCGACCGAACGCTGGTGATGCTCTCGTCAACGTGGGGCTCCCGTTCTCTTTTGGGCTCTTCTCCCGATCTGATTCGCAGGCTGATGTCGGAGCTGCCGGTCGACCGGTTCAAAACGGTAGCTGCGATACATCCCAACGCACGGCACGGCCATGGTCCGGCGCAGTGGCGGAGCTGGCTCGCCGACTGCGAGCGATCCGGTCTGGTTTTGTTGTCAGAAATCGATGGTTGGCGCAGCGGTCTTATTGCTGCCGACGTCCTTGTTGGCGATTATGGGGCAGTCACTGGGTACGGTGCCGCAGCCGGTCGCCCGGTGCTCCTCGGCGCTTTCCCGGAACGTGAGGTCGCCTCGGGTTCGCCGATCGCCGTCCTCGGTCAACTGGCTCCGCGGCTCGACCCATCCCGTCCGATACGGCCGCAGTTGGAGGCGACTATCGCCCAGTGGCCTGTTGACGCACAACGGAAAATAGCCGAACTTGCCACCTCAATGCCAGGAGAGTCACTCGAGCGGCTTCGTACCTTGTTCTACCGAATTATGGACTTGCCGCTGCCGTACGGTGAACCGCCCATCGAGGCGGTGCCGATAGTCAAAAAAATATCCCGAAGGACAATGCCGCAGCCAGAATTCTCCAGGTCGAGTGCGTTGTTGACAGCGCCGGGCCGAACATTCAGGTGGTCCGGTTTCCTGCCGAGCTACAACGCAGAAAGATCGGGCTGACAGACACACCAGCGACCGATCACCATCTCGTGTCCCCGGCAAACTATCCGCTTCGGCGCTTACGATCAGCGGCGGCTGTTTTGACTGTCGAAGCGACAAATATCCGGCAGGACAGCTATGACCACTGGTTGACGACCACTATCGCGAATCACCCAGCGTGCATGATGGCTGTTCTGGTCACCCGAACGCGAGCCGTGGTGCGAGTGCGAAACGGTCCGCGATTGGAGATCAATGCACCTGATGGGTTCGCCGATGCCGCGGTGTCAGCAACGTATGCGTGGCTCGGCGTGGGAGGGTCCCTCGACGTACTCGCGGCAGGGGCGACCTTTCAGGTGGACGACACTCGCCGCGCGTTCCAGGTCCGCATCACTTCCTTGTGAAGGTCACTGGTCCTAGTCGTTCAACTCCTGCTCCCGGCGACGGTATTCCGCAGCATCGGCCAGACGGCCAGCGGCATCGCACAGCTGTGCCAGCTCCGCGGCGATTCTCGCGGCCCGAGCGTTGATCCCCAGCTCTCACTCAACTGCTCGAATGCGTCGTGCAGCATCGCTGCGCCCTGCCCTTGCCTGGCCAAAATTCGGCCCAGCACCTCGCTACTGAGCGCGTAGTTGACCGCACCCTCATCTTCCGCAGCGAAATACCGCCGGGCATTCTCGGCGTACGCCGCCGCGTCATCGTCGCGTCGCCCCAGGGCGGCCGCCCCGGCCGCAGTGCAGATCCAGCAACGCGTACGCTCGCTGCTCCTGGTCGGTGTCGCACATCAGCGAGACCGTCTCGCGAGCCTTGCCGAAGCACCACAGCGCCAGAGGCAGATCGCCTCGGCCTTCAGCAGTCAGCCCGCGCCACTCCCAGAGGCTCGCCTCGCCGGCCGGATAGTTCTGGGCGAAGGCACGGGCGATGCACACGTCTGCCGACTGCCAATCCCTGTTGCCTTCATGCAGACCTGCGAGGTCCCGGTATAGCTGCCACAGTTGACGGTTGTCCGTGGCACGCTCCAACGCCGCCTCGTACAGGTCGATCAGCTCAACAATGCGGCGCGTCTGATAACCGTACGTCCACAACGCCATGGGAAACAGGACGCTGAGGTCTATGGAGCCGGTGGCCTGGGCGGATCGCGCGGCGGCAATGAGGTTCGGCCACTCGACGGCAAAACCTGCGTACCCGTTCTCGACCTTGTCGGCTGCGGTGAAGGCGGCTGGAATCGCTTTGTATTCGCTGCGTGCCGGAATGGGGAATGGCCGGCGACTGATGGCCTTGTCGTGGCTCACCGCGAACCGCCAATACCACTCCCCTGCCGTTCCCAGTAGGTTTGCTCGATCTACCTCGGACAGCGTCGCCGCCGCGCACCCCAGCGCGTGTTCCCTGACAAGGTTGTGAAAGCGGTACCGCGAGCCGTTGCGGTGAAGGATGTAGCCGGCGGTCAACTCGCGGAGCACCCGATCGGTGACAGTCGCGTCCTCACCCAGCACATGAGAGGCGAGGCCCGCGCTGAAGTCCATGCCCGGGAGCAAGCTGAATGTCGTGTAAGCCTTTGCTCCGAGCTCGTCCAACCGCTGATAGGTGAAGTCGAAAATGTCCTCGACAGGCCGACGGCCCTCGACATTCAGTATTTTCAGGATACTGCCAGACAACAACTCGTCCAGCTCAACGTTTCCCAGTCCGGGCAATTGAACAGCGAGAATCCCAATCGCCAAGGGCAATCCTTCGCACAGTTCGCCCAGACGCGCTGCGGCAGCTCGCTCGCTCGATGATGCGACGACGGCGATTGCCGAGATCAGCTCGGCGGCATCATCTCCGGTAAAACGGCCGAGTTCGATCGGCGGCCGGAATCCATCAACGCGAAGGTACGCAAGTGGATTCCTGCTGGTCACCATGACCAACGCATGCGCTGACTCGAACAACAGCGGCCTGACTTGTTCAACTGTCTCGACATCGTCAAGCACCAGAATGACCCGGCGGTCGGCCAAGCTGCTCCGCAACATGCTGAGACACTCCTCAGCACGATCAGGCACTCTATGCGGGCTAAAACCAAGCTGCGTCAGGAAATACCGAGCGACCTGGGCCGCGGTCACCTTGGCCTGAGGGTCCGAGCCATTCAGGTCGTAATACAGGTGCGCGTCCGGGAAATGCGCGGCCAGCCGATGACCTACCAGCACGGACAACGCGGTCTTGCCCAGGCCCTCCTGACCGGTCACCGCGATCAAGCTCGCTCCTTGACCGGTGATCGCGTCCTGCGCCCAGCCCTGTATTTCTGCCAACGGGCCCGTTCTGTTGACGAACAAACCCGGTCGCTTGGGCAGCAACCGCGGCCGAACGGTCCCCTGCACCACGTGTTTGTCCCCTTCCATGCAGTTACTGACACCTTATCGGACGGCGCAGTAACCGAGACGCCGATCACGTTGCCCGAGTCAGAGCTGCTGATGCAGCTGGTCGGCGGCAACCTCAGCGGCCCGCAGCAGCCGCAGCCGATCCCGCATCGCCTGCACGGCGTCCCGTACCCGAGAGCGTCCTCGATCAACACCTCAGCGGACTGACGCACCGCTCTCGCGGCAAGAACTCCACAGCGCAGGCCAACAAGCCGCGCAGCCGTACCCCGCTGCTCACGGCTTCGAGGTGCCAGCAACATCGGGACTCCCGCCGCCAGGCTTTCCTGCACCGAGTTCATCCCACCGTGTGTCAAGAAAACATCAACGTCTGGCAGCACGCTCCGCTGTGGAAACCAGCTGCGCGCCACAATATTTGCCGGCAGCGCCCCAAGTGTTGCCACCGGCAAACGTCCAGTCGCAAGCAACACAGTCCAGCCGGTACCGGCGAATTCGTCGACAATGTCACGATAGAACGTCGCCGGGCGAGCAAACACCGTCCCGTACGAGACCAGAAGCTTGGGGCCAGGCGGGAACGCTTTTACCGGCGGTTCGACCGGTCCAGGGTCACCGGAGGCGATCAGCGGCCCAACGAACGTGAACCGGGGGCCGAAACGCTCGAATCGAGGCTGCAGCTCAGGAATCACGTTGACGAGCGCGGGGCCAGATGTACGCGCCCTGCGCGCAAACGTGGTGTGGAACCGGACCACCCGAATACCCAGCCGGCCGGCGAGCCGAAGGGGCCACCGGAGGCGCACGTCGACGACCATCAAATCGGGAGGTTCAGCCAGGAAATCCTGCACGCACGCAACGGCCGCTGCCCCCCCGCCACGCCCGTCGGCGCCGGGCCGTCAACCCGCACTGGTCGATGACTGCCGAGAGATTCCAACTGGGCGGCACAGCCACCTCGTGATCCAACGCGGGGATCACTGGAATCGCGCCGATCGCGGCAATTCTGGCCGCGAAGCGCGCGCCAGCAACGACCTTTACACGCACGCCCCTGCGTACGAGCTCCGCAGCGACCGGAAGCATCGGGTTCACATGCCCATCGGCCGAATACGGCACGAACACGCACCCCGCCACGCCACTCCCCTCGTCGACTATCTTCTCCAGATCATGGACGTATCAATTCCGTGGTGGGGCTCCGGTGCCCTCGCATTGGCCGGCAGCGCCATCGTCACACTCGCCTCTCAAAGCAACATCATGGTCAACCGTAAGACCGAACGCCGACGCCTGTCCCGAGCCGACAAGACCGATCTCTACCCGCAACTCATCCATCTGACAGAGAAAATGATCCAGGCTCCAGTCTGGCCCGATGGACTCGGCGAACCTGGCCCTGGCAGAGGAGATCCACGCGACCGCGAGCAAAGTCCGCTTCTTCGCACCCAAAGTAGTCGACGGCAAGGCCGACTCTGTTCGCGTCGCCGCGCAGGAGCTGGCCACCTCGATCGGCGACATCCGAGCCAACAGCCGGCCCGGACACCACAACACCATCGATCAACGCTTCGCCGAGCCGTACCACGCCGCCGTCGACACGCTGACGGCCGCAGTCACGGATTTCACACAGGCCGCGAAGAAGGACCTGGAGATCTGACCATCAACATTCCGGCCGAACCGAGAACGGCCACAGCTCGGCATCTTTCGTACCTCCAGCTCAAGCCAAGCCGATGTCGGGTTGCGGCGGTCTCGCCAGCAGAACCACCAAATCAAGCCGGGAGGCTGGCTTGTCGGTGCTCGGACCTAGTATGCGGAGCATGACGCGGTATGTCGACGAGGATCTACACGGTGCGGAGTTCCGCGAGTGCGACCTGACCGGGGCACGCCTGATCGGCGTCGTCATGCAGGACGCCATGATCGACGGGCTCATCACCAACCTCGTGGTGAACGGTGTCGAGGTCACCGAGTACGTCGAGGCAGAGCTCGACCGGCGTCATCCACTGCGGGTGCTGATCCGCTCCGAGGACCCTGCCGATCTGCGCGAGGCATCGCGTCAACTCCATGCCGGCTGGGCCGCCACGATCGAGCGAATCCGCCGTACGCCAGGCATCGAGCGCCGCAGCGTGAACGACGAGTGGTCGGCGGTGCAGACGATGCGCCACCTGGTCTTCGTCCACGACTCGTGGTTCCGCCGCTGCTGCCTGGGCTCGACGGAGCTGTTCACGCCGATGGGCATCGGGACGACCGTCGAGCCCTACCGTGGAGCGCACGGGCTTGACCTCTCGCTCGAACCGGCCCTCGACGAGATCGTGAGCGTGCGTGACACACAGGCAGCCGAGCTCGAGGCCTGGCTCGACGAGGTCACCGCTGCGCATCTCGCCGCCGCTCGAGCGCCGGTGCCCGACGACGATGCCTGGCCGCCGTACGCCCGGGGCCGCACGGTGCGGCAGTGCCTCGGCACGGTGCTCAACGAGACCTTCGCGCACCACGGCTTCTGCGTCCGCGACCTCGACCTGATCGAGGCACAGGACACTGAGTAGGGCCGACTACGAACTCAGCATCCTGCGGATGCGTGCATCGCTGACCGTCTGCGCGGAGGTCGGCGATGCGATCTATCAGTACGCGCTGCCGTCGGCCCCAGCCACACTGTGGTCGTCCTCCACGCCACAAGCGACCCGCGCACCGATGCTGCTCGCCGGCCTCGTCGGCCTCGTCACCACGGCTCTGCTCCGCCTTTCGACCGGCTGACGCTCGGCGAAGGTGCGGCCTCGGGTGGCGAGTCGGCCACCTCGTACGGGCATGTCGGCAGGGTCGGCTGTCAGCTCGGTGACTGAAAGGCAAGACGCATGCCTGATGGGGAGGCCTACTGCGCATCGGAACCTGCGCTGCGAGGATCCCCGTTACCCTCCCGACATCTGACGTGCATGGGGGCAGGGATGGCGTTGTTTTATATTGTGATTCCGACATCTGCCGTGGCAGTGACGGCGCACGGTAACGCAGTGGTCGTAGTCCCTTACCTCATTGGCCTCGCGGTCGTGGGCCTTGTCATCCATTTCTTGATCCGACGAAAGGGCTCCGCCAAACAAGCCGAATTCGCGCAGCGGTGGGGCTTGATCCAAGTATCTCGAAAAAAGCAGGAATATCGCGGACGCTTCGGTCGGGTAGAAATAGGTGTTCGGTTCTTGCGGGAGAAGTCGTCGCGAACTGGCGCGTCGGGCACCGAGTACGTTCAGGTCTCGCTGCTGAAGCCGCGCAACTCCACCCGCTATGTGTCTGCGCGCGCCCGCCATCTTCGGCTGGCATCGCATCGCCGGGCCTCGTTGATTGAGGTGCGGACCGGCGACGCGGTTTTTTTTGACGGCCGTTTCCGGGTTTTGGTCGGCACGCGCGACGATGCCGCCGCCATTCTCGACCCGGAGTTGCGTGCCGCGCTGATCGCCGTATCGATCGGCACGTTCGAATACATTCAGGGTGAAATCCGGCTGGCCTCCGTAGAAGATCCCGACGCATTGATGAAACTTGCGGAGGCTCTTTGCGCGCGGATTTCTGCCTGACCGTCCAGACAACAGACCTGCATCGAATTTCGCGCTTACGGAGGCCAACTGCACAGCGTTTGGCTCAGACGGGCGCCGGATCCGTCGTACGACCCGCCAGCAGATCATTGCCGCGATCACCGCAGCGGTTATCCAGAGATTGAACAGCAACATGCTCGGGGGCGAGGCGGTCGGGGTGATCCATTTCACCGGCGCCGATCCGGGCAACCAAAGCCTCAGGCTACTGTCGAAGATCCCGACGTGACCGCCAGTTTCTTCCGCGCATGACCAACGGCGACTACCGAGCCGACGCCGCTTCATCGGCGACGAGCGCCTGCCAATTCACGGCGATTCCGGCATCCGCACGCCATGTAGATATCGATCGGGTTCTGCTCCTCGACGGTGAACCCGTGGCGGTCGTAGAGCCGACGAGCAGCACTGCCCTGCAAGACATTCAGGCGGACCGGCGCACCGTCAGCGTCGGCTCGCTCCAGCAGCGTACGCAGGACAGCCGAGCCGAGTCCCCGACCCTGAAGGCCCGGTTCAAGATAAAAATGTTCCAGCAACAGCCCGCTCTCCACTGGTCGCAAGGTGACACAGCCCGCGAACGCATCGTCGGCCAGGATGATCGACGTGTGCTGCGCGGAGAACGAATCCCGCAACCGCTGCCGTACGCGATGTTTGTCGAAACGACCCAATCGTTCCAGATCCGGTCGCATTACCACGGCCCGTAGCTCGGCGATCATCTCGAGGTCGGCCAGACTCGCGGAACGTAACACCCATCCCACTGCGCGGCTTGCCTCAACCTCTTCCACCCGCTTACCCGTATTCATGATCGCAGTTTCTCACGCATGCCTGCCGCCGCCACATGTCTACTTCCTGCTCGGAGTGATGCACGTAACGTCGCACCATTGGGCGCACTGTCCGAGCGCCAGTAAAAACCGGGCTGTTTCAGGGGTTGTCTCGATAGTTTTACTGCGCCGGAAGACTGGCCCGTCCGCCGAGCAGTTATCAGGCTTCCGGGGCGTCGCTGGTGGTAGAGGAGACGTTGTTTTCCGTTGATTTCAACCTCACGGAGATACTCGTGTCCTATGCGCCTGGCAACGGCCACCGACGCGGCGTTTTCTTTCCAGAGGCCTGGCAAACCGACCCGACCCGCCGGTCTAGCGGTAGAGTCGAAGTGCATAGCAATAGGAAAAGCCCAGCGAACCGAGGAACGCCACCCAACCAACGATCGACCAGGTCAGGCCATGGCGGTGAAAGCACTGCCGAATGAGTGCGACAAACCCCAGCATGATTCCTATCAGGTGACCGCCGAAAAACAAAATAGAGCTCGAGCTGATCGCCTCCTGGTGTGGGCTGGCAGCTGGGTATCAGCGGCTGGTCGGGGACGCCAGGCTCCGGATGCCCGGAACACCAGGTCTGAAGGAGATCCCAAACCCCCAAGAAATAGGAAAAGTCGAGTATGCAGCCGACCAAGACGATAGCGATCAGTGATATTGTCAACAATGCGGTAATGACCCCTGTGTTGATCCGCTCACCAGAAGGGTCTACCCAAACGTCAGGTTTCATCGAACTCACGCTATCCACGAACGCCGATCCGCGATTGGCCCTCAGGGCCAGGCGTTCGGGCCCGAAGACCAGGCATTCGGGCAACGCGTTTGTCACGACCGATAACGGCCCGGCGATTCCGTCGACCTGCGGACGAAGATATCGCCCATCGCCCCAGGCGGCCGCGCTGCCGGTGGCCAGCACGTACGGGATGAAGACATCCGGGTGACGGGCCTTTCGGGTCTCCAGATCCCAAAGCATGTCGCGGGTGAACACCAGTGGTCACCCAATGACACGAAGGAAACATCCTGGGCTGACCGTTGCCGCAACCGTGACCTGATCGCCGACCACGGCCGTCGCTGGTGTAACGCTCAGCCCGACAAAGTCGGGATCGACACGGCTGCGGCAGGCGCTACCCATGCCGCCAACGCAATGATGACGCATAACGTGGTGGCTGCCAGCTGCCTGATACCCACTGCCGCCTCTTGATCGTCAACAGTCCGTGAGTGCCGCAAATGTTCTGCACGATACCCGTGGCGGCGGACGACCTACCCCGCAGCTGCCCCGGGATTGTCTAGGCAAATGCGCCTTAGCGGGTCATTCCGCCTTATTGGATCTTTGAGTATGAGTAGAGAGTCTCCAGTCTCAACAACACTGGTCGTAGACTGCACCCGCAGTCGCCAACGACCCGGTAGAGGATGGGTAGCCGTGACTCAGAACCTTTGGCCGCGCCGGATCGTCGTCTGTGCCGCTGCTGTGGCGTTTTCGTTGCCATTCCTTGTGACTTCGGCGCACGCGGCGTCGCGGCGGTCCCCCCCAGTCCCGTTCGGGTTCTGCAGGTCGGGCAGATCGACGAGCAGGACATCGCCCCGCAACCCGGATCCGAACCGGACACGCTGGTCGAACCCGACGTCGCGATCTCGCCGATCGATCCGCGGATCGCGGTCGCCGCCGCGCACGACGGGCGGTTCCCGGACGGCGGGGCGGTCGACATCTCGTACGCCTGGACGCACGACAGCGGCAAACACTGGCAGCACGCCCCACTGCAGGGCGTCACGAAGGCCGCCGGCGGCCAGTTCGACCGCGCGTCAGATCCCGTTCTCACCTTCGGGCCAGACGGCAGCGTTTACCTGTCCGTGCTGGCGTTCGACACCGGCTGCCCGACCGCCGTCGCGGTGTCGCGGTCAACCGACGGCGGCCAGACCTTCGGGCGTCCGGTGCTGGCGCACTACAGCAGCGACTGCGCATATAGCGACGACAAGAACTTCCTGATCGCCGACCGCAGCCCGTTCAGTGCGCACCGCGGCCGGCTCTACCAGTTCTGGACGCCGTTTTTGTACGATGCGAACGGAAACAACACGGCGGCGCTGCAGGTCGTGCGGTGGTCCGACGACCACGGCCGGACCTGGAGCAAGACGGTGAACCTCACCAACGCGGGCACCTTCAGCCAAAACTCGCAGCCGATGATCCAGCCGGACGGCACGATCGTCGACGCGTACATCGACTACGGCACTGCCAGTGGCGGCGAGGCGCCGGAGAGCCGGACTGGCCACGAGTCCACCCACACGCGAGTCCCCCAACAGGAGGTCGCTGACCTGCTGGTCGCGCGTACGTCCCATGACGGCGGCGCGACCTGGAGCGCACCGACCACCATCACCCACGACGCCGGCGAAGGACCAGTAGGGATCCGCTGCTGCCTACCCTCCGCCACCGCCGATCCAGTGACCGGCCTTCTGTACGCCGCCTGGGATTCCGCCGACCCGACGGCCGTGCAACTGTCCCGCTCGGTCGACGGTACGCACTGGTCGACGCCGGTCGACGTGACCCACGGCAAGGCCGGCACTGACCACGTCAACGTCGGCGTGGCGGCATTCTTCGGGCGGGTGTACGTCTCGTACGGCACCCGAGACACGACCGTACAGAACGGCCGATACGTCCAGCAGCAACTATCGACATCGCTTGGCGGTGCTTACTTCGGTCAGCCGCAGCCCCCTGGACCACTCTCGGATCTAAACAACGCCGCAGTGGCCGATGGCAAGTTCCCCGGCGACTACATCGGGATCGCCGCCGGCCCCGGCCGCGCATACGCTGTGTGGTGCCGATCATCCACACCAACCGACCCGACCGCGACCTACCACCAAAACCCTCTACGCCGCCGAACTCACCTAGGGCGTGTCTGCTAATTGATGTGCCTGGTGGTAGGTGATGAGGGCTGCGAGGTGGACGCCGCCGAGGAAGTTGGTGGCGTATTTCTCGTAGCGGGTGGCGATGGCGCGCCATTGTTTGATGCCGGCGAAGGCGCGTTCTACGGTGTTGCGTTCTCTTTGTAGATCTCGGGGTCGAAGGCTGGTGGTCGGCCGCCGGTTGAGCCTTTGGCTTTGCGATGCTGGATTTGGTCGCTGCGCTCAGGAATCGTGTGGGGGATCTTGAGATCACGCAGCCGCTGGCGGGTCGAGGGGTGTGAGTACGCCTTGTCCGCCAGCAGCCGAAATTTCCTGTCGTCGCCCTCTTTGCGAGCGGTGAGCAGCGGTATCAGATACGGGTTGTCGCCGGCTTGGCCGGCCGAGAGCAGGACGGTGACCAAGCAGCAGAGGGTGTCGGCCAGGGCGTGGATCTTGGTCGTCAGCCCGCCGCGGGATCCTCCGATCGCGTGGTCGGCAGGTTCATCGGGCCGATTCTTGTCATTCGATGGAGCCCCCTGTGTCCAACGTCCCAGGCGGCCAGATAGGCCAGCGCCCCCGGCACGCTTGTATTCGTGCTCAACGCGCATCATGCGGGCCCTGCCCGAAGGCAGCGTGGGATGGCAGCGGCACCGGGCTGGATGCTGGTCTTCTCATCCGCGCAGACCACGAAATCGTTCGGGCCCAGAGGCTGACCGTCCCAGATCCCGGCGTATAGGTCCAGGACACGACCGGCCTTGGCGGCGAAGTCAGGGTCGCGGATGGCGATCCAGGACCGGTGCGGCCACGGTTTGAGCAGGTCCGCGGCCAGCCAGCGCCGCACGGTGGAGGCACCCACCAATGCCTGGCAGCGGGCGGCGAGTTCCCGGGCGATCTCCGGGCAACTCCACCGCGACAACGGCACATCGTGTTCGGCCGGCAGCGAGCCTGTCACGATTTCTGTGTAAGCCGGAGGTGATTGGCTTACTTGTCTTATTATATCAGAATGTTAGGCGGCCGGGGAATAGTTGGGTGAGGGTGTTGAGTGCTATTTTCCAGCCCCAGGTGCCTGTTCCTGAGGCTCCGCCGCGTTGGGTGGAGATGTTGCGTAGTCCGAGGTAGATGAGTTTCATGGCTGCGTCTTTGTCGGGGAAGTGTCCGCGGTTTTTGGTGATTTTGCGGAGTTGGAAGTTGATGGATTCGATTTGGTTGGTGGTGTAGACAATTTTCCGGAGTTCTGCGGGGTAGTCCAGGAAGGGGGTGAAGTCGTTCCAGGCGTTGTTCCACACGTCGACGGCTCCGGGGTATTGTTTGCCGTGGGTCTTGGCGAACGCGTCGCGGGCGAGCTCGGCGGCCTCCAGGGTGGGCGCGGTATAGATCTCGCGCATCGACGCGGCCAGTGGTTTGCGGTCCTTGTAGGACACGAACCGCATGGCGTTGCGGATGACGTGCACGACGCAGGTTTGCACTACGGTGTCAGGGAAGATTGAGCGGATCGCGTCCGGGAGCCCGGTCAGCCCGTCGCAGCACGCGATGAGGATGTCCCGCACGCCGCGGTTGCGCAAGTCCGTCAGGACCTTGGCCCAGAACTTGGCTCCCTCGGTGTCCTGGATCCAGCATCCGAGGGAGTGTTTGCGGCCGTCCACGTCCACTCCGATGGCCAGGTACGCGACCTTGGTGGTGACCACGCCGTTGTCCTTGATTCGGACCCGGATCCCGTCGATGTAGAGGATCGGGTAGACCTCGTCCAGCGGCCGTGACTGCCACAGCTTGATCTCGTCGACGACCACGTCGGTGATGTTCGAGATCAACTCCCGGGACGCGTTTACTCCATATATTTCAAGTAAATGCGCCTCGATGTCACGAGTTGTCATTCCTCGCGAGTACAAAGACAGGATCATGTCATCGATATTCCCCAAACGACGGGCACGTTTGGGTACGATCGTGGGCTCGAACGTCCCGTTCCGGTCCCGCGGCACCTCGATCTGGACCGGGCCGCTGAGCGTGGACACGGTCTTGCGGGTTAGCCCGTTCCGGGAGAGTTGCCGGACCCGCGTCCCTCCGGCGCGCCGTGCTCATAGCCCAGGTGGTCGCTCATCTCGACCTGCAACGTCCGATCCAGCACCGCCTTGGTCATCTGGTTCAGCAGACCGTTCGCCCCGTCTACCGGCGTCCCAGTGGCCTTCGCGTCCGCTAGTAGAGCATCGATCGTCGCGGTCGAGAGCGCCCCCGTCAGCCGCGCAGCCGCCGTCCGTCATCATCACGACGAGACGAAATGTTCCGAGTCATACGGTGTCCCTTCCGACCAACCAACAGGCCAGTCGATCTTGGTACACCTCCGGCTTACACACTTGGCATGACACGCCCCCGGCAGCGCGCCGCCAACGCCACCACCTCAGCCCGCACCGCCGCCCCATGTACTGGCGGGCGACCGCTGCGCGGCGGGTCGATCAATCCCCCCACGCGATCAGCGGCGAACCGACGTCGCCAGGTTCGCGCCGTATCCACGCACACACCCCAGGCGTTGGGCGATGACCCACGTTGGGCTCACCGCCCGCAGCCGCCAGCACAATCAGCGCACCCAACCGGCCCCGATGCTCAGCCCGCCCCGATCAGGCCCGCACACTCAGGATGCTCTGCTCTGCTTGGCCTCGGCAAGAGGATCACCCACGGACTGGACATCGACATGATGCCCGAAGGCCTCACCTTCCTCGCCCACGACGTGCACAACACCGGGTTTGAGCAACTCAGCGACCTCGTTCGACGTGCTCGACACCCACCGGTCAGCGTTCCGGCGGTGCGGACTCCCTGGTGGACGACAACGCCTCGGCCAGAGTGGAGTAGACAGCCAGTACGCCGTCCAATCCAGTCACCTCCAACGCCCGCACGACGGCCGGTCCCGACGCGACGATCCCGACCGGCATCGCCGCCTCGTTGTTGGCCGTCACCAGGACATTCAAACCCGCCGAGGCTAGGAAGGTGACCGCGCTCAGATCGAGGATCAGCCTCCCGGGCTGCTCGACCAGCGCAGCGGCGATCGCCGTCCCCAAGTCACCGGCCGTCGTCATGTCGATTTCACCGATCACGCCCAGCACGGTCGTGGCAAGACCATCCGTGCGTTGCTTGGTACGCAGCAACGAACTCATTCGCTCCGCCGGATCCGTCGAAGGCACATCGACATTATGCCCGGCCTACAACGTGACCGCTATGAGCTAACACCAGCGAGGCACTGGTACCGCCGCGCGATCCCTTCACGCCACACCACCTCGTCAGATCAGCGTCTCCACCCCACGCCCACCCCTACCTTTCGGCCGCGCCAAAAG
The DNA here is from genome assembly GCF_010993775.1 of Fodinicola feengrottensis. Lineage (GTDB taxonomy): Bacteria > Actinomycetota > Actinomycetes > Mycobacteriales > HKI-0501 > Fodinicola > Fodinicola feengrottensis. The sequence continues at coordinate 231,083 of NZ_WOTO01000003.1, read as the reverse complement.
ACGCCGGACCCTCCGCCGACCACAATTAACGCCCGTCGCGCGGTGGTCGCACGGCCCTCCGGGTTGGCGTGCGGTTACAGGTTCTCTTAAGACTCGCCGGTTAGCGTGCGTCGCATGCTGAGGGTAGAGCCGGATTTGACGCCTGCCGCGTACGTGGTGCGCGCGGGGGGATACGTGGAATAGGCCTGGCGGTCCTAAGGGCCATGGCCCCAACCGGGCTACTTGGCTTCTTCGTAGCGGTCGCTGCCCTTACGGACGGATGGGATTTGTTTCGGTCGGTCTGGGTCTGGCTCACGATGGCTTTCTTCCTGGCGGTCGCCATCCTCCCTCTGGTGGCAGGTCATCCAAGCGACAGCAGCCGCAGCCCACCGGGAACTGCTGTTCGCGATCGACCAGCAGGGCATCTTTTTCGGTGCCGACACGTGCGGCAGCGGAAGCGCGGGCTGGATACCGTGGCCGAAGATCCGCGTGGTCGAGTTCTTCAAAGAGAAGGAGGCAAACTACAAGGGAAACTCGACCGTCTATCGTTGCATCGGCCTGCGAACGGCCACCGACATCGGATACGGCCACGGTGTCCCTCCAGGCTACGTCCACGCCGGTCGGCCTTTGCGCGCTATGGCTCCGCCTGGGAGGCCGGCGGACAGTACCCGCCGGTTTGCCTACCGGCAGATGGAAGGATGGCGCGCCAACCGCAGAGCCGTAACAACTGCGCTCGCGCGGTTCGCCCCTGACGTTCAAGTAGTGACAGCACCAACCTGTATAACTGGCAGCGTCATGCCGGGTGACTCCGGGCTATGACAAGCCGTTCGGCCACGACGAGATCCAGAACCTAGCGGGAGTTTTCCCTGAAGTTGATCTTGCTAGGACGACAAGGTGTGGACAAGGCATTGGGCAGGCCGCCGATTTTCGGCGAACCGCCCTCTTTTTGTTGTTGTGTTTGGCGATTCTGTGCTGGTCGGCCAAGTTTTGCTGTATCAGGGCCTCACTCAACGCTCTCCGGCGTCAGGATGGCTTGCGCCACGTACGCGGCTTCCTGTATGGCCTCGTCGGGGTCGGTATCCAGGGCGCAGGCGAAAACCTCGTACGCGCGGCGAGTCTGTTTCTGTTCAGCTCGTACTGCATCGCGGTCGGCCACGGCTGGCCGCTCTCTTCCCGCGCGTCGCGCTCATCACGCAGGTACGCATACCGGTCCTCTGCCTCACCCTGAGCGTCCGACAGGAGGCGGCGTAGCGTTGAGTCGCCGAAACGGCCAGCACCTAACGCTTTCACCACCTCCCGCCGCCTCCTGCACGGGTACGCGCTCGCTCAGGAGGCAATCAACCACCATGCGACAACCTCGAGCGCTGTCCGCCGCTGGACGGCCGCACCAGCCGCGCTCAGCCGCACGGACAGCGGCGGGTTAAGCCGTTGATAGGACTTCACCGTTTCGGCCCTCCAGATCGACGATTGCGCGCATTAAGGGGTCGTGTGGTCGGCCCTAACGGTCGCGGTCCCGGTGTGATCTTGGGTGGCTGGTAGTCCGGCGGCGGCGGTTGCAGCGGTGTCAATGCCTTGGTGCCCTCCGCGCGTAACTCCGGCTGGCATTTGCGCCAGCAAATAGGAAAACTCGCGGCCACCGACTCCAACCGTACCCCGTCCATCTCCACCGGTTCCCCCCGTTCTCTGCGTTCGTCGTTAGCCGCTCGCAGTCGTCGGACCGTATGGACTAGCCTCGGGATTTCGTCTGTTGGCTGGTGACACGGCGTGAAATGCACGGAAGTGCCTGTCCAGTGCGGGAAACTTGGGATTGCGCCGTCTCAAGTCACTGCGTCTGGAAGGCACTCCGTAGGTGAAAGGGTAACAGGGTTGGCGGGTTGGTTTTGGATCCGGTTCGCGAGTCGTTGGTGTCCTGGGCGGGTGGGTTGTTGTTGCGGCAGACGATCGGGTTGTCCGGGGTCAGGCGGGCGTTGTCGGCGGCGTTGGCGCCATGGCGGGGCCATCGGGCCACGCATGATCCGGGGAAGATCGTGGGTGATATCGCCACCGCGGTCGCGTTGGCTGGTGACTGCTTGGCCGATCTGGCGGTGGTGCGGGCTCAACCTGCGTTGTTCGGTCCCGTGGCCAGTGACCCGATGGTGTCCCGGCTGGTCAGCACATTAGCCGCTGATATCGACGCGGCGCTGCCCGCGCGCTGCGTTGCGCGCGGGCTCAGGCGCGCCGCGCGGTCTGGGCTCGGTGTCGGCCGCTGGCTGGTCGTGCTGGTAGTCGCGATGGCGGGCAGGTGATCGTGGATCTGGATTCGTCATTGGTGACCGCGCATTCGGACAAGGAACGGGCTTCGCCCACCTACAAACGTGGGTTCGGGTTCGCGCCGATGTGCGCGTTCGTTGACCACGGCGAGTACGGAACCGGGAAAGTTTGGTGTTGCAGTTGCGTCCGGGGAGCGCGTCGCCGTGGGACAAGCAGGACCACATCCAGGCACTGGATCTGACGCTGGCCCAGTTGCCGGACGACGAACGTGGGCAGGTGCTGGTCCGCGCCGATTCCGGCGGGTGCTCCAAGGCGTTCCTGCATCACATCACCGATCCGTGGCGACAGGACGGAAACAGATACGTACCAATATTGGGTTACTGTCGGGCGCGTCAAGAGGCCTACCGGGAATCGTGCGATGTCGGCCAAACATGCCCGTCTGAGATCGCCTGGAACCCGACCGTCCGGTCATCTGTCATCCCTGGTGACAATGCTCCTGATTTCGACACGCGGGGGGATGAGCGACCGGACACCGGACGCGGACCTCGATCACATCTTCCGGAACACGCACAGACGGTTGCTGGTCAGCATGTACGCGTTGACCGGCAACATGACCGAGGCGCAGGACGTGGTCGCCGAGGCGTTCGTACGGGCCGTCTCCAAGCGCGAGAACATCCTCGCGGCGGACAGCCCGGAGGTTTGGCTGCGTACCGTCGCGCGGAACATCGCGGTCAGCCGCTGGAAACGTGCGAAACACTTGGCGCTGCTGCTCAGGCGGGCGGCCGAGCCGGATCCGGTGGTTAACGGAGTGTCTCCCGACCGGGTCGCGGTGATGGCGGCGATCCGCCGATTGCCGCGCCCGCAGGCCGAGACGGTGGCGCTGCACTACATCGCCGACCTGTCGGTCGTCGACATCGCGGTCACCCTCGGGGTCTCGCAGGGCACTGTCAAATCGCGGCTGTCCCGCGGCCGTGCCGCCCTCGGTTCGCTGCTCGCGGACGATCTGACCAAGGCAGGTGCATAAACTATGACTACGCCAGCAGATTTCTTTGATGTACGAGAGAAAGTCGACGAGTTCGGTGCCTTTCCCGATCTCGCGTCGATTCACCGAAAGGGCCGTACGCGGCGCCGGATCAGGCGCGGCGGCTGGGTACTCACCCCGGTCGCGGTTGTGGTCGTAGTCGCACTCGCCGCGTACCAGGCGCCCGACACCGATCGCTCGTTGCCGCCGGCCACAACAACTCCCTGGACGCCCCCGACGGGCACGCCGCCGGTGCTACCGCCGGCCGTACACGGCCCGCTGCATGGTGTGAAGATCGCGGCTGACCAGCGGATGGAGCTGCTCTCGAGCGCGACAGTCGACGAATGGCGGACCTACGCGCTGACCCGGACGAAGGAAGGGAAGTTCGCGCTGACGCGGACGCTCGACGGCGGGAACAGCTGGCAGGCGTGGACCCTGCCCGCGGAGATCCCGAATGCGGTGAACACCTCCGACGGCAATCCAAGCGAGCCGGCCGGCCCCGTCGCTGGCAACGGGCAGACGGTGACCATCGGCGGGGACTACATCAGCCTTGACGCAGGGCAAAGTTGGACGCACCGGTCCGCCCTTGGGGCGGCGGTCGACCAGATTCCGGCCGGCTGGCGAACTACCACGTATCTCAGGAGCTCCGGATTTCTCAGCGTCGCGGCGCAGGACCCGAGCAGCGGCGTGCAGAAGCCGCTCACTCACCAGCCGCCGCAGCAGCTCGTCGAGGAAAGCAATCTGGGGACATGGTGGAATTCCGCAGGTCACCTGCGACAAGCCACTGATGGATCGTTGTGGACGCTGGTGAACAAGGATGTCCTCGACACGCCGGCGGCCTCGCATTCGTCCCCGGCGATCAGCCACAACGCTGGCCGCAGCTGGACACTCGTGGACCAGATTCCCGTTGATGTCGTCAGCGTCGACAGCCTCGACGGCCGCACAGCGTACGCGGTTGGCCGGATCGGCGGCATTTTCGTTTCGAAGGACGGCGGCACCAGCTGGGATCAGGTTTCAGCCCGTGGTCTGCCCAACCGCCGGCTCGCTGGCTGCGTAGTATGGCCCGACGGCTCACTACTGGTCAGCGCGTACGCACCAGGACAACCTGAGGATGCTCAGATCTGGATCAGCAACGACACTGGCCAGACCTTCACCCAGGCCGTCGGTGCCGGCCACGTCGAATGGCTCGGCCGCACCGCCACCGACGGCGTCGTCGCGAACGTCCAAGTCCAGAAGGACCCCGGCCCGCAGGCGCCCGCAGCGTGGCTGGTCAGCCAGGACGGCGTGCACGGGAACGCGGCACCCGATCCGCCCAACATCTACGTCATCCCGGCTCGCGGCAAAACCATTGGCGGCTGATTCCTCGACACTGCGCACCGACTCGTACCGTCGGCTGGATCCACCGATTTGCGACTGAACGGCTCGCCTCGTGGCCAGCACGTGCCCGCTGACCAGGCCGCGCTACACCGGTCTTCGCTCGCAATATGTCCGGCAGCATCGAACATTTCTGGTGGGCCAGCGCAAACTCCACTTGCCGACGGGAAGGCCATCCTGAGGTTCCCGCAAACCGTGAAGGACTTCCTACACGGTTCTGTGGAACCTCACGAACTGGGTCCCCCGGCCGCAGCTGGACCATTCGGGCAGGGACTGGCGGTGGGGGTGTCGGATCGGGGAGTACGCCGGCAGGATCGGGGCATCACGTGAGAGGAGAAAGTGGGTGCCGCGTCAACTGCCGGTGGACGAGCTTGTCAGCGATCCCTATCCGATCTACGCGGCGTTGCGTGCCGAGGGTCCGGCGGCGGCGGTGGAGGTGCGGCCGGGGTATCAGGTGTGGATGGTCACGCGATACGTGGAAGCACGGCAGGCGTTGGCGAATCCTGCGCTGGGCAACGATCCGGGCAACGGGCGCTGGATGGCGGATGTGGTGGGAGACGCCGTCAACGCGGCAATGAACAAGCACTTGCTCCGTGCCGATCCGCCCGATCACACCAGGCTGCGGCGGTTGGTGTCGAAGGCTTTCAGCGGGACGCGAGTGGCCGCGCTCGCGCCGTGGATCAGTAAACTGGCCGACGAACTGCTCGACCGGATCGAACCCGGCGAGAAGGTGGATCTTCTTGACAGTTTTGCACTTCCGCTGCCGCTTCAGGTGATCTGCGAGCTGCTCGGCATCCCGGCTGGCGATCGGCATCTGTTCCGCGACTGGTCGGACGTGATCATCTCCGGCGCGCACCAGCGGGATCGCTATAAGGACATGGCCGAGGCGCTGGTCGCATACGTTCAGCGGCTGACAGCGGTCAAGCGCGCGGATCCGCAGGACGACCTGCTGTCGGACCTGATCTCGGTACGCGACGATGACGATCAACTGTCCGATCAGGAGCTCACCGCGATGGTCGTGCTGCTGCTTTTTTTGCCGGCCACGAAACGACCATGAACCTGCTCGGTACTGGTCTTTTCCTTTTACTGACCCATCCGGAGCAGTGGGCGGCACTGCGCGCGGATCGTTCGCTCGTACCTGCGGCCGTTGAGGAAATGCTGCGTTACGAGGCGCCGCTGCGAACCGCGTTTCCCAGATATGCGCGCGAAGGCGTACAAATCGGCGACGTGACGATCCCGGTGGGAGCGGTCGTGATGATCGCGCTCCAGTCCGCCAATCACGACGAGCGCCGATACGTTTCGAACGACGACTTCGACCTCGCGCGTACGAGCGCGACCCATCTCGCTTTCGGCCATGGCATTCATTTCTGCGTCGGCGCTCCGCTCGCTCGGTTGGAAGGCCGGATCGCTTTTAATGCATTGCTCGATCGGTACGAGTCGATCTCACTCGCCGTTCCGCCAGAGGATCTGCGCTGGCGTTTCAGTACGTTGATCAGGGGCCTCGAATCGCTGCCGGTCATCGGCACCGAAGCGGTATCCCGGCAGCGGCAGTAAAATAGACGTATGGGCAACGGTTTGGGCGAGTTCCTGCGGGCGAGTCGCGCGCGTCTGGAGCCTGCCGAGGCGGGTCTTCCAGACGGCGGCAGTAGGCGGGTCGCCGGGCTGCGGCGTGAGGAAGTCGCGGTGCTCGCCGGCGTCGTCAGCCGACTACTACGCCCGCCTGGAGCAGGGCCGCGAGCGCAATCCGTCCGCCCAGGTGATCGACGCGATCGGTCGCGCGCTACGGCTCGATGGCGACGCCCGCGGGCATCTCTACCGGCTGGCTGGGCTCGGCCCGCGCATGGCGCCAGCCAGTTCCCGCGACCGAGTGGACCCGTCACTTCTACAGCTGCTCGAATCTTTTCCCACGTCGGCTGCGTACGTTCTGGGTCCTGCCTTTGATGTGCTGGCCACCAACGCCATCGCGTCCGCGTTGCTGGCACCGTTCGCCGGTACGCAGAACATGATCCGGGTGCTTTTTGAACACCCGCAGGCACGAGCGGTTTTTGTTCAGTGGACGATGGTGGCGCGCAGTTCGGTGGATGCTCTACGGTTGAATTCCGGCTATTACCCCAAAGATCCGGGGATCAGCGGCCTGGTCAGCGAGATGCTCGACAGCTCGGCCGACTTCCGTACGCTCTGGGAAGAGCAGAGCGTCGGCAGTCTGACCCGCGCGTTCAAGGTGTTCGTCCATCCGGAAGCCGGCCGGATCGAGCTGACCTATCAGACTTTCGATGTCCACGACGCACCCGGCCAGCAACTCCTGGTCGGCACTCCGGAACCGGGCAGCAAAAGCGCCGACGCACTGCTGGCGCTGATCTGACTCTGAGTCAGATTTGGTTGTTCCACATGCGAAACATGACGCACCGACCGTCGTCGTCGAAGGTCACGGTCCAAAGATTCTCAAAGGTGCCCAGCTTTTTGTAGACACCGGTGCCACGGACCGCTGCCGTGTCACCAGTGATCATCAGAATCTTCCAGTCAAAACTCCAACCACCCTCCTGCCACTGTTGCCTGCTGAGCCAGCCCTCCACAATCTCCGCACGGCCGACCCACGACGTTTCGTACGGCCATTCGTGGTATTCTGCGCCTTCGGCAAACAGCGCCTCAATATCCTCCGGCGCTGCCGTCTCCCAAGCCTCTATGTACTTCTTGACCCAAGTCTCCACCTGCGCGCGCGTTGTCATCTCGGTCTTCCCGCCTCGGATCGGTTCTGTTACTACAAGACTGCGGCATCCGCGGCGGCACCGGAAGGGCACATCTTCCTGGGTGCGCGGCACCCCAGGAACTACGTGGGTTTGCGAGCCATGAGGTAGCCACTCTGCGGCTTCTCCCGCTCGCCCGGTCCTGGAGAACCCGCGCGGTGATGGTGAACCCGGCCTCGCCGAGCAAGGCGGCCCAGCCGGTCCAGCGGCAGCCGATAGGACGCGTACGACACCGGACGGCCACCGTAGCCTTGGATTGGCCGCCGGACGTGCCTGTCGCCGACCACCAGGCCCATCAGCGGGGACGGACTCGCTCGTTTGTGTCGACGTCGAGGGCGAGGGCCCTGAACAGGTGTCGATTGTTCAGTGCCACCCTCCCTGTTTCAGTGACCCGCACGTCGTGCCGAGAGCGACTGCTGGCGTACGTCATCGGTCGTATCCCGCTCACGCGGTGTTTTGTTTGCCGGAACGCTTTGTCTGGCAAGTAGTTGGCGCCCGTACCAGTCCACTTTGTCGCTGGCTCTGTCAACGGCTCGATCGGCGTCGGCACCGCCCGCGCGCGCGCCACCGCGCGATCCTGACCCAGCACCTCAGTCGCATTTCAGGTGGTGATCCGCCATGAACGGTTTGGCGTGTTCGGCCGTCACCTGACGAGGTGCGGTTTTGTTGCCTTGGCCGGGGATGAGGATGGCAATGCCGATAGCCAACAGCGCGCCGACGAAGGCGATGAGGTAGGCGGTGCGGAATCCGGCCAGGCTGGGGATCAGAGTGTGTGCGAACGGGATGGTCAGCTGGGCCAGGATCGCGCCGAAGACGGCGCTGGCGATGGAGCTGCCGATGGAGCGCATCAGCGTGTTGATGCCATTGGCGGACGCGGTTTCCGATCGCGGTACTGCGGCGTTGATGAGTCCGGGCATCGCGGCGAAGGTGAACCCGATCGCCAGCCCGATGAGCGCGCCGGTCGCGACGATTCCCCACGCTTGGCCAATCAGCGCCTGCGCGGCGAGATAGCTGGCGGCGAGAATGGCGAGGCCCGTCAGGAGCGAGGTTTTTGGGCCGTACCTGGCGCTGACCCGGGCGGCCAACGGCGAGGATAAGAGCATCATGATGCCGGTGGGCATCATCAACAGGCCAGCTACTGCCAGCGGGAAGCCGAATCCGAAACCGGTGGCGGTCGGCAGCTGGAGCAGCTGGATGGGCACCAGTTGGATGGCGAACATCACGAATCCGGTGCTGATCGCGGCGAGGTTGGTCAGCAGGACCTGTCGTTTCCCGGTAGTACGCAGATCGACGAGCGGGTCGGTGGTCCTCAGCTCAAACAACCCCCAACCGATCAGCACGATGACCGCGAGGACGAGGCAGACGAGGGTAGGCAGGCTGGTCCAGCCCCATTCGCTGCCTTTGGAGATGCCCAGCAGCAGCAGTACGAGCGCGACGGACAAGCCGACCGCCCCGGCGAAGTCGAACTTTCCCCGCGTACGCAGCGGTGATTCGGGTACGACCAGCAGCACGAACAGCATGCCGAGTGTGCCGATGACGGCGGCTCCCACAAACAGAAAATGCCAGTTCGCGTACTGCACCACGACAGCGGCGACCGGCAATGCGAGCGCGCCCCCCCACGCCAAGCGATGAGCTCATCAGCCCCATCGCCGAACCGACCCGGTCCGCCGGAAGGACGTCTCGCATGATGCTGATTCCCAGCGGTATTGCTGAAAGCGCGCAGCCTTGCAGGGCGCGACCGATCAACACCGGAAGAAGTGAGGCCGAAACCGCGCAGACGATGGACCCGGCGATCAGCGCGGTCAGGGCGATAACGATTATCCGCCGTTTGCCGAACATGTCACCGAGTCGGCCCGCCACCGGCGTGAAAACCGCCGAGGCCAGCAGGGTGATCGTCAGTACCCAGGCCGCATCGGCCCGACTTGTGTGCAGCAGCGTGTGCAGGCTCGGCACCAGCGGAACGACCAGGGTCATCATGACCGACACGACGATGCCGGCCAAGGCGAGTGCTGCCACGATCAGCCCGCTGGGTCGCCCGGTGCCCGTTGTTTTTTTCATGGAAATCGTGTCTCCAACGGAAAATGGTGCGTGAACGACAGACCACTGGGGCCTGCCAAGAAATGGATATTCCGTCAGCCGGTGAGTGCTCAAGACGACGGTGTACGTGACCGTGCTATTCACTCAGTAAAAGGAAAAGATTTCGTCGAGGAATCCAGGGAGCCGCTCCTCGATCACTTTGTCCGCCTCGTCGTCGCCGCGGCCCAGGGTTGCCACGAAGAGCGCGACCAGCCCGTGCGCACTGACATAAGCGTGGGCGGCCGATTGTGCTTGGACAGGCGTAGGCAGTGGCCGGCGTCGGCGCAGCGTTGAAACGCCTGGGTGAGGTCATCGAGGACGCCGCGAACGGAGCTGTTGGTACAGCCGGTGGAGTACGTGGGCGGGGTATCGATGATCAGCCGATAATGGGCAGCGTGGGTGTAGCCGTACTCGCAGTAGGCACCCGCTTGAGCACGTGCCCGGCCGATCGCGTCGTCAGGTGCGACGCTCGCGTCCGCGGCGGCGATCGCCGTACGCAACTGCTGCACGAGGTGCTCTCTAATGTCGTCGATGAGAGCGGCCCGGTCCTTGAAGTGTTCGTAGATGCTGGCTGGGGCGACCACGACGGCACGCGCGACGCCGCGAATGGTGACGCCGTCCTCGCCGCCGAGGTCGGACAGCAACTGGCTGGCACCGGCGAGGATCTCAGTGTGTAGGTGCTCACCTTCGCCCCACCGGTTGCACAGCCTCGACTCGACCGGCTCTGTCCGATCCGACACTCCGCCATTGTGGTCAACGATGGTCCGGTTCGCGGCTATAGGGGCGCGCATGTCGGGTGCCGCCTCTCAGAGAGATGCGTTTCGCGAGTAGCGGATCGAAGTTGGCTGCGGGCGATGGCGTGTTGCCGGAGCAGCCGAGCTTGGCGCGGCACGTTCCAGGTGAGTGCAACGACGATCCGGTCCAGTGAGTTCACTGGACGCTCACGGCAATCGCCAGCGCGGGGCAGATCCGGGCAGCTTCACGTACGTCCTCGCGGTCGGCTTCGCCCGGGTTTTCCTGCAACAGTACGGCAATGCCGTCCTCTCGAATGCCGCGAAGTGCCGCCGGCGCGAATTTGGTCGTTGAAGTAGATCAGGATGAGGTAGGCGCGTTCGGCCCAGAGGCGGGGTGTCCGGACGATCTCGCGGGGGGAAGACACTCACTCCTACGGGCAGGTCGAGTGTGGTCAGCGGCGGGGCCGCGGCGGAGAAGCCTTCCCAGTAGAGCCGGGCGGACGAGGCCGCAGGCCGGTGAGCCGGTACACGGAGATGTCGTCGAGGATCGCGTCCAGTCCGAGCAGAGCCTCGGGGTTGTCGTCGAGCGCCCAGTGTCCATAGCCCTGGCCGCGCAAGCGCTCCCCTTGTACCAGCGCTGCTGTGCGGCGAGGTCAGCCGCGGAGAGGCTGAGGTGGTGGAAGCGGATGGCGAACTTGGACGTACCGGTCATGAGTGGTGCTCCTTCAGGTGGTGTCCGCCGTTGCCGACTTGTACAAATGTAGACGGCATCTATATTGTAGTCAATGTCTAGATAGGCCTGCCGCAACTTGGAGGATTGGATGAGTGACTTGATCGCTCCCGCTGTCACGCTCGACCGCGGGGTCACCATGCCGACCATCGGGTTCGGTACCGCACACCTGACCGACGAGACTGCGGCCCAGGCTCTCGAGAAAGCGTTTGCCGCCGGCTACCGGAAAGTCGACACCGCCACGGCTTACACCAACGAGACTGGTGTCGGCCTAGCCATCGCGGCGTCGGGCCTGCTCAGGGACGAGGTGTTCGTCACCACCAAGGTGTGGAACAACGACCAGGGCCGCGACGCCGTCCGTCCCGCCCTGTTGGCCAGTCTCGGCAGGCTGGCTCTCGACCATGTCGACCTGTATCTGCTGCACTGGCCCGCGCCAGCTCTCGGCCGGTTCATCGAGAGCTACCAGGTTCTCGAGCAGCTCCGCGACGAAGGTCTGACGCGGGCGATCGGTGTCTCCAACTTCCAACCGCACCACCTGCGACAGCTTCTGTCGGCGACGACAGTCACGCCTGCGGTCAACCAGATCGAACTACACCCATACCTGCAGCAGCAGGAGTTGCGCGCCCTCCATGACGAACTCGGAATCGTGACCGAAGCCTGGTCACCACTCGGGCAGGGCTGTCTGCTGAACGACCCAGTGCTGCTCGACATCGCCCACCAAAGAGCAGTGACGACGGCGCAGGTCGTGCTGGCCTGGCACCTGCAGCGCGGCACAGCCGTGATCCCCCGCTCGCAGGACCAGGCACGCATCCGGGCCAACCTCGCCACCCTCGACGTCGCTCCGCTCGACGAGGCCGACCTCTGCTCGATCGACAAGCTCGACCAGGACCGCCGGCTCGGCCCACATCCCGACGAATTCGACGGGCGATGACGAGCGGCCCCAATTTCCTTGAAGAGAAAAGAAAAAAGACATCGTGGAATACGACCAAGAAATGGAAGCCGGACAGGCACGCATGGCAGTGCGCGACTGGGCCACCGGATACCAGCACTTCCGCCAGGCACACGACCTCGGCCACCCCGTCCGCGGCCGGCACCTCACAGCACACCGGGCAGCGCTCAAAGCTGCCCGCCGTGCGCGTCATCCCGGCCGCGTCCTTTACCAGCTGGTCTTCCTTGGTTTCGCCAGCATCACCTCGCGTGACGGCAAACCCCATCAGTAATAGCCGCCACGGGCGGTGGGGGGGGCGGTCAGCGCGGCAGCCGCGCTCGAGAAGAGAGAACGATCACGGCTCCGACATGATCGTTGTTCGCGCAAAGTCGCTGACTGAGGCTCGCGCAATCTCAGAACGCCGCCGTTCATTCATGGCCTCCGCGCGTACGACTTCACCGAAAAAAACACACGTTGATGCACGAACTTGACGACCTTTGTCCGTCAATCTGATTGGCTGAGTCAGGATGATGTCTGTCGTGACCATGGACGTGAACCGCGGATCAGCAGCGAATGGTAGCTATTCATACTGAAGCTCGCGCGTAGACGGGCTGAGTTTGGATCTGCCGATGAAGCCGTTCGAGATCGAAGAGTCCTTACGGTATGTGGGTCACTGTGTCACGACGTAGTTCTTGCCTGGACGTTGCGCGCGGAGCCCGTGGACGAGCGTGTGGATTGTGCCTGAGACCACCGTCTCGACAGGACGGTCACCGGTCATGCCACTTGCGACGATCGTCGCAAGGCCCTGTTTCCGTGATGGTAGCGGTCTGCGGTCTGATCCATAGGGCACGTGTAGTCGATGACTACAATGTAGGTATTGACTACATGTTAATGAGCGGTGAAAACTGGCGGCCAGAGTCAGCCTGCTGTTGACGCTCATCAGCCTCCGTGGCGGCGCAACCACCAAAGTTTGCGACAGTTGCCGTCGTAACTAAATGTGTTATGTTGAGATTGATGTAACCAAAACTATTACAACAAGGAGTTGGATATGAGTAAGCCGCTGGCGGGCAAGGTCGCGCTGATCACCGGAGGCTCCCGTGGGCTAGGCGCCTCGACTGTCCGGTTGCTGGCCGGACAGGGCGCGGACATCGCGTTCACCTACGCGAGTTCCGCGGCCAAGGCGCAGGCCGTGATCGACGAGGTGCGGGCACTCGGCGCGAAGGCGGTCGCCTTCCAGATCGATCACGCAGACACGAGTCAGGCTCCGGCGCTTATCGACAACGTCGTCGCGGCGTACGGCGGCCTCGACATCCTGGTGAACAACGCGGCGATCTCCGTCGAGCAGGGCCGTACGGTCGACGACCCGAACGTCGACACCGCGGCGCGGGACGGATGCACGCGATCAACTACCTCGGGGTGATCGCGGTCATCCGCGCGGCCGTCAAGGTACTCCGGGACAACGGCCGGATCATCACCGTCAGCTCCGGTCTCGGCACCCGCGTCGGCGTCCCCGGCCTGGCCGACTACTCCGCGACCAAGTCGGGTATAGAGCGGTACACCCTCGGCGTCGCCCGCGACCTCGGCCCACGCGGCATCACCGCGAACGTCGTCGAGGCCGGCCTGATGGAGAGCGGGATGGCGCCGGACCCAGAAGTTCTGAAGATGATGCTCAGTAGCCTTTCCATCCAGCGCGTCGGCCACCCCGACGAGATCGCTGCCGCCATCGGCTTCCTCGCCGGCCCCACCGCCACGTACATCACCGGCGCTGTCCTCGACGCCCACGGCGGCTACAACGCCTGAGACCGCAGGCTCCTCCGGAAGGCAAGGACAGCAAGCGGGAGCTGCTCGCCGCGTAGAATGACGCGGAACGTGTACTGGTTGAGGGTCTGCTCCCGGTCGAACGGCAACGGCACGACGCCGACCAAGCCCCCGCCGATGCCGTTCGGCACCGCCCGAACAGCGTGGGAACGACGTACTCCAAGCCGTCCTGGCAGTCCCCGCTGACCCTCAGTCGGCAACGCGGACGGCACCCGAAGCCGCAGTCAAGGCATCGATCGTGGAGACCGTGTCGTTGGTAATCGGTTGCCCGCGGCAGGGGTGGCTACAGTCGACGCGCGCGCCTGCAAGGGCTCCAGCCCTGACCGCGTCAGCTAAGCCGAGCTGTTGCCTGCCACTCCTGGACGCCCACTCCGCCCTGGTCGCGGGCCTGCGTTCCCTCGGGCATCGCCAATCTGCACCCGCTCGGCGACCCGGCCGGCGATCACCGTCGTGAGCGTGTGCAGGTCTGGGATGCACAGGTTGATGTAGGCAGTGACCATATAGAGTATACGCTCGCTTGATGATGAGCGTGTCGGCCGAGAGGTCCCCTTATCACCACGGCAACTTACGCGAGGCGTTGTTGGATCGCGCAGAGCGGAAGCTGGAGGTGGCGGGTGTGCAAGGTTTGTCCTTGCGGGAACTGGCGCGCGAACTCGGAGTAAGCCATGGTGCGCCCCGCCCGCATTTTCTTGACAAGCAGGCACTGTTGGACGCGTTGGCGGCCAGAGGACTGGAGCGGCTCGGCGTCGCGCTGGATGAATCACTGAGCGAAGCCGAGGGCAGTTTCACGGATCGTTTGGAGATTTTCGCTGCCACGTACGTTGAATTTGCCACTCGTCGACCGGCGATGCTGAAGTTGATCTCTCGCCCGCAAGGAGCAACCTGACGCGGTGGCGTTGCGCGCAGCCAACGACCGTGCGTTCGCGGCACCAAAGGCCTTGATCGCAACTGCGCGCGTTACTGGAGAAATCGACAGCGACGATCCTGACCGGACAGCGATGGCGGTGTTGGCGACGTTGCATGGGTTGGCGTCGTTGGTCACCAACGGAATGCTGGGAGACCGCAAGATCGAGGCAGTCGTCTCGGGCACGATCCACACACTCGTGGAAGGTCTTCGCCCACGCCGCCGCATGCGGCACCGCAAACGGGCTTGATCGTCGCGTCGCATTCTGGGACCTTTTACCGAGGAAGCCTTGGTCGCTGTCAGTTGGAAAGGCCTGTCCGGGATGGGGCGGTCACCATCGGCGTACACCCTACGGGCGCTGTTCGGAACGGTCGTGTTCGTGATCATCCCCAGCTTCTCCACACTGACCTCCGCGACGTCGCCCGGTTTCAACAGCCATGGCGGCGTTCGGGAGGGAGCCCACGCCCGACGGTGTGCCGGTCCCGAGGAGGTCACCCGCCGCAGGGTGAACGTCTTCGACATCAACGACAGCGTCGTACCGACGTCGTAGACCATCTCGTCGCTGCCGCCCTCCTGGGCGAACTGGCTGTTCACCCGCGTCTCAAGCCGGTACGTAGATCACCGACCGCGTCCGCGGGCACGAGCGGGCCCAGCGGGCCGGACCGGTTGGCGTTCTTACCCAATGTCCACTGGGAGGTGGCAGAGCAGATCAAGCCCCACCTCGTGGTCCGTCGGAACACCCGCGCGGACGGTCCGCGACTGAGCAAACTCATCGCTGCTCTGCGTTGCGTGTACAAAGTGGCAACGCGCTAAGAGGGCGCGCGGCCGGCTCAAATCTGGCGGATATCGCTGTGCGGTACATGGCCCGCCCCGCAGCTTGCGAGGGGCGGTCGTAACGTTTATGGTTACGTCGTGACCGGGAAGCGAAGGCCGACGTGAGCGCCAACAGTCGACTGACTGTCGCCGCACATGCCCTGACCTGGATCGGGCTCTATCAGCGTCGCGGCCACGAGGTCGCGACCTCCGAGCAGATCGCCACGAGTGTCAACACCAATCCGGTGGTGATCCGCCGCCTGCTGGCCGAGCTGCGCAAAGCCGGCCTGGCTGACTCCCGCCGAGGCGCCGGCGCCGGCTGGACGTTGTTGCGCGACTTGGCGGCGATCACTCTGCTCGACGTGTACGAGGCGATCGAGCCGGGGCCAATCTTCGCCCTGCACCGATCTCCACCTGACCCCGAGTGCGTTATCGGCAATGGCATCGGACCGGCGATGGCCGCGGTCTACGACGGAATTGAGGCCACACTGCGCGCGGAGTTGGCGAGAACCACGCTTGAGGACGTGCTGAGGGACATTCTGAAAGGCGCTTAACCGACCACCTTGGTCACTGGAGATGGATTCCTGCGGCCATAGATGTAACAAGAATGGTTACGTCTGCTTGGAATCATCCGGATAGTACGGAGGAAAAACCGTGAGAAGTGTGATCTTCAGTCAAGCGGGTGATGCGGCGTCCGTGGCTCGGGTGGCGGATGTTCCGGACGCGCCGGCGCCACGGGCCGATGAGATCCAGTTGCGGGTCAGTCTGTCGCCCGTGCACAGGGGAGACCTGGTCGGCACCGAAGCTGTCTCGCTCCCGGCTGATGAGTCCCGTCATGTTCGGTTGGGCAGCGAGGCTGTTGGAGTGGTGACCACGGTCGGCGATGCGGTGTGCAACCTCCGGGTCGGCGACCGGGTCGCGGTGTTTCCGGCGCCGGGTGCCTGGGCCGAAAGCGTGACGGTGCCGGCCGAAGCCGCCGTGAACGTGCCGGAGACGGTCAGCGACGAGATCGCGAGCATCCTGCTCGTCAACACCATCACCTCGCGAGACGTACTCCGCGCCGTCAGCGACCTGCGCGGCACAACCGCTACCGTCGACGACACCCCTCTCGTGGTGTCCGCGGCGGCGTCCGCAGTGGGCAAGCTCGTCGTGCGGCAGGCCCTGGACCGACGCTGGCCGGTGATCGCGGTCGTCCGCAGCGACCGCTCCGCGGCAACAGTACGCAAGCTCTTCCCCGACGTCCCGGTCGTGGTGACCGGCAACGACGGGTGGCAGGGCGAGCTGCGCGGATCTTGTTGGTGCGAGGCAGCTGCCGGTCATCGCCGATGCTCACGGTGGCGGTTTCGTACGGGAGATCCTGCCGTTCCTCGCCGACGCGGGAACCCTGGTCGTGTGGGGTGACCTGGCGGCGCGGCCGTGGACGCTGTCGACCTCGGACCTGCTGCCACGTGAGCTGCGGGTACGCGCCGTGAGCATCTCACGCTGGATGACCCGTCCCGCCGACGTCCGCGAAGACGACCGGCGGGCCGCCGCCGAGCTCGCCGCGCACCACCCCGAATTACTCGCCGTGCACGCCGCGTACCCGCTGGACGACCTGCGTGCGGCCATCGACGCCGCGCGTACCAACGGCACGGGCGCCGCGTTGCTCGACATCAACGGCCGGCAAACCAGCAAATAACGAAGGAGGCATTCCGCCGTGGAATTCATGACCATCGGCACTCTTGGCGCGGGAGCGGTGGCGCAGGCAGTGGCCAGGCACGCCGCTCGAGCGGGCCACCCGGGTACGCATGAGCAACAGCCGTGGCCCCGAAACTCTCGGCGACCTCGTCGCCGCCATCGGACCTGGTGTGACAGCGGCCACGTTCGAGGAAGCAGTAGCGGCGGACCTGATCCTGCTGGCGGTCCCGTTCGGAGCAGTTCCCGCGATCGGGCAACGGTTGGCGGACTGGACGGGGGCGGGTGGTGGTGGACATGACGAACCAGTTCGCACAGTCCGATCCCTATCGTGGTTTCGCCGACGTGTCGCCGCTGACCGGCAGTGAGTGGGTGGCCGAACAGCTGCCGGGTGTCACTCTGCTCAAGGCCTTCAACGCGATGTTCGCCTCCTATATGGCCGCCGATCCCCGCCACGGCGAAGGCAACCAGGCCGTGTTCGTCGCCGGCGACGACGAAAAACGGCCAAGGCGGCCTTCGCCGGGACAGTCAGCGGCTTGGGTTTCGCGCCCGTCGATCTCGGTGCGCTTCGTGCGGGCGGTGCGCTCATGCAGCTAGGCGGACCACTGAGCGGTAAGCACTTCCTGCTCCAGGGATAAGAACCCGAAACAATTCGTGATTTCCAGTTGAAAGGAAGGAATGATGGCAACAGATCCGCGGACCTCGCGGGCCGTGGCAACAGCATTTTTGGAGCGTCTCGGCAAGCAGGACCAGGACGGCATCCAGGAACTGTTCGCGTCCCGGGATCGACCGGCTCGTCCCGGGAAGCGACACGCTGCCCTGGACCGGCCGTCGCACCCGCCGGGAAGACGTCGCACCGTACTTCACCACCCTGTGGTCGGTGTTCGCGCCGGGCAAAAGCAAAGTTGCCCTGGAGCGCACGATCGTCGAGGACGGCGAAATCGACCGTATGCACCTCTACAAGGACACGCTGACTGCCGACCGGGCACTCAACGCCGGCGGACTCACACCAGCACGGGATTGGACATCAGCAGGCGAAAGGCATGACGCATGAAAACCGTGCGGTTCGAACAACAGGACGCGGTCGGGAGCATCATCCTGGTCAACCCGCCGGAGCAGGAGCTGGGCCGGCGGTTCGCCGACGACCTCGCCAATGCCGTGCACGAAGCGAGTGACAGTGACATCAAGGTGCTCGTCGTCCGTACGGAAGGACCCAACTTCGGCACCGGCGGAAACGTACCTGAATGGCCTGGCAAGAGCGCCAGTTGGTTCCGCACCTTCATTGCCGAGGTGAACCAGTCGTACGCGGCCATCGAGGCGCTGCGAGTGCCCACGGTCGCGTCGGTCCGGGGCAGGACGATCAGCGGTCACTACGAGCTCGTCCTTCGCTGCGACCTGATCGTGGCCGCCGAGGACGCCACTTTCACCTGGGTGGAGGCGACGACCGGCATGGCCCCACTGGCCGGCGGTGTCCAGCGCCTGGCCGAACGCATTGGCCGCGGCCGCGCCGCTGCGCACGTCATGCTCGGCGAGACGATCACTGGCGTCGAGGCCGGACGGATCGGCCTCGCGGCCCGTGTCGTCCCTGAGTCCGCACTCGACCACGAAGTGCGGGCCATCGCCCAGCAGCTCACCGGCCACTCCAGGCAGGCGAACGCCGCGATCAAGTCCCTGCTCAAGGCATGGGCGGGGAGCGGGACGCCCGGGGCGGACGCCATTGCACTCGACCTCACGATGGACCTGTTCGAAACCGACGAGGCTCAGGAGAACTTCCGCAGCAGGACAAGCAGGCAGCCGAGTCGGCGAAGGCGTCAACGGCGGCGAACGGGTGACCAACGACGCCAGCCCCTGCTCGCCGACGGCAGGTTGGTCGTCACCCGTCACATTCGTCCGGGTGCGGGCCGAGCCGGTGGTCCAGGTCACGCTTGTCGATCGAGTTCAGATCGGCGTCGTCGAGTGGGGCGAGGACGATCTCGAGCATGGCGAGATTGGGCCGCATCCAGTCCGGGTCTTATGACCGGTCCGCGCTCAGTCCCGTGGCCGAAGTCCTTCGATCAGTGCGTGAACAGTGCCGGTCACCAATTGGTCGATGGAGCGGTTACCGGCCATGCGTCCGACCACCAGAGTGGCGAGTCCTTGGAGGACGGCGAGGATCGCCATCTCGACGCGATCCCGGTCGGAGTCATCGATCTGACCGCGCTTGCAGGCTTCCTCAATCAGTCGCACAGGCGCACCGAACGCCCGCTGGTTCGCTTCTCGCAGCTCTTGGTTCGTAGCGTCTTCCTTGCGCAGGAACATCAGCTCGAGCAGCTGTGGACCGTTACTGGCGAACCGCACGTACGTGGTGGCGAACGCGGTCAGCTGGCGGGCGAAGTCCTCGTCAGTGTGGTCGAGGGCCGCGTCCAACTGCTCACCAAGGCGGTCGAGACCGACCACGGCGAGCGCGTCGAGCAACGACTGCTTGTCGGGAAAGTGCCGACGGGGCGCACTGTGGCTGACGCCGAGCTCGCGCGCGAGCTCACGCAGCGACAGCCCTTCGATACCGGATTCCCGGATCCTGCGTACCGCCGCGTCCAGCAGGGCAGCGCGCAGGTTCCCATGGTGGTACGGGCCCTGACTCGATGACATGCGTTCAGCGTACCAACGATGTGCCCATTGACAACATTGTAGGCGGTGACTACTTTTGTTGATGTTCGTTCCCATACCACCGAAGAGGATGCTGACAATGGCTTCATCGACCTGGTTCATCACTGGAGCCGGTTCCGGCCTTGGACTGGAGTGACACGACAACTACTCGCGCGTGGCGATCGTGTCGCCGCGACGAATCGCGCGCCGGCAGCTGAGGTCGGCTTGGCCGAGCTCGTCGATCGGTACGGCGACCGCCTGTGGACCGCGACTGTCGACGTGACTGACGCTGCGACCGTCAACCACGAAGTCGGCCGGGCATTCAACGACTTGGGCCGGATCGACGTGGTGTTCTCCTGCGCCGGGTTCGGCGTACTCGGCGCCGCGGAGGAGCTGTCCGAGGATCTGCTCACGCGGCAGATCGAGGTCAACCTGATGGGTGCCATCCGGGTCGTCCGCGCGACTGTTCCGCGCCTGCGCGCGCAGGGCGGTGGGCGCATCATCCAGATGTCCAGTTCGGGTGGTCACGTGCCGGACCCGGCCATGAGCGTCTACAACGCCACGAAGTTCGGTGTGGAGGGCTTCCTGGAGTCCGTGGCGATGGAGGTGGCGCCGTTCGGGATCGGGGTCACCCTGATCGCGCCGGGCGGCGTACGCACCGGGTTCAACGCCCACATAGTCCAAGCGCAGCCACTTCCCGCCTACGCCGACGGCGTCGTGGGGATGACCCGAGCCGCGCTTGGTGGAGGTCTCTCACCGGAGGCGATGCGGCACGCGATTCCGGGTGATCCGGTCCGGATCGCCGCCGCGATCATCGACTCCGCGTCAGTCGACCCCGCGCCGCGCCGCCTGGTGTTGGGAGGAGCCGCGTACGAAGCGGTCACCGCGGCACTGCAGAACAAACTCGACGCATTGCGAGCTCAGAAGATGCTCGCAATGAGCACGGACGCCGACGACGTCCGAGAACACTGATATCGGCTGGTGTGGAATATCGGCAAGTGTTCGATATCCCGCCGATTGATCGGACGAACGTGTTCGCGCGGGACAACCCGATTTCCGCGCGCTGGTGCAAGCGAAAGGTGAACGCCCGATACGGTACGAACCCTCTATGCCGACTGCTGTGACTATGTTGGCGCCAAACGCTATCGATCGATGTGGTCTGGGGCACATCTAATGCAGATAGATTTGTTTGTAATTTACTCCGCCTGGCGCGTGAGATCGGCGATCTCGGTGGCGGCGAACAGGTGCGCCATCTGGGAGGTGATATTGCAGATCTTGTCGATGATCTCGTCTGCGGTTGCTGTCCACTTACTGAGTACACAGTCGAGGTTCCAGTTGGCGACAAACGAATTGATGTCGTCTGCGAGCATCTTCACCGAAGTATGCGTGCCCTTCCTAAGGAACAGTTTCCGTTACTCCAGCAGGAAATACTGGTCCAGATCGCCGCTGACCTCAAACCCGTCTACACAGCGCCATCCGAGGCCGCCGCACTGGACCGGTTCGCTGACTTCAGCGAGAAATGGGAATTGAAATCCCCCCGCGATCGTCAGCCTGTGGACAGATGCCTGGGCCGAGTTCGCGCCGTTTCTGCAATTCGACAACGATGGCCCGGCTGGGCGCTTTCGGAGCGCCGCCGTGGTGCGTGCTGGCCAGCATCGATCTCGGGCCGAACACTGGCAGGTCCATCCTGCATTCCGGTACTGTCTGCGCCGCCCTCACGGCCGCATCACTGGGCATATCCGGGTTGGCGGTCAGCATCGACGCTACCGAGCCACAGCACCTCCACACCGCTGCCGGCGTCGCAGCCAAGGCCACCGAATGGCTGCCGGCCGCCCGTAAAAGGACCGTAGTCAACATCAACGTGCCAGACCTGCCGGCCGAGGAGTTGGGTGGGATCCGGCACGCCCGGCTGGCCGCCTTCGGGCGGGCCCGCCGCGACTGGAACGCCGGCGACGCCACCGTCAATGTCGAGCCGACCGAGCTGCCACTCGACCCCGACACCGACGAGGGCCTGCTCGACGCCGGTTTTGCCACCGTCACGCCGATCACCGACGTACAGGCCGTCGCCGACGACTCCGCCGCGGCTGCGACAGCGAGTACCAGCCTGCGCGCCTGACAGTCGTCGCCGCATAACGCCCGAGCCGGCGCGGACAGTTCGTGAACAGGGCCTGGCCGGCCTCGGCGAGCGCGGGTGAACGGGTTTTGTCCAGCCCGGCGACGAAGGTGAGTTCGAACAGCGCCGGCCGGTCGGCGGCGAACTGGACGTACGCCGCGGCGAAGGCCGCCAGCTTGTCGGTCGCGGACCTGAATGCGCAGCGTGCCTGGTATCAGCGGGCGCTCGGCCTGCATGAGGTCATCGAGGAGTTCCAACTCGACGAGCCAGCTGTGCGCACGGTCGTGCTGCGGTCCGGTTCGGGCGTACGCCTGGAACTCATTGAACGAGCTGGCGCGAGCAGGAACCGCGACTATGTCGATCCGCTGGACGCAGCGAGCACGCTGGGGTTCGGGCACTGGGCGGTGTCGGTCCGCGATCTTGATGCGGCATTCGCCGCCATCGTCGCGGCCGGAGGTGTCGGGGTGTGGCCGCCGGTCGACGCAGTGCAGCCGGGCGCGCTCGGTTTGCCTACGTCAAGGATCCGGAGGGAAACCTCATCGAACTGATCCAGCCACCGGCAACGACGGTCACTTCTCCAGAGTGACAACAATCTTTCCCTTTGCCCGCCCAGATTCCAGGTAGGTCATGGCTTCGGCGATATCCTGGAACGCAAACGTACGGTCCAAGACGACCTCAAGTTTGCCGCTGTCGAGAAGCCCGGCGAGCAGGGTGAGGTCGTCCCCGCTGGGATGCATCAGGAGATATCGATAGGTGATGCCGCGCCGGCGAGCTTTCCGGCGCGTACCGATGCTGATAGCCCAGAACAGCGCCGTCAGCAATATACCCGCTTTGAGGTCCAGTCGAGCGGTGGCCGGCTCTGGACGGCCGGCAACCGACACTATTTTGGCGCCCGGCTTGAGAATCCTGAAGGCTCGATCCAGCGTCTCGCCGCCGATGAGCTCGAAGGCTCCGTCGTAGCCATGCAGGAGGTCGTCGAACTTTTCCGTCGTGTAGTCGACGATCACGTCCGCGCCGAGCCTCTTCGTCAGTTCGGCACCGCGGACCGACGCGGTGGTGGCGACCTCCGCGCCCAGCCACTTGGCGAGCTGGATGGCAAAAGTCCCGACGCCGCCGGCGCCACCGGAAATGAAGATCTTCGAGCCCTTGGCCACGGCCAGTTCGTCCCGGAGCGCCTGCAGAGCGGTCAAACCAGCCAGTGGTACGCCCGCGGCCTGCTCGAACGTGAGCGACGACGGCATCGCCGCGAGGAGGTCCTCGGCGACGACGGCATATTCGGCAAAGGCGCCCATCTGGCTCTTGTCCACTCGCGCGTACACCCGGTCGCCTGTCGAGAACCGGCTCACGCCGGACCCGACCGCGCTCACCACACCCGCAAGTTCGTTGCCAGCGACAGCTGGAAAAACTAGCCGGTTGATGAGTCGTACGCTGCCTTGGCGGGTCTTGTAGTCGATCGGGTTCAACCCCGCGGCGCGTACCTGGATCTGCACCTGTCCTGGGCCGGGCGACGGCGCGTCCACCTCCCGTAACTCCATCGCAGAAGAATCGCCGTATCCGGTGAAGACGTAGGCGCGCATTCTTCCTCCCAGGTTCGATGTTAGCGCCGTCCACATTAACGACTCCATGTGAGCAGTGTCAACATCTGCCGCCGGCGACCTCTATGCGACGGACTGGGGCCAGGGCTTTGGCGTTGACAGCGGTAGTTTGCCAATATTTTTAGGGCTTTCTCCTGAAGGTGAGGTTGGTTTTATGAGCGGGTGTGTGTGTGACGGGCCGAGCTCCAGTTCTGTCAGAGTCGGGACCCCGAGCCGGACCGCCTCGGTCGCCAGCTCGGTGCGTACCAGCGCGGCGGCGCCGCCGGCCGCGTAGCCCTCGTTGAAGATCAGGTAGACGGTCGCCGCGCCGCCGGACAGCCGGCTGGGCAGCTCGGCCGGCTCCCGCACCCGATACGGGATGGCGGCCTGCCGGATCTTCTGCTTGGCCCAGGTCGGCCGCTTGGCCATCGTCGCCTCGGGCACCAGCAGGCCGCGGGCGGGCGACCTCGCCAGTGGACAGGCCGCCCAGGGTGCGAAGGGCGAGTGACGAGGTGTTCAAGAGTGTCCTACCGGCTATCGTGGTATTCCGATCGTGACTGGTTTGATAGTCAAGGTGGGAGGGGCGTGATCCGGCGGTGGCCGACGACCGCACAAGGCCGATCCTCGTGGCTGGTGATGGATCTGATGGACGAACTTGCAGGACGATTGTTGACTTGTTGCGCAACGCCGGTGTCTCGGCTGAGGTCGTAGTCTATTCTGAAGGTTCGATTGATCATTGGGTCGAACAGATTCGTGACGGTCTGGGTGACTATAGTTGTTTGCTGTTCGTGCTTAGCGATGCTTCGCTCGTTGCAGTCTGGCCATCGGTTGGCCGAGAGCTGATGCGAACCCGGGAGCTAGACGATCGTGCAGTGACCTTTGTTTGTGCCAGAATTGCGGGGACTCACACTCCTGCGATGTTAAATGCTTTTCCTGTTGTCGAAATTGGCGCGACCGGAAAAGGGCTGCCGGAGTTAGCGGAAAGGCTCTCCAATCTCCTTTCGCTCGACTTTCAGCGGCTCGAGCCAAGCGCCTTTGAATCTATGATCCGCCAACTACTCGAGCGGCGGACTAGTCTTAGGTTTGTCGAATTACCGGCAGACCAGTACGGGTTCGACTTCGCTATGCGTCCAACCGGTCCGCCCGAGCGCCAAGCCACGGCGCAATTGGTCGTTGAGGTGAAAAGGTGCCGACACCGGGTCGGTCCTGAGGTTATCAGGCAGTTTGCGTCTATGGTCGCGTCGCAGACAGTCCCGTCCCGAGGTTCATCCGGCTCCTGGCACCGCTCGACCATTTTGTCGCCAGTCTCGTCACCGACGAGAGTCGCCCGACGGAATGGGGCGAGTGGCTATTCCCCGGCACGAAAGCTGGACAGGCGCGCAGCGCGGCCCGTATGAAAGTCCGACTCCACCACATTGGACTCAAACCAGGTCCTCAGCGCTCTCGCGCACTCATCCACCTCGCCCAACGCATGGAAGCGCCCCTCCTAGCGCGCACCCCCTGGGCCTACACCCCAGTACCGCCATCCGGTGGTCGGAACTGGTTGGACGCAGCTACGGCGGCTATGTCGGCCGCTCAGCCCACCAAGACCCCCCGATAGACGGCTGACCCCGCGCGGCCCGCTCCGCGCCGGCCGATCAGGATTGCCTGAACCGGACTCTTGGCGGCATTGCGGGGTTAGTTAGGTGAACTGAATGTCGAGGACGGCGTGCAGCTCGATGCCGTTGGGGGCCACCCCGGTTTGTCCATGCAGGAAGTCGAAAAACCCGACACCGGTGACGGTGACCGGCACGTTGACGGTGTGGAAACTGCCAGTCGGGGTGTATTTGGCGTTGAACTCGGTACGCGATTTCTGGATGCTGGTCCGAAGTGGGCTGCTGTTGCCCACGCAGGTCGGATCCGGGATCTCACTGATCATGGTGTGCCCGACGCCATCGGCAAGCACCAGGTGGTAGTCGGAGTCGGCTTCCAGCTTGTATTTCGTCAACGTCGCCGCCAGCTGGTAGACCGTCGTCTCGGTCGGCGTGACCCGGGAATTCGAAGGCAACGACGACGGCGCCGTCAACGCGTCCAGGGCAGCGATCGTGGTCGGCGTCGTCGACTGCAACGTGATCTTCCCGGCGTCGGCATCCGTACCGGTCTTGACCGACCACCGCTCCACTCCGCAACTGCCGGAGGCGGCGTTCACGTTGGCCACCACCGCTTCGACTTCCTCGGCATCAGGTTCGGAGCTGCGCACATTGGAACTAACGGCAGGCAAAGCCACCGCGCCAAGACCGACCACCACCGCGCCGGCCACGACACCGATCAGGGTGTAGCGCTTCCACCGTTGCATGACACACCCCTTCCACCCACGTGCAGCAGAACCCACGGCCCTATTGCAGGGGTCACCTCGTCACACACAGAATCCGCTCCGTGACCAAACATCACAACCAAGCAAAGGTAAAACAAGGCCCGGAGTCCATCGCGCCGTCGAGAACACCCTTGGGACGTGGGTCGGCGGTGGATCTTCGTCAAGGATCGTCGTCAAGGTCGAGGGCCACAACCCGACGGGCAGCATGAAGGACCGGAGGGCTCAGTCGATGATCTCCAGTTCACTCACCCATCCGACAGTTGCCACTTTAGCCAACGGTCAGCGGCCATCAGCTGGATGTGACTGCATTGCTGGACTCGCGGGAGGCGGCCGGATTCTCGTTCAGTCACTTCGATGCCGACTCCAGCGTGCGAGCCGCCTTTAGCGATTGACGAGTTTCCCGAATGGCGTAGAGGGCCAAGATGTAGCCGGCCAGCGGATCGGCCCACCACCAGCCGAGAACGCTGTTGAGGACGAGGCCGGCCAGCACCGCGACGGCGAGAATGCCGTCGATGGTGGTGACTCGTGCCTCGGTGCGCAGGACCGGGTTGGCCAGGACAGCGCCGGTACGCGCTTTGCCGGCAGCGAGGGAAAACATCACCAGCGCGGTGATCGCCGTCGGCGATCCCGGCCGGCGAGCGGTCTGGCCGGAGCCCGGCGATCAGCGCGACGGTGGATTGCAGGACGAGATATCCGGCCAACGCGGCAAAGGCGATGCCGATCAGCCGCAGCGCGCGCGCGCGCCGGGCGCCACCGGTGTCGGACAGTTCCCAGATCACCGCGATCGAAGCGCCGATCTCGATCAGCGAGTCCAGCCCGAACCCGGCCAGCGCCACCGACCGGGCCGCGACTGCCGCGGCGGCGAGCACCACGATGCCGACGACGTTCCAGCCCAGTGTCGCCCATTCCAGCGCAAACCCGCGGCGCAGCAGGCGGCTGGTCTTGGTGGCCATGTCGGTGGTCTCGTTGGTGTTGCTCATAGCGTGCGCTCAGCGATCAGGTCGAGAAATTGGTCATGTAGTACGCCGTTGGCATCCTGGCCGTGCTGCGCCAGGTCGACGACCCCGAATCCAACCAGCCTCAACCGGGACTGAGCCGCCTCGACGCGCTGGTGGCCGGGGTCAGCGCGGCCGGTCTGCCGACCACCATCGCCACCACCGGCCAACCACCCAGCACCCTGCCGCCCGCAGTCGACCTCGCCGCCTACCGCATCGTCCAAGAGGCACTAACCAACTCGATCCGCCACGCCGGACCGGCCACGGCCACCGTCCAGTCCAGATCAACTACGACCAACGCGAGATCAGCCTGCAAATCAGCGACACAGGACGCGGACCGGCACCCTCCACTCCAGCTGGCGGTCATGGCCTGATCGGCATGCGCGAGCGGGCCGCAGCCGTCGGCGGCGCCCTGCACGCTGGACCAGGCCACGGCGGCGGATTCCATGTCACCGCACACCTCCCGCTGAAAAAGCCACCAGATGATCCGAGTTCTTCTCGCCGACGACCAAGCCCTCATCCGAGCGGGCTTTCGCGCACTGCTGCAACACACCGACGACATCGAGGTCATCGGTGAAGCCCTGGACGGGGAACAAGCCGTGAGCCTGGCCGCCACGACTCATGCCGATGTTGTCCTGATGGACATCCGGATGCCAGGAGTCGACGGTCTGGAGGCGACGCGCCGCATCGCCGACAACCCGAACCTTGCCGGTGTGCGCGTACTGATCCTGACCATCTTCGAGTCCGACGAGTACGTCTACGAAGCATTACGCTCAGGAGCCGCCGGGTTCGTCGTCAAAGACACCGAACCCGCCGACCTCATCCAAGCCGTCCGCATCGTCGCCGGAGGCGACGCTCTGCTCTCGCCCAGCGTCACACGCCGTCTCATCGCCGATATCGCCGCGCGAGGGCGCCCCGGCAAAGCCGCAACCGACTACCCCCTCGACCGACCGACTCACCGACCGGGAGCGCCAAGTGCTCACCCTGGTCGGCCAGGGTCAATCCAACGACGAGATCGCCAACACGTTGTTCCTCAGCCCCCTCACCGCGAAAACACACGTCAGCCGCATCATGACCAAACTCGCCGCACGCGACCGCGCCCAGCTCGTCGTCATCGCCTACGACGAAACCGGACTCGTGATCGCAGGAGCGCGCGCCCAACCCTGAACAGCGCCGGCCACGGCCGTGCCGGATTCGACCCACTTCGAAAACTCGTCTCCCACGCCTAGCCAGCGACCGGCAGGGCCAACTACTAACCCGGAAATTGGGCCAGATCCTAAAATACTCGACGACACTCGGGCGTCGGGCCCCGGAATTGCTGATTCCCGATTTGCAAACCTCGGCCTCTACCAGATCCACGTGTCGGCAACAACAACTCCTACAACAAAGACAGCGTCGAGAACGCCGTCAAGAAAGCAGTCTGCGCGCGACAGGTCACCCTCGCGGCCGCGCAGCAGACGATGCTGACGAACTGGACCACCGCCAAGGCCGTCCTCGGGATCGGCTGATGACCACCGGGGATCCGGTCCGTACGCATACCCGGCACACCACGCCGGACAGCGGTTTTGTTACATCCGTTGTGACCCGCGGAGGTAAACGCCACGGCAAAGTCATCGCGAGCGATGGGGCGCGGTGGGTCTGGTATGTGTCGACTGTTCGAGCCGAGCCCCTGCGGAGGTCGGCTCCCGGATCGGTTTCAGGTTCAACGTCAACGGAGCTGGAGGTCAGCGCGGCCGGGCTCGGCATGGCCTGTGTGTGTCCTGGTGAGAAATCTTGGCTGACGATTGTGTTTAGCTGAGCCGAAAGCGTTCAGTCGCTCAGCGGGTGGTTTCAGCGATTTTCTTGACATGGTTGTTCCGGATGTTGATCAGCCGGGGCATGTACCAATTGAGTGCCGCCCGTTCGGCGACGGCTCCCAGGAGGCCGAGCGGAGCAGCGAAGTCGACCACGTCGCGCATCAAGGTGCCGCCTTGCTTGTCCGGCTCGAAGTGGTGGGCGTGGTGCCAGCGCTTGAACGGTCCCCGGACCTGCTCGTCGACGAAGTATCCCGGTGGCGTCAAGGCGCTGATCCGGGAGGTCATCCGCCACGGCAGGCCAAAATGCCTGGCTTGCCACGTGACGGTGTGTCACCGAGCGTCAGACGACCAGACGTGACGCCACTGACAGCGCGCTCGGCGGCACCGGCCATCGAAGCGGTATGCACCTCCACCTCCAACGAAACCTCAAAGACACGCTGCGGAGATGCGCTGATGCTAGTGGTGACCTCAAAACGCGGCATTGGGCAACCCTACGACCGACGACGCCCACGGTGCCAACCTGTCCGGGTACGGTGGAGTAGCGCACCGAGCAGAACCGCCCGTACGGAGCCGGGCGGTGAACATGTCCGTCGGGCGCCTGCCAACGGATGAATTCCGTCTCAGTGAGGCTTGGGCGGTGGAGAGATTCACGTGCGAGCCTGACCCCACCGAGGTGGAGTTCGCCGGACACGCCAACAGGCATTGGTTGGCCAGCAGGATCGAGAATGAACGTGGTCTGGTTCGCCAATGGGCGCCTGTGCGGAATGCTCCGCCATTGTGGATCGACATCGGTTACCTCGTAGAAGGTGGAATGAATGGACGCCCCCGCCGAGGGCCGCGAACACGACCTGAGGTGCGATGGCGCGCAAGCGTGCCAGGCGGTTGAGTGCAGCCACGCTGGCGGGCGCGGCCTTGGTGACGCATTTGCCTGGACCATCTCTGGGCAGTTGTGGGGTAGGCCGTCCGCCGCTACGAGTATCGTGTACAACGTCTGCGACACTCATGCATCGTTGACGATCAAGAGGCGGCAATGGGTATCAGGCAGTTGGCAGCCACCATGTTATGCGTCGGAACCGGGTTGGCGGCATGGGTGACGCCTGCTGCCGCCGCACCGACCGTGTCGATCCCGCTTGTCGGGCTGACGGTGACCCCGGCCACGGCCGTGGTCGGTGATCAGGTCACGGTGGCGGCAACGCTCACCAACAACACCTCCGCGACGGTGTCGGCGGCACTGGGTATTGAGAATCCTCAGTACGCGTCGCAGAAGATCACCGGGGTGGGTGGAAGCGGGTGCGCCCGACGCAACCTCCAACGCCTCATCTATATGCGGCAACTCGTTATTGGCCCCCGGCGCCACCGCGAGCATCATCGTGACTCTGGTGACCACTGCCGCCGGAACCGACAACTTCACAGCCTATGGGCGCATTACCAACACCAACGACGTCTACGCGTACGCCACACTCAGCACTTCCTGAACGTCTGGGCGCGCGAGACCAGCTAACGGGCGGGTCCGCAGACGCGCGACCTCGAATCGGCCACGCCGACATCAAAAACCGGCCGCGGCGGCGCAGCGAGGCTGGTATTGATCTCAAGATGCGGCACGTGGAGACTTAACAATAATGTGTCAGGTACGCCAGCCAGGGGGAGCGGTCGACCACCGATACTGGGGCAAGCAGTCCGGTGCGCTGGTCCGCGATGCAGGTCCCGTGGACCTGCCCGTCCTGGTTCCATTGATAGTCTTGGCCCCAGCCGTTGGGGTCGCAGTTGGTGGCTACCCACCACGAATTTCCGTTGTCGTCCACCTGCTGATGCACACCGCAGGTGTCCGCCGGTGCCGCCGATGCTGGCACGGTAGGTCCGACGAGCGCGACGGCCGCGACTGTCATCGCGATCAACAATTTACGCACGAGTTTCCCATCACTGGTTCCGTTCTCGGATTTCGAGAAATAATGACGAATGGCAAGGTGGGGTTAAGCAGGATAACGGATATAGAGCCACCATTCGCCAGAATTGACCACGTCGCAGGCGTAGCCAATGGCGGCCGGGTCATGGCGGACCAGGTCTGCTCCATCGGTGGCACACCGATTGTGGTCGAAATAGCTGCCTTCGAACTCACAGCCAGCGAACGGCTGGCCTGGGTCCAACGAGTTGAAACAGATACCGTCTGCCGCGGCCGGCGTCAGCGGCGTGAGCAGAGCACCGCACGTCACCACGCCAACAACCAAGCTAGCCAACCAACGTCTCGGGATCAATTCGAACTCCTTCGTCAGGGTCCAGCCGTGAGGTCAGTAGATCGTGAGGCTGATGATGATGGCGTCAGGCGGAAGGCTACCGGACTCGTTCCGGCCGAACACGACCGGCGGCGGGCAGCGGTCCGGGAGGATATACGTGAACGTGCCATAGTTGTTTTCCGCGTACCACAGTCCGACAGGGGCCAGATGCATGGTCATGGTCCCGCTGTCGGTGTAACAGACGGGATATCTGTCGACGTAGAAAGTGAAGTACTGGAAGGAGTTACTATCGTCGCACGCGGTGTTCTGGATGGCTGGCGACGCTGTGGACGCGCTACTGGGGCTGGGTGTGATCGAGAGCAGCGCGGCAACCAACACAGCTGCGGTCACCCTGACCTTCGAGATCCTCGTGAGGATTTTCATAAGACATTCTCCAAGCACAGTCAAAGTCCGACATAGCCCAACGGACAGGGCAGAGGTGATCGTACGACGAGACCAACAGTCGCCCGCAATTGACAATTGTCACCAATGTTCAGCGGTTTTCACGCCAAAGGCAGTAGCGACTGCAGCACCAGTGAAGCCCATGACAAATGTGAATTCGGTCTTGGATGCCTCGCTGTAACGTCTCAATCAGTTGGTCAACACCTAACGGTCACGTAAGCGGCGGTAGAAGGCGTAGATTTTCCAGGGAGTGTCCGCATAAGCGGTCCAGCCAATGGGTCGTGGACCAGGTCTATCGGACCCTTGAGTCGTTGATGACCTGTTTAGGGCGTGTCTGCTTATTCGGCGCGGCCGGGTAGGTGATCATGAATGGATGCTGCGGACGGGCGCTATTTCAGATGAGTTGTGGGCAGTTATTGAGCCGGTCATGCCGATGCGTGGTGGCCGGCGGGGACGGCCGTGGAATGATCATCGGCTGACATTGGAAGGGATCGTGTGGCGGTTCCGGACCGGTACGCCTTGGCGTGATGTGCCGGATCACTTCGGGTCGTGGCAGTCCCTCTGGGAGCGGCATAATCGCTGGTCAGTGGACGGAACCTACGTGCGGATGTTCACGACTGTGCAAGCGGGGACACCGGATGGTGGCGCTGAGTTGATGCGATTGCTGTCCGTTGATTCAACCAACGTTCGTGTGCATCAACACGCCGGGGCGTGTCATGCCAAGTGTGTAAGCCGGAGGTGTACCAAGATCGACTGGCCTGTTGGTTGGTCGGAAGGGACACCGTATGACTCGGAACATTTCGTCTCGTCGTGATGATGAGACGGCGGCTGCGCGGCTGACGGGGGCGCTCTCGACCGCGACGATCGATGCTCTACTAGCGGACGCGAAGGCCACTGGGACGCCGGTAGACGGGGCGAACGGTCTGCTGAACCAGATGACCAAGGCGGTGCTGGATCGGACGTTGCAGGTCGAGATGAGCGACCACCTGGCTATGAGCACGGCGCGCCGGAGGGACGCGGGTCCGGCAACTCCCGGAACGGGCTAACCCGCAAGACCGTGTCCACGCTCAGCGGCCCGGTCCAGATCGAGGTGCCGCGGGACCGGAACGGGACGTTCGAGCCCACGATCGTACCCAAACGTGCCCGTCGTTTGGGGAATATCGATGACATGATCCTGTCTTTGTACTCGCGAGGAATGACAACTCGTGACATCGAGGCGCATTTACTTGAAATATATGGAGTAAACGCGTCCCGGGAGTTGATCTCGAACATCACCGACGTGGTCGTCGACGAGATCAAGCTGTGGCAGTCACGGCCGCTGGACGAGGTCTACCCGATCCTCTACATCGACGGGATCCGGGTCCGAATCAAGGACAACGGCGTGGTCACCACCAAGGTCGCGTACCTGGCCATCGGAGTGGACGTGGACGGCCGCAAACACTCCCTCGGATGCTGGATCCAGGACACCGAGGGAGCCAAGTTCTGGGCCAAGGTCCTGACGGACTTGCGCAACCGCGGCGTGCGGGACATCCTCATCGCGTGCTGCGACGGGCTGACCGGGCTCCCGGACGCGATCCGCTCAATCTTCCCTGACACCGTAGTGCAAACCTGCGTCGTGCACGTCATCCGCAACGCCATGCGGTTCGTGTCCTACAAGGACCGCAAACCACTGGCCGCGTCGATGCGCGAGATCTATACCGCGCCCACCCTGGAGGCCGCCGAGCTCGCCCGCGACGCGTTCGCCAAGACCCACGGCAAACAATACCCCGGAGCCGTCGACGTGTGGAACAACGCCTGGAACGACTTCACCCCCTTCCTGGACTACCCCGCAGAACTCCGGAAAATTGTCTACACCACCAACCAAATCGAATCCATCAACTTCCAACTCCGCAAAATCACCAAAAACCGCGGACACTTCCCCGACAAAGACGCAGCCATGAAACTCATCTACCTCGGACTACGCAACATCTCCACCCAACGCGGCGGAGCCTCAGGAACAGGCACCTGGGGCTGGAAAATAGCACTCAACACCCTCACCCAACTATTCCCCGGCCGCCTAACATTCTGATATAATAAGACAAGTAAGCCAATCACCTCCGGCTTACACAGAAATCGTGACAGGCTCACACGCCGCGGGCGCCCCTAAACCGGACACAGG
Source organism: Fodinicola feengrottensis (assembly GCF_010993775.1). Classification (GTDB taxonomy): domain Bacteria; phylum Actinomycetota; class Actinomycetes; order Mycobacteriales; family HKI-0501; genus Fodinicola; species Fodinicola feengrottensis. The sequence goes on along the minus strand of NZ_WOTO01000003.1, from coordinate 197,752 downwards.
GGGGCTCCATCGAATGACAAGAATCGGCCCGATGAACCTGCCGACCACGCGATCGGACGATCCCGCGGCGGGCTGACGACCAAGATCCACGCCCTGGCCGACACCCTCTGCTGCTTGGTCACCGTCCTGCTCTCGGCCGGCCAAGCCGGCGACAACCCGTATCTGATACCGCTGCTCACCGCTCGCAAAGAGGGCGACGACAGGAAATTTCGGCTGCTGGCGGACAAGGCGTACTCACACCCCTCGACCCGCCAGCGGCTGCGTGATCTCAAGATCCCCCACACGATTCCTGAGCGCAGCGACCACATCCAGCATCGCAAAGCCAAAGGCTCAACCGGCGGCCGACCACCAGCCTTCGACCCCGAGATCTACAAAGAACGCAACACCGTAGAACGCGCCTTCGCCGGCATCAAACAATGGCGCGCCATCGCCACCCGCTACGAGAAATACGCCACCAACTTCCTCGGCGGCGTCCACCTCGCAGCCCTCATCACCACCTACCACCAGGCACATCAATTAGCAGACACGCCCTAGGGGCACGGTGTCCTCGCCTGCGACGTAAGGCGCACGGATACTGGGCGGTGCGCCAAGAACTCCTGCCCACGGCGGGAGGTAAACGGCGCCTGTTCCGTCGGTCCACGTACACCACAGCCACACAAGCCCAGGCCGATCTGGACGTGGGGCGCGCCATCCTGGCGCTCCCAGGGCCCGACGACGACGACGGCAGGGAGAACGTGGCCGCGTTGTTGGCGCACCTGTCCCGAACCGGTGAACCGCTTCCTGAGCCCGACACTGTCCAACGCCGGCTACACGCGCCGGTGACGTTGACCGCGAAAGTCACCATCGCGCAATGGTTGGATCAATGGCTGGCCGCCAAACGAGGCCGGACACCGAAGTCATACGAAGTCGACGTGCGGGTGCACCTCAAACCCCGGATCGGGAATATCCGCATCGACAGGCTGACCGTCGGCCAACTGGCGGACATGTTCGACGCGATCGACGAGGAGAACATCGCGCGGGAGGCCAACAACACCGCCCGGCGCGACATCGAGTCGCGCCGCAAAGCCGCGCACGGCCGCAAGGACAAAGCCGTCCTACGCGAGGAACTCCACGCACTGCCGCCGTACCGGCGCCCAACCGGACCCACCACGCAGAAGAACATCCGGGCATGCCTGCGGGCGGCGCTGAACAAGGCGATCTCCCACCAACTGATCACCTTCAACCCAGCCGCCCACCTCGACATGCGTGACACCAAGAAGACCCGGCCGCTGGTCTGGACGGCGTCCCGCATCGAGTTCTGGCAGCAGACCGGTCGCGCGCCCGGACCGGTGATGGTGTGGACACCCGAGCACACCGGAGCGTTCCTGGACCACATCACCAACGACCCGCTCTATCCCCTCTTCCACCTGATCACCTTCCGCGGGCTACGCCGCGGCGAAGCGTGCGGCGCCCGCTGGATCGACCTAGACGAAGCAGAGGAACCCCTCACCATCGCCACCCACTCGTCCTGGACGGCTGGGACGTGGTCGAGGCGCCACCCAAAACCCAGGACGGCAACCGCACCATCGCCCTGGACGCCACGACACTCTCCACCATCCGCAAACACCGCACCCGACAGAAACAACACCGGCTCGCCCACGGAGCCAACTGGAACGACACCGGACGCATCTTCACCCAAGACGACGGCTCCTGGCTACACCCCGGAAAGGTCACCGACCACTTTCAACGCCTCGTCACCGACAGCGGCTTACCCCCGGTCCGACTCCACGACCTTCGACACGGCGCCGCCGCCCTCGCCTACGCCGCCGGAGCCGACACCAAAGACATCCAGGAAATGCTCGGCCACGCCAACCTCAACTTCACCTCCGACACCTACACCAGCGTCCTGCCCCAGCTCGCCCACACCAACGCGAAGCCACCGCGAAAATCGTTCCCAGAAAAGCCCAATGAGATGAAGGAAACATCCTGGGCACACAATGGGCACACAACCGCTCCACATGCGCCGTCACGCATGGATCACCGCAGCCGCCCACGATCAACAAAAACACAAAACCGCAGCTCACACGCAGTGTGCTGCGGTTTCGGACGAGAGCCGGCGAGGGGACTTGAACCCCTAACCTTCCGATTACAAGTCGGATGCGCTACCAATTGCGCCACGCCGGCGGACCCGTCAATGGTAGGCGATGGCGGTGGGCGGGTCTGGCTGCGGGCGGCGGTGTCGTAGCCGGGAGGCAGACTCAGGAGCATGCGGGTCGTGCTGAACACCGAGCGCCAGCCGGCGTTGCTGACCGTCGATGAGGCGGGGGCGCCGGTTGGACCGGTGCGGCGGACCGCTGACGTGGTGGCGGAGGTACGAGCGGCGTCCCCCCGATACGCGATACGCGGTGGGTGTGGCCCGACGCGGTCAGCACTTATAGACCGCTGCTGGCGGCGGGCGTACGGGTGCAGCGGTGTCATGATTTGGCGCTGACCGAGGCTTTGCTGCTCGGGTACGACGGGCGGTGGGGTCAGCCGCGGGCGGTGGCGGCGGCTTGGGCGCGGCTGACGGGGCATCCGGTGCCGGCCGATCCGGAGCCAGCGCAACGGGACGCGCCGGCGTCGTTGTTCGAGCCGGACCGGACCGGACTGCCGCCGGAGGTGGATCCGCTGGAGGCGGCCCGGCTGGTGTTCGCCGACCAGCAGCGCCGGATCGCGGCCCTCCCCGAGCCGGGCAAGTTCCGGCTGCTGGTGGCAGCGGATTCGGCGGGTGCGCTGGTGGCCGAGGAGATGGGCCGCGCTGGGCTGCCGTGGCGTACGGACGTCCATGACGCGCTGCTGGCCGCGCTGCTGGGTGGCCGGACGCCTCCGGGCGTAAGACCGACCCGGCTCGCTGAGCTCGCGAACCAGGTGGGCGAGGCGTTGGGCAACCGGTCGCTGAATCCCGACTCGCCGGCTGAGGTGCTGCGCGCGTTCGGCCGGGCCGGGCATCCGCTGGAGAACACCCGGTCGGCGGCGGTGAAGCAAAAATCGACCATCCGGCGGTCGAGCCTTTGTTGGAATACAAGGAACTCGCGCGCATCTTCACGGCGAACGGCTGGGCCTGGCAGGCCGAGTGGGTACGGGACGGCCGGTTCCGCCCGGAGTACGTGCCGGCCGCGGTCGTCTCCGGCCGGTGGGCGACCGACCCGCGGTGGCGGCGGGCTGCAGATCCCACGCCGGCTACGCAAGGCGGTGGTGGCCGAGGACGGCTGGGTGCTGATCGTCGCCGACGCGGCGCAGGTCGACCCGCGGATCCTGGCCGCGATGTCCGGCGACACCGGGATGCTGCGGGCCGCCCGCGAACCAGACCTTTACTCCGCCCTCGCCGCGGAGGCCTTCGCCGGCGAGCGCGCGAAGGCGAAACTTGGGCTGCTCGGCGCCATGTACGGGCAGACCGGTGGCGCTGCGGCAGCCCCCGCTGGCAACCCTTCGCCGCCGCTATCCGCAGGCCCTTGAACTGCTGGAACAAGCCGCCCCCAAGCGGGTGAGACCGGCGGCTTGGTGCGCTCGTGGCTGGGCCGTACGTGCCCGCCTGGCAACGCGGCGGTGGCCGAGCCGTCGGACGGCGGGGTCAGCGAGGACGGGCCACCGGATCGTACGAGCGTGTCCGCGGCCCGTGCCCGCGGTCGCTTCACCCGCAACTTCGTCGTGCAGGCCACCACCGCGGAGGAGGGGCCGGCGCACTGATCGCGGACCTGCGTACCCGGCTGACCGGCATCGACGGCGCCGAGTTGGTCTTCTACCAGCACGACGAGGTGATGGCCCACGCCCCGAAGGACGTGGCTGACCAGGTGGTCACCGCCATCGGCGAAGCCGCCGCGACCGCGACCCGGCTGCTTTTCGGCGCCCACCCCGGCCCGCTTCCCGGTCGCCGTCGACGTGGTCGACTGCTATGCCGACGCCGCCCACGGCACCCTGCTGGGCTGACGCCGACCCGAAAATGCCGCCCCCGAATTCCAGCCTGCCGGCTGGGGGCGACAATTTCGGGCCGCATGTTCTAGCTGATATGCAGGGAGAAAATGTCGATGCTTGGGTTGAAATACTGGTAATGGTGCTTCGGGAACCATTCCCGGCATGCCGAGCAGCCGGGCGCTTTGTAAACGAACCATCCGGAGTTGTTGCCGCTGTCATAGGCGTCGACGGGGAAATAGCCGTTGCCGTTGTACAGCTGGATATCACCGGCGTACGCGAAACAACGGTCGCCGGGGATCTGGTGGAAATGGAGGAACCCGTCGCTCGCGCCGATGCAGCGGACCTCTTGCAACGTCGGTGGCGCCGCACTGGCAGGCCCGGTGATTCCCAGCACAACCGCCGCCGCGACCGCGACGAAGGTGAGCGTCTTTGCTGTGAACATTGAGCGAAAATCCCCATTCGGTCGCCTCAACTGGCCCTTTCCGGCCAGCCAGCATTGTGCCCTCCAGACGGATCGTACGCAATTGACGAATGTCAGATCCACCCGGTGGATCAGGACTTCAGAAAATGAGGAGCTTACGAACGAAAGCGCGCACTATTTGACTTCCCAGCGCTGAACGGTCGCGAGGTTCAGCGGTTGTACGATTGGGCCTCGGAGTGTCATTGTTGTTGAGAGAAGTCGCCAGTAATCCACCACCGCAACAAAGAACAACCACCCCGACCGAGATGATGACGATTATCAGCGCGCAACCGAAAATGCCGCCCCCGAATCGAGGCTGCCAGCGAGCACCGACATTTTCGCGGCGCACCCGGCTTCGGCGTCGCATTGTTCGCAACGCCCCTTCGCTTGCGGCAGGCGCAAGTAAAGGGCCGTTGCGAGCAGAAGGTCAGAGGGCGCGTACGTCGATGGCGTCCGCCATGGCGTGGTAGCCGGCGTCGCTGGGGTGCAGGTGGTCGCCGCTGTCGTACGCCGGCCGCATCCGGTTCGGGTCGGCCGGATCGGCCAGCGCGTGGTCGAAATCGACGACAGCGTCGAAGGCTCCGCTGGTACGGATCCACTGGTTGACCGCGGCCCGAACAGTCGCGCCGTGCGGGGTGTCGTAACCCGGGTACGGGCAGCCCTCGGTCGGCGTCAGGGTCGCGCCGATCACCCGGATCCCGCGGGGGTGCGCGGCGGCGGCGATCAGCGCGCGATAGCCGCCGATCAGATCCTGCGCGCTCACCAGTTCGCCGAGTCCGCCTTCGCCGAAACCGATGTCGTTGATGCCTTCCAGGACGATAACGGTCCGTACGTCCGGCTCGCCCAGCACATCCCGGCCGAACCTCGACAGGCCACTGTCCCCGAAGCCCGGCGAGTCATGCAACAGCCGGTTGCCGGAGATGCCAGCGTTGGCGATCCCGGTAGGGCGACCGTCGGCGAGTCGTTCGGCAAGCTCGTCGGGATAGCGATTGTTCTTGTCCACACTGGAAAAAGCGCCATCGGTGATGGAATCGCCAAAGGCGACCACGGTGCCGCGGCCGGTCGCCCCCCCACGTCGACACCGGAAAGGTAATACCAGGACTCCGAGTTTTCGTCGTTGAAGGCGGCCGATCCGCTGTCCGAGCGGTGGTCGCCAGCGGCCCGGTACGAGGTGGCCGACGCCAGCGGATGGAAGGTCGCTGGGCCGGTGGGACCAGCGAAGTAGAGCGTGACCGCCAGCCGATCCAGCCCCAGAACGGGCAGCGGGACCGGGTCGGAAATCGCGGTACGACCGGCGGCCACCGCCGTCGACAGCGACCAGCCGAAGCTGACCGGCCGCAACGATCCGGCGCGTACGGCCGCCCCGTCAGCGGCCTGCCCGACAGTGGCGCCGGCCAGCCGCAACGGCGTCTTGCCGTACACATTGGACACTCGGATCCGGATCGCCGCACCGGCTCGGCTGACGCGTACGACCTCACGAATCGACTGGTGGTCGAAGCCGGTCACCGACCAGTTGGTGGCGCCGGTGTCGCCAGGAGCAGCGACCTGGGCCGACTCCCACCCGCCGGTCCAGCCGACCGGCGACGCCACCGCGGGCGCCCCGGCCGCGCCGACGACCAGCGCCGCCGCGACCGAAACTCCTCGAAGAAAGTGCGTTCTCATTTCGATATCCTCCTCGGTTTCCTAAGGACATCGAAACGGTCGACGGCATCTCTACATCCGCCGAGGGCAGCTACTCCGGAGCTGGACCGGTGGTGGCTCTTACGACCAGGTCGGCCGTCAGCATCCTGGTCCGCGGCGCCGGCCGCTCACTGGTGTCCAGCAGCAGCTCGCCAGCCGCCCGGCCCTTTTCCCGGAGCGGCTGTCGGACGGTCGTGAGGTGCGCCAGCGCGGCGTCCGGCACGTCGTCGAAGCCGGTGACGGACATTTGCGCTGGCACCGAGATCCCCCGCTCGGACAGCGCGTCCAGGACGCCCAACGCGACGATGTCGGTGATGGACACGATCGCCGTACGGTCCGGATAGGCATCCAGCAGCTTGCCGGCGCCCTGCGCGGCCAGCTGCCGGTCGTTGGCCGGCAACTCCATCACCGGCACGTCATCCCAGCCGACGCCGACCGCCTCCAACGACCGGCGCAGCCCGTCCAACCTGTTGCGTACGACGTGATAGCCGGCGGCCCGCTGCCGATCGCGAGACGCGAAGCCAAAAGTGGCGTCCGGGCTGATCGCCGAGCTGACCACGCCCACCCGCCGGTGCCCGAGGTCGACCAGGTGCCGGGCCAGCGCGATCATCGCGGCCCGGTCGTCGACGCCGACGAAGTCCACGCCGTCCACCCCGGCCGGCTCGTCGACCACCACGGTTGGCACCGGGCGGTCCAGCACGGTCTGCAGGAACTCGTTGCCCTCCGGCATCGAATAGACCACGAACCCGTCCACCGCCGCCCGCGCCACCACGGCCGGATCAGTGCCGCTGGCACCTTCGACGGCTGGTACGAGCAGAAGCCCGACCCGGGCGTCCTCACAGGCCAGCGAGAGGCCCTCCAGGAAGGCCACCGCACCCGGGTCGCGGAACGCGTACGACAGCCGTTCGGTGAGCAGCAGCCCCCCGACCGCGCCGGCCCGGCGGATCCGCAGCGAGCGGGCCACCGGGTCCGGGCCCGGGTAGCCGAGCCGCTTGGCGGTGTCCAGGACTCGCTGGCGCAGCTGCGGCGACAGCTGGTCCGGCCGGTTGTAGGCGTTGGAGACCGTCGTACGGGAAACCCCGAGCTCGGCTGCCAGCGAGGCGAGCGTCGCGGTTCGCCGGATCCGCTGGCCCGCGTGCTGTGCTGTCATGGACGGACCATAACCGATTCAGGCTCGTTTGCTCCGCAAAGGTCGACACTGACTGTGCTCAATGCAGGTTGGTGCGGTAATCGCAGGCTTTTAACGCACGAACGACCGGACTTCACAGTCCCTGGGCGATAACCGCGGCGACCCGGACCCAAGCGTCCCGGGTTTGCGGGGAAAGCGCGTGGTAGTCGATCCGGCCACCGTGGTCCAGGGCCGCGTCGTACGGCGTCTGGATGACCGCGCGCGTACGGCTGGCGAAGTGTTGCGCCAGGTCCGCATACGCGGCCTGCTCAATCGCCGGCGCCGGGGTGGAGAAGACCGTCACGGCGTGCGCGACCTTCGCCGCATATCCGTCCTCGACCAGCAGCTCCAGCATCCAGTCGGCGGCGAAAGCGGCGTCCTCACGGGGCAGCGTGATGACGACCAGCTGGTCGGCCCGCTCGATGATGGTCCGCCAGTTGTCGCTGTCGATGTTGTTGCCGGTGTCCACGATGACGATCTGATGGCTGCGGGTCACCGCGCGGGCCAGCCGTTGGACGACGTCGGTGGTGAGCAGCCGGCCGATCCGCGGATCCTCGTCGGAGGCCAGCACGTCGAAACAACCGTCGTCCTGGCGGCGCAAGTAGGCGTCCAGCTCTTCCGGATACGGCCCGCCGGTGGCTTCCAGCTCCGGCAGGTCGTGCAGCAGGTGCTTGATCGTGCGGCCGTGCCGGGCCGTACCAGCGCGCAGCCCGAGGGTGCCGCGCAGCTCGTTGTCGTCCCAGGCCAGCACACCCCGGCGGCGCAGCACGCCGAAGCTGGCCGCGGTCAACACGGACGCGGTGGTCTTGTGCGCGCCACCCTTGGGGTTGATGAAGGCGATCACCCGGGGGCCGGGGATCTGCGCTCGCACGGTGTCGATCAGCCGGGCGATCTCCGGGGCTGGATACTGGTTGAGAGCCAGCGGGTCGGCCAGCTGGGCTTGCGGAGCCTGCGGGGCACGGACCACTGCCTCGTCTTCCTCCGCGCGACGGCGGTTGAAGAGCCGCCGCCAGCCGGACGGCGGGTGCTCTGGCGGGCCGGACTCACGGATCGACTCTCGTACGGCGCCGTGCCGGTTCGGCGGGGACCACTGAGTTGGCGGTATGGTCGGCGGTCGCTCTGTCACAGCCCCGCTCCCCTCCATGCGTCGGCGCCCGGACACCATTGTCGACGGTGTATCAGGAAGACCGCTATGAGCCTACGGCCATCGGTGCCGTGACCTGCATCCGACACCACCTCTGGTTACGCAGCGTCGCTGATTGGGTACGAGCTCGATTCTGCCCGGTTTCTCATCGAAGAGGGTGGCCCGAGTCACTCGCGAAATGTAGGTTGACTGCGGGCTGCCTGCATGGAGGCCCGAGGGCAAGGTGGGTCGAAACGGAAATATGCCAATCATCCTGGCGTAGTTGATCTTCCGTACGACCGGCCTGGGCGGCAAGCACGTCACCGTGCGCCACCCGCTCCCTCCACTCGGATCGTCCGGCACGTTCCTGCCGGTGGAAGGAAGCACGATGGCTACTGTCACGTACGAGGGGGCGAGCCGGATCTATCCCGGCACCACGACTCCCGCGGTCAACAAGCTCGACCTGGAGATCACCGACGGCGAGTTCCTGGTCCTGGTAGGCCCGTCCGGCTGTGGGAAGTCCACGTCGCTGCGGATGCTGGCCGGTCTTGAGGACGTCGACGAGGGCGCGATCAAGATCAACGACCGCGACGTGTCCAACCTGCCGCCCAAGGCCCGCGACATCGCGATGGTCTTCCAGAACTACGCGCTCTACCCGCACATGACGGTCTTCGACAACATGGGCTTCGCGCTCAAGCTGAAGAAGGTCCCGAAGGCGGACATCAAGAAGCGGGTCGCCGAGGCGGCCAAGATGCTCGACCTCGAGCCCTACCTGGACCGCAAGCCCAAGGCGCTCTCCGGTGGCCAACGGCAGCGGGTCGCGATGGGCCGCGCAATCGTACGCGAGCCCCAGGTCTTCCTGATGGACGAGCCACTGTCGAACCTGGACGCCAAGCTGCGCGTGCAGACCCGTTCGCAGATCGCGTCGCTGCAGGCCCGGCTCGGCACGACCACTGTCTACGTCACGCACGACCAGGTCGAGGCCATGACGATGGGCCACCGGGTCGCCGTCCTCAAGGACGGCTTCCTGCAGCAGGTCGACACCCCCCGCGCGCTCTACGACACCCCGAAGAACGCGTTTGTGGCCGGCTTTATCGGCTCGCCCGCGATGAACCTGAAGACCGTGCCGCTGGTCGACGGCGGCGCGCAGCTGGGCGGCATCGTCGTACCGCTGACCCGCGAGCAGGTCGCGGCGGCCGGCGCGAATGGCGCGAAGACGGTCACCATCGGCTTCCGGCCGGAGGACCTGGACATCGCCGGCAACGGCAAGTCGCTCACCAAGGAAGACGACCCCGGCTTCTCGATCAACGTGGAGCTGGTCGAGGAACTCGGTTCGGACGCCTTCGTTTACGGCACCGCCGAGCTGGGCGGCGACCAGGAGCGGATCGTCGTGCGTACGGACGGCCGTACGCCGCCGGCGATGGGCGACAAGGTGTCGATCGCCATCCGCAAGGGCCAGGAGCACCTGTTCCACGCCGAGACCGGCGAGCGGATCCGGGCCTAGTTTATCTCGTACGAAAGCGCCCCCCCGGCCTGGTTGGCCGGGGGCGCTTTCGTCCAGCTCAGCGGGTGATATCGACCTGCGAGAAGGACTTGTAGTGGTCGCCGGTGTAATACCAGTGCGCCGGGTTGGTGCTGCCTCCACCGGTGATGATGCGGCGAGTGCCACGAGTCGGCGCACCGGGCGTCTTCACCGTGTATTCGTGGTAATAGCCGGAAGTTTGCGCTGGCAACAGGCCCTCACGGTTGTCAAAGACAACACCGTCCTGCGGGTACGGGAACGGGCCGCCCTTCTGCACCAACCGAACCGTGTCGGTCGCCTGCGACGGCAAGCTCGACAACCCGACGGTTGGCAACGGCAACGCTTTCTGCACGCTCGCTTGTTGCACGCTGGCTTGTTGCACGCTGGCTTGTTGGGCGCTGGCCGCTGCCGGTCCGGCGGTGACCGACGCCGGCGCGGTCAGCCCGAACAGTCCCGCCAGCAGCGCGGTCAGCAGCAGGAGGACGACGGGTTTGGGAGTACGAGAGTGTGGTCTCATGCGTTCGTACGATAGGTGCCGTTCGTCACTTATTGACGGATTATCCGAAGATTTCGCACTTTGATTACCATCTGGTTACCCGCCCACCCACCGCTCGCCGCTCGCTCGCCGCGAATGTAACCAAACAGCTCCGTTTTGTCCGTTTTGTGAACCGTACGGTTACATTCGCAGGTGCCCGACTGCGCAATAATCACTGGAGTCACAGAGGTAACGGTCGAGCCCGAAATACAGGACTCCCATCCCGAAATATGAGACGGAATCCGGTCAGCCACATTCCACGGTGACCCATGAGGTCGGGTCAATTTTCACTGCCAGTGATCAATTTCCGGGTGCGGCGCAAAAAAACTGTCGTACCCACCCCCAAAAATCACCCCCCCCCCAGTGACGGGTGGGGGGCGGGTTCGAGGACCAATGTCCAACTAAAAATCAAGGTCCACCTCTCGACCCACCCCCCGCCCGTTCAAAGGGAGGGGGAAAGAAAAAAACAGACACCTACGACAATTCCGCGCCGTAACAGGTACTTCAACACCAAACCAGCCGCACGGGTTTTCCATCCCAACCCCCCCGCCCGCGCGGCGGCCGAAGGCCGTCCCGGTGTTCGAGGCGGTGGGGTGCCCGGTTTTTGGGCGCCCCGGCGACGCGAACACCTTCGCGCCGCGGCAGGAACTGCCGCCAGAGACTCAGCCGCGGCGTTGGCGAGCTACTTCGGCGAGGGTGACGGCGGCGGCGATGGAGGCGTTGAGGGATTCCGCGCCGGTGGCCATCGGGATGGAGATGCGCATGTCGCAGGTCTCGGAGACCAGCCGGGACAGGCCCTTGCCTTCGGAGCCGACCACCACGACCACCGGGTCGACGCCGGCCGCGAAGTCGTCGAGATCCAGTTCGCCGACGGCGTCCAGGCCGACGACCAGGAAGCCCTCGTCTTGGCAAGCCTTGAGGGCTCGTACGAGGTTGGTCACCCTGGCCACCGGGAGCCGGGCGGCGGCGCCGGCGGACGTACGCCAGGCGGTCGCGGTGATGCCGGCGGAGCGGCGGGACGGGAGCACCAGGCCGTGCGCGCCGAAGGCACCGGCGGAGCGGATCACCGCGCCGAGGTTGCGCGGGTCGGTCACCCCCCCGTCCAAGGCGACCAGCAGGCCCGCGGCGGGCTGTTGGCGGACCTTGCCGAAAACGTCGTCGAGCTCGGCATACTGGTACGGCGGGACCTGCAGGCCGATGCCCTGGTGCAGCACCCCGCCGGTCATCCGGTCCAGCTCGGCCCGGGAGATCTCCAGGATCGCGAGTCCGCGGTCGGCGGCCAGCTTCACGGATGTCTTGACCCGGTCGTCAGCGTCGATGCCGAGCGCCACGTAGAGCGCGGTGGCCGGGATCTGCGCGGCCAGCGCCTCGGACACCGGGTTGCGCCCGACCAGCAGCTCAGGTGCGTCGGCAGCGGCTGCCGAGCGGCGGCCTGGGGCGGTACGGGGTTTGGGCGGCTGGCCGGCCTTGGCGGTGGCGGCCCGCTGGGCGGCGGTGGCCCGCCGCTTGGCCGGATGACCGGTCCGTTCCTCCGCCTTCGGGGTCGGTCCACGGCCGGCCAGTTTGCGCCGGTTCAGCCCGCCGGTGCCTTTGCTGGCGCCCTTCTTGGACGAGGTGTTCCGCCGGTTGGGGCGCTGTGAATTGCCTGGCATCGGGAGTTGTCTCCTTGGTCGCACCGAATGAGAGTCAGGATCCAAACGGCTGCGCAGGACTGCCCTCTTACGTCAATCGTACGTGGGCAGCCCCGCAGACAACGAATCTCTGCTAACGCTCCAGGGTCCAGCGGGGGAGCCGGCGGCGCCGTCCTCGACTTGTACGCCGGCTGCTTTCAAGTTGTCGCGCAGCGCGTCCGCGGTGGCGAAATCCTTGCGGTTGCGGGCATCCTGGCGGGCCGTGAGGATGCCGGCGACCAGCGCGTCGACGACCTCCCGGAGCCGGTCACCGGACTGGTCCGCACTCGCGCCACCAGCCCATTCCGGTGCACTTGAGTCCAACCCGAGGATGCCGAGCATGGCGCGGACATTGCCCAACGCGGCTCGTACGGCCGGAAGGTCCTCGCTCTGAAGAGCGGTGTTGCCCTCCCGGATGGTGTCGTGCGTGCACCACCGCGACGGCCCGCGGCACCCCCAGGTCGTCGTCCATCGCGGCGACGAACGCCTCGGGCAGGTCGACGGCCGGGACCTCACCGACCTTCTCGCTCGCACGGACCACGAAGTCCTCGATGCGCCGGTACGCGGTGACGGCCTCGGCCAGCGCTTCTTCGCTGTACGCGATCGTGGACCGGTAATGCGGGGTCGAGAGGTAATAACGCACCTCGATGGGCCGCGCGATCTGGGTGACCGCGTCCAGTGAGAGCACGTTGCCCAGCGACTTGCTCATCTTCTCGCCGGCGAGGGTGACCCACGCGTTGTGCAGCCAGAACGCGCTGAACTGCTGCCCGTCCGCCCGCGACTGGGCGATTTCGTTCTCGTGGTGCGGAAAAAAAAAAAGGTCGATGCCGCCGCCGTGAATGTCGAAGGCCGGTCCCAGGTATTTGCCGGCCATCGCCGAGCACTCCAGGTGCCAGCCCGGCCGGCCCGGCCCGCCCCCAGGGCGAGGCCCACGACGCGGTCGCCGGCTCACCTGGTTTGGTGCCCTTCCACAGCGTGAAGTCCACCGCGCTGCGCTTGCCGGTGGCGAGCGTCTCGCCCTGCTGCATGGCGTCGACCTGCTGCCCGGACAGCTCCCCGTACGCGGGCCAGGAGGCCACGTCGAAATAGACATCGCCATCGGCCGCGTACGCGTGACCAGCCGCGATCAGCCGGCGCATCATCTCGACCATCTCCGGGATGTGCCCGGTCGCGCGCGGCTCGACGGTCGGCGGCAGGCAGCCGAGCAGCTGGTAGCTGGCGGTCAGCACCCGCTCGATCCGGGCCGCCCGGGCCCACCACCACTGCTCGCCGGCGTCGGCCGCGCGACGCAGGATCTTGTCGTCGATGTCGGTGACATTGCGGACGTACGTGACTTCATAACCCGAGTGCCGCAGCCACCGCAGCAGCACGTCGAAGTTCAGCCCGCCGCGCAGGTGGCCGATGTGCGGCACCGCGTCGACCGTCATGCCACACAGATACATGCCGACCTGACCGGGTGTCACCGGGGTGAAGTCCCGGACGGACCGTGACAGCGAGTCGTACAGGCGCAAGCTCACCCCAACCAGGGTATTCGACGCCGTCACCGGCCGGGTGAGCACGGCGAGATCCATGCCCCGGCGGGTACGCGAAAGCCCCCGATGAACCAGTCAACGGTTCATCGAGGGCCAAAGCGGCGTGACTACTCGGCGTCGTCCTCCGATGAGGGCGCGTCATCAGAGTCATCCGAGGCGAGGATGACGTAGAGCGCCTTACGCGCCTGCGTCAGGACCTTCTTCGCCTCCGTGACCTGGGCCTGGGTGCCGGCCTGCATGACCTGGCCGAAGGCCATCATCACCTGGGCGACCAGGTTCTGGACCTCCACCACGTCGTCGCCGGGGCCGTCGGTGAGCACCTCGAAGGCGGCCGCGAGCTCCTCGCGACGGGACTCCGCATACTCCTTGCCGGCGTCGGTGAGCTGGACGACCCGCCGGCCGTCCGTCGGACTGCTCCGTACGCACCAGGCCCTCGTCCTCCAACAGCTGCAGGGCCGGGTAGACCGAGCCGGGGCTCGGCCGCCAGGCGCCACCGCTGCGCTCGGTGATCTCCTGGATGATCTGGTAGCCGTGCATCGGCTGCTCAAGAAGCAGCGCGAGCACGGCCGTACGGACATCGCCGCGCGAACGGCGACCGCGGCCGCGCCGGTGACCGCGACCACCGCCCGGCCCGAAAGGACCGAAGCCGCCGCCGAAACCACCGGGACCGAACCCGCCCGGTCCAAAGCCACCGGGACCGAAACCACCCGGCCCGTGCCCACCAGGACCAAAACCGCCGCGACGGCCGAAGCCGGCGCCCGGATCAAAACCAGCACCCGGCCCGAAGCCACCACGCTGGTGCACCCGGCCGTGTGCCCGCCGGTCACCGCCGTGGTGGCCGTGATCGTGCTGGTCATGCCCGTGATGATCACCCTCGTGCCGGTGGTCGTGTCGGTGTCCCCGACGCTCGCCACGCACGCGTCCCATCGCTGCCGCGAAGGCCGCCCGCCGGTCGCCGAAACCCCAGGCGCCCGGTCCAAATCCACCATCTGCTGATAGTGCTGACATATAAAACCACTCCTCAATAAGTCTGGACTGCATCTCGATGGGTTAACGATATATCGAGATAGTCTTCAAAGCAAGGCCTTACCGCAAGGGCTCCGGTCAACCTCGCTGCTCGTACGGCAGGATGGGGCCCATGACGTGTACGGACCGGCTGGTCAGCCTCGCGCCGCCGGCGCCCAACGGAGGCCGTCGATGAGCACACCCCCCCCCACCCGCCGGCTGGACCCAGCCGGAGGCGTACGGCCCGACCCTCACCCCGGGCACCGGCTGGGTGTCCGACGGGCCGCCACCGGGATACCGGCCACCAGTTCTGGTGCACGGCCATCCGCTGGCGCCGCCGATGGATGGACGGTTCCTGGCCCATCTCATCGACATCGCGATCCTGCTGCTGCCCAACCTCATCATCTGCACCGTGCTGTTCATGTTCGTTCCGCTGGGGATCCTGATCGCCGCGCAGGTGCAGGAGCCGTGGCCGTACGTCCTCGCCTATCTCGGCGGGTTCTCGCTGGCTCTGCTGGTGAACCTCGTTCTGCTCTACTTTTACGAGGTCGGATACCAGGTCAAGCACGGCCAGACGTACGGCAAGAAGCGGATGGGGATCAAGATCGTGGGCTTGGAGAACGAGCAGCCAGGCAAGCGTGCCCTGCAACGCCGGTTCCTCGCCCAGTACTGCGTCTCGATCGTGCTGGTCATTCCGATTGTGGGACTGCTGGTCGGATCGGTCGTCGGGATGTACAACTATCTCGATCTCCTGTGGTGCCTCTGGGACAAGCCGTACCAGCAGTGCCTGCATGACAAGTACGCGAAGACCGTGGTGATCAAGGTGGCCCAGTGACCACGCCAGGCTGGTACAAGGACCCGGCTGAGCCCGATGTCCGGCGCTACTGGGACGGCGAGCAGTGGATCGGCGGCGACGGCGTGCCGGCCGACACTGCTATCCCGACCGAACCGCCGGTCGACGAGAAACCGCGCTACGGCGTCAAAGAGCCCGTCCTGGCGCCTTTCGGACCAGAGTCGTTCGGTCCGGAACGCACCGCCCAAAGCCCGGCCGGCTGGGGCGTACCAGTCGGCGGCACCTCGGCCGATGGCCGGCCCACCGGCTATCCAGCGCAACCTGGCTTCCCACCGGCCGGCGCTTTCAAGCTGCCGTTGGGCACGCTGCCCGGAGACGTGCCGGCCCAGGCACTGGCCAGCGTCGGCGAGCGGCTGGCCGCCCGGGTCATCGACATCATGCTGGTCGGGCTGCTGAACGTGGTGGTCAACGGCTGGTTCGTCTACCAGTACATCAGCCAGCCATATTGGCAGCAGGTCGCGGACGCGATGACGGCCGCCGCGAAAGGCCAGGCCATCGATCCGCCGACGGCGACCACAACGGTGTCGTGGCTGGCGATCCTGATCATGGTGATCGCGCGCTCGGGCTCTGGTTCGCGTACGAGGTGCCGCAGATCTGGTACAGCGGGCAGACCCTGGGCAAGCGGCTGATCGGGATCCGCGTGCAGTTCCTGCTGGACCAACAGATGACCTTCGGGTTGTCGATGCGGCGCTGGTGGGTGCAGGCGCTGACGGTGATCTGCTGGCCGATTGGCGCGCTGTTCGGGCTGCTCGACGCGCTGTGGTGCACCTGGGACCAGCCACGCAAGCAGTGCATCCACGACAAGGCCGCTTTCACCATCGTGGTCCGCGCGAGGGCTCCGCGGTCCGAGGCGGCGAGCGGGACCGGCAGCGAGGGAGACCCGTCATGAGCCTGGTTCGGGCGGACCTCGCGAAACTGCCGTCGTACGTGCCCGGCCGGCGGCCCGCCGACGTGGCCGACGCGGCCGGCAACCTCCTGCCGCCGGTGCGCCTCGCCAGCAACGAGGTGCCGTACGGACCGCTGCCCGGGGTCGTCGACGCGATCGCCCACGCGGCCGCCGACGCGCACCGCTACCCGGACGCGGGTTCGGTCGAGCTGCGTGGCCGGCTGGCCGCCTCGTACGGACTCGATCCGGACCAGGTGGCCACCGGCTGCGGTTCGGTCGCGCTCGCCGAGCAGCTCGTACGAGCCACCACCTTCACCGGCGACGAGGTCATCTACTCCTGGCGGTCATTCGAGGCTTATCCGATCGTGGTCGGCGGCCACAGCGCGGTCGCCGTGCCGGTCCCGAACACCGCTGAGCACGGCCACGACCTGGCCGCGATGCGGGCCGCGGTGACCGACCGGACCCGGCTGGTTTTCGTCTGTAACCCCAACAATCCGACTGGTACGGCCATCCGCGGCGGCGAGTTGGCGGAGTTCGTCGACTCGATGCCGGCGGACGTCCTCGTGGTGGTCGACGAGGCGTACCGGGAGTTCGTCACCGACCCCGACGTGCCCGACGGCCTGGATTTCGCCCGCGGACGGGAAAATGTCGTCGTCCTCCGGACCCTTTCCAGCCTGGGGAATGGCGGGCCTGCGGGTCGGCTGGCTGGCCGCGACCCCACATGTGGCCGACACCGTGCGCAAAATCGTCACCACCTTCTCGGTCTCCAGCCTCGCCCAGGCCGCCGCGCTGGCCGCGCTCGACCAGCGCGACGAAATGCGGCGGCGCTGCGACCTGGTGATCGCCGAGCGGCCGCGGATCCTTGAAGCGGTGCGAAAACTCGGCTTCGAAACCCCCGACAGCCAGGCCAACTTCGTCTGGCTGCCGGCTGCCGACGCCACCAGCCAGATCGTGGCGACCTGCGACCGGCACGGCGTGATCGTGCGCGGCTTCGCCGGCGAAGGCATCCGGGTCACGGTTGGTACGCCTGAGGAAAACGACCGCTTTCTGGCGGCCCTCGCCGACGCCGTCTAGCTGTCTCAGTGCTTTGGCAGCAGGGTGGCCAAAGTGGTGGTGAGTGCTTCGACGGCGGCGGCGAAACTGGTGTTGCGGCGGAGTGCCGTAGCGACGATTAAGCCGGGACCGAGCGCGGAGGCCGTACCGGTATGTCGGCTGAGCGGGTCGAGCAGAATGCCGCGGTCCTTGAGCCGATCGAACACCGCGGCTTCGTCCACAGTGGACGGAAACGTCAACGTGATGTGGTAGCCGGCGGCCACCCCGAGAATCCGGGCGGTAGGCACGTACGTCCGCAGAGCCCGCACCAGAGTCTCGCGGCGGGCCCGATAGCGGCCGCGAACCCGGCGCAGGTGCCGATCCAGCGCTCCACTGCCGATCAGCTGCGCCATCGCGAGCTGGTCGATCACCGGGTTGTGCCGATCGGTCAGCAGCCGGAATCGCACCAGCTCCGGCATCATCTCGGCCGGCACCGTCAGCCAGGCGAGTCGCATCGTCGGCGCGAGCGATTTGCTCGTGGTGCCCACATAAACCACCCGGTCCGGCGCGAGGCCCTGGATGGCGCCGACCGGCTGCCGGTCGTAGCGCAGCTCGCCGTCGTAATCGTCCCGATCACCAGCATCCGCCGTCGCTCGGCGAGCGCGAGCAATTCGCTTCGGCGGCTCGGATGCAGTGGTACGCCATAGGGAAACTGGTGTGCTGGGGTGACCAAGACCGCATCAGCGTTGGCATTGGCCAGCCGGGAAACCTCGAGACCGTGGCCGTCCACCGGAATGTCCACAGTGGACAGTCCAAAGTGGACAACCGCTTCTCTGTTGCTGCCAAGGCCTGGATCCTCCACCGCGAGCCGGCCACGGCCGTGCTGTTTCAGCCACTGCAAGACCAACGCCAGCGCATGTGAATAGCCGGCGCAGACCATGATCTGGTCGGCACTGACCCGGACCCCGCGTACTCGTCCGAGGTAGCCGGCCAGCTCGCTGCGCAGTACGTGATGGCCGCGTGCGTCGCCCTGGCGCAGGTCGTCATCGGCCGCGGTCCGCATGACATGCCGGACCGCGGCCGTCCACGCGTTGCGCGGGAAGGCGCTCACGTCCGAAGTCCACGGCCGCAGGTCGAAGACCGGCCCGGTGGCCCGCACCGGATCAACCGGCGCCGGCTCGGCGGAACCAGCTCGTACGGCCGCCGCTACCCGGGTCCCCGCACGGGGATGGGTAACCAGATAACCCTCGGCCATGAGCTGCGCGTACGCCTCGACCACGGTGCCCCGACCGACCCCCACATCGGCAGCCAGCAGCCGAGAGGACGGCAACGACGTACCGGCCGCCAGCTGACCCGTACTGATGGCCTTGCGCAACGCGCGCTCCAGCGCCGCTCGGCGGCCGCCGGACAGGTCGACATCCAGGTGCAACGTGGGTGATCTGGTCCATCTTTCTGCCATAAAGCTGGATCGTACGACCGGACCAGCCGGTGCGTAGAGTCGAGGCATGAGTGAATACGTGATTCCCACCTCGCGACTGAACGCGCGCGAGGAGGCACCGCACGCGTACAAGGCCATGCTCGGCTTCGCCCAGGCGGCCGGTGAGGGACTCGACCCGACCATCGGCGACCTGCCGGATCCGGGCCTCCCAGCTGAACGGCTGTGCTTATTGCGTCGATATGCACACCCGGGACGCGGTCGAACACGGCGACACCCCAGCGCCGCGTCAACAACGTGCCGACCTGGGCCGAGTCACCGCTGTTCACCGCCAAGGAACGAGCTGCGCTGCGGCTGACCGAGGCGATCACCCTGCTCACCGAGGGGCATGTGCCGGACGAGGTCTGGCAGGAGGCCGAGAAGCACTTCGACCCGGCCGAGCTGTCCCGGCTGGTGCTCAGCATCGCCGCGATCAACGCGCTCAACCGGATCGGCGTCTCGACCCGGATGGTCCCAGCGGTGGCCGTATGAGTGCCCAGGCCCTGCGGGCGCTACACCAGCCCGGCCAGCCGCTCGTGTTGCCCAACGCCTGGGACGCCGAGTCAGCCCGCTTGGTGGCCGACGCCGGCTTCCCGGTGGTCGCCACGTCCAGCACCGCGGTCGCCGCGAGCCTCGGCTACCCGGACGGCAAGACCCCGCCAGACGAGGTTTTCGCCGCGCTGGCACGAATAACCCGACGGGTGGACGTGCCGGTGACCGCTGACCTGGAAGGCGGCTACGGCCTGTCCGCGACCGAACTGGTCGACCGGATGGCGACCGCCGGCGTGGTCGGACTGAATTTCGAGGACACCAACTACGACGGCGAACCGGGCCTGACTGACATCAGCCGCCAAGCGGACCGGATCGCCGCTATCAAAGCCGCCGGCCCCGACGTCGTGCTGAACGCCCGTATCGACGTTTTCCTGCCCAGAATCGGAATTCCCGAACAGGACCAAGTTGCCGAGTCTCTTCGCCGAGCCCGCGCCTATGTCGCTGCTGGCGCCGACTGTGTCTACCCCATCTTCATGGCCGAACCGGCCGCGATTTCCGCCTATGTAAAGGAAATCAGCGCACCGCTAAACGTCCTGCTCCGCCCGGGCGCGCCTTCGGTTGCCGAACTTGCCACCCTCGGGGTTGGGCGCATCAGCTTGGGTGGCGGGTTGATGTCCGTCGTACGGGACACTATTTCCGCGGAGCTCAAGAGGCTTGCTGGCTCTTGAAAAACGCACCCCGCAGGCCATGCCGTCGCTGGACTCGTACCAATGCGTGCGCGGGCTGGCAGAACTCCGCCAGCCCGCATCGCTATGTGGTGCTCAGATGAGGTCGGTGCCGATTTCGTGCTTGGAGAGCGCGTGGAAGGCGGCGTCGGAGCCACCGACCTGCGCGGACAGGTGACGGAACGCTCCACGCTCGCCGTGGACATCAACCATGCGACCCCAGGCCGACTGGGCGCGACGCTTGGAACGGGTATGGGACAGGGTAACGGCCTCGCCGCTAGCCAGGTTCACGACTAACTCCTCTTTGAGTGTTTCTCGTCCTTTGTTTCGTCTTCTACGGTACCGGTTCAGAAGCAGATTGCTTAATGGATTCAGACGTGATCGTCCGCACGTTACGGCCGTCACAAAGCCCCCCGGAAAGTGTTGCTGGACAAGACATTCCGCGTTAACCAAGGGTTTCCCACCGGGCCGTCCGGCCCCTGGACCTTGCCCAACCGCGCAACCCCGGTGCGGCGCGAAATTGTCGTAGGTGTCTGTTTTTTTTCTTTCCCCCTCCCTTTGAACGGGCGGGGGGGGGTCGAGAGGTGGACCTTGATTTTTAGTTGAACGTTGGTCCTCGAACCCGCCCCCCACCCGTCACTGGGTGGGGGCAAATCTGCCGGAGGGGTACGACAGTTTCGCGCCGCACCCGACGCGACCGCCACCGAAATCGCGTCGCTCGGCAAGCACGTAGGGGGTTCATGCGGACAACAACGCGGCTACCGAGCGCCAGGGGCGATCAGAACTTGCGGCGTAGGGCGATCAGCGTGATGCGGAACCAGACCATGCCCGCGCACGCCGCGGCCGCCCCCACCTCCAGCAGCCCGACGGCACCGCTAACGGAGTAGCTGACGGTCAGCAGCGCCCCGAGGAAGATCAGGCCGGTGGCGCCGCCGCCAGCCACCGGTGCCGACGGGCCAGCAGCGGCAGGGCCCGCCGGAGGCGGCGGGGCATGCGTACGAGGAACGCGCCCACCACGACCGCGACCAGCACGTTCACCACCCCAGCGAACAGCCGGGACGGCACCCCGCCGGCCTCCACGAGTTGCGTCGAGAACAACGCGCAAAGCAACTCCATCGAGCCGAGCACCCCCACGCACCACGCGAGGACACCGACAATGTTCTTGGCGGCGACCGTCTCGTCTGGAGCCGCCGCGGCCGCATCCAACAGGCCGCCGAGCGCCCGCAGCACTCGCCGGCGACGAAAGTCCAGGATCGCGAGGTCGTGCCGGGCCGCCACGTGGTTGGGCTTGAGCCGCAGCGTCTCCTCGTACGCCAGCCGCGCGGTCTCCCGGTCGCCGCGGTCGGACGCGATGTCACCGACCCGGAAATGCGCGTCCGGGTCGAGCGGGTTCAGCTGGACGGCCCGCCCGGCCATCTCCTGCGCGAGCCCGGACTGGCCGGCCGTGTGCAACACGATCGCGTAGCAGCGCAGCACGATGGATGAGTACGGGTCGAGGCTGACCGCCCGAGCCGCCGCCTCCACCGCGGGCTCGTGCCGGCCGAGCCCGGACAGCGCGAGCGCTCGCAGCCGGTAGGCCCGCTCCGCGAACGGGCCGGCCGCCACCGCCGAGTCGGCGGCCGCGAGGGCCTCGGCGAAGCGGCGGTCCATCAACTGCAGATGCGCGAGCATCATCAGCGCTTCCGCGTCCGCCGGCTCACCGGCCAGCAGCCGGCGCAGTTCCGCCTCGGCGTCCGCGATCCGGCCAAGCTCGACCAGCGCCTGCGCGCGGCGCAACCCTGTGTCCATCAGCCGCGATTCGACCCGTACCCAGGCGCGCCCCCAGCGCCGCTGGCTCGGCGCATCAGACCATGCGCCGTTTTTTCATATACGCCAGCAAATCGTCGTACTCACCGTCGGAGTTCGCGAAGGTGGCCACGTTCCGGGCGGCCGCGAACCACGGGCCGGTGCTGGGTTTGATCTGCCGCAAAGCGGTCTTGAAGTCGTCCATGGTGACCGGCCGGATCGTGCCCGTACGCACCGAGTCAGCCAGCGCGAGCTCAGCGGCGGACTCGCAGCTGTGTGCGATGTCCGCGCCGGAGAAGTCCTCGGTCGCCTTCACCAGCTTCTCGATGTCGATGCCGGCAACCGGCCGGCCAGCGAGGTGGTAGCGCAGGATCGACGCCCGGGCGACCGCGTCCGGTGGCAGCACGAGCAGCATCCGGTCGAACCGGCCGGGCCGGCGCAGCGCGGTGTCCACGTCCCACGGGTGGTTGGTGGCGGCCAGTACGAAGACGCCCTCGTTCTTGCCGGCCACCGAGTCCATCTCGACCAGCAGGGTGTTGACCAGCGTCCGGAGCCAGCTGTTGTTGCGCAGATGTGACCGCTTCTGGCCAAGCGCGTCCAGCTCGTCGAAGAACAGCACGCAGGGCGCGTTTCGGCGGGCCACGTCGAAGAGTTCCTTGACGGCCCGCTCACTGTTCCCGACGTACATGTCCAGCACCTCGGCGATGCCGACCGGGTAGAACTTCGCGCCCATCTCGCCGGCCACCGCGCGGGCGATGAACGTCTTCCCACAGCCGGGCGGGCCATAGAGCACCAAACCACCGGACAGGCTCTTGCGGAATGTCTTGGCCAGCTCGGGGTGGCGCATCGGCCCGAGGAAGGCGATCTCCAGCCGCTGCTTCACCTCTTCCATGCCGCCCACATCGGCCAGCCTTACGCCGGCGACCTGCACCTCTTCGTCCAGCGCGACCGGCTCGCCGTCGTTCACGAAGGCGGGCTGGACGATGTCGCTGACCTCCTGCTCAGCCGCCGACCAGTCGAATTCGGTGCCACCAGGAGGGCGCCCGTCTCCCGGCCGCTGGGCATCGGGTCGCTGAGCGTCCGACGGCTGGGCATCCGGTTGCTGAGCTGCCGACGCGTCTGGCGGCGTGGTGGACTCGGGCTCTCCGGCGGCCGCACCGGCTCAGGCGTGACCGGGGTCGGCTGGGTCGTACCCGACAGCGCCACGCTCACCCCCCCCAGCAGCGCGATCGCCTCGGCGTTGCCGGGTTCCCGCTGCAGCACCTGCGAACACTCGGCCAGCGCCGCGGCCGGTTCGCGGTCAGCCAGCAGGCCGGCCAGGTGCAGGCGCAACGGCACGTCGTCCGGCGCCGCGGCGACGGCGGCGCGAAGACTGGTCAGCAGTGGATCGTCGGTCATCAATTCCTCCGAACATCCACCCTATCCGCCCGCCGCACTCTCCCACCGTCGCTTCACCCGTCCCGCTGCTTTGTCCGCAACGCCGCCGCGCGGAAGGGGCGGGAAAACTGTCGGCCACCCGGAGGAGCCTCGAATTCGGGGGCGGCATTTTTCCGTCGACCGCCATGGGCGTACGCGGGCCGGCTCAGCGGGGGAAAATGAGGGGCGTTGCGATCGCCGCCAGGCCTTCGCCGCGGCCGAGAAAGCCGAGCGTATCGGTGGTGGTGCCGCTCAGGGTCACCGGGCCGCCGGCGGCCGCGGACATCGCCCGCTGGGCCTCGGCCCGGCGCGGTCCGATGCGGGGGGGGTTTTGCCAATCACCTGTACAGCGATGTTGCCGACCTCGAAGCCGGCCTCCCGTACCAGCCGGGCCGCCTCGGTAAGCAGCACGAACCCGCTGGCGCCGTGCCACTCCGGCCGGCCG
This sequence comes from Fodinicola feengrottensis, assembly GCF_010993775.1. Lineage (GTDB taxonomy): Bacteria > Actinomycetota > Actinomycetes > Mycobacteriales > HKI-0501 > Fodinicola > Fodinicola feengrottensis. The sequence goes on along the minus strand of NZ_WOTO01000003.1, from coordinate 174,019 downwards.
GTGCCGAAGATGGCGCCGAGGTCGCCCACCCCGGCCGCGGACAGCAACGCGTCGCAGCTCGCGTGCGCGCGACCACGTCGCCGTCCGAGTGGCCGGCGAGGCCAGGCACGTCCTCCCAGAGCAGGCCTGCGACCCAACACGGCCGGGTGACGTCGAAGGTGTGTACGTCGGTGCCGACACCTACTCGCGAAATCGGTGCGCTCATGCCGCCGATCAAAGCACGCGCTACCGTACGCCCGGTGAAGGCAGGGGTGCTGGTGTTGGCCGGCGGCAGCGGTACGTACGCGGCTCGGCGCGGCGACCAACAAGGTCTACCTGCCGCTGGCCGGCCGCAGCGTGATCGCGCATTCGCTGCTGAGGTTCGCGGCGACCCCCGGTGTCGAGCGGCTCGTCCTGGTGGCGCGGCCGTCCGACCACGAGCTGGTACGGGCCGTTCTCGACGAACTTCCGCCCGATCGGGTAGAAGTGGTGGCCGGTGGCAGCAACCGGCACCTCAGCGAGTTGGCTGGTCTGCGGCATCTCGCGGCAGCGATCACCGCCGGCGACCTGGACGTGGTGGCCATTCACGACGGCGCCCGGCCACTGGTCACGCGGGAGTTGATCAGCAAGGTGCTGGCGACGGCGGCCGAACAGGGCGGCGCGATTCCCGGCATCCCGGTCACCGACCTGGTGGCGAAGGACGACTTGCACACCGACCTCACCGAAGCCGGCGGCACGCTCGTACGGGTGCAGACCCCGCAGGCCTTCCGCGCCGCTGAGCTGCTCGATGCGTACGAACGCTCGGCCGCCGAGGATTTCGCCGGCACCGACACCAGCGCCTGCGTGGAGAAATTCACTGATCTGACGGTCGTCTGCGTGCCCGGCGACCCAGGGAATCTCAAGGTGACCTACGCAGCCGATCTGCCGCTCGCCGAGGAACTACTTTCTCAACGGTAAGGCGCCTTACCCGGCACCCCGTACCACCGAAATGCCGAGCCGCTCGGCATAAAAAGGCAGTGCGTTCAAAGGAAAATTCGCCGGTACGGTCGGCAGGACTGCTTCCAGTGCCGCCCGGGTGGCCGCCTGCGGACATCGCATCCGCAGCACAGTCTCGCGGTCGAGGGTCCCGACGATCCGTTGCCGCTGGTCAACGATCTTCACCGTTTCGGGCATCTCCACGACCGGCACGCTCCAACCGAGCGGCCCGGCTGGCAACCCGGCCAACACCGCGTCCGCGACCTCCGGGGTGACCCGGTCGACCTCGTAGAGCAGCACGGTCGAAATGTCCGCCGGCAGCGACTCGACGACGGCCGTCCACGCCCGCACCGCCGGCGCACTCATCGAAAAGGGGACAATAGTCACAGCGTGATCGCTCGCGGTTTTTGGCTCGTACGAGCCGTCGGCGACCGCCAGCACGACGTGGTCGACCGGCCCGGGATGCCGCAGGAACCGCGTCACATTGTCGCCGATTGGAGCGCGAAAAAACGCCCAGAAGACAAGGAAAAGGTGGCAGCCATCCCGACGGCTGCCACCTTTTGAGACGTTACGGAGTTCAGGACTCGAGAACCTCGTCCAGCAGCACCCCGGCCTTGTCCTTGTCAGTGCCCTCGGCCAGCGCCAGTTCGCCGACCAGGATTTCCCGCGCCTTGGACAACATGCGCTTTTCGCCAGCGGAGAGCCCGCGTTCCTTGTCCCGGCGCCACAAATCCCGAACAACCTCGGCGACCTTGTTCACGTCGCCACTGGCGAGCTTTTCTAGATTGGCCTTGTATCGGCGAGACCAGTTGGTTGGCTCCTCGGTGTGTGCGGGGCCCGGAGCACCTGGAAAACGTGCTCGAGTCCCTCTTCGCCAACCACCTCACGAACGCCGACATACTCGGCGTTGTCGGCGGGGACGCGGACGGTTAGATCTCCTTGAGCAACTTTTAGTACGAGGTATTGACGCTCTTCGCCTTTGATGACGCGAGTTTCAATGGCCTCGATGAGAGCTGCCCCGTGGTGCGGGTAGACGACGGTCTCACCAACAGTGAAAGTCATTGGCCTAAGAACCCCTTTCGCTTCACTAAGGATACCACGCCCGCGGTCAGGGACGAGCGTCAAGGTGACGGCATCACCGCAGGTCAGAGGCCATAAGTTGGGTGCCGTAGGGGTTGACAAACCGAGTTGGAGGCTACTCAGCAGGAAAAAACACCGCCCGGCGGACCAGGATCGGTCGGTCCACCCTATGGCGTTGTGGACGCGCTCGGCGCACAGTTAACGGGTCACCCCACCTCACCCCGCCGGGAGTCGTACCGATGGATTCTGCGCGCCGGACGACGAATCCGGCCCGGCCGCCGGCAAAGACCGGTCCGGCCGCGACAAGCACCGTCAGGACCACTCCAGCGACCGGCACGACGAGCTGCCGGACCTGCCGCCGGAATGGGCCGACCTGGTCATCCCGGACGACGCCAGCGCGCTCGCCGACGAGGCCGCCGAAGTACGGGCGGAGCTGCGTTCGCAGCGGCGCGCGGCGGCGCTGGGAGCGGGCTGCTGCGTACCAGGCGTTGGGAAAGGTACGGCCTGTCTGGTCCGCTGCTTGTCCTGGTGCTGGTCGTCGTCGCATCCTTCGCCAGCCTGCTGATCACCGTGCTGCCGAGCCCGCCGAAGGTCCCCAAAGCCGTGGCGCTGACCCATCCAGCGGTCGCCAACGGCCGGCCCGGCGGGCTGCTGCCGGACGTGGTGCTGGCCCGTGGCGACGGCCGGCCGCTGGCGATCCGCAGCCTGCGCCCGGCGGTCGTGCTGCTGATCGCCGACGGCTGCGGCTGCCAGTCGCTGATCAGCGCGTACGTCGACGCCACCGCCGACGCCCGACTGGAGCTGCTGGTCGTCGGCGGGCGGGCATCGTCGGCCGGCCGTACCGCAGCTCGCGATGAGCAGGATCATCGGACTGACCGATCCCGCGTCCTCGCTCACCAAGGGACTGGTCGCGCAGTCCGGGCCGGGTCAACCGACCTCGGTGCTGGTCGGCGCCAACGGCGTGATCTCCAAAGTGGTCAGCAACGCGACCGATCCCAGCGTTCTCCGCGACCAGATCAACGCCCTGATCCCGGCTTAGGCGCTCTGCGGAAAAGCCGAATTCAGAAACCGGCGACCGGCGCCTCGCCGCCGCTCCAGACAGTGATTTTGGTACGGTCACCGCGGAAAAGGTCGCGGGCATATTCCAGCGCGAGCCCGGACTGGGCGTAGGCGGTGCGCTCGATCATCATCAGCGGCTGGCCAACGGCGATCTCCAGCGCGGCCGCCTCGACCTCGGTGGCGATCACCGGCCGGCGAGAGCGCCTCGAACGCCCGCGCCGGCTCCTGCCCGTACACCGAAGTCAGCAGCGCGTAGAGCGAGCCGGTCAACGGTCGCGAAAGCAGGTCCGGGCAAAGCGCGGCCGGGAAGTACGAGCACTCCAAGGCAAGTGGGCGCAGGTTGGCCAACCGGACCCGGATGATCTCGTACACGCCGGCGCCCTCGTCGATGTTCAACGCCGACGCGACCACCCCGGTGGCCGGCCGCCGCTCGGCCTTCAGCACCCGCGCACCGGGCTCCAGGTTGCTCCGCCGCAGTTGCTCGGTGAAGCCAGTCAGCCCGGTCAGGTCGCACTCCACCTTGGGCTGAGCCACGAAAGTGCCGCCATTGCGACCGCCGGTCCGTACCAGCAGCTCGCGCCGTTCCAGCGCGGCCAACGCCTGCCGCAGAGTCATCCGGCTCACCTGCAGCGAGGCCGCCAACTGCCGCTCCGGCGGCAGTCGATCACCAGGAGTGAGATGCCCGGCGACGATCTCGCCACCCAGCCACTGCTCGATCTGGACGTGCATCGGCACGCTGGAGTCGGGTCGGGGATGAAACTGGTCCCCCACAACGAAACTCTCCGTGGTCACGGTCCGTAATGGTACCGGTTCGACCGGGCCGGCGGGGCCGGTTCGGCCCGGCTCGCTAATCACACCAGCCCCACCCAGCCGAGGACGGTGCTGGCAGCGGCATTACGCTGGGGCCGATTTAGCTGGTAGGTCGGGATCTGGGCACGTAAAGCAGGAGGACAGTCGCAGTGACCGTAGGTTCTGGGTCAAAGTCGATGCCGGTAACCGTACGCGCTGGTTTGCTGGCCGCGGCCGGCCTGCTCGCGCTGGCCGGTTGCAGCTCCGGCAAGGTCGCGCAGACCGCCGACCAGCAGAGCGCCATCGACGGCGTGAACGTCAACGTCGGGCAGATAGCCATCCGCGACGCCGCGATCGTGTTTCCCGATGAGTGGCGACGCCACCACGTATCAGGCCGCTGGTGCGGCCCCGCTGGCCGCGGTGCTGGTCAACTCCAGCGGCACCGACGACACCCTGGTCTCGGCCAGCTCGCCGTACGCGAAAAAGGTGACGCTGGCTCCCGCCGAGGATGGCGCCACTCCGCCGGCGACCGGCTGCGTCGCGTCCGCGTCGGTGCTGCCGAGCGCCTCCGCCACCCCCAGCGAGAACGGGCACGCCACCCCGAAGCCAACCGGCAGCCCGAAGCGGCCCGCCGGCACCCCCGGTGCGCACCCGTCCGGGTCCGCCGCCGCATCGAGCTCGGCAGCACCTTCCGGCTCGGCAGCGCCGAGTGACTCAGCCTCGCCGTCGGAGCCGACTGGACCGTCCGCGATCGGCCTTGCGGTGCCGTCGTCGAGCACGGTCCAACTGGTGTCCGGTTGCCAGCAGTTGGTGCTGTCCGACCTGTCGCAACCGGTCACTCCGGCGATGCTGGTGCCGGTCACGCTGACCTTCCAGAACGCCGGCGTGGTGACTCTGCAGCTGCCCTTCGAGCCCGGCGACCGCACTGCCCCGTACGCCCGTGTCCGGGTTCGCTCCCGACAACGGCTGATTCCTCTCTTTTCCTGGTTAAAGGCAGTGTGTGGTGCGGAAGTGAGCGCCTTGGTTAAGGGCGTTTACTGCGGAGGTGAGCGTCCTGGTTAAGGGCGTTTGCTGCGAGGGTGCGGCGTCTCGTCTACCAGGCACGAGAAAACCCCACCCCGACACCAAAAGACGGTGTCGGGGTGGGGTTTTCTCGTGCTTACTGCCGATTCGCCCTGTGTTTCTGGCGCCTTCGGCGCGGGGCGCCGTCGACTACGGCTACGAGAGTCCGCCTTTGTAGGCCCGCAAAGACCGCGGGCCTACAAAGGCGGACGCTCCTGCCGGAGGGGCGACTATCGGCCTGGCGGCCGATGCGCCGGACGGGGCTGGGTCCGTCTAAGTGTGCCGACTCTGGTTTAGAGGTGACGGTCTCGCACGGGGTGAGAACACGGGGCTGGGTCTCGCACGGGTGAGGACACGGGGCTGGGTCTCGCACGGGGTGAGGACGCCGGGGCTGGGTTTCGTCGAAGTTGGCCGACTTTGGTTTAGAAGTGACGATGCGCACGGGGGTAGAACGTGGGGCTGGGTTCCGTGCTGGTGGGCGCGGCGGGGGTGGGAGCGTCGTACCTGGTGGCTACGGTCGGGTTATGGCTAGAGAGCGCACGGCGTATCACTGCGATCAGTGCGGGTTCGTGGTGCCCAAGTGGGTGGGGCGGTGTCCGGACTGCAAGGCGTGGGGGTCGGTCGTCGAGGCCGGGCCCACCGCGACTCGGAAGGTGCCGGCTGGGCCAGTCTCGGCGCCGGCGTTGCCGATCGCGCAGGTCGAGGTGGAGGCGGCCCGGGCGCGGCCGACCGGGGTGGCGGAGCTGGATCGGGTGCTCGGGTCCGGGCTGGTGCCGGGCGCGGTGATCCTGTTGGCCGGCGAGCCCGGGGTGGGCAAGTCGACGCTGCTGCTGGAGGTGGCGCAGTCGTACGCGTCGTCCGGCACTGGCCGAGCGCTGGTGGTGACCGGTGAGGAGTCGACCGCGCAGGTGCGGCTGCGGGCGGAGCGCACGGGCGCGCTGTCCGAAAAACCTCTACCTGGCGGCCGAGACCGAACTGACCGCGGTGCTGGGCCACCTCGACGACGTTTAAGCCGGGGCTGTTGATCCTGGACTCGGTGCAGACGTTCGCGGCGCCCGGCATCGAGTCGGCCGCCGGCGGGGTGACCCAGGTGCGGGCGGTGGCGAGCGCATTGACCGCGGTGGCCAAGGCCCGCGGGATGGCGGTCGTGCTGGTCGGGCACGTCACCAAGGACGGCAGCATCGCCGGGCCGCGGGTGCTGGAACACATCGTGGACGTGGTGCTGCAGTTCACCGGTGAACAGCATTCGCCGCTGCGGTTGGTGCGGGCGGTGAAGAACAGGTTCGGCGCGGCTGACGAGGTGGGTTGCTTCGAGATGCACGAGGGCGGCATCCGTGGGCTGGCCGATCCGTCCGGGCTTTTCCTGAACCGGCACAGCGAGCCGGTGATCGGCACCTGCGTGACGGTCACCATGGAGGGCCGCCGTCCGCTGCTGGCCGAGGTGCAGTCGTTGGTCGCCGCCTCGACGCTGCCGTCGCCGCGGCGGGCCGTGAGCGGCTTGGACCACGCGAGGGTGGCGATGACGCTGGCCGTCGTCGAGCGGCACGCCGAGTGCGTACTGGGCAACAAAGACGTCTTCGCCGCCACCGTCGGCGGTCACCGCATCACCGAGCCGGCCGCGGACCTCGCCGTCGCGATGGCGGTGATGTCTTCCGCCTTCACCCGGCTGCTCCCGCCGGATCTGGTGGCGGTGGGCGAAGTAGGCCTGTCCGGCGAGCTCCGCCGAGTCAGCGGCGTCGGCCGCCGCCTCGCCGAGGCCTACCGCCTGGGCTTCCGGCACGCCCTCGTACCAGCCGGCTCCGAAGACCTCCCCCCCCGAAATGAAGGTCTACCCGGTCGCCGACCTCCCCGCCGCCATCGCCGCCGTCCGCCACATGAACATCCAGGACGGCCGCCCCCCATCCGCCCCCCCGCCCCCTAGAAACACCAACCCTGCCGCCCCACCACGCCCCCACGTCACACACCAAACGCGAGCCCCCGCCAGCCAACAACGCAGCCCAGCCCAGCAAAACTCGGCCCCGGCCGAGCTGCCGTCAGGCAGCGGCCGCGCGAGGCACTCGCGCCACGGCACCGTACTCGCGCCATGACACCGCAGCCCAGGCACGGCACGGCACGGCCGAGGCGCCGAAGGCGCCCGCGGGCCCCACGGCGGTGGGCCGCCCCGGTCTTGGGGGCGTCCCGGCGACGTGGGTGCACCGGCCCGTCCCAGCGGCCGCCAGGCCGCTGGATATGCGGCGGTAGGCCCGCCCGGTCTTGGGGCGGGTCTGGCGACGCATATGCGTTGGGACGCGCGGCAGGCACTGCCGCAACGAACTCAGTACACTGCTGTTGTCAACGCCGACGCTTTCGGGAGGACGTGTGCCGCCGGACCGCGAGGACCGTCTTCGGTCCACTTTGGGTCTTGTCGCGCCAGGCACCGCCCTTAGGGACGGGTTGGAACGCATTCTGCGCGGAAACACTGGTGCTTTGATCGTGCTGGGGTACGACAAAGTGGTGGAAACGCTTTGTACGGGCGGGTTTCCGATGGATGTGGAGTTCGCCGCGACGAGGCTTCGTGAGTTGGCCAAAATGGACGGCGGCGTGGTGCTGTCCACTGATGGCGCTCGGATCGTCCGGGCGGCTGTGCATTTGGTGCCAGATCCGAGCATTCCGACGGAGGAGTCCGGGACTCGGCATCGGACCGCGGAGCGGGTCGCTCGGCAGACGGGTTTCCCGGTGTTGTCGGTGAGCCAGTCGATGCGGATCATCAGTTTGTACGTGGCCGGGATGCGTTATGTGCTGGACGAGTCGTCGGCGATCCTGTCGCGGGCGAACCAGGCGCTGGCCACTTTGGAGCGATACAAGCTCCGGGCTGGACGAGGTTGCCGGCACCCTTTCCGCGCTGGAGATCGAAGACCTGGTGACCGTCCGGGACGCCATGGCGGTCGTGCAGCGGCTGGAGATGGTGCGCCGGATCGCCGACGAGATCTCCGGATACGTGATCGAGCTCGGCATCGATGGGCGGCTGCTGTCTCTGCAGCTGGACGAGCTGATGGCCGGTGTCGACGAGGACCGCACGTTGATCGTCCGGGACTACGTGCCGACCGGGCGGCGGGCCCGCTCGCCGGAGGACGTGTTGGCCGACCTTGACGAGCTGTCCAGCCTGGATTTGCTGGACCTCACGCTGGTGGCCCGATGTTGTGGCTTCCCGCCCACTCAGGACGCGCTGGAGGCGGCGGTCAGCCCGCGGGGCTACCGGCTGCTCGCCAAGGTGCCCCGGCTGCCGGGCACCGTGATCGACCGGCTGGTCGAACATTTCGGTGGCCTGCAACGACTTCTGGGCGCCACCGTGGACCACCTGCAGGCCGTCGACGGGGTCGGCGATGCCCGCGCCCGGAGCGTACGGGAAGGCCTTTCCCGGCTCGCCGAGTCATCCATCCTCGAGCGGTATGTCTAGTGTCCTGCGCCCGAGGTTCATTACTTTCTCCGGCGCCCAGACAGCGATCTGAAAGCATCGGAGAATCGCCCACATACGCACCGGTATGAGGGCGATCCTCCGGCGCACTCAGATCACCGCCTGGATCACCGGATAAAGCAACGAACCTCAGACGCAGGACACTAGGACTTCTTCGCCGCGATGGTGAAGGGGGCCGGCTGGCTCAGGATCGTCGACCACAGGGTGACCAGCTGATACTGCCCCGGGCCGACCCGGGTGCGCTGGCCGGCGCAGTTCCGGGATGAGCTCAGGCCGGACCAGGTCAGGGTGAAGGCGTACGCCTTGCCGGGTTGCAGCAGAGCCGGCTGGGTGCCGCGGTCGGGCTGGCAGTCCGACGAGGACCACAGCCACGATCCGCCGCCCATCACCCGGAATTCGCGCTGTGTCGCGCCGAGGTCGCCCTGGCAGGCGGTGGTGCCGTGGTTGATGACGGTCAGTTTCAGTCGCGGGCTGCTGCCTACCGTCCACTTGGTCGCGTCCAGCGCGGCCGTCACCTGCACCACCGCGGCCGTACAAGCGCCCGGCGCCGACGGGTTGGCCGTCGCGGCCGCGCCGACGGCCGGCGCGCTGGGGCTGGGGGGCGAGGCGGGCGGCAAGCTGGGTGACGGCGTCGGAGCGACTGTTGGGCTGGGCTTGGCGACAGCACTGGGCGAGGCCTTCGGGTGGACCGTGTCGGCCGCCTGCTGGGCTTTGGGAGAGCCGCCACCGAAGGCGCATGTGGTGAGCGTCACCAAAAGCACCAGGATGACGGCAGCGACCAGCCCCCGTCGCCGCCAGTAGACGACGGGTGGGAGCGGCCCGACCGTCAGTTTCATGGTGATTCGCACGGTAACGCGCCGTGGCGCGGCAAAGCGGGAGGACGCGCCGTGCGACCATGTCACGCGATGAACACGCCCTCTGCTCCGGAAGGCGATCGGCTCCCGATCGACGCGTTGCTGGAGTGGTACGACACCAACGCCCGCGACCTGCCCTGGCGCGCTCCTGACGCGTCCCCCTGGGCGGTCCTGGTCAGCGAGTTCATGCTGCAGCAGACCCCGGTCAACCGGGTGTTGCCGGTGTACGAGTCGTGGCTGCGACGCTGGCCGGCGCCGGCCGCGCTGGCCGCCGAACCGGCCGGCGAGCGCGATCCGGGAGTGGGGCCGGCTCGGCTACCCGCGCCGGGCGCTGCGGCTGCACGCCTGCCTGCGCCGGCACGCTCGTGGAGCTGCATGGCGGCGAGGTCCCCGATGACGTGGACGCGCTGCTGGCGTTGCCCGGCGTCGGCACGTACACCGCGCGGGCGATCGCCGCCTTCGCCTATCGCCAGCGAGTGCCGGTCATCGACACCAACGTCCGCCGGGTGCTGACCCGAGTTTTCGACGGAGTGGCTGATTTCGAGCGCTAATGTCACGAATTTAGATCTCGATCGTGCAAAATCTTTGCTGCCGCTACAACCGGAGAGGGCTGCTCGGACGTCTATCTCGTTGATGGAACTCGGAGCCCTGAACTGTGTAGCCCGTACGCCCCGGTGCAGCGATTGCCCGCTGGCGACGCAATGCCGCTGGTTGCTGGCCGGATTCCCAGACAACGCCGGACCGGTCCGCCGGCCGCAGGCGTTCGCCGGGACCGACCGGCAGGTCCGTGGCCTTTTGATGGCTGTCCTGCGCGAATCACCGGCCCCGGTGCCGGCCGGCGATCTCGACGTGGTCTGGCCGAAGGCGGCGCAACGTGCGCGGGCCTTGGACGGGCTGGTCGCCGACGGCCTGGTCGATCCGCTGCCGGACGGCCGCTTCGCGCTGCCAGGCGTGGTGACCCGGTGACCCGCGGTCAGGCACCGGCCGGCGACCCGATGCCGGCCGACGGCGAATCGCTGAACGACTACCTGTTCGACGCGCCGCCGAACGGCCGCCCAACCACCGCCCTGCCGCAGGTCGACGCGGTGCCGACCCCGCGCGGACGGCACGAGCAACTGGCGCCGAACGGTGCGCCGGCGCGCCCGGATCCGCTGCTACAAACCCCGTTGAACGCCGGTGACGAGGCCTTCGCCGCGTACGACCAGAACCCGCTCAACCAGAACCCGCCGCACCAGCGGCCCCTAAACCAGGGCCCGCTCGGTCAGAGCCCGCTCCGGCAGGGCCCACCGGCGCCGCCGAAAGGCCCACCGATCCAGGGTCCGCCGGATCGCCGGCCGCCGCGCCGGCGTGGTCGCCGGGGCTGGCTGATCGCGACCGTGCTGGGCGCGGTGGCGGCCGTCGCGGCGGTGCTTTTCGCGGTCGTGCCGGCGAACGGCACGGGCGGCGACACTCCGCCGCCGCCCAGCGGCGGCAAGGTCGTCGCGCCGATCACCCAGCCGGCTGGCGGCGAGGATCCGGGCATCTGGCCACCGCCGCGGTCCCCAACGTGTCGGCCACCGGCCCGCTCCCGGTGGTGCCACTCGCACCCCCGCCGGACGGGCCGCTGAAGCTGGACCAGTCCGGCCCGTACGCGCCGCTGGTCACCCGGATCCCGACCGACAAGAAGATCGTGTTCATCACGATGGACGACGGCACCACGCAGGCGCCGGTCGCGCAGGACCTGTTCCGGGAGAGCAAGCTCCCGGTCACGATGTTCCTGATCAGCCACACCGCCGCCAGCAACCCGAAATACTTCAAAGGTCTGGTGCAGAAGGGCGCCCGGGTCGAGGACCATACCGTCACCCACCCGATGATGAACTTGAACAAGCGCTCGGCGCTCTATCAGAAGAACCAGATCTGTGGCGCGAGCAAGCAGTTGAAGGGCATCTTCGGCATCCAGCCGACGCTGTTCCGGCCGCCGTACGGGCTCTACAACGAGACCACCCTGAAGATCGCCCACGACTGCGGCATCCACGCCGTGGTGATGTGGGAGGGCTCGATGATTGGCGGCGGACTGTTCATCAACCAGCACGAGGTCGGGCCGCGCAACCCGCTCAAGCCCGGGATGATCCTGCTGATGCACTTCACTCCGCACTTCAACGAGGACTACCGGGTGCTGCTGGCCGCGATAGCCAAATCCGGCTACTCGGTCGGCCGGCTCACCGACTACCTGCAGTAGGCCAGGTGTCGGTTGGGTCACAATTGCCCGACCAGCCAACTCAGCGGGTCGGTCGACCGTCTTTGCTGTGAAGGGCCTGTGCGTTGTTCGCAACGCCCCGTTGCTTGCGTCCGGCGCAGGCAACGGGCGTTGCGGACCACCATCCATCGCAGGGAACGCCCGGAAAGGGATCCGTGTACCGTCACCGCGCCGTCGCCGCCGCACTCGTGTCCATCTGCCTGCTGGCCGCCGGTTGCGGCGCCACCAAGCCCAGCGGCGGGGGTACGCCCAGCGGCAGCGCTGCCGGCCAGCCCACCGTGCAGCCGAGTCCCACGCCCAGCCGGGCCGATCCCGGCTCCACCGCCGACGGGCTCCCGGCCGTACCAGCCTTCGACCCGGCCCCGCCGGCGCAGCCGACCAAGCTGACCGCGCCGCCCGGCGAGGTGCCGGCGCTGCACGAGATCACCACCACCCAGAAGGTCGCGTTCATCACGATGGACGACGGGGCCGTACGAACCCCGAAGGCCGCCGCGATGCTGCGCAAGGCCGGCGTGCCGGTGACGCTCTTCCTGATGGGCAACGACGTCGATCCCGATCCGGCCTATTTCCGCGGCCTGCAGGACGCCGGCGCCCGGATCGAGGACCACACCCAGACCCACCCGGAGATGCCGAAGCTTTCGGCGGCCCGACAGAAGCAGGAAATCTGTCCCATCGCGGACAAGTATCAGAAACTTTTCGGCAAGCGCCCGACGCTTTTCCGGCCGCCGTACGGCGACTACAACTCGACCACCCAGAAAATGGTGGCCGCCTGCGGGCTGAGCTATCTGGTGCTGTGGCGGGAAACCACCGACAACGGCAAGGTCTTCTACCAGCGACCGGACCAAAAGGTGCATGCCGGCGACATCATTCTGATGCACTTCCGGGTCGCCTTCGTACGTGACTTCGCCGCGGTGTTGTGGGCAATCAAGAAAGCCGGCCTGACGCCAGCCGTTCTACAGGACTACCTGCCAGTCCCCGCAAAGACTCCGTGAGCGCTGCGTATCATCGCGAGAAACGAAACTCCATACCGGAATGGCAGTGAATGTTTTGGTGACTATTCTTTTACCGCCCGGTGCCGACAAACAATGCGGCCGGAAATGACGCAACCGCCGGCCGCCTCGCCGCGACGGAAAATGCGGCCGGGCTGGTGGGTCGCCATCGCGGCCGCTCTCGCAGCGGTCGTCCTGGTGGTCGCGGTGCCGCTCACCTCACACCTGCGGCATCCCGGCGAGGCCGCGCAGACCCCGTCGGCCGAGCCGCCCCCAGCGGTCACGTATCCGGCTCTCGCGCCGCTGCCGACGATCCCGTTGGCGGCCCCGCCGCCGGCCGCGATCCGGCTCAACGACAGCGGGCCTGAGGTGCCGGTGGTCACCCGGATCCCGACCGACAAGAAGATCGTTTTCATCACGATGGACGACGGCACCTTCCCGAACCCGGCCGCGCCGCGGCTGTTCGCGGCCACCAAGCTGCCGGCCACGCTGTTCCTGATCAGCAAGACCGCCGCCAAGACCCCGCTCTACTTCAAGAGTCTGGTGGCCGACGGCGCGCGGGTCGAGGGCCACACCGTGAACCACCCGTACGGCGGCCTCAAGGGCCGGTCGGAGAAGGTGCAGCATTCGGAGCTGTGCAACTCCGCGGTGCAGCTGAAGCAGATCTTCGGCAGCACCCCGAAATGGTTCCGGCCACCGTACGGGACGTACGACCAGACCACCCTGCGGACCGCGAAGCAGTGCGGCTACCAGGTGTCGGTGATGTGGGAGGCGTCGGTCATCGACGGCGTGCTCTGCATCGCGCAGCATCAGTTCGGGGCGGGCAACCCGTTGCAGCCCGGGATGATCCTGCTGATGCACTTCACCCAGAACTTCGAGCACGACTACCGAACGTTGCTGGCGGCGATCCAGCAGTCCGGCTACTCGGTCGGCCGGCTCAGCGACTACCTGGACCAGACCCGAGCCCCCAAGACCGGCCCGCACCCGTCCCTGGTGGTGCCCAAGCCGGTGACCCCGATATCCGGCCCGCTCTGCCCGGACGTCGCCGCCGCACAGGCGTCCCAGTCCGCCGCGGCCGCCGCGGCCGCCGCCCAAAGCGCATGCCTCCCCGACGACGACCGCCAAGGACTAGCACTTCTTCGCGAACCCGACATTCTCGTCGTGCGGCCGACGACAACGTCGAGTCCGCTGGGGTTGCTCGTACGCAGAAAGGCCGGGCCCTCGCGGACCCGGCCTTTCTGCTGTCAAGCGCGGATTACTCGGTGCCGGTCGCCTTGGCGACGCTGACGGCTGGTTTGTCCTTGGCCGCAAACCAGTTCCTTCTCGGCCGGCTTGTCGCCGGTCGCGAAGGTGAGCTTGGCCTTGTCCGGGACCTCCGGGTCGCCCTCGACATCGATGGTGATGTTCTGTCCGGGCTGGACCTCGCCGAACAGGATCTTCTCGCTCAGCGTGTCCTCGATCTCGCGCTGGATGGTGCGACGCAGCGGCCGGGCACCCAACACCGGGTCGAAACCCTTCTTGGCCAGAAAGGTCCTGGCGTTCTGGGTCAGCGTGAGCCCCATGTCCTTGTTCTTCAGCTGAGTCGAGACCCTCGCGATCATGATGTCCACGATCTGGATGATCTCTTCCTGGCTCAGCTGGTGGAACACCACGATGTCGTCGATCCGGTTCAGGAACTCAGGCCGGAAGTGCTGCTTGAGCTCGTCCTGGACCTTCTGCTTCATCCGCTCGTAGTTGCTGGCCTGGTCGTTGCCCGACTGGAAGCCGAGGCTGACGGCCTTGGAAACGTCCCGCGTCCCGAGGTTGGTGGTCATGATCAACACCGTGTTCTTGAAGTCCACGATGCGACCCTGACCGTCGGTCAGCCGGCCGTCCTCCAGCACCTGCAGCAGCGTGTTGAAGACATCCGAGTGGGCCTTCTCGACCTCGTCGAACAACACCACGCTGAACGGCTTGCGGCGGACCTTCTCGGTCAGCTGGCCACCCTCGTCATACCCGACATACCCGGGAGGCGCACCGACCAGGCGGGAGACCGTGTACCGGTCGTGGAACTCGGACATGTCCAGCTGGATGAGCGCGTCGTCGTCGCCGAACAGGAACTCCGCGAGCGCCTTGGACAGCTCGGTCTTACCGACACCGGACGGGCCGGCGAAGATGAACGAACCACCGGGACGCTTGGGGTCCTTCAGGCCGGCGCGCGTACGCCGGATGGCCTGACTGACGGACTTGATCGCCTCCTGCTGGCCGACGACCCGGCGGTGCAGCAGCTCGTCTTCCATGCGCAGCAGCCGGGAAGTCTCCTCCTCGGTCAGCTTGAAGACCGGGATGCCCGTCCAGTTCGCCAGTACCTCGGCGATCTGCTCGTCGTCGACCTCGCTGACCACGTCGAGGTCGCCGGACTTCCATTCCTTCTCCCGCTGGGACTTCTGGTTCAGCAGGGTCTTCTCGTTGTCCCGCAGACTCGCGGCCTTCTCGAAGTCCTGCGAGTCGATCGCGGACTCCTTCTGCCGGCGTACGTCCGCGATCTTCTCGTCGAACTCACGCAGGTCCGGTGGCGCGGTCATCCGGCGGATCCGCATCCGGGCGCCGGCCTCGTCGATCAGGTCGATCGCCTTGTCCGGCAGGAAGCGGTCCGAGATATACCGGTCGGCGAGGCTCGCGGCGGCGACCAACGCGGCGTCGGTGATCGACACCCGGTGGTGCGCCTCGTACCGGTCGCGCAGGCCCTTCAGGATCTCGATGGTGTGCGCCAGCGACGGCTCGGCCACCTGGATCGGCTGGAACCGGCGCTCCAGCGCGGCGTCCTTCTCTCCAAATACTTGCGGTATTCGTCGAGGGTGGTCGCGCCGATGGTCTGCAGCTCACCGCGGGCCAGCATCGGCTTGAGGATGCTGGCGGCGTCGATCGCGCCCTCGGCGGCACCCGCACCCACCAGGGTATGGATCTCGTCGATGAACAGGATGATGTCGCCGCGGGTACGGATCTCCTTGAGCACCTTTTTCAGGCGCTCTTCGAAGTCGCCGCGGTAGCGGGAACCGGCGACCAGCGCGCCGAGGTCCAGCGAGTAGAGCTGCTTGTCCTTCAGCGTCTCGGGCACGTCACCCTTGACGATGGACTGGGCCAGCCCCTCCACCACCGCGGTCTTGCCGACACCCGGCTCGCCGATCAGCACCGGGTTGTTCTTCGTACGGCGGGAGAGCACCTGCATCAGGCGCTCGATCTCCTTCTGCCGGCCGATCACCGGGTCGAGCTTGCCCTCGCGGGCGGCCTGGGTGTAGTTGCGGGCCGAACTGGTCCAGCACCAGCGAGGTCGACGGAGTGCCCTCGGACGACGGGCCGCCACTGGACTCCTTGCCGCCCTGGTAGCCGGACAGCAGCTGGATGACCTGCTGCCGCACCCGGTTCAGGTCGGCGCCGAGCTTGACCAGCACCTGCGCGGCGACGCCCTCGCCCTCGCGGATCAGGCCGAGCAGGATGTGCTCGGTCCCGATGTAGTTGTGGCCGAGCTGCAAAGCCTCGCGAAGGCTCAGCTCCAGCACCTTCTTCGCCCGCGGGGTGAAGGGGATGTGCCCGGACGGGGCCTGCTGACCCTGCCCGATGATCTCCTCCACCTGCTGGCGTACACCTTCCAGCGAGATGCCGAGGGACTCCAGCGCTTTCGCGGCGACGCCCTCGCCCTCGTGGATGAGCCCGAGCAGGATGTGTTCGGTCCCGATGTAGTTGTGGTTGAGCATCCTGGCTTCTTCCTGCGCCAGGACGACAACGCGACGTGCGCGGTCGGTAAATCTCTCGAACATCCCTCGTGCTCCTCACATGCCAGCCGGCACCTTGCACCGCATAGCGCCTGTCGTGCCCATCGGCACTGCGTGCCCGTCTGGCCACCCCTCGGCAGTGCGTCACTGCCGCGCCGGGAGGTGCGCCTGTCGGCACCGTGTGGCCGCCGAACCCCTGTGTGGGGCCCGTCTTGAACACTCTAGTCGGGGGTTGGATACCAAACTCGTCAGAACAGTCATTTGCGACCGGCAACCAGCCGATCAGACAGGCAATCGCGAGCCCGTCACCGGGAACAACGTCGTTCTGGGCCGTTCCCATCCTGACTGCTGTACGCCGTCAGCGAAACCGGCCGGACAGACCACAAGTGCGGTCAGGACTGCGAGTGATACTGCTCGATGATCTCGGCCGGAATCCGGCCGCGGTCGCTGACCGCGAGGCCCTTCTTCCTGGCCCAGGCCCGGATGGCCTGGTTCTGCTCGCGGTCCGCGGTCACCGTCGGAACAGTCGGCGCCGGGCGTACGGCTGGGCGGGTCGGGGCGCGCGCCTTGCCGGCCTTACGGGCCACGCTGACATACGTCGCGAGCTGGTCACGCAGCTTCGCCGCGTTCTTGTTGGACAGGTCGATCTCGTACGCCACCCCGTCGAGCGCGAAGCGGATGGTCTCGTCGGCCTTCCCGCCGTCGACATCGTCGATGAGGATAATTTCGGTACGCTGCGCCACCGCGTTGATTTCCTTCCCCGCAGGAATGTCCGGCAATGACTGCTTCTTGAGGACATTCTCATCCTTGGAACACCTGCCTGGCAGGGCCGCCGGCCTCAACCGCCGGTCGAGTCAGGTCTCACGCCGGGTGAGCGACGCATCCAGGCCCAGCGGGTCCGCGTCATGGCGCGCGTCCCGACTCGGTAGCACCGCCCGCCGACGGAGCTTACCCCTGCCTGCGTTTACCACCTGCAGCGACGGGCCGGGCACGGTCAGCGGCCCCACCCGGATCGGGCGAGGGCCGCAGAATCTATACAGAATCCGTTTACAGACCGTTGGAACGGTTGATCAGGTCCTGAGCGGTGCCCTGCGCCTGGTCGTACCGGTCCGGGAAGGCGGACCGCTGCACGCTCTGGGCGACCCGGCCGGCCGACCAGCCGGGGTTGTTGGCCGCGTTCGGGATGGCCTGGTCGAGATACTTGTTGGCGGCGTGCGCCACGTCCAGGCAGTTGTTGCGGTCCTCCGGGCACCAGAACCGTGGGATCTGTTGGAAGACGCCAATCGAGTCGCCGGTGCCACAGTTCAGGTTGTTGGCATGCGACTCCACCCACGCGGTTTCGAAGACGGACAGTCGTACGCGACCGTCGACGCCCCGCTGGTTGCTCACGTCCCGCAGGATCCGCAGCACGTTGTCGTCCGCGTTGCCCGGGATGGACCCGCAGTTCTTCGGTGTCACCACGGACGCCGGCACGTGGGTGCCGGGCGCCAGCAGATCACTGGAGTTACTCGCAGTGCCACCGTAAGCCGCCGGTGCCGCCAGCAGCGCGGCGCCAACCGCCCGCCGCCGCCAACGACATCCTGACGCCCCGCCGGATCGCTGTCCTGCTCATCGGAAGTTCCTCTCGGTGCTGGGGGGTTGTGACCTGGAACACCGCGGCTGTGTCGGTCGGGAACTTCCTACCTCGTGCTAATAGGTGTTGTAAATGACTTTCGCCAAAAATCGCCCAAGCCGCATTAAATGGGTAGTGGGTATCGACGACACCCGGTAAAACCGGGCGTACGGGTGATAGGGCGACAGCGGGTAGCGGGACTACTCAGGTCGTACGAACGGGAAAAGGATCGTTTCCCGGATTCCTCGGCCAGTGAAGACCTGAAGCATCCGATCGACGCCCATTCCCATCCCGCCGGTCGGCGGCATGCCGTATTCGAGGGCCCGAATGAAGTCCTCGTCCAGCTGCATGGCCTCGGGGTCGCCGCCAGCCGCGGCCAGCGACTGTTCCAGCAGGCGCTGCCGCTGGATGACCGGGTCGACCAGCTCGGAATAGCCGGTGCCGACCTCCATACCACCGATGTAGAGGTCCCATTTCTCGGTGACTCCCGGCTTGCTGCGATGCGACCGGGTCAACGGCGAAGTGTCCAACGGATAGTCCCGGACGAACACCGGGTCCTGCAGTTGGTCGTCGCAGAGCGCCTCCAGCAGCTCCTCCACCAGCTTGCCGTGGGTGGCGTGCGGCGGGATCTGGACGTCGAACTTCTCCGCGTACGCCCGAAGGGTGTCCACCGAGGTCTCCGGCGTCACCTCGTCCTGCACCGCGGTGGACACCAGCTCGTACAGCGACAACGACGGCCACACGCCGCCCCCAGATCCAGCTCGGTGCCGTCCAGCCGGGTGACCGTGGTGGAGCCGAAGACGGCCTGCGCGGTCTCCTGGTAGAGCTCGCGGGTGAGGGTGCCGACCGTGTTGTAGTCGCCGTACGCCTCGTAGACCTCAAGCATGGTGAACTCGGGCGAATGGGTGGAGTCGGCGCCCTCGTTGCGCAGCACCCGGCCGAGCTCGAACACCTTGTCGATGCCGCCGACCGTGCAGCGCTTGAGGAACAGCTCCAACGCGATGCGGATGTAGACATCCACGTCGAAAGCGTTGTAGTGGGTGGTGAACGGCCGCGCGGTGGCGCCGCCGTGAACCGCCTGCAGTAACGGGGGTCTCCACTCTATGAAGCCGCGGCGGTGCAGCGAGTCCCGCAGGCCGTGCACCGCGGTGGACCGGATGTGGGCCATCGAGCGGGCGTCCGGCCGTACGATCAGGTCCACATACCGCTGGCGGACGCGGGAGTCCTCGCTCATCGGCTTGTGCGCCACTGGCAGCGGCCGGAGCGCCTTCGCGGTGATCGCCCAGCTGTCCGCCAGCACGCTCAGCTCGCCGCGCCGAGACGTGATCACCTCGCCCTGGACGCCGACGTGGTCGCCGATGTCGACCAGCGACTTCCAGTCCGCGAGGGCCTGCTCCCCGACCTTGGCCAGAGATCATCATCATCACCTGCAGCTCGGTGCCGTCACCGGCCCGCAGGGTGGCGAAAGCAGAGCTTGCCGCCGTTCCGGAAGAAAATCACCCGGCCAGCCACCCCGACGGTGTCGCGGTCGCGGTGTCGGTCGCCAGGTCGGCGTACTTTCGCCGCAGCTCACCCAGGGTGGTGGTGAGCGGGAAACCGACCGGATATGGCTCGACGCCTTCGGCCAGCATCCGCTCCCGCTTGTCCCGGCGCACCCGCAGCTGCTCTGGCAGGTCGTCGGCTTCGGAAATGGGCTGCTCAGTCACGTACTCGAGGGTAGCCATCGGCCGTCTCGAGCCATCCCACCGGCCTCCGATGACCTCTAGGGTGTGGAGATGGACCGTCAGGGATGGGATCGTCGTCGGCTGTCCTTCGGCGCTGTTGCGCAGCTCTACCAGCGGACCCGGCCCGACTATCCGGCCGAGGCGGTCAAGTGGATGCTCGCGACCGTGCCCGCCGGCGGGACCGTGCTGGACCTGGGCGCTGGTACGGGCAAGCTGACCCGAGTGCTGGCCGGCCTCGGCTTCGAGGTGGTCGCGGTGGAACCCAGCACCCCGATGCGGGAGGCGCTCGCGGCCGCGCTGCCCGGGACCCGGGTGCTGGAAGGGGGTCCGCGGAGAGCATCCCGCTGGACGACGGCGCGGTGGACGCGGTGGTCGTTGGGCAGGCTTACCACTGGTTCGACCCGGACATCGCCAACCCGAGATGGCCCGGGCCGGCGGGTGCTGCGGCCGGGCGGGGCGCTCGGGCTGATCTGGAACCTGCTGGACGAGCGGACCAGCTGGATCGCGCAGCTGGGCAGCGAGCTGGACGCGTACGACCGTACGAGCAACGGCTTCAACGGCAACGGTTTCAACGGCGCTGGCAGTGAGCGGGACCTGGGGCCGTGGTTCAACGTTCCCGAACACGAGCGCTTCCATCACCAGCAGCGGCTGACCATCACCGACCTGCTCGACCTGCTTCGGTCCCGATCGACGGTGGCCACCCTGGACACCCCACAGCGGGACGCGCTGCTGGGCCGCGTACAGACCCTGGTGCTGCGCAACGCGCCCGTCGACGCGCAACAACAACAACTCGACCTGCCGTACATCGCCTCCACGTACCGCTCCACCCGCACCTGACGGAGAGTTGCGCTCGGCTGGCGTCGAGTGCGGGACTTTAACCCACACTCGACGTCGAGCGCGGAACAAAGTCCCACACTCGACGAAAATCCATGCGACTTCAGGAGGCTACGGAGAGTTGCGGTCGTAGACGAGGCGGAGGCCGATCAGGGTGAGAGCCGGCTCGTGGTGGGTGATGGTGGCGCTCTCGGAGACGACCAGCGGGGCGAGGCCGCCAGTGGCGACGACGGTCGGGATCGGGGTGCCGAGTTCGGCGGCGATCCGGGTGACGATGCCGTCGACCTGGCCGGCGAAGCCGTAGAGCATTCCCGACTGGAGCGCCTCGACGGTGTTCTTGCCAATCACCCCGCGGGGTGCGACCAGTGGCACTTTCAGCAGTTGGGCAGCGCGAGAGGCCAGCGCGTCCAGGGAAATCTCGATACCAGGCGCCAAAGCGCCGCCGAGGAACTCTCCTTTTCGTCCTACCACGTCGAAATTCGTGGACGTACCGAAGTCCACCACGATCGCCGGGCCGCCGAAGAGGGTGTAGGCGGCGAGGGTGTTGACCACCCGGTCGGTGCCCACCTCGCGCGGATTGTCGACGTTGAGCGCGACACCGGTGCGTACGCCCGGCTCCACCACCAGCGTCGGAATGTCCTGGTAGTAGCGGCGAAGCATGACATTGAGCTCGCGATGCAGGGCCGGCACGGTTGAGCAGGCACTGATTCCGGTGATGTCGACGCTGTCCGCCGCGAGCAGGCCGCGAAAGGTCAGTGCCAGCTCGTCGGCGGTGAGGCGCGCGTCCGTACGCATCCGCCACGAGTGCACCAGTTTCGCGCCGTCGAAGGTGGCCAGCACGATCTGGGTGTTGCCGACGTCGATGCAGAGCAGCACTTAGCGCCCCAGCTTCAACGCGGTGTGTTGTCGATCAGCCGGGTGGCGCCAACCTTGGCGGCTATCAGCAATCGCGCCGGCCCTTTCGCTGGCGGCGGGCCGAGCGATGGATCGGTCAACTCGCAGTAGTCAACGTCCACAGTGGACTCGGCGGCCAACACCGCGGTTGCGGCCGCCAGCACTGCGACCGGGCCCTGACCGGACGCCGCCACGCCAGCCCGCAAGGCCGCTGACAGCGCTAAACCGGAACGGCGTTCGCGGGGCGACAGGTACGCGTTTCGGCTGGACAGAGCCAAACCGTCCGGCTCGCGTACGATAGGCACCCCGACGACTTCAATGTCCATGCTCAGGTCAGTGACCAGCTGGCGGACCATCATCAGCTGTTGATAGTCCTTTTCCCCGAAAAACGTGACATCGGGAGCGGTCAGATGCAACAGCTTGGAGACGACTGTCAGGACACCGCCGAAAAATCCGGGACGAAAGGCGCCTTCCAGGATTTCCCCACGCGGACCCGGCTGCACCCGGACCTGCGGCGGACCGGCCGGATACATCACCGCGGCGGTCGGCGCGAAAACCAGATCAACCTGTTCCCGCACGCAGATTTCCAGGTCGGCTTTCAGCGTACGCGGATAGCGGTCGAGGTCTTCGGTGGGCGCGAACTGCAGTGGATTGACGAAAATCGTGGCGATCACCGAGGCTGCCCTGGCCCGCGCCTGGCGCAGCAAAGCGGCATGGCCGGCGTGCAGGGCACCCATCGTCATCACCACCGCCACCGGACCCGGCAGCCGGTCGCGGGCAGCCGCGAGGGCGTCCCGATCGCGTACGACCGGAGGCGTCAGCAACCGTTCCGCCGGCGCACCGATCTGCCCGGTCACGCGCGGGCACCGTTGGACCGGGCGGCCAGCACATCCAGCAGCCGCTCCGCGTCCTCGGGCGCGAGCCGGCCGGACGCGATCGCCCGGTCGGCCGTCCGGCGGGCCATCGCCACATAGCCGGCGAGCGTCTCCGGCGCGTGCGCGGCCAGCGTGTGTCCAGATGCGTGCGCACGGTGTCGGCGTCACCGCGGGAAACCGGCCCGGTCAGCCCCGCGTCGCCCAGCCGCAGCCCGTTGTCCAGCGCCGCGCCCAGCAACGGGCCGAGCAGCCGCTCAGGCTGCCCAACGCCGGCTCGGCGGAGCAGGTCGGCGGCCTCGGTGACCAGCGTGACCAGGTGGTTCGCGCCGGTCGCCAGCGCCGCGTGGTAGAGCGGCCGGAACTCGTCCGCGATCGGGATCGGCTCGCCGCCGATCTCCAGCACCAGCGCCTCGGCGACCGGCAGCACCGGCTCCGGAGCGGTCACCCCGAAAGCCACTCCGTCGATCTTGTCCACGTCTTCGGGTCGCCCGACGAACGTCATCGCCGGATGCAGCGCCATCGGCAGTGCCCCGGCCCACGCGGCCGGCGCCAACACACCAAGCCCATGCGCCCCGGACGTGTGCGCGACCAGCCGGCCCGGCTGCCACCCACCAGTCTCGGCCAGCCCGGACACCAGCCCCGGGAGCACGTCGTCAGGGACCGTCAGCAGCGCGAGATCCACGTCGGCGACCACTTCCGGGACCGGCAACAGCGGTACGCCCGGCAGGAACTGTTCGGCTCGCCGCTGGGACGCGTCCGAGACTCCGGAGGCCGCGACCACGTGGTGGCCCACTCGCATCAGCGCCGCGCCCAACGCCACTCCGACGCGGCCGGCTCCGACGATGCCGATCCTCAAATGGCCCGGCGGTTCAGTCATGGCGTGATCCAGTCCGTTCGTTCCGGGTACCGGTCAGGCCGCCAGTATGCGCGGGCCGTCGCCGATCGCAACACCCACTCGTACGTGCGGCGTGTCACAACCCGATCGCGAACTCGACCTCTCTTCCGGGAGCGTCGAAGGTCAGACCTTTGCGGCGAAGGCGGTGACCAGGTCTCGGGTGGGAGCGGGCCGCTCCATGAAGGGCAGGTGACCGGCCTTCTCGACGGCCGCGACAGCGAGCCTCGTCCACCCGCCCGCACACCCTGACCGCTGCGACCACCCGCTAGCGGCGGCTTCGGGTCGTACGTTTGCGGGGCGGCTCGGCCTCGGTCGTACGGAACGGGATGCGTACGGTCGCGAGCAGCCCCGGCGTCCCGTCGGTCAGCGACACCGTGCCGCCATGCCCGCGTACGAGGTCGGCCACGATCGCCAGACCCAGGCCCACTCCACCGTCATCGCGAGCGCGCGCGTCGTCGAGACGGGTGAAGCGTTCGAAAACGCGTTCGCGGTCGGCGGCCGGGATGCCGGGGCCGTCGTCGGCGATCCGGACGATCACCGAGCCGTCCTCGGCGACAACCGACAACCCGACGCGCGTACGGGCATGCCTCACGGCGTTGTCCAGCAGGTTTCCGATCACCCGGGCCAGCCGGTCGCGGTCGCCAACCACCAGCGGCAGGTCGCCGGGAGCCGGCGCGACCACGACCGGCACTTGGCCGCCGTCGTACCGCTTCGCCACCCCGCGGGCCACCTCGCCGAGGTCCACCTCGTCCTGCCGGGCCGGCGCGGCCATGCCGGCGTCCATCCGGGCGAGCAGCAACAGGTCGTCCACCAGCCGGGACAACCGGTCGATCTCGGCCAACACGTCTTCGGTGCTGAGCTCCGGCGACCGACGGGCGGCGATTTCCAACTGGGTGCGCAGGCTCGCCAGCGGGCTGCGCAGCTCGTGGGCCGCGTCCGCAACGAAAGCGCGCTGCCGGTCCTGAGCGACCTCCAACCGCGACAGCATGTCGTTGAGCGTGACCGCAAGCCGTTGGACCTCGTCGTGCGCGTCCGGGACCGGCAGTCGCCGGGTGACCCCTTTGCCGGTGATTTCGGCGGCGCCCCGGCGCAGCGACTCCACCGGGCGCAGGGTCGCGCCGACCACCAGCCAGCTCAGCATCGCGAGCACCGCCAGCAGCACCGGGAAACCGACGCCCACGGCCGTACGCACCACCTTGCCGCCGTCCAGCACCTCGCGGATGTTCGCCGCCACGATCACGTAGCGACGCCACCGCCCGCGTCCACCTTGCTGACGAACACCCGAAGCGGCCCCTCCCGCCCCGGCTCCTCGCCCGCGATGACCATGAGTTTCCCCTGGTTGGCAGCGGCAGTCAGCTGCCCCAGCGGCATCATCGGCACCACCTGGTCGGCGGCGGCGGACGCGGACAGCACTCCGCCGCGGGCGTTGACGACCTGCACCAGCTGCGCCGGCCCGGCGGTTGGTACGGGGTTGGGCAGCTGCTTGGTCTTGACCAGCGTCACGACGTCCTGGCTGGTCTGCATGACGCTGGAGTCCACGCTGGTGAAAAGCGCCGCCGACACGGTGATCACCAGCAGCGACCCGCCGGCGCCGAGACCGACCGCGAGCACCGCGGTGGCCAGTAGCGTCAGCCGGGCTCGAAGGCTGAGCCGCCAGATCCACCGGTACGCCCGGTGGCCGCCGATCATCGGTCCTTCGTACGGGCCAGGTCGTCGACCACTCGGTAACCGGCACCGCGGACCGTACTCAACGTCTGCCGGCCGAACGGCACGTCGATCTTGCGGCGCAGATAGCCGACGTAGACCTCCACGACGTTCGGGTCGGTATCCGCGGCCGCGTCCCACACGTGGTCGAGCAGCTCGGTCTTGGAAACGACCTCGCTCGGTCGGCGCATCAAATACTCCAACAGCGCGAACTCGCGGGCGGTCAGGTCGATCGACTGCTCGCCTCGAGTGGTCTGCCGAGTGGCCGGATCCAGCGTCAGGTCCCCGACGCTCAGCCGCACCGGACGCGGTCTCACGCCCCGGCGCAGCAGCGCGCGTAGCCGAGCCAGCAGCAGCACCACGTACGAGAAGGGTTTGACCAGGTAGTCGTCGGCGCCGACATCCAACCCGTCGGCCTGGTCGTACTCGCCGTCCTTGGCCGAGAGCATCAGCACCGGCACCCAGTTCCGGTCCGTCCGCAGCGCCTGGACGATCCGGTAACCGGACAGCCCAGGCAGCATGATGTCCAGGATCACCAGGGTGTACGAGCCGGCCCTGGCCATCGCGAGGCCGGTCGTGCCGTCGTGCGCGAGGTCCACCACGAAGCCGTCGTCGACCAGCCCGGCCGCCAACGCGCGGGCGAACCGCACCTCGTCATCGACCAGCAACAACCGCATCGCCATCCCCCAAACTCGGAACTCTCAGTCTGCTCACAGCATGCCCTGTGGAGGATGTGAAACAGCTGAGTGAACGCCAAGGAGGTATGGGCATGTCAGCAGAAGATCAGGAAACCGGTTCAGAAAATCCCCCCGGTCGCCGCAAGCACGTGCTGCGGTGGGCCGTACCGGCCGGCATCGTGGCGCTCGCGCTCGCGCGTCCCGTCCGCCGGTGCCATGTTGCAGGCGGCACCCGAGCCGAGCCTGCCGGCGATGAGCGCACAGCAGTTGCTCGCCGCCATCCAGACCGCGAAGGTCAACGGACTTTCTGGCACTGTCGTACAAACCGCCGACCTGGGGTTGCCGAGCCTGCCGGGTCTGACCTGACCGGCACCGGCGCGCCGAGCACCGGCAGCTCGTCGCTGTTGTCGATGGTGTCCGGCAGCCACACGCTGCGGGTTTGGTACGCCAGCCCGGACAAGGGCCGGGTCGCGCTGCTCGGCCAGCTGGGCGAGTCGGACATCGTCTACAACAACCACGACCTGTGGACGTGGTCCAGCAGCGACCACACCGCCACCCACCGGGTGGTTCAGGCACCTGCGCGGAAGTCCGGCACGCCGTCGGCGGGCAACGAGAGCGGGCTCGCGAGCGGTACGCCGCAGGAGCTCGCCGCGCAGTTGCTGAAGGCGGTCGGCCCGACCACCACGGTCAGCACCACCGGCAACACCACGGTCGCCGGTCGCAAGGTTTATGAGCTGCTGCTGCAGCCAAAGGACACCCGGTCGCTGGTCGGCCAGGTGCGGCTCGCGGTGGACGGCGAGACCAAGCTGCCGTTGCAGGTGGAGGTCTTCGCATCCGGTGCTGGTACGCCGGCGATCAAGGTCGGCTTCACACTCAGGTCAGTTTCAGCACGCCGACCGCGGACAACTTCAAGTTCGCTCCGCCGCCCGGGGTGAAGGTCACCGAGGACAAGGCGTCGGCGCCGGACCCGAAGAAGCTCGCCCAGACGCATAAGCCGCAGCTTGATGGGGTGCGGCCGAACGTGGTCGGTCAGGGCTGGACTTCGGTGCTGGTCGCCAAGCTGCCGGCGAACGCGCTTAGTCCCAATAGCAGCGCACAGCCGGACGCGAAGAAGCCCGGTGGCGGCGCCAGCATCAACCCGATGGAACTGCTGTCGTCCCTGCCGCGCGTCTCGGGCACCTGGGGCGGCCGGTTGTTCTCGTCGGCGCTGGTCAGTGCGCTGATCACCGATGACGGCAGGGTGCTGGTCGGATCAGTGCAGCCGAGTCTGCTGTACGCGGCCGCCGGACAGAAGTGACGGCTGCTACCACCTCGTCCACCGAGCCGCGCCAGGCCAGCCAGCCTGGCGCCGGCTCGGCGGCCATCCAGACTCGTGGGCTGACCAAGCGCTTTCGCGGCGGGCAGGTGGCCGTCGACCATCTCGACCTGGACGTGCCGGTGGGCAGCGTTTTCGGCTTCCTGGGCCCAAACGGCTCTGGCAAGACCACCACGATCCGGATGCTGCTCGGCCTGATCAGCCCGACCGCCGGCAGCCACAGCCTGCTGGGCCTCGGGATGCCACAGCGGGCCAGCGCGGTGCTGCCGCGAGTCGGCGCGCTGGTGGAGGGCCCGGCTTTTCATCCGCACCTGAGCGGGACCGACAACCTGCGCCGGATGGACGCCGCCGATCGACCCGCCGATCCGCGTACGAGCAAGGCCAGGATCGGCTCGGCGTTGGAACGGGTGGGGCTAACCGCCGCCGCTCGCAAGCGTTATCGCGCGTACTCGCTCGGCATGCGGCAACGGCTCGGGATCGCCGCCGCCCTGCTGCAGCCGCGCGAAACTGCTCGTACTGGACGAGCCGACGAACGGCCTGGATCCGCAGGGGAACCAGGGAAATCCGGCACCTGATCACCGATCTGGCCGCCGACGGCACCACCGTGATGCTGTCCACTCACCTGCTGTCCGAAGTGGAGCAGGTCTGCTCGCACGTCGGTGTGATGCACGTCGGCAAGCTGGTCGCCAACGGCACGCTGGCCAGCCTGCGCTCATCGCTGGCGCCACGAATTGTGGTGCGTACGAGCGAAACCACCGACGCCGCGGACACGCTGCGCCGCCGGCTGGGGCTCGCTGACATCAAGTCCGGCGACGGCGAAGTTTCGGCTCTGCCTGGGGAAAGCGCGCCGGAGCAAGTGCTCAGGACGCTGGTTTACGACGGCGTACCCGTCACTGGTTTCGAGGTGGCCCGCGCCGACCTCGAGGAGGTTTTCGTCGCGCTTACCGGGGAGGGTTTCGATGTCAGCGGCTGACGCGGTCCTGGACCGTCCACAGTGGAGCGTACGGCCGGTGAGCACCCGCCTGCTGCGCTCGGAACTGTCGCTGGTGTTCGCCGGCGACGCAACCAGGTGATCCTCGCGGTGCTCGCGGCCGTACCGGTGCTGATCGCGGTCGCCGTCAAGATCAACAGCTCCGACAACGGTCGCGGTCCGGTCTTTTTCAACAGTATCGCCGAAAATGGCCTCTTCGTGTCCTTGGCCGCGCTCTTCGCGATCACCCCACTCTTTCTGCCGCTCGCGGTGGCGGTGGTGTCCGGCGACGCGATCGCCGGCGAATCCAACCAGGGCACACTGCGGTATTTGTTGACCGTACCGGTCAGCCGGATGCGTTTACTGGCAACGAAATACGCCGCCTCAGTGCTCTATTGCTTCGCCGCCACCCTGATTGTCGGGGTAGTCGGCGCGGCGATCGGACTGATCCTTTTCCCGAGCGGATCGGTGTTGCTGCTGTCCGGCAGCTCAACATCACTGCCGGCCGCGCTGCTGCGAATCCTGCTGATCTGCCTGTATCTAGGCCTCAGCATGGCCGCACTCGCGGCGATTGGCCTCTTCATCTCCACCCTCACCGACTATCCGGTCGCGGCCATGGCCGCCACCGCCGGCCTCGCGGTCGCCAGCGAGGTCCTCGACGCGATCCCCCAACTGGCCGCCATCGCCCCCTGGCTGCCGACCCACTGGTGGTTCTCGTTCGGCGACTTCCTGCGCGACCCGATCACCATGCAGGACTCGTCAACCGGAGTGGTGTCCGCGCTCGTCTACATCGCCATCTTCACGTCCCTGGCCTGGGCCCGCTTCGCCGGCAAAGACGTGTCCAGCTAGCTGGCTGCGCCGAGTTCAGCTCTACCCGGGGTGCGGGTCCTCAGCCCGGAGGCTCCTCGCAAGGGGCGGCTCCTTAGCTGGGGTGCGGCGCGAAACTGTCGTACCCCTCCGGCAAATTTGCCCCCACCCAGTGACGGGTGGGGGGCGGGTTCGAGGACCAATGTTCAACCAAAAATTAAAGTCCACCTCTCAACCCACCCCCCGCCCGTTCAAAGGGAGGGGGAAAGAAAAAAACAGACACCTACGACAATTTCGCGCCGCACCTGGGTAGATCGCTCCAACAAAGTCGAGATTCTTCTCGCCACAGACCGCCGTCGATGGCCGGACTCGCCGAAAAGCGGGAATTAGTACGCGGAGCTGTCGCCGCGGGAGTGCCGGCCAGAGCCCGATGCGGGCGGCTGAGAGTGCCGGCCCAGCACGTCGGTGCGGGACGAGGTGCTGCTGCTGTGGCCACCACCGTACGCAGCGGATCGGCGGCCGCCGGAGTAGCCGGTGTCGTTGTCGGCGGCGCGGCGGCGCGCGCGCGCGCGGGGTTTCTGCGGGCTCGTAGTCATAGCGGTTCTCCACGGCGAAGCCAGACGAGATCTCGTTGTCTGTCCGGGCGGCCGGAAGCAGCGGGCGCAGGGTGACCGGCTCGGGCGCTGGCTCGGCTGGGGGCTCCCAGCCGGAAGGGCGCCAGTCGGTGGCCGAGCCCGCGGTGCCGAAGCCGAGGGAGGAAGCGTTCGCGGCCGCGGCATGGCGCCGAACAGCGGGTCGTCGTTGTCGGCGGGGCGGTCGATCTCGGCGCGGTCCACCGAGTACGAGTCCCACTGCGGCATCGCGCCGCCGTTGATCGAAGCCTGGTCCATCGATGCGGCCGGTTCCTGCCGCCGGCCGTTGGACCCGGTGCCGCCGGACCCAGTGCCGGCCGAACCGTATGTCCGGCCCGTCTGCGGCCGTTCGCGCGACTCCAGCCACTCGTCCAGCTGGCCCACCAGCTCCGGATCGCGGCCACCGACCCGGGCCGCGCCGCCGGTACGTTCGGACCGCCGCGGCGCCTCGGGCACGTCGTCCAGCATTGGCATCATCTCGGTGCGGTCGGCGGCCGGTACGCGGGACCGGCCACCAGTCACCGGCACCGAGCCACTGCGCCCGCCGCTGACCGGCCGGGCAGACCCACTCCGGCCACCACTGACCGGCGCATCCGCCCTGCCGACACCGTCTGCCCGGCCACCATTGACCGGGACCGAACCGCTGCGATCGCCACCCATCGGCACCTCAGCCCGGCCGCCGTTGACCGGCACCGAACCACTGCGACCACCACTCACCGGACGGGCCGAGCCACTGACCGACCCCGTACGACCGCCACTGAGCGGCACTTCGGCACGACCGCCGTTCACCGGCACCGAACCACTGCGACCGCCACTCACCGGCCGAGCGGACCCACTGACCGAAGCACCACGGCCGTTCACCGGCACCTCAGCCCGGCCGCCATTGACCGGCACCGAACCGCTGACCGAACCACTGCGACCACCGCTCACCGGCGCCGAGCCGCTGACCGAACCGCTGCGACCACCGCTGACCGGCCGGGTGTGCTCCTCGTACTCAGCGCGCGCGCGGCACCCGCTCGGAAACGGTCCGCTGCGAGCACTCGAAATCCCGGCGCTCGGCGGCATCGCGGGTGACCTGGGCCGACCCGCGAGGAGCGGCCGGCACGTCGGCGCGGCCACGGGAGCCCACCGGAGTACGCGGGCCGCCACGGCCCCCGCGACCCGCGCGGTCGGGATCGCGCTCGGACTCACCCGGCCCGTTGGAGACCGGGGCGCTGGGCAGCGGCACGGTGGCGCGGCCGGGCGTACGCAGGTCCAGAACAGTGCCTTCGCCGCTGGCCACCGGCCGGTTGCTCTGTTGTCCGCTGCGCTGCCTTCGGGACCGTTCCAGCTCGGCCCTCACGGTGTCCAGCTCGGCTCGCAGCGATCGCTCGACATCGCGGCGCACTCCGTCGACCTCGTCCCGGACCTGATCCACCTCACGCTGCAGCGAGTCGGTGATCTCCTCAGCGAGGTCGGCCGGCTCCGGCCGGAGCACCACGGCCAGTCCGATCAACACCACCGCGACCAGCGCGAGCACCGCCGCGATCCGCAGCGGGCTGCTGCCCTGCCCGAAGGCGAGCAGCAACGCGGCTATCGGAGCGAAGGCGACGCCGATCCACAAAAGCCAGCCGGAACGCGCGCGCAACGCACCCATGAAGCCAGATGGGGAACGAGCGGGCATACACCACAGGCTAGCGCCGTCGCGACCCGAATTTCGTCCCGGGTCACTGATCACACACCGCGAGCAAGCTCCCGCTCAGTCGAAACTTTTGCGCCATCCCGTATAACTGTGCGTATTAATGGCACCCCTGGGCGATATGCGAGATGTTCGTAGCGCGGCGTGTCGAGCACGATCGCGTCGCCGCGAAAGCCGGGTGCCAGTCGTCCCACGTCTGATCGGCGCAGCGCCTCGCGCGCCGCCGGAAGTCGCCGCAGCGACCGCCTCCGCGCAGGTCAGTCCCATCTCCCTGACCGCCAGAGCGATGCAGAACGGCATGCTCGAGGTGTACGAGGTGCCCGGGTTGCAGTCGGTGGCGAGGGCGATCCGGACGCCCGCGGAGAGCAACCGCCGGCCGTCCGGAAAGGGAGAGCGCGTGGAGAACTCGACCCCGGGTAGCAGAGTCGCCACCGTGCCCGAATGCGCCAACACGCGTCGACATCATCGTCCGACAGGTAAGTGCAGTGGTCCGCGCTCGCCGCGTCCAGCTCGACAGCCAACTGAACGCCCGGCCCTGGCCGCAGCTGGTTGGCGTGCACACGCAGCTCCAGACCCGCGTGCTTGGCGGCCATAAGGACCTTGCGGGCGGCGCCCACGTCGAAGGCGCCCTCCTCGCAAAATACGTCCGCCCAGCGCGCGTACGGCGCACAAGCAGTCAGCATCTCGCCGGTGACGAGCTGAACGTACTCGCCGGGATCGGAGCCCGCCGGAACCACGTGTGCGCCGAGGAACGTCGTCTCGGTGGTGAACTCACTGGCGATCCGCAGCGATCGCACCTCATCGGCCACGTTCAGCCCGTAGCCACTCTTGATCTCGACCGTCGTCGTTCCCTGCCGAAACATCTCGGCAGTCAGGCGGGCGACGTTGGCGCGCAGCTCGTCGTCGGTGGCCGCGCGGGTGGCGGCCACCGTCGTACGAATGCCGCCCGCCGCGTACCGCTCACCGGCCATCCGGGCGGAGAACTCGTCGGTACGGTCGCCGGCGAAGACGAGGTGCGCATGGCTGTCCACGAAGCCCGGCAGCACGCAAGCGCCGTCGGCGTCGATCGCGTCGTCGCCGCCGCGCGGCGCGCGCCGCTGTCCCCCACCCACGTGACGACGCCGTCGTCGATCACCACGGCAGCGTTCGTACGGGTGCCCAGCAGCCCGTCGCCCAGCGCCGGCTCGCCGGTGACCAGCTGCCCGATGCCGCGGATGACCGTCGAGGTCACTGGGCGTCCATCGGAATCGGTACGCGCTGCGCGTCGGCGACCTCGCGGGCCAGCGGGTAACCGGCGTCGACGTGCCGGATCACGCCCATGCCCGGGTCGTTGGTGAGGACACGTTCCAGCTTCTGCGCGGCCAGCGCGGTGCCGTCCGCGACGCTGACCTGGCCGGCGTGAATGGACCGGCCGATGCCGACCCCACCGCCGTGGTGGATGGACACCCATGAAGCCCCGGAAGCGGTGTTGACCAGCGCGTTCAGCAGCGGCCAGTCGGCGATCGCGTCGGACCCGTCGGCCATACTCTCGGTTTCCCGGTACGGCGAGGCCACGCTGCCACAGTCGAGGTGGTCACGGCCAATCACCACCGGTGCGGAAATCTCACCGCTCGCGACCATTTCGTTGAACCGCAGGCCGGCCAGGTGCCGCTCGCCGTAACCGAGCCAGCAAATCCGCGCCGGCAGACCTTGGAACGCGACTTTCTCTTGTGCCAGCTTGATCCAGCGGCTCAGTGACTCGTTTTCCGGGAAAAGCTCAAGAATCGCGCGGTCGGTGGCCGCGATGTCCTTCGGATCGCCGGAAAGTGCGGCCCACCGGAACGGGCCCTTGCCCTGGCAGAACAGCGGACGGATGTACGCCGGCACGAAACCCGGATAGTCGAAGGCGCGCTCGTACCCACCTTCTCGTGCCTCACCACGCAAAGAGTTGCCGTAGTCGAAAACTTCCGCGCCAGCGTCCTGGAAACCGACCATCGCCTCCACGTGCTTGGCCATCGAAGCCCGCGCGCGATCGGTGAACTCCTCCGGCTTCTTGGCCGCGTAGTCGGGCGCGTCGCCCGGGTCGATGCCTTCCGGAATGTACGACAGCGGGTCATGCGCGGAAGTCTGGTCGGTGACGATGTCGACCTCCAGACCGCGCCGGAGCAGCTCCGGTACGAGCGTCGCCGCGTTGCCGAGCAAGCCGACCGACAGCGGCTGCTTGTCCCGCTTTTTGCCTTGGTGGCCTTGGCAATCGCATCGTCCACATCGGACGCGATGAGGTCGAGATAGCAGTGGTCCACGCGCCGCTGCAGCCGGGTTTTGTCCACATCGATGCAGATAACAGCGCCACCGTTCATGGTGACCGCGAGCGGCTGCGCGCCGCCCATCCCACCACAGCCGGCGGTCAGCGTGAGAGTGCCGGCGAGCGTGCCGTTGAACCGTTTCTCAGCGATCGCCGCGAAAGTCTCGTACGTGCCCTGCAGGATGCCCTGGGTGCCGATATAAATCCACGAACCCGCGGTCATCTGCCCGTACATGGTCAGCCCGAGGTGCTCCAACCGGCGGAACTCCGGCCAGTTGGCCCAGTCCGGTACGAGGTTGGAGTTGGCGATCAGGACTCGCGGCGCCCATTCGTGCGTACGCATGACGCCAACCGGCCGTCCACTTTGGACCAGCATCGTCTCGTCTTCGCGAAGATCGGTGAGGGTGCGTACAAGCGCGTGGTAACTCGGCCAGTCGCGTGCGGCTTTGCCCGTACCTCCGTAGACAACCAGATCGTCAGGGCGCTCGGCGACCTCCGGGTCGAGGTTGTTCTGCAGCATCCGTAGCGGCGCCTCGGTCTGCCACGACCGGGCCGTCAGGGTGGTGCCACGGGGTGAGCGGATCATCGGAGCTCCTTTATTCCAGCGGGCCGGTGACGGATTCGGCGGCGGACAGCAGCGAGCCGTCCTGCACCGCGGCGACGGTTTTGTCGATGTCGGGGGAAAGCCAGCGATCCGGGCCTGGCCCGTCCACTGTGGACCTGAGCGCCTGAACCACCGCTTTCGTTGCTGGGGCTGGCGTCAGTGGCGCGCGAAGGTCGAGAGCGCGGGCCGCGGTGAGGATCTCAATCGCCAGTACGCGTCGAAGTCCGTCGATCCCGCGGCGGAGTTTGCGGCCGGCCGCCCAGCCCATCGACACGTGGTCTTCCTGCATCGCCGAGGTCGGGATGGAGTCCACACTGGCCGGGTTGGCCAGTCGCTTCAGCTCGGAAACCACCCCGGCCTGAGTGTAATGCGCGATCATATGGCCGGAGTCGACGCCGACCTCGTGGGCCAAAAATGGCGGCAGTCCATTCGAACGGGCTTTGTCCAGCATCCGGTCCGTACGCCGCTCGGACATGCTCGCCACATCGGCCAGCGGAATGGCCAGGAAATCCAGCGCATACGCGACTGGTGCGCCGTGGAAGTTGCCATTCGATTCGACCCGGCCGTCCGGAAGTACGGCCGGATTGTCCACAATGGACCGCAGTTCGCGACCAGCGACCGTGTTGACGTAGTCAAGCGTGTCGCGGGCCGCGCCGGCCACCTGCGGAGCGCACCGCAACGAGTAGGCGTCCTGCACTCGCGTGCAGTCCGGGCCGCGGTGGCTTTCCATGATCGCCGAGCCGGCGAGCAGCGCGCGCATGTTCGCGGCGGCCGCGGCCTGGCCCGGATGCGGCCGCAACTCCTGCAGGTCCGCGGCGAAAAAACCGGTCGGTGCCCAGCAGCGCCTCGACGCTCATGGCGGCCGCGATGTCGGCGAGTTTCAGCAACTCACGCAGGTCGTCAGCGGCCATCACGAGCATCCCGAGCATGCCGTCGGTGCCGTTGATGAGTGCGAGGCCCTCCTTGGCGGCCAACTCGACCGGCACCAGATCGGCAGCTTCCAACGCGTCCGCGGCCGGCATTTGCTGGCCGTCCCGATCGCGTACCGCGCCCTCGCCCATCAGCGCCAACGCGACATGCGACAACGGCGCCAGGTCACCCGAGCAACCCAGGCTGCCGTATTCGCCGATGATCGGCGTGATGCCCGCGTTGAGCAGTGCGGCCAACAGCTGCGCGGTCTCCGGGCGTACGCCCGTGCGCCCGGAAGCCAAGGTCCGCAGTCGCAACAACATCAACGCGCGTACGACCTCGCGCTCCACCTCGGCACCGGAACTCGCCGCGTGCGAGCGGATCAGTGACCGCTGCAGGGCCGAACGCCGCTCGGCCGGAATGTACGTCGTCGCCAACGCCCCGAAACCGAACCGGTCGAGACACCGTAATGCGGGGTGCCCTCGTCGCTGGCCAGGTCGTCGATGACCTCGCGAGAGGAACGCATCGCCTTCAGCGCCTGCTCAGTCAGCGCCACCGGCACCTCCCGCCGCGCCACCGCCAGCACGTCGGCCGGCGCCAGCGGCTCGATCCCCACCTGCACATGGTCCGTCATGGGAACCATTCCACCGCTCAACGCACTTTCCGCCGCCCCTGAGCGGATGATGGTGTCTCGTATCCGAGACTATACCGGTTGGCGGGGTCTGTTGCGGGTGGTAATAGATTGGCGCTGTGCAGGACCAGATCCCGGCCGTACGGCGTGCGCTGGAGGTGCTGCGCCTGCTGGCGGCCCGGCCGGGGCCGTTGCCGGCCAGCGCGATCGCCCGCGAGCTGGGGTTGCCGCGGTCCAGCGCATATCACCTGCTTTCGGTGCTCGCTGACCAGGGATTTGTCATTCATTTGCCGGAAGAACGCCGGTACGCGCTGGGGGGACGGCCTTCGAGATCGGCTCGGCCTACCTGCGTACGACCCCGCTGGAGCGGCTCGGCCGGCCGCTGCTGACTCGACTGGTCGCGGACATCGGCTTCACCGCCCACCTGGGCGTGCTGCACGGCCGGGAGACGCTCTACGTCATCGAGACCCGTCCACCGCGAGCGGAACCGCTGGTCACGGACGTGGGCGTACGCTGCCGGCACAGCTGACCGCCTCCGGTCGAGCGATGTTGGCGGCGCTGCCGGCCAACCAGCTGCGGGCGCTGTTTCCTACTGCCGACACACTCGTCGACCGGACCGGCGTTGGCCCGCGAACGTTGACCGCGCTGCGCCGAATCCTTACCTCTGAACGAAAAACCGGCTACGCCGAGGAGGACGGTGAGGTGACCACCGGCTATGCCTCAGTCGCTGTCGCGGTTCTGGACCACACCGGCCGCCCAGCGGCGGCTGTCGCGACAACTTTCCGTTCCACCGCGGTAGATTCCGCCGGACGGGCCGACATCGCCCGTTTCGTCCGCAAAACCGCCGCCACCTTCACCCGCCGCCTCGGCGGTCAGCCACGTTGAACCCTCGCGCCAGATCCCGCGGTGTGACACCTCTGCGGCCGCCACACCTACCGAGTGCGGGACAAAACCCCACACTCGACGCCGAGAGTGGGACAATTCCCCTCTCGACGAATGACGGACAACGAATGGCGTCGTGCCTCTACTCGCCTACGTCTCGGACGAGCAGGTCGTTGATGGTTTCTCGGCGGATCAGGACTCGGGCGTCGCCGCCGCGGACGGCGATCAGGGGTGGGCGGCCGACCAGGTTGTAATTGGAGGCGAGCGGGAAGTGGTACGCGCCGGCCGCTGGCACCGCGACCAGGTCGCCGGGGCGTACGTCGGCCGGCAGCGGCACGTTTTCGGCGAGGATGTCGCCGGCCTCGCAGTGTCGGCCAACGACGGTCATCGGCTCCTGGGCCGCGTCCGCCTTCCGTCCTAATAGGACAACGCTGTAGTGCGCGCCATAAAGCGCCGGCCGCGGATTGTCGCTCATGCCACCGTCGATGGCCACCATCCGGCGGCCGCTGGCGGCCCGTTTCACTGCCACCACGTGATAAATCGCGACCCCGGCGCGGGCCACGATGGCGCGGCCGGGTTCCACCGTCAGCCGAGGCACCGGCAACCGGTTCTGCTGGCATTCGAAACCACCGCGCGGATGCGGGTGGCGAAGTCGTCCAACGCGAAACTGTCGTCGCCGTCCACGTACGCGACCGCGTGCCCGCCGCCGATGTTCAGTTCCGGCACGGTGATTCGGTGTTCGTCGTGGATGCCCGCCAAAAAAACGCGACCAGCTGGCGGATTTCCTGTTCGTACGCACCGAAACGACTCACTTGCGAACCAATGTGCGCGTGTACGCCGGACAAGGTCAAGGGCTTCTGGCCAAGCACTCGGCGGACCGCCTCGGCGGCATCGCCGGTGGCCAGCGAAAGTCCGAACTTCTGGTGTTCGGTGCCGGTGGTCAGCGCCGCGTGGGTGTGCGCGTCGACGCCCGGCACGATGCGCAACAGCACCCGCTGCGGTTCCGGTGCCTCGGCAGCGATCCGGGCGATCTCGCCGAGCGAGTCGATCACGATCCGGCCTACTCCGTAGTCCCGAGCGAAAGCCAGATCCGCCGGAGTTTTCGCATTACCGTGCAGGATCACTCCGCAGCCGGGAATCCGACGGCCCGCGCGACGGCCATTTCGCCGGCCGAGCAGACATCCAGCGAGAGGCCCTCCTCGCCGATCATCCGGGCCACCGCCCGAGTCAGCAGCGCCTTCCCCGCGTACGCGACCTCTTCACCGGCGAAGGCCCGCCGGTATTCCTGGCAGCGCTCCCGCAGGTCGACCTCGTCCAGCACGTACGCGGGCGTACCGAACCGGCCGGCGATGCTGGCGAGGCTGACACCGCCGATCTGGATGTCGCCGCCAACCCGGCGGGTGGTGCGCGGCCAGATGATCGGGGCCAGCTTGTCCGGCAGCGACGAGCGCAACGACGGAATGAGTTCCCTGAGGGTCATGACCGAGCCTTTCCACCAATAATGCCGATCAGACGGCGGCCGCCGAGACCGTGGACTGGTCGCAGGATGAGGTTGATGGTGGTTTCGGCGGCCGATTTCTCCGCGCGCAACCGGGCCAGGAAAGCGCCCAGCGCCGGCCGATCCGTGCAGCTGAGCCGAAACTCGATGTCCACGTCACCGGCCACGTGCCAGGCCTGCTGGACCGACGGCTCCCGGCAGAGGAAGTCGTCGAAGTCCTCCCAGCGAAACCGCGGGTCCAGCCGTACGCCGATGATCGCGTCCACAGTGGACGACTGGACGACCGGCGCCGGGTACGGGGCGCTCATCGCCCGATCCAGTAGAGACCGCCGGCCAGCAGCGCCACCATCAGCACGATGACCAGCCAGGCGAACTGCTCGGAGGTCAGTCGCGGCGTCCGGTTCGAGGTATGGGCCATACCCGCAATGCTGCGTCCGAAGTCTGCCTTGTCCTAGATGTCCTAACGGATTCCAAACGCCGGATGCCCACTTTTGACGCCGGCTTGACGGTCGCTGTGCCAGCCGTCACGCTTCCGGGTCGAAAACGTCCTCAATGGTGAGCTGGAAGACCCGGGCAATGGCAAAAGCGAGCGGCAGGCTCGGGTCATAGCGGCCGTTCTCGATCGTGTTCACCGTCTGCCGGGAAACCGCCAGCCTCTCGGCCAGGTCCGCCTGCGACCAGCCGTGTTCGGCGCGCAACACGCGCAGCTTGTTTTTCAACGGTTCAGCCACATTTTGCGGGCGATCACGCCGACCAGCCACAGTGCCATGAAACTCAGGAAGAGAACCCAGGCCGGCAGGTCGGTCAGTACGACGTAAGTCCCGACGCCGAGAATCGTCACGATGGCACTGAAAGCCATCGCCTCCAGCTGAATGCGCCGCTCCAGTTCGTCGGCCTGGCGGAGCCAGCGGACGTACGCGATCGCCACCCCGGCGACCGGCACCGCCGGAAGGATGGCGATCACGTACCGAAGCGGCGAGTGTGCGTCGTCAGGCGCGATCAACCGTACGAGCACCAGCAGCGCCGGGTAGACGACCACCATCAAGATCAGCACCTGGACCGTGTAGACCACCGACCTGCGCTGCGGCTTTCTCATCCGCCCATCCTCACGCAGCGGCGGCCGGCGCCGCCTCCAAGGTGGTCCGCTCCTGCGCGGTCCAACGCCGGCGGACAACCACCAGCAACGCGATCGACAGCGCTGCCCAACCGGCGAACAGCAGGTCCGGGAGGGGGCTGCTGGCCGGCAAAATGCCCTGCAGACTGAAAACACTGGCGTCCACCGCGAAATGCGCCACGATCGCGACCGGCAGGAAGAGCTGGGACTTTCGGTACGCGAGCACCGCCAAAGTGGCGAAGCCGAGGTGGGCGGTGATCGCCAACACCCGGCCGAGGGTGAACTCCAGGTAGTAGCCAGGGCCGCCGTGCAGGATCGTGTTCGGGTCGCCGCCGTTGGCGATGAACGCCCGCGGCGCGAACACCGCGGTCGCCACGCTGGCGATCATCGCGAGCGTGAAGAACATCGACTCGGCGCCACCGTGTCCGAGCCCGGCCATGATCGCGCCGTTGGGCGTACGGTTGCCGCGCATCGATTTCCCCACCCGGAAGCTGAAAAATCGGAGGACCTCCCTCACACACCGCGTAGACAGCCGGCGCGATCAGTCCGGTCATCAGCAACCCGGTGGCATGCGTAGTGGCCCGAATGCCCAGAAAAATCGGCTGCTGGACGATCAGGTTGAGCACGTAAAAGCCAGCCGCCACAACGAAAATCACCAATGGCACCCGCAGCCGCTTCCGCAGCACAAACGCCACCACCAGCGCACCCAGTCCGGCGATCAGCGCCGCGACCGCCAACGCCACCAACGCTCCTGTGTTCATTTCACATCCCTCTCAGACGTACAGCTCACTTGACAAGATGTACAGCGCCCTTGACTTGATGTCAAACGACCTTGTCATACGGGAACGTGTGTGTACGCGGGAGGTGTTGCTTAAAACTCAAATGATGTGCAGTTCGGAGCGGGTGGCGCCGGCGACGAAGCGGTCGGTGGACATCGCTGAAACGTCAACGAAAGGCTGCCGGCGCAGGTAGAGATCACGGACGACCTCGCCGACGGCGGGTCCCATCAGGAAGCCATGGCCGGAAAAGCCACACGCGTAGAGGAAACGGGACACCCCCCACACTTCGCCGATCAGCGCGTCGTGGTCCGGGGTGACTTCGTAGAGGCCCGCCCAGGTGTGCGCGATGCCCACGTCGGCGAGGGCCGGTGCGCGTACGGACACCGCCTCGGCGAGCCCGGACAGCCAGCGGTCATCGGTACGCGTGTGAAAGCCCGGCTCTTCGTCCGGCGACATCCCAAAAAAAAGCAGTCCCGGACCTTCTCGATGGAAGTAGAACGTGGACGAATAGTCCAACGTCATCGGGAATCGCTCTGGCAGAACGGAAACCGGCTCGGTGACGGCGATCTGCCGACGTACCGGCGTGACCGGCAGCGCGGTGCCGGCCATCTCCCCCACCGACCGCGACCACGCGCCAGCGCAGCAGATCACCGTGTCCGTACGCACAAAGCCCGCACTGGTGTGGACACCGACGATCTCGTCGCCGGACTTTTCGATCGAGGACGCACAAAACCCCGGTGACCAGCCGAGCACCATGCCGGCGGGCCGCGGTGGCATAGCCCGCGACCGCGGCCTCGGGTGTGCAGTAGCCGTCGCCTGGCGAGTACGCGGCGCCGACCAATCCGTCGGTGACCACCAATGGATTGAGTCGCAGGACCTCGGCCGGGTCGATTATCCGTGATTCCAGAGCAAAATCGGCCTGCACTGCGACAGCTTCCGAGAAGCCGCGCAGATCGTCCTCAGTGGACAGCAGGAAGAGATATCCAACCTGCTCAAGGTCAATCTGCCCGCCTGGACGGTCCGCGAAAGTGCGCCAGGTCCGCAAAGACCGGGCGCCGAGCGCGATGTTCGCCAGCGTGGAAAACGACGCCCGTACGCCGCCGGCGGCCTTGGAGGTCGAACCGGCGCCGAGAGAATCCCGCTCTATCAACAGAACATCTCGCACACCGGCCTCGGCGAGGTGGAATGCCGTGGAAACCCCGACAATCCCCCCGCCGATGACGACAACCGAAGCCCGCCCGCTCGGGCAGCGTACGGACCACTAGACGCGGAAGTCGAGATCGGCGGGCAGCACGGTGGTGTCCATCTGCGCCTTCTGCAGCTTGCCGGAGTAGTCCCAGTTGAGAGACTGCCACTGGGTCACCGCATCGAGCACCCAAATGCCGGACTGGCGCGAGCCGTTGCCAGACTTTCCGTTGCCGCCAAAGGGAAGATGCGCCTCAGCGCCGGACGTGGAGTTGTTCACGCTGGTCATGCCGGCGCTGATGCCGTTGGCGAAGGTGAAGGCCGTCCGCGGGTCGTTGGTGTAGATCGCGCTGGACAGCCCGTAACCGTGCCCGTTCGCCAGTTCGATCGCCTCGGCGATGTCGGTGTACGTGCCGACGCCGACCAGCGGCCCGAAGGTCTCCTTCGCATAGAGCTCGTCGCCGGGCTTGATGCCGTCGACGATCACCGGGTGCGCGTAAAAACCGTCACTCGGGTCGCCGACGAAGCCGCGCCGCGGCGCGTCCGCGGTGCGGTGCTGCCGGAGCCGGAAACCTTGTGGTGGTCGGCGATCCAGTCCAGGAACGCCTCGTAGCGGTGCAGATACGTCTCAGAAATCATCGGTCCGTAAAGGACGTTCTCCGACGGGTCGCCGATGACGGCGTTCTCTACGGCGGCGCTGAACCGGCTGAGGAACTCGTCGTGTACGTCCGCGTGCACCCAGATCGTGCCGGTCGACGTGCAGCGCTGGCCGGCCGTACCGAAACTGCCGAAGAGCGCGCCCTCCACCGCCAGGTCGAGGTCGGCGTCAGCGGCCACCACCAGCGGGTTTTTGCCGCCCAGCTCCAAAATCGGGGTCTGCAGGTAACGGCCGGAGAGCTCGCTGATCTTGCGGCCGGTCTCGGTCGAACCGGTGAAGCCGATCTTGTCGAGCGTGCCGGCCTCCAACGCGGCTGCCAGGCCGTCGGACGTACTCGGACCGTCGGCGTGTACGAGGTTCAACACACCCCCGCCGGCACGCCCGCGCGGACCATGATCTCGGCGAAGGCGTCGCCGATCGCGGGGGTCAGCTCGGACGGCTTCCAGACGATCGAGTTGCCGGCCAGCAGCGCCGGGATGATGTACCACGACGGAACGGCGATCGGGAAGTTGGACGCGGTCACGATCGCGATCGTGCCCACCGGCCGGCGGAAGGTGAACAGCTGCTTGTCACCAACCTCGCTCGGCACGGTCTGGCCGTACAGCCGGCGGCCCTCGCCGAGGAAGAAGTCGCAGGTGTCGATGACTTCCTGCACCTCGCCGAGCGACTCCGCGTACGGCTTGCCCAT
Organism: Fodinicola feengrottensis; assembly: GCF_010993775.1. GTDB lineage: Bacteria > Actinomycetota > Actinomycetes > Mycobacteriales > HKI-0501 > Fodinicola > Fodinicola feengrottensis. The sequence goes on along the minus strand of NZ_WOTO01000003.1, from coordinate 131,941 downwards.
CTCGCGGGTGACCAGCCGGGACAGCGCTTCCTTGTTGGCCCGTACGAGCTGGCCGATGGCGCCGATGACCTGGCCGCGCACGGGAGCCGGCACGGCCGCCCAGCCGGCCTGCGCGGCGCTGGCCACCCGGCACGCGTCGACGAAGGTCTCGGCGCTGGCCATCGGGAACCGCGCCACCACGTCGGTGCGCTGGGCCGGGTTGGTCGAGTCGAGCAGCTCGCCGGTCGCCGCGACTCGCTGGCCGCCGATCAGGTGGGAGAGCACACGGGTGTCAGAACTAGTGGAGGGCATAAGGGCACCGTAATTTCTCGGACCCTGCGGAATCAACCCGGGCTCCGTGTGAAAGTCTTCCTGCTTTTTGGCAGTGACGCCGGATGACCTCCGGTCGACTCGGCAATATTACGACAAACAATCGCGACCTTCCCTCTTAGTTGTCTACATCTAGTTGCCAAGACACTAGATGTGTGCGTATAGTTGCCAACGACTAAGGAGGTGGTCATGACCCAGCGCAGGATTTCCAACCCCACTCGCGCTCGCGGTGCTCGGCTTGCTGTTCGAGAAACCCCTGCACCCGTACGACATGGTCGCCACCCTCCGCGACCGGGAGAAGCACGACAGCATCAACATCAAGTACGGGTCGCTCTACACGGTCGTACGGGCGCTGGAGCGGGACGGGCTGATCGTCGGGGCCGGGACCGTACGCGAAGGGCGTTATCCCGAGCGGACGCTGTACGAGATCACCCCGGCCGGGCGGGTCGAGTTCCACGACTGGCTCGCCGAGCTGATCGGCACGCCCCAGCAGGAGTTTCCGCAGTTTCTCGCCGGTCTGTCGTTGCTGCCCGGGCTGCCGCCAGCCGAGGCAGCCAATCTTTTGGAGGCCCGCGCGGAAAAAACTCGCCGCCCGAGTGGCCGAGTTGCGGACCCAGCTGGCCGAGCGGCCAGCGGATTTCTGGGAGGTGTTCGTGATCGAGGACGACTACCGGCTCACCGTTTTCACCGCCGAGCTGGACTGGGTCCGGCGGCTGGCCGCCCGCATCCGCAGTGACGACCTCAGTGGCATCGCCGAGCTGCGCGAGCTGCACCGACACCACGGAAGCGGCCCGATGGAGTGAAACGAGACGGTCCCCGGGCGATGCGGCAACACCGCGCCGGAGACCTGGATGGCACATCCCGGCCGAGGCCTGAGACCCGCGTCCCCCCCAAACCGCACGGTATCAGGGCGCCTCGGTAGTTCGTACGTCCCTGATATCCCGAGGAGTTTTGCTGTGTCTTCACCACGTGTTCTCGTCATTGGCGCTGGTACGGGCGGTCTCGCGTTGGCCCACGGGCTCAAACGCGCCGGCATTGCGGTCACCGTTTTCGAGCGGGACCGCACTCGTACCGACGGCCTGCAGGGCTACCGGGTCGGCATCTCGCCGGATGGTAGCCGAGCCCTGCATGACCTGCTGCCGCCCCAACTGTTCGACATCTTCGTCGCGACTACCGCTCGCGGGCCGATCTATTTCAATCAGTACACCGAAAAATGGGGTGAGCTGCTGTCGATGGGGCCGGAGTCCTCACCCACCCCGGCACCGGCACCGGCACCGGACGCGGTCGCCCAGGACCGCTCGGTCAGCCGCATGACGCTGCGCCAGGTTTTGTTGACCGGACTGGAGGATGTCGTCCAGTTCGACAAGGTTTACCAACGGTATGAGCAAAACGTCGACGGCACCGTGACCGCCTATTTCGAGGACGGCAGCACCGCGACCGGCGACGTGCTGGTCGCCGCCGACGGCACGAATTCGCGGGTACGCCAACAGTATCTGCCGCAGGCGAAGATGTTCGACACTGGTTTGGTCGGTATCACCGGGAAAACTGCTTTGAACGACCGCACCAGAGCGCTGCTGCCGGAGAAGGCGCAGCGTGGGGTGTCGATGGTCTTCGCTCCCCGGCGGCACCAGCTGCATCGTGCACGTGATGGAGTTTGGCTGGGACGAGAACGGAAAACCGAAGAACACCATTGGCGGCAGCGATGCCGAACTGCTGGCCGGCTGGCCGGGGCTGCAGTGGGACAACACCCGCGACTACGTGATGGTCGGTTTTGGTACGGCCGCACGACTGTTGCCGACGAATATCATGCAGATGCGTGGACAGGAGCTAAAAGACCTGCTAGTTGCCCGTACAAGCAGCTGGCACCCGCACTTACGTGAGCTGTTCTCGGTGATCGACCCAGGCAGCTGTTTCCCGCTGAACATGCGCACTACCGAACGACTTCCGCAGTGGCCGACCACGAATGTCACGCTCATCGGCGACGCGATCCACACCATGACCCCGGGCCGCGGAGTCGGCGCCAACACGGCTCTGCGGGACGCCCGGCTGCTGTGCCGGATGCTGGTCGCCGCCCGCGACGGTGAGGTCAAACTGCTCGACGGCATCCGGTCGTACGAAACGAAAATGATCGACTATGCCTTCGACGCAGTCGAAAAGTCGCTGTCCGGGATGACCGTCGACCAGCCGATGTTCAAGCCGGTGATCGGGCCGTTGGCGATGGCCGGCATGCGCACTTCGATGCGGGTCATCAACCGTGTCCCGGCGCTGAAACGCAAAGTGGCCCGCTCGTACGCCGACGTTCGCGACCAGGACGACGACTAGAGCCTCCCGAGCTGGACGTTTTCGCTGTCAGTTTCGACAGCGAAAACGTCCAGTTCACGGAAAGGCACTACGCAAGATAGCCGGACCATCGTCAACGGCAGTGCGACGAGCAATGTCATGCCGGCCAATTGCACGCCCCGCAACGGCCAGCCATCGGGTCGAGCGTAGGTCTCGGGTTCCGGAAGCATCACGGCCACCATCAGCGGCACCCCGAAGAAGGCGCCGTACGCGAAGCCGCTCCACTGCGGCGCGACGTTCAGAAACGCGCTGAGCAACAGGACCCACGACGTGCACGAGACCCGGAAGGTGCTCCAGATCAAACCGGTGTCCAGGCCCCAGAGCAGCGGAGTCACCCACCAGGGGCGGTCCGGATCATGTCCGAGGACCTTCGCGGTCTGCCGCTTGAGCCCGACCGTGTACGTGTTGCGAACCACCGCTCGTACGTCGACACAGATGGCTACCACCGCGGCGAGCGCGCAGATCGCCACCGCCAGCGGACGCGCGACGTACGAGCTGACCACCGTGCCGACCTGGTAAACGACCGCGACGACCAGCGCCGCCATCGCGATGTGCGCACTGGCGAGCACGGCCGGGTAGGCGAGCGCTCGACGGTGGGTGACTGGATCCCCTTGCACGAAGGGGCGGATCACTCCGATGAAGGATCGGCCTCAAGGACTGAACAGCTGCGCGAAGCCCGCGGCCGCCGCCACCGCGAGGGCCCACACCGCAGGCCATGGCACCGCCGCGCTACCAGCGGAACCAGATGGAGCAGTTGAACGGCCCCTGCCAGCAGGTCGACGCGTTCCCCGAGCATTCGCCACAGCCCCAGGTGAAGCCGCCGGACGTACACGTCCACAGCACCCGGTGGTAGCCGGACGGACAGGTGTATCGGTCGCGGCTGACCTGGTAGTAGCACCACGTACAGGTGGCGAGCGAGCAGCACGGCGAGCCGAGGCAGTCAGCCGCGGCGGCCTTGGAGTCCAGCAGCACGGCGAGCCCGGCGATGAACGCCGACGACGCCGCCAGCAGGCCGAACCGGCGCGCCGGCCGGAGATCGTCTGCTCGATCTCCTCGGTCGCCTCGGGAGTGACGCGCATTCCAGGGACGCAGTCATGTCCGGACCGTTCCTTCCTTCATCACAGAGCGCGGCATGGTGTGCGGCGACAGCAACGGGGTCAGCTGCCGGAACGACGGAATGGTCTGGGCCAGCAGCGGCTCACCGTTTCGGTAAATGGCGACCGACGGGATCACATCGATTTCCAGCGCGACCGCGACATCCCCGCTGACGTCGACCGTCGACCGGTCCTGGGCGATCCCCATGTTCGCCAGCCACTGTGCGCCTTCGGCCTCGGAATGGGCCTGTTGCAGGACGACCCACAGGTTCGACGAGTTCTGCTTGCGCAGTCCGTCGGCGATCGAACGACAGGTCGTACAGGAGGTGGACAGGAACAGCAGGACGAGATAGGGCTCGCTGTCCAGCTCTGCTGGCAGACCGATCGCCGACGGCGCGATCAGCCGGTCGACCGGCAGCTGGATCGGCTCCGGGTTGTCCTCCAGTTTCAGTCTGGCCCGGATCAGCTCCAGAGTCCGGTATTGGTCGACCAGCGCGAGCAGACAGACCGCCAGCAACAGACCGAGAACGGCGATCGCTATCCAGACAAACGTCATGGCATCTCCTGGTTCTTGCCGGCCGCCTGTGTCTGCAGGACCCGCAGGTACGCGCGGTTTCGCAGCATGGGGGCCAGAAGTTGCGTTCCGGCGACCACCACCGCGAGGGCGAGCGTCAGGCCGGCAAACTGCCCGATTCCCGACCAGGCGTGGTCGGGAGCCAGAAAGCTGTCGAGCGCGACGACCAACCACAACGGCAGCGCGGCGAGTTGACGCCAGCCGAGGGTGGCGTCACCGGTGCTGCCATAACACGCGCACCGGATACGCTCACCGCGCGACATCGCGACCACGGCCGCACCGGCAAACGCGAATCCCAGCGCGGCCACCAAAGCCGCGGAGCCGCCGGGTGCGACCGTCAATCCGATGGCGGCGGCGATCTCCACCAGTGGAACGACAATCGCCACCGCCGCGGCGAACGGAACCCGCAATGCTTGCAGGGTCTGCCGAAAAGGACGTGGGGCGGCCAGTTTCTGGGTCGCCGCGTACAGCAGGACCAGCGCCGCGCCGAATCGGAGCGCGACGTCCAACAGCGCGATCACGACTACGCCGTGCGGGTGGCCAGAACCTGCGCGGTGGGCAGTTCGGTGTCCAGGATGCAGACCTGGATCCGCTTTTTGCCCATGTTTTCCAGCAATGGCGTCGGCGCGAGCTGGGTGCCGGCGACGCTGAAACCACCGTTGGGCAAGCTCTTGGGCATGCCCTGGATCCAGTGACAAACCGGAATCGCGGCCACCGCTGCCCCTGGCCAGTCGTCGGTCACGGTGACCAGGTCGCCCACCCGCGGCGTGACGTGGGCCGGGAATCCCGCGTACGGCACCATTTGCGGCGACGTGACGGGCCGTGCGTTCGCGGTGTTGGACCGCTCAACCAGCAAAACGGCGCCGCCGGCCTGACCTACTCGGCCAAGATCAGCGCGTTTCCCGTTGGCTGATATGGCTCACTTTGCGCGGCATTCGCGGTGTTGTCGACGGCAAGAGTGGTGGCCGTAGCGGCTGCCACCACGGCGCCGACCCTCAGGACCTGGCGACGCGAGATCTGACGGCTGATTGTCATGGAAACCCCCGTTGTCGATGAGCGGGCGTTGTCGATGAGCGGAAAAGGCATAAAAGATGCCTTACTCAGCGTCCTATCGGCCTTACGTGTTGTCAAGGACGAGATGGGATGTCCACGGCCACCAACTCGCTACGTATCGCTCGACGGTAGGTATTTGTCCATTTCAATAGAGAAACGACGCCGCGAATCGGGTCATTTCTCCAGCACGTCAAAATGATTCTTGACCTGAAGTGGTCAGTGGGTGGCCGCCCGCGAGGGTGACGTTGTGAGGCGTCACGACGTCACCCTCGGCGTGGGTCAGCTGCTTGCCGTGAGACCACCGTCGGAGGACAGGACCAGGGCGATGGTGACCTTGCCGGTCTTCAATGCCTGCTTGCTGAGCGGGCCGGCGGCATCCAGCGAGGTGAAAGACCCGAACGACAGGGCGTAGGTCTTCACCAGTCCGGGCACGCAATATGGCCGAGCCGCACTGTTGCACTCCGGCGGACCACCGATGATGGTGGCCTTCCCCGAGCACTTGCTGGCGAAGTCGGACAGGGTCTTCACGCTGTTCTTCTGCGCGAATGCGGTGGTGACGGCGAAAGCGTTCTGGTCGGTGGCGGCGGCCGGCTTGCCGAACGACAGCCCCTTGTCCTTGCCCAGCGCGGTCAGCGCTGCCACCGTCTTGTCAATATCCGGCGTCGCCTGCGGCTTGGCCTTGTCGGGGTTCATGAACTCGGTGAGGGTGGCGGCGTATTCCGGAACCACCTGGATCTCGCCCTTTTCCAACGCCGGCAGGTAAAGCTCGCGGTTGCCGATGGTCTTCACCGAGGAGGTGAAGCCGGCCGACTTGAGCACATCGGCGTAGATGTTGGCCAGCGTGGCTTTCGCTGAAGTTGGCCGCCCCGATCACCACTGTGCCGGAACCCTTTTGCAGGCCATCGCTGAGCTTCTGCGCGGCGATGAAACCGCTGGCCGCGACCGCCGAGGTCTGCCGGTCGATGTCGACCTGCTTGTTGAGCGCGATCAGCGTTTTGCTGTCCAGCGCCGCCGACACCTTGTCCAGTGCCGCGGTCAGCGCGGGGGGGGTGGCGGCCTTGGTGTTGATCGCCGGGATGACGTTGTCCGAGTTCTGCAGCTTCTTGTCGTCGTCCAGCACGACCAGGTCGTTGCCGGCGACCGGTGCGCAGCCGGCCTTGGTGGTGGCCGTGCCGTTGGAGCCCGTGCCGCCGCCGGAGGAGCCGGCCTGCCCGCAGGCGGCCAGCGAACCGGCCATCGCCAGTGCCGCTATGCCCAGAACAATGCTTCGAGAGCGCATGAACGCCCGCCTTCTGTGTCCCGCTGGCAACCCTGCCAACGCGTGTCCGACGGGTCGCATCGCGCGGCCCGCACTTTCCCTAGCAGCGTACTGAAGGCGTACGACAACGCATCCCCAGCCCGAAGATCGGCGTTCCGTACGTACGAGTTTGGCTGGTTTCAGGCTGCCGCGCCGGCTGGATCCGCGGTGATCGGCTTGGTGGTTTTCCGGCGTACGCGGCCCGGGGTCAGCATTCGCTGGGCGAGCGCCAGGATGCCCTCAGTGGCGAGCGCGAGCACCGCCACCAGGAAGCCGCCGGCCAGGATCACGCCACTCTTCTGCTGGCCGAGCCCGAGGTTGATGATGTTGCCAAGGCCACCGCCACCGACCAGCGCGGCCAGCGTGGTGGTCGCCACCACCTGCACCGCGGCGGTCCGGAAACCGGCCGCGATCAGCGGAATCGCCAGCGGCACCTCCACTCGCCACAGGGTTTGACTGGCGGACAGGCCCATGCCGCGAGCCGCGTCCACCACGTCCGGATCGACGCCGCGAATGCCCACATACGTGTTGGAAAGCAGTGGTGGGATAGCGAAAACGGCGAGCGAGATCACGGTCGCTGGCGTACCAAAGAACCACGCTCCGATCGACGACAGGATCGTCAGCAGAGCGAGCGTCGGAATCGCCCGGGAGGCATTGGAGATCACCACCACCGCGTTGCCGCCGCGGCCGGTGTGGCCGAGCCACAGTCCCAGCGACCAGGCGATCGCGCAGGCGATCAGGACGGCCAGGAACGAGATCCACAGGTGCTGGCCGGTGAGCGAGAGGATGCCTTGCGGGCCCTGCCAGTTGTCGGGGTCGTTGAGCCAGACGACGGCGTCGGTGATCGGGTTCACAGAAATGCTCCAGCAATCCGGCTCACGTGGCCCGCCTTCGGGCCCACGGAGACAACATTTTGGTCACAGTTGCCAGCAACACGTCCGCGAAGAGCGCCAGCACCACGCACAGCAGCGAGGCGGTGACGATCTGCGCACGATAGAAGTTCTGGTTGAACCCCTGCAGGATCAGCTGCCCGAGGCCGCCGCTGCCGACCGCCGCACCCACCGTGACGAGCGCCACCGTGGACACCGTCGCGACCCGGATGCCGGTCATGATCGACGGCAACGCGATCGGCAGGTCTACCTGCCAAAACATCTTCCCGGCGCCATAGCCCATCCCGCGCGCGGCATCTCTTACTTCCTCCGGCACGCCGTTCAGCCCCGCGACCGTGTTCCGCACCAGGATCAGCAGCGCGTACATGACCAGTCCGACCACCACCGGTGTGTCGTTCAGGCCAGTGAAAGGCACCAGGGCGGCGAAAAGTGCCAGCGACGGGATGGTGTACATCACCCCGGTGATGCCCACGATAGGGGCCGCCAACCAGCGGACCCGGCTGGCCAGCAGGCCGAGCGGGATGGCGATAACCGTCGCGATCACGATGGATTCGAGCGTTAAGGTGACGTGCTCGAGGAAATGATTAAGGATGGAACCGGCGTTGTCTTGCAGGTACGACCAACTCAACCACGGGTTGGGCGCATCGGCCGGGCTCGCGAGCACGGCAGTGTCACTATGTAACGCGCCGTACCGAATGACCGCCTGGAGATTGGACACGGGGTGGACGCTACCGCGAAGCCCGCGATCCGGCTGGACAATGTCAGCAAGCAGTATCCCGATGGCACGGTCGCCGTCGCATCGCTGACCATAGAGATCCCCGAGGGGGAATTAGTCGCTTTTGTCGGCCCATCTGGCTGTGGGAAATCCACCACACTCCGGATGATCAACCGGCTCACCGAACCGACCAGCGGCACGCTCTGGCTGGAGGGCGAGGACGTCACCCGCGTCGACACCGTTCGGCTGCGCCGCCGGATCGGGTACGTGATCCAGCAGGTCGGGCTGTTTCCGCACCAGGACGTGCGGACCAACGTCGGCACCGTGCCACGGCTGCTCGGCTGGGACGCCAAGCGCATCCGGGAGCGTACGGAGGAGCTGCTGGACCTGGTCGGCCTCGACCCGGCCGTCTTCGGCAAGCGCTATCCGCATGAGCTCTCCGGCGGCCAACGCCAGCGCGTCGGGGTCGCCCGCGCGCGCGCGCGGACCCGGTCGTCCTGCTGATGGACGAGCCCTTTTCGGCCATCGACCCGATCGCCCGCGGCCGGCTGCAGGAGGAGTTTCTGCGTCTGCAGGCCGAAGTACGCAAGACGATCGTGATGGTCACCCACGATGTCGACGAGGCCGTACGGATGGCCGACCGGATCGCGGTGTTCTCCGAGGGCGGCAAGCTCGAGCAGTACGCCGAGCCGGCCACCATCCTCGGCGCCCCGTCATCCTCGTTCGTGGCCGACTTCGTCGGCGGCGACCGGTCGTTGCGCCGGCTCGCCGTCACCCCGGTCGACCTCACGATGCTGGCGCCGCTGTCGGACTTCTCGCTGACCAACCGGGACGACATCCCGACCATCCCGGTGAAGTCGAGCCTCAAGGACGCCCTCGCCGTCCTGCTGGCCGGCGATACCGGCTGGGTGGCCGTACGGGATGGCTCGGAGACTTTGGGCGTGCTGTCCCCGCAGGCTCTGCACCAGACCCTTCGGCACGCCCTGCCTCCCGAAGCCGCGTCCGTCGACGACTGAGGCTTGCCTTGAGATTGGTCGTTGGGTGATTTCCCGCACTCGACGTCATTCGTGGGAGGAGACCGAGCTGAGCGTCACCGGATCGGGGTCGAACTGGACCTTCGGGTCGAACGTGAGTGTTAGTCGACCCGGTTGCCGCTGACAGGTCACCGTGTAGGAGAACGGCGTCTCGACGAACCTCACGGTGGCCACCAACTCGTCTCCATCGCCATGAGCGCTGGTGAGAATTCGCTGCCTGTCCTGAAATTCCTGCCAGTCGCCGGCCGCGCAGACGACGCTTTCACCGTACTGATACTTGCCATCCTGGAAGTCGAGCACCAGGCTGCCGTCGGTTTCCCACCTCGCGGCAGCGAGCTCGACCTGGTTCGGCTCGAACTGGTACGTCCGACCGTCGCCGGCCGGCGGCGTCGAGCCGGTCGGCGGCTCGATCCGCAGCTGGCCAGGCAGAGCGACCTCTCGTACGTCCTCATGACGCAGCGCCGGCAACCCGAACTCCCACACCACGTCCAGCACCGCCTGCATGTCCGGAACCGCGCCGGTCATGACCACGACGGCGTCTTCTGCCGGGAAAACAACGCAGAACTGGCCGAAAGCCCCGTCCCCACGATAAACGCCGTGCCGGCATCGCCAGAACTGGTAGCCGTAGCCCTGCTGCCAGTCGTCGGCACTGTCCGCGCTGCCGTTGGGCACCTGCCGCGCCGTCGCCGCCTCGACCCAGGCCGCTGGTACGAGCTGTTGCCCCCGCCATTTTCCTTGCTGCAGAAGGAACTGTCCAAAAACGGCAATGCTCTCGGTCACCAGGCTCAGGCCGAATCCGCCGAACGTGACGCCTTCCTCGCTGGCGGGCCACACCGCTTCGGTCATGCCGAGGGGCTCGAACAGCCGCGGCCGCAGGTAGTCCAGAAGAAGCTCGCCAGTCACCCTCTGCAGGATCGCTGACAGCATGTAGGTCGCGCCGGTGTTATAGACGAAATATGTCCCCGGCTCGTGTTTGACCTCGGTCGCGAGGAAAACCCGCATCATCCGCTCAGGATCGGCCCGCATCGGCTCGATGGTGTCCTCGTGGTGACCGGTCGTCATCGTCAGCAGGTCACGGATCCGCATCGCGGCCAGGTTGTCGCTCACCGACTCCGGCAGTTCGGCCGGGAAGAACGAGACCACCCGGTCATCGAGCGACAGTTTCCCGTCCTCGATCACCAGGCCGATCGCCATCGACGTGAAGCTTTTCGACAGCGAAAACAAAAGATGCCGCTCATTCAGCCGATAAGGCGCCCATTCCTCCTCCAGTACGACAGAGCCGTGGCTTACCACCATCAGCGTCTGGATTTCCTGTCCGCAGCCGGCCAACGCGCCGACGAACGAGCGCATGGCGGTGCTCGACAGACCCTGCTCTTCGGGCGTACTCCTGGAAAGTCTCACGAACCGAAGCTACCTTAATTCGCAGCGAATTCTCGACGGCTTTGTCGCCGCGGCAGAATTCGGATACTCAGCCTCGCTGTTTAGGGCGTGTCTCCTCATTCCAGGTGGATGAGGGTCGAGATCCAAGCGTCGTCCTGCGAGTGCCGGGCGGTCGCGCTCATACCTTTGTTGTATGGGTGTGATCGTCCGGTGCTCGCAGGACGGCGCTTGGGCTCGGCCCTCGCCGCCTGGGATGAGGAGACACGCCCTAGTGCTCCACGGCCTCGTGTTTGAGCAGATAGTCGATGAAGGAAGCGCGCAGCACCGGCTCGGCGTCGCCAAGACCGTGCCCGGTGAACTCCCGCCAGAGCGCGACGGCGTCGTCGACGGCCAGCCCGATGTCGCCGGTGGAGTTGTCCAGCCGCTCGGTGTCGGAGGCCGCCGGGAGATGCCGCAGAAGGTCGACGAAAAACCGGATGTCGCCGTGGTGCCGGGCGGTGCTGAAGGCGCGCGTTGCCGCAACTCCTCGGTGGGCAGCCCGTCCAGCGCCTGGAACCGCGGGTCGTTCGTCATCGGTGTGCTCCTGTCGTCCGAGTTAGCGTACGAGTACGCAGATCACGTCTTCGCCAGCAGGGCGGACCCATCGTGTTCGGTCACCGTCACGTCCCGGTCCGTCAGGATCGCCACGCACCCGACGTGATCCGGGTCCGGCCGCAGATCGGTCAGCCGTACGAGCGGAGCCGGCCGGCCGGGCACCGTCCAGTCCAGCAGTCGGGCCGGCTCGGCCGGTCCGCTGACCCGCAGCCGGGCCGGACTGATCGCCAAGCCGTCGCCAGTGGCCTTCAGCAGGGCTTCTTTTCGGCACCAGTACGTGAAAAAGCCCTCCGGCGGACCGGCAGCCAGCACTCGTTGCTCGGCTTGGGCGAGGACGGTGTCCCGCAGCGACTCCACGTCCAATGCCCGGTCGATCCACTCGACGTCCACGCCGACCGGATGCCCAGCCGCCAGCCGCCAGCCAGCGCACCGCGACCCAGCCGCCGGAATGCGAGAGCGACGTCTCCCAGCCCGAACCGGGCAGGAGCGGCTTGCCATGGTCGGCGCCGCAGTGCACGCACACCCGGCTGAAGACGATGTCGGCCGGCGGCTGCTCCAGCCGCTCAGCCAGCAGCAACCGGGTGAGGGCGTGTGCGACCAGGTAGAGGGCGCGGTCATTCGCTCGTACGTACGCACGGTGGCGGTCGCGTTCGGCGGCCGGCAGCACCGCGAGCAACTCGTCGCGAGCGTCGGCGGTCCGCGCCCACCACACACCTGGCAGGTGTCAGAACCCGGGAGCATGCGGGTCTTTCGGCTCCGCGACCGGCTTGTCGTCGTCATCGTCCCGCGGCGGGATCCGGCAGGATCGCTCCAGCCACAACGCGGCCGCTATCAGCAGCCCCGCGGTGAGGACGCCACCAGCGGCGATCGGCGTCTCGGTCACCGCGACGTTGAGCCGGCTGGCGGCGGACAGCACGTAGACGAAGGTGCCCCCGCGTACAGGCCGCAGAACAGCGCGCCGGCGATCGACGACGCCTTGGCCAGCACGATCAACCGGGCGGCGGTCAGCGGCGGGATCGGCTCGGTGCCGGGCTTGCGGGCGATCCGGGCCCGGGTGGACCGGGCCGTCAGGGCCTCGATGACCGCGAGCAGAGCGAAGGTGGCCAACGGCAGGGTCGGCACCGCTATATCGCCGTAGAAGCGCTGGACCAGCACATACGCGGCGATGGCCGCGATCACGAAGGTGACCAGCAGGGTCACCGGCCGGGTCGGTCCGATCGACGGCTTCGGCGGCCCGCTCCTGGACTCACTCACTGCGGCCCCTCCCAGCTGGTGCGACGGCTCCGGCGAATCGTGACGGACACGTCGGTGAAGGTGCGCTGGATCGGCGCCTGCGGTTTGTGGATGGTGACGGTGGCCGCGGCGACCCGCGCATCGGTCAGGCACGCGTCGGCGAGGCGGGCGGCGAGCGCCTCCAACAGGTTGACCGGCGGCCGGCGACCACCTCGGCCAGCCGCTCGGCGAGATCGCCATAGTCAATCGTGTCGGTCAGGTCGTCGCTCCTGGCGGCCGCGGTGGTGTCGGTTTCGAGCACCACGTCGACGACGAAGTCCTGGCCGTCCGCCCGCTCATGGTCGAAAACGCCGTGAAAACCGCGCACTCGCAGCCCGGTGAGGCTGATCTGATCGCTCATCGCTGGCCGCTGACCGCCTGCCACACCGCGCGATCGCGTCGGCGGTCGATCGCACGTCATGCACCCGTACGCCCCAAACGCCCGCCTCCAGCGCCAACACGGTGGTGGCGAGGGTGGCGTCCTGGCGCTCCTCGACCTGCCGTGGGGTGCCGTCCGGACCGGCCAGCAGCCGTCCCAAGAAGGACTTGCGGCTGGCCCCGACCAGCACCGGGAAACCCAGCGCGAGCAGCACGTCCAGGTGCGCCAGCAGCTGCCAGTTGTGCTCGGCCCGCTTGGCGAACCCCAGGCCCGGATCGACCACCAGGTTGGCCGGGTCGACGCCGGCCGCGATGGCCGCGTCCGCGCAGGTGGACAGCTCGTCGCGGACCTCGCTGACCACGTCCTCGTACGAGGCCAGCTCATACATGTCCGGCTGGCTGTGGCCGCGCCAGTGCATCAACACCCAAGGGCATCCCGCGTCGGCGACCACCTTGGCCATTTGCGGGTCGGCGAGACCGCCGGACACGTCGTTGACCCAGCGCGCGCCGGCCGCGCGCGCGCCTCGGCCACCTGCGCCCGGCTGGTGTCCACCGACAGTGCGATGCCTTCAGCGGCGAGATCCGCTATCACCGGCACGACCCGTTTGATCTCAGTGTCGGCGTCCACTCGGCTCGCGCCCGGCCGGGTCGACTCGCCACCGACGTCCACCAGGTGCGCGCCCTCGGCGGCCATCCGCCGGCCGTGCGCCAGCGCCGCGTCGACGTTCACGTACCGACCGCCGTCGGAGAAGGAATCCGGGGTGACGTTGAGAACGCCCATCACCGCGGTGCCGCTATCCCGCCGGGCTGCCAGTACGTCATCACTTGCCGATAATCAGGCTCATCGCCTCGGCCCGCGAGGTGGCGGACCGCTCGAAGATGCCGCGCACCGCGGAGGTCACGGTTCGCGCGCCGGGCCGGCGAATGCCTCGCATGGACATGCACAGATGCTCGCACTCGAGGACGACAATCGCGCCCCGAGGATTCAACCGCTCGACCATCGAGTCGGCGATCTGCGCGGTCAACCGCTCCTGCACCTGCGGCCGCCGGGCGTAGCCGTCGACCAGCCGGGCCAGCTTGGACAGCCCGGTGATGCGGCCGTCCGCGCCCGGGATGTAGCCGACGTGCGCGACGCCGTGGAAGGGCACCAGGTGGTGCTCGCAGGTCGAATACAGCTCGATGTCCTTGACCAGCACCAACTCCTGGTGGCCGGCCTCGAACGTGGTGGTCAGCGAGGCCGCCGGATCCATCAGCAGCAGACCGAGAACATCTCGGCGTACGACTTGGCCACCCGGCGCGGCGTCTCCCGCAGCCCGTCGCGGTCCGGGTCCTCGCCGATCGCGATCAGGATCTCGTGCACGGCCGCCGCGATCCGGTCCAGATCCACACGCGGCGGATCCGCCACGGAAACCGTGGCGGATCCGTCCAGATCAGGCCCGTTGCTCCCGGTCAGCTCAGGCTCCCGACGGGTACGGCGGGTTGGTGCCCGGGTTGTGCGGCAGCGGGATCTGCTGGGTCGCTTCGGGGTCCGCGGCCTCGCCGTACGACGGCAGGTCGCCGCTGACCGAGGCCGACTCGCCGTACAGGTCGCCGACCGAACCGTTCGCCGGCTTGCTCATGTTCAGCACCGCCAGCTCGCGCGGGGTCATGACCGGCGGCTTGTCGCTGGGCGTGCGCTTGCCGAAGCCGTTGTACGGAGCCAGCGGCGGACGCTTGACCACCCGGTGCGCGATCCGCTCCAGGTCGGTCTTGACCAGCGTCTCCTTCTCCATCAGCTCCAGCACCATCGCGTCCAGGACATCCCGGTATTCGACCAGGATCTCCCAGGCCTCGTCGTGCGCCATCTCGATCAGGCCGCGTACTTCCTGGTCGATCAGCGCGGCGACGGAGTCCGAGTAGTTGGCCTCGTGACCCATGGTGCGGCCGAGGAACGGCTCACCGTCGGTCTGGCCGTACTTCACCGCACCCAGCTTGGTCGACATGCCGTATTCGGTGACCATCGCGCGGGCCATCCCGGTGGCCTTCTGGATGTCGTCGGACGCACCGGTGGTGGGCTCGTGGTAGACAAGCTCCTCGGCGGCCCGGCCACCCAGCGCGTACGCGAGGGTGTCGATCATCTCGGACCGGGTCTGGTTGTACTTGTCCTCGGTCGGCAGCACCAGGGTGTGCCCGAGCGAGCGGCTGCGCGGCAGGATCGTCAGCTTGTGCACCGGCGCGGAATGCGGCAGCGCCCAGGCGACCAGCGCGTGGCCGGACTCGTGGTAGGCGGTGACCTTCTTTTCCCGGTTCGCTCATCACCCGGGTCTTGCGCTGCGGGCCCCCGATCACCCGGTCGATGGCCTCTTCCAACGTGTCGTTGGTGATGGCCTTCAGGTCCGTACGAGCGGTCAGCAGCGCGCCCTCGTTGATCACGTTCGCGAGGTCGGCACCGGTGAAGCCGGGCGTCCGGCGGGCGATCGTGTCCAGATCCACGTCCGGAGCGAACGGCTTGCCCTTGGCATGCACCCGCAGGATGGCCTTGCGGCCCTCCATGTCCGGGCGGTCCACCGCGATCTGCCGGTCGAACCGGCCGGGCCGCAGCAGCGCCGGGTCCAGGATGTCCGGCCGGTTGGTGGCGGCGATCATGATCACGCCGCCCTTCACGTCGAAGCCGTCCATTTCGACCAGCATCTGGTTCAGGGTCTGCTCACGCTCGTCGTGCCCACCACCGAGGCCCGCGCCACGGTGCCGGCCAACCGCGTCGATCTCGTCGACGAAGATGATCGCCGGCGCGTTCGCCTTGGCCTGCTCGAACAGGTCCCGTACGCGAGAAGCACCGACACCGACGAACATCTCGACGAAGTCCGAACCGGAGATGGAGTAGAACGGCACCGCGGCCTCGCCGGCGACGGCGCGGGCGAGCAGCGTCTTACCGGTGCCGGGCGGGCCGAACAGCAGCACGCCCTTGGGGGGATCTTGGCGCCGATGGCCTGGAACTTGGCGGGCGCGGCGAGGAAGTCCTTGATCTCCTCGAGCTCCTCGATCGCCTCGTCAGCGCCGGCCACGTCCGCGAACGTGGTCTTCGGGGTGTCCTTGCTGACCAGCTTGGCCTTGGACTTGCCGAAGTTCATGACCCGGTTGCCGCCGCCCTGCATCTGGCTCATGAAGAAGAACACCAGAAGCAGCAGCACCGCGCGACCGCAGCAGGCTGATCAGCAGGCTGGCCCAGAAAGAGTCTTTCGTCACCTTGGTGTCGAAAGCGACGCCCTTGGCGCCGGCCTTCCCATTTGGCCAGATGGTGGCGAAAATCGCCGAGGTTGCCTCGGCCGGGTAACTGGCTTCCACCTTGGTGGAGCCGTCGACCGGGTTCTTCAGGTTCAGCTGGAGGACCTGCTCACGGTCCTCGATCGTGGCACTGACCACGTTTCCGCTGGTCACCTGTGAAAGGGCGATCGACGTGCTGACCTTTTTGTAGTCGTCACCATTGGTGAAGAAGGTGGTCAGCACCAGCGCGGCCAGAACCACCAGCACGATCCAGACGATGGGCCGACGGAGTATACGAGTGCGATCCATGCTGCATGCGAGGCGCCATGACGGGCCCCGACCCCTCCTGATCCAACGAATGAAAGCTCGGCGGTAGTGCTCATTGGCCGGACGACAACGCTAAGAGAACATGTCCAGCGGTTGGCGATATCCCTCAAGGCTACCTCCCGCTGTCCGCTGACGCCGACAGACCGAGGTGGGATTGCTTACCTCAAGTTCACACAACAGGGCAACGATGCCACCCGGCCGCACGTTCCGATCAGACTCTCAGCTGACTCTCAGAGTGTGTCTGCACGTACGCGCAATGGCTAGCGCTCGTACACGCTCGGTTTGAGCAGCCCGACGTACGGCAGGTCACGGTAGCGCTCGTTGTAGTCCAGCCCGTAACCGACCACGAACTCGTTCGGGATGTCGAAGCCGACATAACGCACGTCCACCGGCACCTTGATCGCGTCGGGCTTGCGCAACAGGGCCACCACCTCGACGGACGCGGGGTTGCGGGCGGCCAGGTTGCGGCACAGCCACGACAGCGTGAGCCCGGAGTCGATGATGTCCTCGACCACCAGCACGTGCCGGCCGGCGATGTCCGAATCAAGGTCCTTCAGGATGCGTACAACCCCGGACGACGACGTCGACGCGCCGTAACTGGACACCGCCATGAACTCCAGCTGCGTCGGCAGCGGCACCGCCCTGGCGAAGTCGGCCATGAACATGACCGCACCCTTCAGCACCCCCCACCAACAACGGC
Source organism: Fodinicola feengrottensis (assembly GCF_010993775.1). Taxonomy (GTDB): domain Bacteria; phylum Actinomycetota; class Actinomycetes; order Mycobacteriales; family HKI-0501; genus Fodinicola; species Fodinicola feengrottensis. The sequence continues at coordinate 114,741 of NZ_WOTO01000003.1, read as the reverse complement.
TCTCGCTCGCCGCGTAATCGGCCGCGATCTGCTTGCCCAGCTCGGCGGTCTTGACGCGAATCTCGTCCTCGGAGACCACCACCCGCTCGATGTCGGATTCGTACAGGGAAGTGGTCCGGGCCCCCCAGCGCGAAGTCACCCAAACAGACTGTCATGCCGCCAACTGGCCAGCCATGAGTGGGGTCAGTCAGCCCTCAGGTGCGCGCCGGAGCGGCGGACACGGACCCCGCCCGGCAACGCGACCGCGCCCTGGCCGCGATAGGACACGATCAGGGCGTCCAAGGAAGCGATATGGCGGCTGGAGAGGTCGTACGGGCGAGGGGTGATCGTCGATGCCCACGAGTGCAGCACACGGCGGCGGATGGGCTCGGGCTCGGTGGCCACGACGGCCACAAGCAAGCCGTCTTTAGAGACCGCCTGCACTGACGCGGCCAGCGAATCGAGCAGGTCGGCGTCGGCGCGGGCCATCTTCGCCGTACGAGCCAACCCGGCGGTCACCCCGGGAGCAGCCTCCTCCAGCGTCGGCAACAGTTTGCGCAGGCGTGAGCGCGCGTACGCGGGATCGCTGTTGTGCGGATCGCACCACGGCTTCAGGCCGGCGGCCGCGCAAGCCGCGGTGGTGGTCGACCGCGGCAGGTCCAGCAGCGGCCGCAGATAGCGGCCGCGCCGGGCTGGCATGCCGGCGGCGGCCCGGATGCCGGAGCCGCGGGCGAGGCCCAATAACACCGTCTCGGCCTGGTCGTCACGCGTGTGACCGAGCAGGACGGCGGCTGCCCCGAGGCGGTCGGAGGCCGCGTCCAAGGCCGCGTACCGGGCCGTACGCGCGGCGGCCTCCGGCCCACCGGGACCGTCGACGGAGACCGTCAGCACCTCGGCCGGGACAAGACCGCACGACAGCGCCCACGCTCGTACGTCCGCGGCCCGCGAAGCCGATCCGTCCTGCAAGCCGTGGTCGACGGTCAGCAAGCCAGCGGGTAGACCCGCTTGGGGGGCGCAGTACGCGAGGGCGTCCGCCAACGCCAGCGAGTCCGGGCCGCCGGAACAGGCGACCAGGACCAGCTCGCCCGGGGACAGCCCGGTCAGCGCCGCGGCGACCGCGGCGCGTACGTCATTCAGCGGTGGCGGCGGGCCGGCCATGGACTCGGGTGACCCACGCGTGTGGGTCGGTCAGCTCGGAGGTGAGCGGAAGTGTCTCGGGCGAGGTCCAGATCTTGTTGAAGCCGGCCATCCCGACCTCGTCCACGATCGCGGCGACGAACTTTCGGCCCTCAGCATACTGCCGGAGCTTCGCCTCCACCCCGAGCAGCCGGCGGACCAGCTTCTCCACCGGATTCGCGCTGGCGCGGCGGGCGTTGAACGCGGACCGGATCTCGGCGACGGTCGGCACCACCTCCGGCCCGACGCCGTCCATCACGTACTCCGCGTGGCCCTCGACCAGCGTCATCAGCGCCGTCAGCCGGTCGATGATCTCGCGTTGCGCGGGCGTCTGGACGATGTCGAGCAGGTTCGAACGGGACTGCGGGTCGTTGACCACGTCCGAGAGCGTCGAGACCGCCCGTCGGACCCGGTCGGCGACCGCTTCCGGATCCAGCTCGGAGGCGTCGATGAAGGCGTTGACCTCGGCAAAGAAGTGTTCGCGCATCCAGGGCACCGCGGTGAACTGGGTGCGGTGGGTGACCTCGTGCAGGCAGACCCACATCCGGAAGTCGCGCGGGTCGGCGTTCAGCTTGCGCTCGACCTCGACGATGTTCGGCGCCACCAGCAGCAGGGGGCCGACGCCGCCGGAGAACACCTCGTACTGCCCGAGGACCTTGCCGGACATGTACGCCAGCACCGTGCCGGCCTGCGCGCCGGTGACCTTCGGACCGACCGTACGCAGCACCGGATTGGCCTGCACCGCCTGCATCCGGCTGGCCAACGGGCCGGTGACCTTGCGCAGGCCGGCGATGTTCGCCTTCGCCCAGTCGCCGCGGTCCACCACCTGCACCGGCGCCGCCTCGACCACCGGCGGCATCTCGGTGAAGGCGGCCACGTGTTCGGCCGCTTCCTCGGTCAGCCGGCGCAGCTCCGAGACCACCCCGGCGGCCTCACTGAAGGTGACCGACGGGCCGGGGCGGGCCAGTCGGGCCGCGGTGAGCGCGGCCAGATCCCAGTCGACGATCTCAGGCATTCCCTTACGTTACGGCCAGCGGCCGCCGATGGCTGGCCACCCGGCCGCCAACCCGACGCGAGGGTGACGTTCCAGGGCCGGAATGCCCTACTTTGTCGCCCTAGAAGTCACCCTCGACGAGGATTAACCAGACGCTGTCTAGGAACAGCCGCAGCCGGCGAGCTTGGCGGCGACCGCGTCGAGGGCGTCTTCGGCCGCTGAGGTGCCGCCGTTCGGGACCTTGTCGGCTACGACGGCGAAAACCAGAACCTGGCCGGAGCTGTCGACCAGAGTGCCGGCCAGCGAGCTGACGCCGGAGAGGGTGCCGGTTTTGGCTCGTACGAGACCGGCCCCGGCTCGCGACTTCCCGTCCTGGAACCGGCTGTCCAGGGTGCCGCTGTAGCCGGCCACCGGCAGCCCGGTAATCGCCGGTCGCAGGTTGGGATGGGCGGGCGAGGAGGCGGTGGCCAGCACCGAACTCAACAGTCGCGCGCTCACCCGGTCGTTGCGGGACAGGCCGCTCGCGTCGGACAGGGTCGCGTCACCGGCTGGCACGCCGAGCTTGGACAGGGTCGCGATCACCGCGGCGGCCCCGCCGGCGAAGCTGCCGGGCTGCCCGTTCTTCAGTCCGACCTGGTGGGCCAGCACCTCGGAGATCACGTTGTCGGAGATCTGCAGGTTGTCGTAGACAATCCCGGACAGCATCGGCGAGCTGACCGAACCGAGCTCGCGGGCGCCGGCCGGCGCCTTGCCGCTGGTGATGTAAGCGGACGGCACGCCGAGTGCCTGCGCGAAGCCCTGGGCTGCGAAGACCGCGGGTGTGGTGGTACGGCCGCGAGCATCCTCGGATGGGGACGTACGGCCGCCGTCGACCATCAGCGCGGTGATCGGCGCCACGTCGCCGCCACTCACGTCGGTCGGATCCCACCCAGCCGCCTGCGTCGGGCCGCTGAACAGCGAGGTGTCGACGATGATCTTGCTGACCGAGGCGCCGCCGAGCGCCTTGCGCACCTGCGCGGCCAACTGGTCCAACCGGGCCGCGTCTGGATATGCGGTCTTCGGCCCGATGCCGAGCGTCGGATCGCCGCCACCGACGAGATAGACCGCACCGGCGGCACCCGCCACCGCGCGGGTCTTGAAGCGGTAGTCAGGACCGAAACTCTCCAACGCGGCCGTCGCGGTGAGCAGCTTGGTCGCGGACGCGGCCGGCACCGAAGAGCTGTCCGTGTGGCCGTACAACGACTCGCCGGTGTTGCCATCGCGTACTGACACCGAAACGCTCGGTCCGAGCCTGCTGTCCGCCAGCGCCTGGCCGAGCTGGCTGGCCAGGCCCTCGGCGGTCGGATCGGCGCCACCGGCCGCCGCGAGCACCGGCTGCGGGGCAGCCTGCAGGCCGGGCACTGGGTACGCGACTTCCGGGGTCGGTGGCAGCGGGGTCAGATAGCCGCGGATCGGCGCCGCGAACGCGACGGACACCACAGCACCACCGGCGGTCCCGGCAATGCCCACCAGCACCGCCGCCACCAGGCCGGTTACCAGCAACCAGCGCGGGGCTCGCGCGACCACCCGTCACCTCCCACGACAACTCCGTAAGCGACACTACAAGCAAGCATGGAGTGCGCTTTTCGCAGAGGAGTAGATAGTGGAATTCGACGTCACCATCGAGATCCCCAAGGGACAGCGCAACAAGTACGAGGTTGACCACAAAACCGTCGGATCAGACTTGACCGGGTGCTTTTCACCGCCACCCAGTATCCAGCCGACTACGGATTCATCGACAACACCCTCGGCCAGGACGGTGACCCGCTGGACGCGCTGGTGCTGCTGCCGGAGCCGACCTTTCCGGGCTGTGTGGTGCTGGCTGGCCCGCGCGATCGGCATGTTCCGGATGCGCGACGAGGCGGGGCCGGACGACAAGGTCCTGTGCGTACCAGCGCGCGACCCGCGGCAGGAGCACATGCGGGACATTCACCACGTACCGGAGTTCGAAAGGCTGGAAATCCAGCACTTCTTCGAGGTCTACAAGGACCTGGAGCCGAAGAAATCCGTCGAGGGCGCCACCTGGGTCGGCCGAGACGCCGCCGAGGCCGAAATTCAGGCGTCGTACAAACGCCTCGAGGACAACCCCGACCACTGATTACTTCAGTGTGATCACCTCGAGTTCACCGTCCGCGTAGCGCGCCCGGATGCGCTTCTTGTCGAATTTGCCGACGCTGGTTTTCGGGACCTCGTCAATGAAAGTCCACCGCTCCGGCAGCTGCCATCTGGCGACCTTGGCGGCCAGGAAATCGCGCAGCTCGGCGGCGCTGACCTGTTCCCCTTCGCGCACCACGACGGCCGCGAGTGGTCGCTCGTCCCAGCGCGCGTCCGTCGGCACGCCGACCACCGAGGCCTCCGCCACCTTCGGGTGGCCCATCAAGTGGTTTTCCAGCTCTACCGAGGAAATCCACTCGCCGCCGGATTTGATGACGTCCTTGGAGCGGTCGGTCAGGGTGAGGTATCCGTTCGGCGTCACCATGCCGACATCGCCGGTACGCAACCAGCCGTCGTGAAACTTTTCCTCCGGTGGCGCAGCATCGCCGTGGTACGAGCCAGCCACCCACGGCCCTCGCACTTCCAGTTCACCGACCGCGACCCCGTCGGTCGGAACCAGGTTCCCGTCCGGGCCGGCCAGCCGGAACTGCACGGCGGCCGGGAAGCGGCCCTGAGTTTTCCGGTATTCCCACGCTTCGTCGGCGGTCGCGCCGGCCGGTGGCCGGGAAACCGAACCCAGCGGCGAAGTTTCGGTCATCCCCCACGCGTGAATGACGTCGATCTGGTGCCGGTCGCGATAAGCGGCCATCAGCGCCGGTGGGCAGGCCGAACCGCCGATGACGACCTCTTTCAGCGATGACGTATCAACATCGTGGGAGTCCAAATAGGACAGCAGGTCGGCGAAAACTGTCGGCACCGCGCCACCGAAAGTCGGCTTCTCGGCCGCGATCATCTTCGCCAGCGGCTCGGCCTGCAGGAAACGGTCCGGCATCAACAACGTCGAACCGGCCATCAGGCACGCGTACGGCAGCCCCCACGCCATGGCGTGGAACATCGGCACGATCGCCAGAATGCGATCGTCTCCGTTGATCCCAAACGACTCGCGGGTCAGGATCTGCAGCGAATGCAGGTAGATCGAGCGGTGCGAATACACCACTCCCTTGGGGTCTCCGGTCGTACCGGACGTATAACACATGGCGGCCGCGTCCCGCTCGTCCGCGGGCTCCACCCAGTCGAAGGTGTCTGGCTGCGCGGCCAGCAGCTCCTCGTAGTCATGGAGCTGCTTGCCGGCGTCCGCGATCGGCGCGGTGTCGGCGGGGCCGACCACGATGACGTGCTCGACAGTGATCAGTTTCGCCAGCACCCGCGCGAGCAGCGGTACGAGTGTGTTGTCGACAATGATGATCTTGTCTTCGGCGTGGTTGGCGATGTAGGTCAGCTGGTCCGGGAACAGCCGCAGGTTCAGAGTGTGCAGCACCGCGCCCATCGACGGCACGGTCAGGAAGACCTCAAGGTGCTCCGCGTTGTTCCACTGGAAGCTCGCGACCCGCTGGTCGCCGTCGATGCCCAGCGCCCGCAGCGCGTTCGCGAGCTGGGCCGCCCGGCGGCCGACCTCGGCGTACGTCCGGCGGCGGGGACCTTCCGTGGTCCAGCTCACCACCTCGGCGGCACTGTGCACGGTAGTGCCGTACTTCAGGATCCGGGTGATCGACAGTGGTGTGTCCTGCATCGTGCTGCGCATCGAAAACCTCCGCTGGCCGAGCGCCTGGCAACGTGAGCTGGGGTGACGTGGATCATGCCCTGATGGCAGCGAGCCTAAGGCTACGCACGCGTACGCGCTAACTATCCGAACGGCTGTGTCCGTACGAAAGCGGCAGGCCCCCACGAAGTTCCGTGGGGGCCTGCCGAGCAAACGTGCTCTTTCTATATCTCCAGTGCGCCTAGTGGATGGCGGCTGGAGCGACGGTCGCATCGGCGTCCGCCTGCTGCGCGGACAAGCCGTTGGTCGTCCGCAGCGGGATCTCCTTGACGAAGAACCCCAGCACGATCAGCGGGATCGCGACCGCGGCGGCCAGGATGAAAACGGTGGTCATCGAGTCGTTGAAGCCATGCAAGAAGATGTTCTTCAGCACGTCCGGCAGCCGGGTGATGAAGCTGGTGTCGTTCAGGCTGCTTGATCCCCCGCCACTGCCGGCGAGCAGGTCGCGCTGGCTCTTGGACAGATGCGCGACGGCCTGCCCGAGCGCCTGCGGCTCGGTGTGGGTGGCGTCGGTGAACCGGTCCTTGATGTTGCCGGCGACCGAGTTGAACAGCACCGACAGGAAGATCGCGGTGCCGAACGTGCCGCCCATGGTCCGGAAGAACTGCGCCGAGCTGGTCGAAACGCCCATGTCGCGGGCTGGCACGGCATTCTGCACCGACACGATCAGGGTCTGCATCGACAGGCCCAGACCAATCCCGAAGACCGCCAAATACGCCATCGGAACGATGATCGCCACGTCCGGGGTCAGCGTGGAGCAGAGCACCAGGCCAATCATCAGGAATGCGGCGCCCACGATCGGGAAGACCTTGTAGCGCCCGGTCCGGGACATCACCTGGCCGGACAGGAAAGACGCGCCCATGATCCCGAGCATCAATGGCAGCGACAGGAAACCGGCCGCCGTCGGCGAATAGCCGCGGACGATCTGCAAGTAGAGCGGAATGGCCGCGATGCCACCGAACATCACCATGCCGACCAGGAAGTTCATCACCGACGTGACACTGAAGACGCTGTTCTTGAACAGCCGCAGGGAAAGGATCGCGTCCTCGCCCATGTGCCGCTCCCAGAACACGAAGGCCACCGTGGCCACCACGCCGAGCGTGATCAGGCCAATCGACCGTCCCGAGCCCCAACCCCAGTCATTGCCCTGCTCGGCCACGGTCAGCAGCGGGACCACCCCGAGCGCCAGCAATGCGGCACCGACGTAGTCAACGCGGGAGTTGCGCCGGGTGTGCGGCAGGTTCAGCACCCGCGCCACCACGGTCAGCGCGGCGATCCCGACCGGCACGTTCACCAGGAAGATCCAGCGCCAGCCGTCGAATCCCAGAATCGTGTTCTGGCCGGCCAGAATGCCACCGATCACCGGGCCGAGCACACTGGACGTACCGAAGACGGCCATAAAGTACGCCTGGTAGCGACCGCGTTCCCGAGGCGGCACGATGTCACCGACGATCGCGAACGCCAGGGACATCAGGCCACCGGCACCAATGCCCTGCACCGCGCGGAATGCGGCCAATGTGTAGATGTCGCCGGCTATACCGCTCAGCAGCGAGCCGGCGATGAAGATCCCGATCCCGATCGCGAACAGATAGAACGGCTTGCGGCCGTACATATCCGACAGTTTTCCGTAAAGCGGCGTGGAAACCGTCGACGTGATCAAATACGCCGTGGTCACCCATGCCTGCGCGGTCTGGCCGTCCAGCTTGTCGGCGATCGTACGCATCGCCGTGGAGACGATGGTCTGATCAAGCGCGGCAAGGAACATCCCCAGCAGCAACCCGGAAAGGATCACCAGGATCTGCCGGTGGCTCAGAGCCAACCCCCGCTTGGTATCGCCGGCGGCTTCGGCCAACGACTGACTCATGCTTTGTTCCGTCCTTCCTCACTACCAACCGCCTCGGCGTACTGCCGGCGACGATTGTCAAGATTTGCGTTGAAACGAACCAGAGAGCGCAGGAAACGCTTGCGCTCAGCTTCCGAAAAATCCGACACAAGCGCGGAAACGCCGTCGATCCGGGCCCGATGCTCGGCTGCCAGCAGCGCCTCACCGGCCGGGCTTACTCGAATAAGGTGCGCGCCCGCTTGTCCACCGGATCGGTCTCCCTGGCCAGATATCCGGCCGCGGTCAGACTCGACAGGTGCCGGCTGACCGTGGACAGATCCAGGCACAGGTGCTCGGCCAGCGCCGACGGCCGGACCGCGCGCGCGCTCGGCGATCGCCCACAGCACGCCGTACGCAGGGCCTTCCAGCTTGAAGCCGTGACCTGGCGGCAGCGCGTTGTGCAGCCCCTTAAGACCCCGCATCAGCCCGAAAAGCTCCCGGACCAAGGCCTCGGCGGTTGTCTCCGCCGCAGTGTCGACCGACATGCCCTCACCTCGATAGTTACTTGCTCTCTGCAACTATCGACTGGTTGCTTGTGCCATGCAAGCGATTTTCCCGGTGACGATCATCACCGGGAAGATCGCCCGTTCGACGGGAATACCAGCCACCGCACCAAGAAGGAGCCACCGCGCGTACGCGACACGAATCCGGACAAAATCGCCAGCCAGCATAACGAAGGCGGGGCCCGTCCGATAAGGACAGACCCCGCCTTCGATTTGTCAACCGCCGGGCTCCTGCTGAGCTACTTCCCCGGCCACACTCCGATCACCCGGTGATAGACCTCCGCACTGCCGCGATCGACCGCGGTCTTCACCAAGGCGAAAATGACCGCCTCGACAGCGGCGCCAGTGAGCACTTCGGCCCAACTGGAGTCCGCCGCGGTGGGCTGTGGCCGGTCACCTTCGTGCCCCATCGCCCGCCAAACCTTGCGGAACACCATCCCGGCCAGCAACCCGCCGGCTATTCCGGCGCCAAAGCTGATCGGCTTGTACGCCAAAAGTGCCGGCTTCATGACTTCTTCTTCCTGCCGCGCAGAACCACCAGCACGCCGATCGCCAGCAGCCCGATCCCGATCGCGGCTCCGATCACCGGCGCTTTCTGGATCAGCGCCGCGCGGCCTTGCGCGATCTTCTCCTCGGCCTGCTTTCGAACGTCGAGACGACCAGCCAGCTGATCGACCGTGCCGCCGAGTTCCACCCGCAGCCGCGCGATGTCGGCATGCAACTCGGCCTCGGTGAGCTCGACCGGCTTTTGGGCATCGGTAGCGGTGGGCGCCGGCTTTACCTGCTCCGCCGTCATCGATCCGACCTTTCTTTCAGGTTCTTGAGGATGCTCACGTCCGTCTTCAGGCCTTCGATAGCCTGCTGCGGCACCGGCGGGCTGCCACGTTTGACCAACCGAATCCCGATCAAAACCAGCACCGCCGCGACCACGAGCATCACGCCAAAGACAATCAACGCGGCCGCCCACGCCGGCAACACCACGGCGAGGCCGAGAACCGCGGCGGCCAGCAGAACGCCGACGGAATAGAAAGCGATGACGCCAGCGCCGGCGAACAAGCCGATGCCCGCCCCCAGCTTCTGGGTCTTCGCCTTCAGTTCGATCTGGGCCAGCTTCAGTTCACTGCGGACCAGTTGAGACACTTGCCCGGAGAGCTGGCCGACCAGTTCTCCGGTGGAACGCTCGTCGGCCGGATCTCGTCGCGCGTCTACCGATTGCGCCACCTCGCGGCCCCCCTTTCCCATCTCTGCCGGCCGGTCCGTCGCGGTATTGCCGCGGGCCAGCACCGATCATCTTGCTGCGCAACGCTACTCGTACCGCGTTGACCGGGCGATTCGTGCACGCCGATTCCGCACCCTGGTGCGCAATCAGCACCGATCGGTGGCCGGCGACGGGCAATAGTTACCACAGCACGAGAACATTGCGGCGGGCGGCCGTACCCACGATCCGTCGAGCGAAACGCTCAGAAGCCCGGCGATCCAGCGGAGCCGACCTCCTTGATAAATGCGAACAAGATCTGCACGCCAGGTGGCGGCCCGATCGCGGCACCCGATTTTTGGCCGACAGGCTGATCAGCGGTCACCGGCGAGTCACCGCCGACCCGCCGGAAAATGACCGTCCGCAGCGGCCAGTGGTTTTGCGGACAACCGCCGGCCACGGTCTGGACCACAGATCTTCCACCGATGGCGGGCAACGGAGGATGCGCGGCCACCGGAACCGATCGAAACAGGTGCCCGAATGGGCCGCTTCGGTGCCGTTACGGCGTACCGGCCGGCAACCCAACCGACACCGAGCCCGGCCGCCAGACTTGTGAACGAGGAACATCACCCCGATGAGAACAGGATGAGAATGCCGTCGCGGTGGCCGCCGGTGGTCGTGTTTGGGGCAATCGCGGGTGCTTTGCCGATCGTGACAGCGCCGTCAATCCGGTGTGGTCCGGGTGGAAATCGAAGTTCCTATCGATTATTCTGCTCCCGAGGCGACAAGCGGACTAGAGAAGTGGTATTAATTCCTCTAGTGATCGCGGATGTCACGCGCGCTGCGATCGAAATCATCTACTACGATTGTCGGACGCGTCAACAGTTCGACATGAGGAGAGTGCACATGCAGGTCAAGCTGGACATCGCAGACGCGGTCATCACTGTTGGCGACAAGGGGCTTCTGCTCTCCATTGCCGACAACTCCGGTTCGCCCATCGGGCATTTGCGGATCGGTCAGTCCGCAGTGGAATGGCGCAAGGGCGCGAGCCGGGCCGGGCGGGGCAAGAAGGTTCCGCTGCAGCAGTTCATCGCGGTTCTCGAAGAGACCATCGAAGGTGGCGGCGCGGCCGCGGCCCGGCCGGCCGCAAAGAAGGCCAGCAAGGCTGCCAAGGCAGCGAAACCGGCGCCCGCGCCGGTGAAGCGTGGCCGTGGCCGTCCGCGCAAGAATGCCGCCGCACCGGCCCGTCCGGCCGCCAAGCGGGCCGCTCGGCGCGCTTCCGCGGTCGATACTCAGGCCGTCCGCGCCTGGGCACAGGAACAGGGCCTGCAGATTTCCACCCGTGGCCGGCTGCCCGGCTCGGTCCTGGAGCAGTACCGTCAGGCCAACTCGTAACCTCGGCCCGACAAAGGTAAAACGCCGAGCTGCGGTTCACTCGGACGCGTCCAACGGCGCGATGCCAACCGGCATCGCGCCGTTTCGCATTGCCGGCGGCGTTTCGATCTCCACCAAACGGGTATTGCCCAGGAGCCAAGGTCTCGATGACCAAAGTCATGCCTATTCGACACCGTCGGCCATCGGCCGAAAAGACGAGTGCCGTACGGGCCGAAATACCCTGACACCAAGCCGATCGGTCCAGCGATTGACGTTCCGGGTCGCGGGGGCTGACCCCACCAGCACCGCATCCTGCCACCATTGGTTTACTCCTGGTCATGACCGATTCCTCGCCAGCGTCCTTCCGGGTCGGCCTCATCGGGTTTGGGCTGGCCGGGTCGGCCTTTCACGCCCCGCTCATCTCAGCGACGCCCGGACTGCAGTTGAGCGCGGTGGTGACCGGCAATCCGGAACGGGCCGACCGGGCCAGCCGCGACTATCACGACGTCATCGTCGTACCGACCGCCGAGGAATTGCTTTCCCGGCCGGACCAACTCGATCTGGTCGTGGTCGCCAGCCCGAATGGTTCCCATGCCGCGCTGGGGATGGCAGCGCTGGCAGCGGCCTGCCGGTGGTGATCGACAAACCCCTCGCCACCACCCCACAACAGGGCCGGGAGTTGGTCATCGCGGCCCGAGAACGCGGGCTGATGTTGACCGTCTTCCAAAACCGGCGCTGGGATTCGGACTTCCTGACACTGAAGAAACTCCTTGCCGAAGATGTCCTCGGCACCGTGCACCGGTGTGAATCCCGGTTTGAAAGGTGGCGGCCACAGCCTTCCCGAGGCTGGCGCGACCAAGCACCCGCGGACCAGGCCCCGGGCATCTTGTTCGACCTGGGCAGCCATCTGATCGATCAGGCCATTCAGCTTTTTGGTCCGGTTCATTCGGCGTACGCCGAAATCGACCGGCGGCGCCAGGGCACCCGGTCCGACGACGACTCATTCATCGCCATCACGCACCAGTCCGGCACCCGGTCGCATCTTTGGATGAGTTCGGTGGCCGGCCAGGGCGGGCCGCGCTTTCGCGTACTTGGCGACAAGGCCGCATTCGTCAAGACTGGCCTCGATCCACAAGAAGCGGACCTGCGAGCCGGCCGGCATCCGGCCCGGCCCGGGTGGGGCGAGGACCCGGTGGCGCAATGGGGACAGCTCGGCACCGACGACAACCTGGTCACCATTCCCAGCGTTCCCGGCACTTATCCGGAGTTCTACCGGCAAGTCCGGGACGCCCTTCGCGGAGTGGCACCGGTGCCGGTCGATCCGGCCGACGCGGTCACCGTGCTGGAGGTCATCGCGGCCGCCCGCGAAGCCACCGGAGTGACCTCCTGACCTGTTCCGGTCAGAAGAGGCGGACCCGGCGGGCCATTGACCTGCTTCGTTCGGCGGAATGCGACTGTCGGCTCGTAGACAATCGCCGGCAAATCACATAACGTCCGGCGACGGGTGTGATTGGGCACACAATGTTCACGCCCTCGGCTGAGGAGGCGCTGTGAATCCTGGCTCCATCGTGCTTTGGGAGCTGATCGGAACCGCGATTCTAGTGTTGCTCGGCACCGGGGTGGTGGCAAATGTCACCCTTACCAAGACATATGGGCACGCCGGCGGCACCTTGATGGTGACCTTTGGCTGGGGATTCGCGGTCTTCGCCGGTGCCAGCATGGCGAATGCGAGCGGCGCGCACCTGAATCCGGCGGTGACGCTCGGACTGGCGATCGCCGGCAAGGTCGCCTGGAGCCTCACGCCTTTCTATCTACTGGGCCAACTCGCCGGTGGAATCGTCGGCGCGGTCCTCTGCTGGCTGGTCTACAAGCTGCAATTCGACACGTACGCCGACAACGAGCACACGCTGGGGATTTTCTCCACCGCGCCGAACGTCCGGAACGCGCCGTGGAACCTGGTGACCGAGATAATCGGCACCTTTGTCCTGGTGGGCTGGATTCTGCTCTCCCCCGGCGCGGCCGCGACCACCGGCGGCGTACCGCACTTCGGCAATTCCGCGCTGGGATATGCCGGCGTCAGTTTCGTGGTAATGGGCATCGGCCAGTCCCTCGGCGGCCCGACCGGCTATGCCATCAATCCCGTCCGCGACCTCGGGCCGCGGATCGCGTACGCGTTCCTGTTGCCCATCAAGGGCAAGGGAAGTCCGGATTGGGGCTATTCGTGGATTCCGGTGGTAGGCCCGTTGATCGGTGGCGGGCTCGCCGGGCTGCTGGCCCTTATCCTGCCCTCAGCAACGTAACCGACCCGGCCCGCAGATTCGGCACCGCACAGGAGGAACCCAGCAGCCATGAGCAGGTATGTCGCGGCTATTGATCAGGGCACCACATCCACCCGATGCATGGTTTTCGACCATTCCGGCCGGGTGGTCGCCTCCGACCAGACCGAGCACGAACAGATCTTCCCGAAAGCCGGCTGGGTCGAACACAACGCCGAGGAGATCTGGAAGAACACCCGGCAGGTCTGCGCCGGCGCGCTCGCGAAAGCAGACCTTTCGCCGTCCGACATCGCCGCGGTGGGCATCACCAATCAGCGCGAAACGACCCTGGTGTGGGACGTGAAGACCGGGAAACCGGTCTACAACGCGATCGTCTGGCAGGACACCCGTACGGACAAGATCTGCGCCGAACTCGGCGCGCTCGGTGGCGGCCAGGAGCGATATCGGCAAAAGACCGGGCTGCCGCTCGCGACCTACTTCGCCGGCCCGAAGATCCGCTGGGTGCTGGACAATGTGGACGGTGCCCGGGAACGCGCCGAGGCCGGCGACCTGAAGTTCGGCACGATGGACTCGTGGGTGCTGTGGAACATGACCGGCGGCCCGGACGGCGGGCTGCACATCACCGACCCGACAAACGCGTCCCGTACTTTGCTGATGGATCTCGACACCCTGACCTGGGACGAGGAAATCTGCGGCGAAATGGGCATTCCGGTCGCGATGCTGCCGGAAATTCAGTCCTCCTCGCAGGAATATGGGCAGGTACGCGATCGAGGCGTGCTCGCTGGCGTACCCATCGCCGGCATTCTGGGTGACCAGCAGGCGGCGACTTTCGGCCAGGCGTGCCTGAGCCCCGGCGAAGCGAAGAACACGTACGGGACAGGTAACTTCGTCCTGCTCAACACTGGCACCGAAAAGGTGATGAGCGACAACGGCCTGCTCACCACGGTCTGTTACAAGATCGGGTCGGCAGACACGGTTTACGCGCTGGAGGGTTCGATCGCGGTCACCGGATCGCTGGTGCAGTGGATCCGCGACAACCTGAAAATGATCAGTTCGGCGGCCGAGATCGAGCAGCTGGCGAGCAGCGTCGACGACAATGGCGGCTGCTATTTCGTACCAGCCTTCTCCGGTCTGTTCGCGCCGCATTGGCGTTCGGACGCGCGCGGCGCGATCGTCGGCCTCACCCGTTACGTGAGCGCTGGCCACTTGGCTCGCGCGGTCCTGGAAGCGACCGCTTTCCAGACCAAGGAAGTCATCGACGCGATGAACGCGGATTCCGGCGTACCGCTGACTTCGCTCAAGGTCGACGGCGGAATGGTGGTCAACGAGCTGCTGATGCAGTTCCAGGCCGACATTCTCGACGTGTCGGTGATCCGCCCGGTGGTGAACGAAACCACCGCCCTCGGCGCCGCCTACGCGGCCGGCCTCGCGGTCGGTTTCTGGGAGGAGTCGGAGGACGACATCCGCGCCAACTGGGCCCAGGACAAGCAATGGGACCCCTCGATGGAACCAGCCGACCGCGACCGGCAGTATCGCAATTGGAAGAAGGCAGTCACGAAAACCTTCGACTGGGTCGACGCCGACGACTAACCGTCTGTTACCACCTCTTGTCCGCATCGACGCGATGCGTGCGTCCAGCGCACGCATCGCGTCGATGCGGACGTCTGGGCGGTACGGGCAGTGACGGCGACTTAACGGAATATATGGCGACAGGCGGGTACCGGGCCGGCATTGCTAATGTCAGGGGAAAGCCGGTGACAACGGCGTCGGCAGGTGAAGGAAAGACGTGCAACCGCTGTCTGGTGGGGCCGAGCGGTTCGTGGGGCGTGGTCCGGAGTTGGCCGCGCTCTCTCCGACGTGCTGCGGGCATTCGGCGAGGCCGAGTCGCCGCGGCTGCATCTGGTGGAGATCACCGGCGAGCCCGGGATCGGAAAGACCCGGTTCCTCGCCCAGCTGCGCCAGGCCGCCCGCAAACACCGAGTGCTGTCCGGGCGGGCCAGTGAGCTCACCGGCATCGTGCCTTTCTCGGTGCTCGTCGACGCCATCGACGACGAGTTGGCCGCGCTCGCCGCACATCGCGAGCGGATCGTCGGCACCGAATCGGCGGCGCTGCTCGCCGAGGTCTTCCCGGCGCTCGCCGAGGCCGGGTCGTACGCCGAACAGTCCGCCGACGACCGGGCGAGCGTCGAGCGTTACCAGACCCACCGGGCGATCCAGGATCTGATCACTCGGCTGTCCGCGCCGCGCGGGGTGGTGGTGCTGACGCTCGACGACATGCACTGGGCGGATGCCGCCTCGATGGAGTTCATCGCGCACTTGCTGCGCCGGCCGCCGGCCGCGCCGCCGTGCTGGTGGCACTCGCGTACCGGCCGCGGCAACTGCCACCGCCACTGGCCGCCGCGCTGCGAGCCGGGCCACCGCCAGACCTGCGGCTGGACCTCGGCCCGCTCAGCCTGACCGAGGCCGCCGAGCTGCTCGGCGCGGCCGTGCCAGCGAGCCGCCAGCGCGCGAGTTTTATCGGCGCAGCGGCGGAAACCCGCTCTATCTCGACGCGCTGGCCCGGGTGGTGGCCGGCGGCAGCCGGCGGCCCGGCGGCGGCCAGCACCCGCAGTATCCGCCGAACTGGCCGGTGCTCGCGGTGCTGCGGGCCGAGTTCGAGCAACTACCGCCCCGGCAACGGCTGATCGCGCAGGCCGCCTCGGTGCTGGACGACCCGTTCGACGCCCAGCAGGTGGCCGAGGTAGCCGATCTGACGTCCGAGGACACTCATGCCGGCCTGGACGGGCTCATCCAGCGGGACATGATCCGGTTGGAACGCGGCGGCAAGTCGATGCACTACCGACATCCGCTGGTACGGGACGTGGTCTACCGAACGGCCGGCCGCGGCTGGCAGCAGATCGCCCACACCCGGGCCGCCGAGGCGCTGGCCCGGGCGAGCGCGCCGCTGACCCACCGCGCACCGCACGTCATGCGGGTCGCCCGGGTCGGCGACCAGGCCGCCGTGCACCTGCTCACCAACGCGGCCACCGTAACCATGATGACCAGCCCGTCGACCGCCGCCCAATGGCTGCAGGCGGCACTGCACAACCTGCCCGAAGACCAGGTTGAGCGGCGGATCGAGCTGCTCGACGACCTGGCCAAGGCGCTCCAGCTGGCCGGTCGGCTGTCAGACAGCCGGACGGCGTACGAGCAGCTGCTGGCCCTGCTGCCATTCGGCACCCAGCAGCGAGTGGACGCGGCGGTGGCCTGTTCGCGGGTCGAGATCATGCTCGGCCGTTCCGCGGTGGCCCGTGACCTGGTCGTCAACGAGCTGCGCCGGCTGCCCGGTGATGCCACCGACCACCTGATCGCGCTGCATGTCGAGCTGGCGTCGGCGCGGGTGCTGAGCGGCGAGTTCTTCGGCGTTGACCGGGACCAGATGATGGAGGTCCTGGAGATCGCCCGGCAGCGCGCCGACCGCGGTCTGGAAGCGACCGCATTATGCGAGCTCGCGGCGGCGCATATGGGTGTCGGGGACATCCCGGCCGCGCTGGACTGGCGGCGGCAGGCCGCCGAGCAAATGGACTCGCTCAGCGACGACGAGCTGGTCACCTGGCTGGAGGCGCTCACCGCGCTCGGCTGGACCGAGTTCTTCCTGGGGTTGAACGAGGCCGCGCTGCGGCACCTGGAGCGCGGGCTGCGGCTGTGCCAGCGCGCCGGAAAGCACGACCTGCTGACGTATTTGCTGGCTGGTACGGCCATGGCGCTCTGGGATCTGGGCCGGATCGCGGACTCGCTGCGCTACGTCGAGGACGCGGTCGACGCCGCCGAGCTGTCCGGCAGCGAGCATCTACGGGTGGTCGCGTACTCGATGCAGCCTCGTGCACGTCTCTCGGCGAGACGGCCCGGCCGCGATGAAAACCGCCGAAACCGCGGTCGACTCGGGGCAGGAGCGGCGGAACTGGTTCGACGCGGTGGCCGGCGGCGCGCTGGGCTTCGCGAAGCTGATCATGGGCGACCCGGTCGGTTGCCTGGACACCGCGGTCCCTGCCTTTGGTGGCCCCGAAATGCCGCTGATCGATCCGCTGCACCGACCGTTTTTTTTCGCGCAGGGCCTGGTTCTTGCCGAGCTGGCCCGGGGGCGTACGGACGAGGCCCGCGGCTGGCTGCGGATCATCGAGAAGGCCGTCGAAAACGGCGTCGACCTGCCAAAATACCTGGGATACCAGGAAATCAGCCGGGCCCGGATCGCCATTTTCGGCGGCGCCCCAGCGGCCGCCGCCGAGTACGCGAAAGCGGCCGCCGTCGCCTTCGCGACCGGCAACCATCGCGCCAACGAAGCCGATGCGTGGCTGCTGGCTGGCATCGCGCGCTGGCTCCCCTTGGACCGGATCACCGCGAAGCCGCCGTCGCCGCCCTCGAACGCGCCGGCGAACTTTTCGAGTCAGGCGGCCTGCTGGCCCGCCGCGCCGAAGCCGACGCTCAGCTGGATCTCTTGCGTACGCCCAAAACTCCCGAACCAGAAACGCCCGCCCGCACTCGCCTCACCACCCGTGAAGCCGAAATCGCCCAACTGGTCGCCGCCGGCCTCACCAACCCAGAAATCGCCGACCGCCTCGGCCTTCGCCCCCGTACCGTGGAAACCCACATCACCAACATCCGCGGAAAAACTAGCCGTAAAGTCCAGAACCGCGCTAGCCGCCGCCGTCATTGACTCACCCCCCACCCATTGACCTCAGACATTCTTGTTAGAAGGGGTGTCTGCTTGGGAGGTAAGCGCCGTTGGTTTAAGGGCGTTTGCTGCGGAGGTGAGCGTCCTGGTTAAGGGCGTTTGCTGCGGAGGTGAGCGTCCTGCTTAAGGGCGTTTTCTGTGAGGGTGCGGCGTCTCGTCTACCAGGCACGAGAAAACCCCACCCCGACACCAAAGGGCGGTGTCGGGGTGGGGTTTTCTCGTGCTTACTGCCGATCCGCCCTGTATTTCTGGCGGCTTCGGCGCGGGCGCCGTCGACTACGGCTACGAGAGCCGGTCCTCAGACCCTGCAAAAACCGCAGGGTCTGAGGACCGGCGCCCCTGCCGGAGGGGCGACAACATCGGCCTGGCGGCCGATGGCGCCGGACGGGGCTGGGTCCCGCACAAAGTTGACCAACTTTGGTGTGAAAGTAACGGTGCGCATGGGGTGGGGACTAGATCTGGTCACCTGCAAAACCGGCTGATTAAGTGTGCGAGCCGGATTCGTGGTCGGCGTGGCAGGCCAGTTCCAACTGGAAAGTGGAATGTTCGACGTCGAAATGGCCGGAGACGCAGCGCTGGAGGGCGTCCAGGATCGTGCCGGAGCCGCATTCCAAACGCTCGTTGGCGACCACCACATGGGCGAGAGAACCGGGGCGCCGCTGGTGATGGTCCAAGCGTGCAAGTCGTGCACGTCCAGGACTCCGGGAGTTTCGCAGAGATGTTTGCGTACGTCGTCAAGGTCGACGCCCTCGGGAGTGGCTTCCAACAGCACTTCGACGGCTTCTTTGAGAAGTTTGAGCGTCCGCGGCACGATCAGCAGCCCGATGCCGAGCGAGGCGATCGCGTCGGCACGTTCCCAGCCGGTCAGCGCGATCACCACAGCGGCGACCACGACGGCGGCCGAGCCGAGCGCGTCACTCATCACTTCCAGGAAAGCGCCCCGAATCCCGATGCTGTCGGCCTGCGCGCGGGCCAGAATCAGCAGCGAAACAGCGTTCGCGGCCATCCCGACGACCCCGAAGATGATCATCGGTGTGGTGGCCACCTCGGGAGGCTCGATCAGCCGGCGAATGCCTTCCACCACCACGAAACCGCCGACGCCCAGTAGCAGAACGGCGTTCGCAAGAGCGGCCAGCACCTCGGCACGCTGGAAGCCGAAGGTCCGCCGACTGCTGGGCGGACGCTGGGCGATCCAGATGGCGAGCAGCGTCAGCGCCACCCCGGTCGCGTCGGTGAGCATGTGGCCGGCATCGGCGAGCAGCGCGAGGCTGCCGGAGATGAGCGCTCCGACGATTTCGACGACCAGGATCGTGGTGGTGATGCCGAGCACCACAGCGAGCCGGCGACGGTGCGCACCGGCCGCGGTGCCACCGCTGTGCCCATGCCCGTGACCGACTCCCATAACCTGCTCCACCTTGTCGGGATTGCGCTGTTGCCATCGCCGACTATAGCAACACATAGTCAAACACGCATATGTGGGACCGGTTGTCATTACGGTTTCCCGTACGAGCGGAGTTACAGCAGCTCGCGGCGTTGCATGGCGACGAAGGCCACCCAACCCGGGAGCACCGGCAGCCAGAAAGTCAGCAGCCGATACAGCAGCACGGCCGACACCGCGGTGGCCGGATTCAACCCGGCGCGGCCGTCAGGCCGGCGGCCAGCACAGCCTCTACCGCGCCGAGGCCGCCCGGCGTTGGCGCGGCCGATCCGAGCGCAACCCCCACCACCACAACGAAAGTGACGGTCAGCAGCGACGCTTCTCCGTGGAAGGCCCGAATGCTGACGGCCATCACCAGAACCGTACAGACAGACTGGAAAAACAAGCCGCCCATGCCGGTGAGCACGCGGCCTGGCCGGGTCAGCACCGAGGCCATCCGGGGCCGAACCTGGTCCAGATACGGCTGGACGCGCGCTCGTACGAACCGGCGTACGCGCGGGACCGCGAGCGCGGCGAGGACCAGCACGACAGCGGCGCCAATGACCGGTAGGCCGATCCCGCGCGGCACCGGGATCAGCGGCTGGCTGATCCCGTACACCAGGTTGAAAACCAGCACCCAGAAGACGTTGACGGCGAGGCTGCCGAGCTGCCAGAGCGCGATGCTGGCCAGCGCCGGGGCCGCCGGGACGCCGCTTTTGCCGAGGAAACGTACGTTCAGCGCCGCCACTCCGACGCCGGCCGGTGCGGCCAGTCCGACGAACGAGCAGGCCAGCTGGGCCAGCACCGACCGGCGCAGGCTGATCCGCTCCGCGACGAACCCGGTCAGGCCAACGCCGGCGCCAAGGAACCGCGCCGCCGACAGCGCCACACCGGCCGCCAGCCAGGTCCAGTCGGCGTGCCGTACGACCGACCAGAGGTCGAGGCCGGCGACCTGGCTGACGAGTACGACGACGGCGACGATCACGATGACCGTCGACACCACCGCGCGAATGCTGAACCGCTCGACCTTCACCGGACCGGCTGGCGGGGTCGGCACCACGGCCAGGATTTCCTCGCGCAGCCGGTCGATCAGGCCGTCCTCCTTGCGCAGCGCGGATCGGGTGGCCGACGGCATCACGATCGGTTGCAGCAACGGCACCGCCGTGGTCAGCGCCCCCGCGCCGACCACCCGCAGGGCGCTGGCGACCGCGCGGGCCGGGCCGACCAGTAAACCGGTGGCGACCAGCAGCTGAGCGCGGTCGATCGCGAGCGCCACCTCGTCCGCGGCGACCACGCCGCCGGCCGTCAGCCGAATGTCCACCCGCTCACGACCGCCCTCGGTTGCACAATCGGATTCCGATTGTGCAACGAGGTGGACGTTGTCGAGGCAGCGGTGGGCGACCGCCCGGCGCTGCAGGAGAGCGACCTGCTGCCAGGCCGAGTCGAGCAGTTCGTCGGACACTTCGGCCAGTTCGGACAGCGGCCGGCCACCGATGTCCTCGATCACCAGCATGGCCGCGTCGGGAGCGACCGGCGCGGTGGCGACCAGGGTTTCGGTGCGTACGCCGGCGGCGGCGATCGCCATCGCCATCAAGCTGCGGTGCTCGACCGTACGACGAAGGGACACCACCGGAAAGCCCCAGCCTGCTCCCTTAAGCGCGCGTTGCGCCACAGCGCCAGCACCGCGCCGGCGTGGTCGCGGTCCAGGATCTGTACGAGTAAATGGCGCCCGGCGGAGTCGGTGACCTCCATCCGCGAGCCCTCGCGAATCCGCAGCTCAGCCGGGTCGACGTCAGTCCGGCGCAAGGCGGCGAGTACGTCCACCGGGCGCGGCCGGGTCGTCGACGCACCACACACGACACGTACGAGCAGACCGACGACCCGGCCGGCCAGTAGGGCGACCACCACCGCCAGCACGCCCGAGCCGACGAAGACCATCGCCACGGCGACCAGCGCGACCACCACGGTCGCGACCATCCGCCAGCGGGGCCGGCGGCCGAGCTGGGCGACGGTTGTCAGCGAGGCCAGGCCCGCCACCAGGCCTTCCAGCGGCCGGGACGGGTCCAGGAGGGCCATCGCGGTCCCAGCAACGGCGAATCCGGCGGCGGCCTCCACCACTGTCCGGAGTCGCCGCCGGACCGCGAGATCCACCACGATCCCACCGGCCAGCGCGAGCCCAGCTGCCGCCGCGACCGCCAGCACCAACCGCGGCGCGACGCCCCCCCCAGTCGGTGGTGGTGACCACCGCGATCCGGCCGATCAGCAGCGCGAGCACCAGCCCGCCCGCCGCGACGCCCATCCGAAGCAGATCCAGCGGCCGTCGTACCCGCCGCGGCGGGTCCGGCACGCCAGCCAGGATCTCCGCGTCCGTCAGCAGCCCAGGGTCAGCCGCCGTTGGTCCCAGCGGTAGCGCCCGGCGCAGCTGCTTCACGCCGCCCATGCTCCCCTATCGACCCGCCTCCTCAGGTTCTACCTCTTCGTTTTCGTCGTCGACACCGGCGTGTTGGCGACGAAAAGGTCACGTTCGCGGCGGGCGTACGAAGAGGAAGGTGACGAGTGTGGCGGCGAGGAAGCACGAAGCGCCGAGGATGACACCGATGTGCAGGCCGGAGATCAGGTCGCTCGCGACGATGAAGGAGCCGACGATGCCGACACCGACGGCGGTGCCGACCTGGCGGCCGGTGTTGAAGACCGCGGAGGCGACGCCCGCTCGGTCCCGGTGGGGCGGCTTCCATGATCGCGGCGGTGGAGGCGGGCATCGTGAAGGAGATGCCGAAGCCGGCCGCCACCATCGGGGCCACCAGCAGCCAGTACGGGGTGCCGGCGGCGGCGACCAGCCAGCCGAGTACGCCGGCCGCGCCGATCGGAAGGCCGATGAGCATCGGGATCCGCGGCCCCAGCCGCGCGGTGAGCCGGCCGGACACCGCGGACGCGATCGCGACTATCGCGGACAGCGGCAAGATCGCGAGGCCGGTCAGCAGCGGCCCGTACCCGAAGATCCGGCTGAAATACAGCGGCGCGGCGAAAAGCAGGCCGTAGAAGCCGACGTTGATCAGTACGCCGACCGCAGCCGTGGCCGAGAACTCGGCCCGGCCGAACAACGCGGGCGGCACCATCGGGTGCCGGGATTTTCGTTCGCTCAGAACGAAAGCAGCCATCAGGCCGAGCGCAGCGACCAGCAGGCCGACAACGACCGGCGCCGCCCAGCCGCCGGCGGCTGCGGCTTCGTTGAGCGCCGCGGTCAGTGCGACCAGGCCGGCGATGCCGATGGCCTGGACCAGCAGCTCAGGCAGCAGCCGGTCGGACGACGGCCGGGCCGCTGGCGCCGGTACGGACCAAGCCGCCATCACCAACGCCGCGAGGCCGATCGGCACGTTCACCCAGAACACCGCCGGCCAACTGACGGCCGCCACCAGCACTCCACCGAGCACTGGACCGGCGGCCGCGGCCACCCCGCCCATAGCGGCCCAGATGCCGTACGCGCGCGCTCTGCTCGCTTTATCCGGGTACGAGGCTTGCAACAGCGACAACGAAGTCGGCACCATCAGTGCCGCACCCGCGCCTTGGACCAACCGGGCCACCACCAGGGCGCCGGCCGCCGGCGCGAGCGCACAGCCGACCGAGGCAAGCGCGAACACCGCCAGCCCGATCAGGAACACCCGCTTCCCGCCGTAGCGGTCCCCCAAGCCGCCGCCGATCAACAACAAGCCGGCGAAAAACCATCGTGTAGCCGTCGACCACCCACTGCAGCGAGGTCACGCTCGCGTGCAGCGCGGCGCCGATGCTCGGGTTCGCCACCGTCACGATCGTCACGTCCAGGATGACCATGAAATAGGCGAGACAAACCGCTATCAGCGGAAGCCGACCGGTGGTCTGTCTATCGTGGACCGTTTCGGAGATTGCCATGCCTTGAGTATTGGGCCGAAAAGCTTTGGTCCTCGCCGAAGCGTGGTTGTCACAATCGGAATCCGATTGTGACAACGGCAGGCCGCTGAGCTGCGGGTTTAGCCGCCGCCGTAACAATCGGGCGATTCACCCGGCGACGACGGCCGCGGATTCATGGCGGATTCACAGAGAACTGATCAACCTGCGTTCCCCGTACGCCGTGCGTATGCTGCCCTCCGACGGTCCACCAGCACGCGACACTAAGCCGTTGGGATCGAGAGGGAGACATGGCCTACCCGCCCGTGTCACGCAGTGCGCCGTTCGGGCGGGCCCGCCGCCCAACAGAGGGCTCGGCACCGGAGCGATGATCGGCGTCCTCGCCAGCGGCCTGGTGGTCGTGCTCTGCCTGTGCTCGGTCGGCATCGGTGGCGTGCTTTATCTGAACCTGCGCAACAATCCGGGCACCAGCGCGAGCTCCGCGCCGGGCGGCGACTCGGTGCACACGGTGACCTATTCGGCGACTTCCGCTGACGGCACCATCTTCGAGGTCGATTACTACGACGACAGCGGCGCCGTGGTCACGGACGACCTCCGCGGGTCGCCGTGGACGGACTCCGAAACGCTCGACAGCGACGACATCAGCTACATCACGCTCGACGTACACAACAATGACGTGTACGACGGCACGTTGACCTGCTCGATCACCGTCGACGGCCGCCGCAGGTCGACAGCGACTCGACCAGCGGTTCCTTCGAGTCCGCGATCTGCAGCGCCGCTCTGGACTAGCCCTCACTCCCCGTACACGCCACCCTGTCCGCATCGACGCGATGCGTGCGTTGGACGCACGCATCGCGTCGATGCGGACAAAACAGGACTACTGAGGGTGAGAAAGAACAGGTCGGAGGGCGGCGCGGGCGTACGACACTTAACATAGTGGTTGAAGAATTTATCATTCAGGTATGTGATCTTCGGGGAGAGAGGGTGCGGTGGGCGACCTCTGGGCGGGCGTCGACATTGGCACCCAGAGCGCGCGCGTGGTGCTCCTCAATGAGACCGGCCAGCAAGTCGCGGCCGGCTTCGCCGCGCTCGGCACCGACCACCGGATGGCCACCCGGCACGAGCAGGATCCCGACGAGTGGTGGGACGCGGCGTGCGCGGCCAGTCGGCAGGCGCTGGACGGCATCGCGCCCGAGCGGGTACGAGCCCTCGCGATCTGCGGTACGTCCGGAACGGTCCTGGTAGTGGATCACGCCGGCCGCCCGACCGGGCCCGCGGTCATGTACGACGACAGCCGCGCGAGGGACGAGGCCGAGTGTGTGCAGCAGGTCGGCGCGGACCTGTGGGACCGGCTCGGTTACCGCATCCAGGCCTCCTGGGGGCTGCCCAAGGTGCTCTGGCTGGCCCGGCACGGCGAGCTGACCGGCGCCCGCCGGATCGAACACCAGGCCGACCACCTCGCCGCCCGGCTGGTCGGGCACCCGGTCGCCACCGACACCGGGCATGCTCTCAAAACCGGCGCTGACCTCACGAAACTCAGCTGGCCAACGGACGTACTCGACAAGCTGTCCCTGGACCCGGCCGTCCTTCCGGACCTGGTGGTTCCTGGCACGCCGTTGGGGACAGTCAGCCAGAGTGCCGCGCAAGCCTGCGGGCTGGCGGCCGGTACGCCCGTGCTGGCCGGAACGACCGACAGCTGCGCCGCCCAGATCGGCGCCGGCGCGCTTCGGCCGGGCAGCTGGAACTCGGTGCTGGGCACCACGCTCGCGATCAAGGGCGTGTCCACTGAGCTGCTTAGAGACCCAGAAGGCAGCGTCTATTCGCACCTGCACCCGGACGGCGGCTGGCTGCCCGGCGGGGCGTCCAGCGTGGGCGCCGGGGTGCTGAGCCGCGACTTCCCGGCCGGCGACCTGGACCGGCTGACGGCCGCGGCGGCTGCCGTGGAACCGGCCCCGGGCGTCACGTACCCGCTGGTCGGCCACGGTGAGCGGTTCCCGTTCCGGGCCACCGCGGCGGAAGGCTTCCAGCTCGGCGTCCCGGATGACGAGGCCGTACGCTTCGCTGCCGTACTGCAGGCGGTGGCCTTCACCGAACGCCTTGCCTATGTGGCGCTCGCCGAGATCGGCGCCGACGTGAGCGGCCGGCTGACCGCGACCGGCGGCGGCAGCCGCAACGGCTACTGGAACCAGCTGCGGGCCGACGTGATGAAGCGCCCGGTCTCGCTGCCGGCGCACGTCGAGGCGGCCGCCGGGATGGCGATCCTGGCCGCCGCACCAGCCGGCGAACTCACCGCGACCGCCGAGGCGATGGTCCGCATTCGCGAGGTGGTCGAGCCGCGCGGCCGGACCGGGCCGGCCGGTTCGACGACGCGTACGCGCGGTTCGTCGACGAGCTGTGCCGCCGCGACTGGCTGCCCACCGCACTGGCCGCGGCGGCTTTCCGGCCGTTGACCAAAGGCGACCAGTGACCAGCCTTTTGTTGGTACGGCACGGCGAAACCGAATGGCACCGGGAAAATCGGTATGCCGGTTCGTCGGACATCGGGCTCGCACCAGCCGGGTACGCGCAGGCGAGGCTGCTCGGCGAATGGGCCGGCAGCCGGACGGCCGCCGAAAGGCCGACCGTCCTCGCGTGCTCGACATTGCGCCGGTCCCAGCTGACCGCCGCGCCGGCGGCGCGGGTTCTGGGCGTACGGCCGGAAATTCACGCCGATCTGCGGGAAGTCCACTTTGGATCGGCGGAAGGCCGGACGCTGGACGAGATCCGGGCGGACAGCGCGCAGATCGCGGACTCGTTCGTACGCGACCCGGTGGCGTCGCCTTTTCCTGGCGCGGAGCCGCTTTTTCGCGGCCGCCAACCGGATGGTCCACTGTCTACAACTGCTTGCCAAGGCACATCCGGGTGAACGAATCCTGGTGGTCGGCCATAACACCGTGATCCGGCTCGCGCTCTGCCAGTTGCTGGGAATCGATCTCTCGACCTACCGCCGGGTGCTGGCCGCGCCTGACAACGTGGCGGTGACAGAACTGCAGGTAGCTGACCGAATGTTCAGGCTGGCCAGATTCAATGCCCCGTTAAGCCCGGTAGACCCGATCTTCTAAGCTCAGGCCACATGGACGCGCAAAAGCCCGCCTCGGCCCGCCGGTCCCGGCAGGAACAGATCGCCCGTTACGTGCTGGACCGCGAGTCGGCCACCGCGAACGAGCTCGCCGAGATGACCGGCGTCAGTCTGATGACCGTGCACCGGGATCTGGAAGATCTCGCCCGCCAGGGCATTGTCCGCAAATTCCGTGGTGGGGTGTCCGCGCAGCCATCCAGTGTTTTCGAGAGCAACATCGAGTTTCGGCTGCAGAGCAGGCAGGCCGAGAAAGCCGCGATGGCGCGGGTGGCCCGCCGGCACGTCGACGCTGGGATGGCCATCATGCTCGACGACGCCACCTCGACGCTGGCGACCGCGCGGCTGCTCGGCGATGTCTCGCCGCTGACCGTGGTGACGAACTACATCGGTGCCATCGAGGTGTTGCGCAAAATGCCGGACATCCGGCTGATCGCGCTCGGCGGGGAGTATTCGCACACCCACGACTCGTTCGGCGGAGTGGGCTGCATCGACGCCATTTCCCAGCTCACCGTCGACGTGGTTTTCGTTAGTACGTCTGCGATGACACCGGAAATGACGTACCACCAGGAGCAGGAGATCGTGCTGACCAAGCGCGCGATGCTGCGGGCGGCGCACAAGAAGGTGCTGCTGATGGATTCCCAGAAGATCGGCCGGCGGGGCCCTGCACCAGCTCTGTCCGCTGAAGGATTTCGACGTGCTCATCGTGGACGCGGGCGTCGGCGCGCAGCAGCAGCAGTTGGAGGACATGCGGGCCGGCGGAGTGAACGTTGAGGTCGCCAGCCTGCGGGAATGACTGGTCCCCGCTGACCAGCACGGCCAGCGGGACCCCGCCACCACCGGAGCCTCCCCCGACCACGCGCATCGAGCGCGACGGACGCGCGACCCGGTGCCCACCGGCACCACGGCCCCACATCCCCGGTGACAGAGGATCTGCTGCAGACCCTCGGCGCGTACCCGATACGGCGTGTTGCGCCGTGCTAGACGATAGCTCGAAAGATCAACCCTGCGTAATGGACAAAAGGCCCTAAAGCGGTAGCAATTGCCGAGAATTTTGGCTGCCAGATGCGGACAGTTCAGTGCCGCCCGGCTGTTTACAACGTGAGAATGGGATGTCCGCCGCATTCCGTCGTACCCAGGGAGCGCCCAGATGACCGTTCCGCGCACCGGATTAGCTGGGTACGTACGAGGCCTGCGCCAGGTGGTCTCGGTGGGGCTCGTCGGCACCCTCGTGATGAGAGCGCTCTGGTTTTGGGTGATCTGGCTTTGGGCGATCTGCCCGCGGTCGCCGCCGGCGCGCCGACTCCGCTGATCAACCGCGACTTCCCGGATCCGGACGTGCTGCGGGTCGGCAACAGCTACTACGCGTACTCGACGAACAGCACCTACGACACCGGCCTGCGCAACATCCCGGTCGCCCGGGCTTCCCGGATCACCGGCCCGTGGACCGTTCAGCCCGTCGACGCACTGCCGCAGCCGCCGTCGTGGACCGTCTTCGACCAGGGCAGCGGCACCAACCTGATCTGGGCGCCGGACGTGTCCCGCCGGCAGGACGGCAAGTTTCTGATGTATTTCGCGGCAAACTTCCACGGCCAGGTGCAGTGCATCGGCGCCGCGCTGGCCGACCGGCCGACCGGGCCGTTCCGCAACGTCGGCTCCGCGCCGTTGGTCTGCCGGCAGGACGAAGGCGACATCGACCCGTCCAGCCTGACCGTGAATGGCCGGCATTACCTGGTTTACAAAGACAATTCCAACGCCCATGGGCAGCCGGCGTCGATATGGCTGCAGCCGGTGGCCGCCGACGGGCTGACCTTTCGGGGCGACCGGGTCCGGCTGCTCACCGCGGATCCGGCCGGCGACGAGAACAACGTCATCGAAGCGCCCATTATCGTGCCACGAGCCGGAAAATTCGTGCTGCTCTATTCAGCGAACCCGTACACGCTCAACTACCACGTCAAATTCGCCACCGCGGATCGACTCACCGGCCCGTACCAGAAATCCAGCACGTACGTGCTGGACAGCACCACCTGGCCGGGGGTGATCACCAACCCCGGCGGGCAGGACGTGGTCGGCGGCCAGATCGTCTTCCACGCGAACATTCCCAGCGGGCGGGCGATGTTCACCGCACCGCTGTGCTGGCGCGGGTCGACGCCGGTGGTGGTGCGATAATTTCCGGATGCGCGGTGCGATTCCCAGTCCGAACATCTGGAAACACCCGGATGTCTACGAGCTGGAAAACCGCGCGGTCGACCCGGACGGGGTGATTCCGGCCGCGATGCGGCGGATGCGGGACTGGGCCGGCGAGCCAGTGCTGGATATCGGCTGCGGCACTGGCTTTCACCTGCCGATGTTCGCGGCCACCGCGGCCAGTGTGATCGGGGTCGAGCCACATCGCGGCAATGCCCGGCAGGCGGCCCGCCGAGTTGCCGGACTGTCCACTGTGGACGTGAGAGTCGGCGTCGCGCAGGCACTGCCGGTCGCCGACCGTAGCATCGCGGTGGCGCATGCCCGCTGGTCGTACTTTTTCGGCCCTGGCTGCGAACCAGGGCTGCGCGAGCTGGAGCGGGTGATGCGCCGCGGCGGGGTCGCCTTCATCATCGACAACGACGCCACTCGATCGTTCTTCGGGCCGTGGTTTCGCCGGCAGGTGCCGTCGTACGACCCGATCGAGGTCGAGCGGTTCTGGGGCCGGCACGGTTTTTCCCGGCAGAGCCTGGACATGGGCTGGCGGTTCGAGTCGCGCGCCGACTTGGAGGCGGTCGTACGGATCGAGTTCTCGCCGGCCCTCGCTGACGAGTTCTGCGCCGCTCACCAGGGTTTGGAGGTCGACTACGCCGTCAACCTCTGGTCCCGCTCGTACTAGAAAGGGAGACCGGGATCGGCGCCATCGCCGACGAGGGGGGCGTTCGTGGACGGATGCGCCGATCCCGGTCTTACCTAATCGTACACGTGTTCGAATGATTCGCCTAGACGGCGACGGTGACCTTGTAGTCGGTGAGCCAGGTGTGCAGGTTGAGGGCCATGTCCAGGCCCATCCGGGCGCCCTGGTCGTGGCCGGCCGGCACCTCGGCGAGCTTGCGCAGCGCATCCGGCGCGATCACGTCGAAGATCGGGCTGTCACCGGTCGCCAGCAGCTTGCCGGCCGCGTCCTCCAACGCCTGGTGATAGCGCGGGTCCTGGGTCGACGGGTAGGGGCTCTTCACGCGCTGCACGATCGACTCGACGGCAACACGTCCTTGGTGGCCGCCCGCAGCAGGCTCTTTTCCCTGCCGTCAAAGGTTTTCATCGACCACGGAGTGTTGAAGACGTACTGTACGAGCCGGTGGTCGCAGAACGGCACCCGGACTTCCAGGCCGACCGCCATGCTCATCCGGTCCTTGCGGTCCAGCAGGGTCTGTACGAACCGGGTCAGGTGCAGATAGCTGACCTCACGCATCCGCGCCTGGAACGGCTCCTCGCCGTCCAGTCGCGGCACCTCGGCGAGCGCCTGCGCGTACCGGTCGGCGACATAGGCATCCAGGTCGAGCTGCTTGGCCAGCGCCGGAGTCAGCAGGTTCTGCCAGCCGCCGTCCATGCCGTGCTGCATGGCCATCCACGGGAACGTGTTCGCGTTGACCGCGGCCTTGTCGTGGAACCATTTGTAGCCACCGAAAACCTCGTCCGCGGACTCCCCCGACAGGGCCACTGTCGAACGCTTGCGAATGGCCGCGAAAAGCAGATAAAGCGAGGTGTCCATGTCGCCCATCGAGAGGCCGTCCCGGGCGCGTACGACCGCGAGCCGGTTCGCCTCGTCCATCAGGTCGGCGGTGTCCAGCACGATGTCCTGATGGTTGGTCTTGGCGAACTCCGCCAGGTCATGCACGTACGGGCCGTCCGGAGTCCCGCGCATCGCGTCCGGCTGGAAGTTCTCGGCCTGGCCGGTGAAATCGACCGCGAAGGAGCGCACCGAGTCGTGGCCCTGCGCGATCAGCGCCTTCTGTGCGATCGCGGTGATCGCGCTGGAGTCCAAGCCGCCGGACAGCAGCGTGCACAGCGGTACGTCCGAGATCAGCTGCCGGGTGACGATGTCGTCGAGCAGCTCGCGGACGGTGTGGATGGTGGTGTCCAGGTCGTCAGTGTGTGGCTCCGAGTGCAGCTCCCAGTAGCGGTGTTCCTCGATACCGGAACGGCTGACCTTGACCAGGTGTCCGGGACGCACCTCCCGAATGCCCTCGTACGGCGACTCGCCCGGCGTCTTGATGAAGGCGAGCACCTCACGCAGCCCGGTCGCGGAGACGACCGGTTTGATCAGGCCGTTGGCGAGAATCGCCTTGGGCTCGGAGCCGAACAGCACGCCGTTCGGGACGGTCGCGAAGAACAACGGCTTGACGCCCATCCGGTCGCGTACGAGCAGCAACTCCTGCGTACGGGAGTCCCAGATGGCGAAGGCGTAGATGCCGTTGAGGTGGTCAACCATGCCCGCGCCCCACTCCAAGTACGAGTGCAGCACGACCTCGGTATCGCTGTCCGTCTGGAAAACGTGCCCCTTGCTGGTCAGTTGCTCGCGCAGCTCCCGGAAGTTGTACGTCTCACCCGAATAGGTCAGCGAGACAACGTCGTTTCCGGCCTGCTCGTACGGCATCGGCTGGGTGCCGCCCTCGATGTCGATGACCGCCAACCGGCGGTGCCCGAGGGCCACGTGTTCGCGCAGCCAGAGTCCCTCGGCGTCCGGGCCGCGGCAGATCATCGTGTCGACCATGGCCTGGGCGGCTGCTCTTTGTTGGGTCAGATCACGGTCGTAGTCGACCCACCCGGTGATTCCGCACATGCGCGTTGCTCCCTCGAGGTTCCCGGCAGCGAGGCCTGGTGTTTCGGGCAGGTTTCCGACGCCGGGGATTTAATTTGCAGTGCTAACTAATTTCGACGGTAGATACTCGCCGGTAGATCACGCAATATGACAAATCAGCCAATCTTGCGGTGTCCGCTTTGCTGGCTTTCTCCGAGCAGTGGTGTTACGCCGATGTTTCCGGAATCTGGCCGGTGCCGGCGTGACACACTCGGTGCAAGAAGCAAGAGCAGAGGGGACCTGTGATGCGCCGCCAGTTGTACGGGTCAGACCATGAGGCATTCCGGGAGAGCGTGCGCCGGTTTCTGGACAAGGACGTGGTGCCGCACCTCAGCCAGTGGGAGGAGGCCGGGATCGTGCCGCGCGAGCTGTTCGGCGCGGCCGGCGCGGCCGGGTTCCTCGGGATGGCCATCCCGGAGCAGTACGGCGGTGGCGGAGTCGACGACTTCCGCTTCAACGCCGTCTTCGGCGAGGAGGTGCAGCGCTGCGGCGCGGCCGCCGCAGGGCTCGGGATGACCCTGCACAACGACATCTGCATGCCCTATTTTCTGTCGTACGCAACGGAAGAACAGCGCCAGCGCTGGCTGCCCGGGATCGCCGCCGGCGAGCTGATCACGGCCATCGCGATGACCGAGCCCGGCATCGGCTCCGACCTTGCCAGCATGTCCACCACCGCGCTCCGGGACGGTGCTGATTTCGTCGTCAACGGCTCGAAAACGTTCATCACCAACGGCATCAACGCGGACCTGGTCATCACCGCGGTGAAAACCGACCCCACCCAGCGGCACGCCGGCATGAGCCTGCTGGTGCTTGAGCGCGGGATGGCCGGCTTCGAGCGCGGCCGCAACCTGGACAAGCTCGGCCAGCACGCGCAGGACACCGCCGAGCTGTTTTTCAACGATGTTTTTCACGATGTACGCGTGCCGGCCGGCAACCTGCTTGGCGAGCTGGGCCAGGGTTTCCGACAGCTGGTGGCGAACTTGCCGCAGGAACGGCTGTCGATCGCGGTCGCCGGGGTCGCGGCGGCCGCCGCCGCGCTGGAGTGGACGCTCTCGTACGTCAAGGAGCGCACAGCCTTCGGCAAGCCGATCGGCTCGTTCCAGAACAGCCGTTTCACGCTCGCCGAGATCTCCACCGAGGTCGACGTGGCGCAGGCGTACGTGGACGCGTGCATTCTCGCGCTCGACGCTGGCGAGCTGACCGTCGAGGACGCGGCCAAGGCCAAATGGTGGTGCACCGAGCTGCAGGGCCGCGTGACCGACGCGTGCCTGCAGTTGCATGGCGGCTATGGCTACATGACCGAGTATCCGATCGCTCGCGCGTACGCGGACGCCCGGATCACCCGGATTTACGGCGGCACCACGGAAATCATGAAGGAAGTGATCGGCCGAGGCCTCGGGCTCTAACGAGAGCGCACCGACGGATCTTCTTCCGCGATTAGCGGAGGGAGCCGAGGCCGGCGCGGACGAGGGCGCGGTCGCCCCGGCGGGGGCCGCGCATCGCGAGCCGCAGGGCGTCGACAGCGACGAAGAAGTCGAGCTTGTCGACCAGCCGGGTACGGTCGTGGTGGCCGAGCCGGATGGCGACCTCCAGCGCCACCGAGAGGCCAAAAGCCTGCGCCAGGTGCCGCAGCTCGTAGTCCGGATCGCCGATCGCGGCGGCGGCGAAATCCAGCACTCCGCGGATCGCGCCGGTGGTCGGGTCACACAGAATGTGGTCGACGACAACGCGTTGTGCAGAAGGACGGGTTCGTAGTCGAAATTGGCGGGATCGCCCAAATAGTCGGCGAACCGCAACTCGATGCGGGCGGCTTCGGCAGCACTCATCCGCGCGGCGAACTCGTCGCGGAACCGGTCGCGGTCGGCGGTGTACGTACCGAGAAAGTCGAGGTCCGGTACGCCACAGCCGCGGGCCAGCTCGAGGGTGGTGGCACGCAGCGCGGCGATGAAAGCGGCCAGCTCGTCGAGCACCCGCGAGCGCGCGTCGCTGTCCAGCGTCAGGAACCGGTCGGCGGTCAGGAACTGGCCGGTGAGCTGCGGATATCCGACGTACGGCAGGCCCGTGACGGTCTGCCCGACGAACCGCAGCTCGGGCACCGGCGCCGGCAGCCGGGGCGCCAACTCGGGCAGCAGCCGGGTTTGCACCTGCAGCGCGACCGCCTGCCCGGCGACTTTCGGGAAGCGGAACACAAACCGCTCGTTCACCAGGTAGGTGACCGAATCCGACCGGTGACCCAGCGCGGTGATGCGCGCCGGGTGCGGCGACGCGATCGCCGTCTCTATCGCTTGCGCCCGGACGGCTTCGTCCGTACGGCCCGCCGGATTCACGTTCGGGAGTTTGCCAGAAGAACTCCGGGTTCCGGACCGAATTCATCAGGTGTGACACGGATCTTCGCCGGCAGGTCGCCTGCCCTTCGCCGCCGCCCGTACGATATCCGGATGGCTGACGAGTTCCTTTTCCCGGCACGGGTGCGCTATCTGGAGGTCGACGCCCAGAACGTGGTCTTCAACATGTGGTATCTCGGCTATTTCGACGAAGCCTCGTACGAGTATTTCGGGTATCGAGGCGTCGCCTACCACGACTTGATCGCCAGCGGCACCGACATCCAGCTGGTGCACAGCGACCTGGACTACCGGTCCAGCGTCCGGTGGCGCGACCCGCTGGTGGTCGCGGTCACCACTGGGAAGGTCGGGAACACCAGCTTCCAGCTGGACTTCCAGGCCCGAGTGGGCGACCGGCTGGCCTGCGAGGCCCGCAATGTGTACGTCACGGTCGACACCGAGCAATACGCCAAAAAGCCGGTCCCGGACGACTTCCGGGCAGCGTTGCTTGCTTGACCGCTGCCCTGTCGGCCTCCGCAAGCACCAACCCTGAACAGCACATTTGCCCCTCGGCAGGCGAACGCCGACATCCCATAAACAGAACCTGAAGCCCCCATCACAGTTTGATAACGGTATGGGTGGCGTCTCCCCATCGGGCCCCGCGACGCGAAAAATCACCCCCGCCCCTGCGTGAATGACGCCGTTCACCGGTCCACGCGGGACATTTTTTCGGCAAAGGGGTTTTGAGTGAGAAAACTGTTAGTCGCGGCCGTGACCGCGGTCGCCGGCGGTGCGACGCTCGTCTCCGGGATACCCGGGGCGGCCGCCACCGCGGCGCCCACCACCACCAGCACCGCCGCCGCCAGCATCACCTGGGGCACATGCGACTCGACCCGCCTGCAGCAGGCCGGCGGACAGTGCGGCTTCCTGCAGGTGCCGCTGGACTACAGCAAGCCGTCCGGCACGAAGATCTCGCTGGCGGTCTCGCGCATCAAGCACAAGGTCCCCGACGCGAAATACCAGGGCATCATGCTGACCAACCCGGGCGGCCCGGGTGGATCCGGCCTGACCCTGTCCACCCTCGGCGCCTCGGTGCCCAACCACGTCGGCGACGCGTACGACTGGATCGGCTTCGACCCGCGCGGGGTTGGCTCCAGCAAGCCGGCGCTGACCTGCATCTCCGACTACGCCGGCTTCAACCGCCCGCAGTACGAGCCCACCTCGCTCGCGCTGGAGAAGATCTGGCTGGCCAAGTCCAAGGCGTACGCGCAGGCCTGTGCCAAGAACGGCGGCGCGCTGCTGGATCACCTGAAGACCACCGACTCGGCCCGTGACATGGACTCGATCCGGGCCGCGCTTGGCGCGAGCCAGATCAACTACTACGGCTTCTCGTACGGCACCTACCTCGGTCAGGTCTACGCGACGCTGTTCCCGTCCCGGGTCCGCCGGGCGGTGCTGGACAGCAACGTCGACCCGCGCAACATCTGGTACCAGGCGAACCTCGACCAGGACATCGCCTTCGAGCGGAACATCAAGATCTGGTTCGGCTGGGTCGCTCAGTACGACAACATCTACCACCTCGGCAAGACCGAGCGGGCCGTCGAAGCCCAGTGGTACCGGCAAAAGGCGCTGCTGGCAAAGAAGCCGGCGGCCGGCAAGATCGGCCAGGACGAGTGGGTCGACGTCTTCCTGCAGGCCGGCTACTACATTTACGGCTGGGTCGACATGGCCAACGCCTTCGCCGGCTGGGTGCACAAACAGGACGCGCAGCCGCTGCTGGACCTCTACGGCGACCCGACCGTGCCGAACGCCGACAACGGGTTCGCGGTCTACAACGCGGTGCAGTGCACCGACATCCAGTGGCCGCAGAGCTGGAACAAGTGGCGGATCGACAACTGGCGGACGTACGCGCAGGCGCCCTTCGAGACCTGGGGCAACGCCTGGTTCAACGCGCCGTGCCTCTACTGGCCGGCGAAGGCCGGCAAGCCGGTGACCGTGACCGGCAAGACCGTCGCGCCGATCCTGCTGCTGGACGAGACCCTCGACGCGGCCACGCCCTACGAGGGCACCCTTGAGGTGCGCAAACTCTTCCCGAACGCGTCCCTGATCGCGAGCCCCGGCGGCACCACGCACGCCGCTTCACTGTCCGGTGTGGCATGCGTCGACAACCAGGTCGCCGACTACCTGGCCACCGGCAAGCTGCCCAAGCGCAAGGCCGGCGGCGGCGCCGACGCCACCTGCCCGTACCTGCCCCGCCCAGTGCCCACCGCGCCGACCGCCAACGCGGCGAAGGCGGCTCCCGGCACCACCGCGAAGGCTGCCGGCACACTGCCGGGCAAGTTCCGCGGCTAGTTTTTCGGCGCTAGTACGACCCTGCTAGTACGGCCCGGCCGGCGGATTCCACTCTGCCGGCCGGGCCTTTTTTATATGCCCGGCGGAATAGGCGTACGGATGGCGGTGTTGAACCCGTCAGAAGCGACATGGCTAACAAGGTGCTTGCCGGTGCCTTGTGGACAAGCTATGGTGCGTTCAACAGCTCCTGTGGATGACGGCGAAGCGCCGCCCCAGGAAGCGGTTAGAGTCCAGTCATCAGGTTTGCGCTCGCGGATCTGATTCCCACCGCCCGTGACAGCGGCGACCTTTTCCTGGGCTCGATCCCAGTCTTTCCGCTCTCGCAAGGAGAAATCTCATGAAAACCGTCAGTGGCATTCTCGACGTACGAGAAAAATCCGCTTTCATCCGCACTGCCGGCTACCTGGCCGGCCCCGACGACGTACATGTGCCAATGGCCTTGGTACGCAAGCACAATCTCCGCAGTGGTGACCTGGTCACCGGCGTTCCGTCCGAGCCGGACGCGAAATTGGCCACGCTGGCCAGCGTCAACGGCCAACCACCGGAGTCTTTCCAGCGACGGCAGGAATTCCAGTCGCTGGTGCCGTTGCACCCGGACCAGCGCCTGTTGCTGGAAACCACCCCGAAAAAGCTGACCGCACGGGTTATCGACCTGGTGATGCCGATCGGCAAGGGCCAGCGCGCTCTGATCGTTTCGCCGCCCAAAGCCGGGAAAACGTCCGTGTTGCAGGCGATCGCCGAAGGCGTCGCCACCAACCACCCGGAATGCACCTTGATGGTGTTGCTGGTGGACGAGCGCCCCGAAGAGGTCACCGACATGCAGCGGTCGGTACGCGGCGAGGTCATCTCGTCCACGTTCGACCGGCCGCCGGCCGAGCACACCGCGGTCGCCGAACTGGCGGTCGAGCGGGCCAAACGGCTGGTCGAGATGGGCCAGGACGTGGTGCTGCTGCTCGACTCGATCACCCGGCTCGGTCGCGCGTACAACCTCGCGGCCCGCCCGTCCGGCCGTGTGCTGTCCGGTGGCGTGGACGCGGCCGCGCTGCACCCGGTCAAGCGCATCCTCGGCGCCGCCCGCAACATCGAAGGTGGCGGCTCGCTGACCATCGTGGCCACCGCGATGGTCGAGACCAGCTCGGCCGCCGACACCCTTTTCTTCGAGGAACTCAAAAGCACCGGCAACGCCGAGCTGAAACTGGACCGCAAGATCGCCGAACACCGGACCTTCCCGGCCGTCCGTCGACGTGACACCGTCCAGCACCCGTCGCGAGGAGCTTCTGCTGTCGCCGCAGGAGTTGGTCCTGGTCCAGGAACTCCGCCGGCTCCTGCAGACCCGCGACAGCCAGCACGCCATCGAGCAGCTGCTCGACCAACTCCGCAAAAACCAGTCCAACGCCGAGTTCCTCATGCGCATCAGCGCCACCACCCGTCTCGCCGCTTAGACCCTGCCTTAAGGGGCACCCGGGGCTGTGTACGGTCGAGGCCATGGACGAACGGACCGGAGAGGCGTTCGAGCTGGACGAACAGCTCACCGTGGTGGGTCGTAAGCTGGTCGTGGGGGCGCCGGCCCCGGCGTTCGAGCTGGACTGGCTGGCGTCCGATGGCGCGGTGATCCCGGTGCGGCTGAGCGACTCGGCCGGCGCCGTACGGCTGCTCAACGTGATCAACTCGATCGACACGCCGGTCTGCTCGCTGGAGACCCGGACCTGGGATGAGCGGCTTTTCTCCGAGGACTCGGCCATCAGGATGTCCACGGTGAGCATGGACCTGCCGTTCGCGCTGGATCGCTGGCGGACCGAGACACACGCCGGCCACCAGTTCCTGTCCGCTCATCGCGACGAACGCTTCGGCGTCGACTACGGCGTGCTCCTCAAACAATGGCGGCTGCTGCAGCGGGCCGTTTTCGTGATCGATCGCGAGGACCGCATCGCGTACGCTGAATATGTGCCCGACCAGATGCGCGAGCCGAACTATTCGGCGGCGGAGGCCGTCATCAAATCGTTGGCTTGATCTTTTCCCGTACGGCAAGGACAAGATAGCGTTCATCGGCGTCGTCGACGGACTCGCATCGCCAGCCGGTGGCGGCCAGCGCGGCCCGAATACGCGGTTCGGCACGGATGTCGTCGGCGGCCAGTTCGTGGCCGTGTTTGCGGGCGAGGGCAGCGCGACCGACCGGGTGGAAAAGAGCCAGCCGGGCGCCCGTACGAGCCACCCTGGCCAGCTCGGACAGACCACCCCGGTGTCCCGCAAATGCGGCAGCAGTCCGGCCGCGAAGACCGCGTCCAGCGAGGCGTCCCGCAGCGGCAGCCGAGTCGCGTCGGCCAGTACGAGCCCACCGCGGCCGCGCCGAGCGGCCTCCGTCAGCATCTCGACGGTCACGTCGACGGCGATCACCGTGCCGGCCGGTCCGACCGCCGCCCGCAACGGCTCGATGGCCCGGCCGGTGCCGCAGGCGGCATCGAGCACGGCCCCGGCGACCGGCACCGCGAGAGCTCGTCGACCGCTCGCTGGTAGGCCGGCCCATCCTCGGGAAACTTGTCCTCCCACCCGGCCGCGCGTGGCCCGAAAAACGCCCGTGTGGCCGCGATGTCACCCATCTGGCCAACCTATCGGAACGGAGAGGATCCGGCGCCGACCGTGGACAGCCGACCATCGCCGCGACGACAATCTCCTCGGAGGTCGCCATGCGGAACCGGACGTTCAGGGCGCAGGTCGGGGTCGAGAACGCGGCCATCCTCGCCACCGAGAGCCGCACGCACTGGCTCGCCTCCGAATACCGGCCGCACGATGCCGGCGACGGCTGGATCGAGCTGAGCGAAGCGGCTCTCGGCGCCTCCCGCGAACTCGGCGAGGAAGAGGACGGTGCGATCACCGACGACGCCGACGGTCTGCGCATCTGGGTCGGCGACGAGGCGTACGACCTCGACCCGGTCAGCTGAGCGACACCTGCCGCGACCACACCTGATAAGGCGAAGGGGTCGGCGAGGACCAGTTCGCGCCGCGGTCCCCGAAAAGCAGCAGATGTGCCGGGTCGAGCACGACCAATGTCCCGTTCGCCGAGTCCTGGTAGTCCGCGGCCACCGATCTGGACCACGAAAGCCCGCCGTCATCGGAAACCAGCAGAGACAAACCCGGACGTCCGGTCACCATCACGAAAGTGTTGCCGGCGGTGTTCACGATCGTCGGGAAGACACTGAAAGTCGACTCCCCCGGTCCGTTGAGCAACGGTGTCGGCGTCGACCAGGTGACACCGTTGTCGGTCGATCTTGACGCGTACATCGGCAGATAACCGCCGATCCGCATCGCGGTGAAGAGCGAACCGTCCGCGGCCCGCGCGAAGGCGCCCTCGCAGAATCCCTCGTACCGGCCATCACTGGTCAGCGTCGGATTGAATCCCACCGTCGCCCGTACGGTCCAGTTGAGCCCGCCGTCGGTGGAGACCAGCAACAGCTCACGGTATTTCGGGTCGTCTTGGTAATATCCGTACGCGGACTGGAAAAGGCTGCCGTCCGAGTTTTGCAGCGCGCTGTGCACCAGCACGAATCCACCCTGCGCCGAGCCGGGTCGATCGGTGGCCGAGGAAATCGGCCGCATTTCCTGTGTCGTTGTCATCGTGCCGGTACGTTTGGTCCACGTCATGCCATTGTCCGTGGAAATCGCGCTGTCGACCGACGCGCTTTTGTTTCCGGCGAGCATGTACGTGTGATAGTTGACCGCCAGCAGATTTCCATTGCCGAGCCTGGTCATGCTATAGGACGCTTCATTCGGCATCGGGTTGCTGGCCTGCGCGTGCACCCAACTCGCACCGCCATTGTCCGAGTACGCGTACTCGTTGCCGCTGGTGGCACTGCTGTCGGTGTGCGCGGGATAGCTCAGCAGCACCCGCTGGCCGACGACAACTGCTGTGTTGGGCATTTGCACTGGAGTGCTGCGCTGGTCGATGAGCACCAGCGGCGAAATGTCGAACCGGCCGTGCGCCGCCGGTGGCACGGCGT
Organism: Fodinicola feengrottensis; assembly: GCF_010993775.1. Taxonomy (GTDB): domain Bacteria; phylum Actinomycetota; class Actinomycetes; order Mycobacteriales; family HKI-0501; genus Fodinicola; species Fodinicola feengrottensis. The sequence continues at coordinate 74,952 of NZ_WOTO01000003.1, read as the reverse complement.
CGTCCGCCGCGCCAAGCCCCACGTTGTCAAGGAAAACCGTGTCCCCGGTGGTCGGCGTGCCGTTGCTGGCGAAACCGTACCCGACAATGCTCGTCACCTCGCGTACGCCCCAGGGCCCGCCGGCTCCGACATACTGTCCGTTGACCGAGACATATGCCACACTTTGGTCTGTCGGCACCGAAATCTCGAAGCTGGACCAAGTCGCCATCGGTACGGTCCCGGCCGGCGCGACGGCACCGGCATCCCAGGTCCCACCGTCGTACCAGTTGATGCCGCCGGCACTGGTGACCGCGAGGTGGAAAACTGTTCGTACGTCCGAAAAGCCGCGGACGGTGCCGTTGAAGTCGATAAGGAATCCGTTCGCCAGCGCGGCCGGGTAGGCCATGAACTTCAAGTCCCCACCCTGCTGCACTGGCCGGTCACAGCCGACCTGGACGATCGCGCTGGTGGACTGGTCGTTGATCAGCAGCGACCTATTGCTGTTATATCCCCGCTGAGCGCTGACCGTCGCGGGCGTTTTCCCTGCCGGTGTGACACATCCGGTCGGCACCGCGCCGGCGGTGTCCGTCTCGAAAGTCTGGATCGACGGCACCGCACCGAAAGTGACGTTGTCAAAGAAGACTCGGTCGCCAGTGGGGACCGTACCCGTGCTGGCGAAGCCGAATCCGGTGATGCCGGTAATGCTTGCCGTCCCCCACCTTCCACCCGTACCAACGTCATGCCCACCGACCGACACGGACATCCCGCCATAGTTCGACGGAACGGCGATCTCCACCGTGCTCCACTGGTTCTGCGGCAACGATCCGGCCGCCGCGAACGAGTTCCATTTCGAGCCGTCGTACCAACTCATCGATCCGTCCGCGGAAGCCAGCAGATGAAAGACCGGTGTCGTCCCGCTCGTCGCGGTGGTGCCGAGAATGTCGATCAGGAAACCGTTGGCGCTGTGATCGGGAAACGCGGCGAAAGCGAGGTCGGCACCGGCCGCACTGGCTGAACCGCAGGCTATCGCGGTCATCGCCGTCGAAGTCTGATCATCCACCAGCAATGAGCGACTTCCCGCGTACGCCCGCTGGTCACTGACCACCGCCCCAGCCCGCCCCGTCGGCGTCACACACCCCGCCGGCACACACTGCCAACCGCGTCCCCCTCGAAGGTGTAGCTCGCTGGCGACCCGAACGCGGCCACCGGCACCAGCACCGCAGCGGCCAACACCATCCCCAGGGCGCAGAACAAACGTCGGCCACCACCGCAGCCACCTTCCCTCGACCAGCACTGTAGCGCTACATGCGGCCTTTCGCGAGGGTGACGTTTCGGGGTCGGTATGCCGTTATTTGTCACCTCAGAACGTCACCCTCGCGAGGGTTTCGCTCTCCGCTACTGTTGACAACCGTGCGTGTACTCGTGGTGGAGGATGACGGCGATTTGCGCTTCGCCGTCCATACCGCGTTGCGCGGTGCTGGGTTCGCGGTGGACTCGGTCGGTGACCTGCCCGATGCCGATGTGGAGCTCGCGGTCAACTCGTACGACTGCGCGGTCTTCGACCGGCGCCTGCCGGGCGGGGACTCGCTGTCGTACGTACGAGATCGGCGGGCCGCCGGGTGGGCGGTGCCGGTGTTGTTCCTGACCGGATTGAGCACTGTGCCGCATTTGGTGGAGGGACTCGCGTACGGCGACGACTACGTGACCAAGCCGTTTGAGATGGCGGTGCTGGAGGCGCGGGTTCGGCGGCTCTGCCTGCAGGTGGTGCCGGGCCCGCCGCCGGTGCTGCGATGCGGTGACCTGGAGTTGGACCCGGGCCGCCGGGAGGTCCGGCGGGCCGGGACGCTGCTGACGCTGACGAAAAAACACAGTTCGCGGTGCTGGAGCTGCTGATGACCAAGCAACCCGAGCCGGTGTCGACTCGGGTGCTGATGGAGCAGTGCTGGGACGAACTCGAACCGGACCCGAACCGCGTCCAGGTGCTGATCGGCCAACTTCGCCGCAAGCTACACGACCCACCGATCATCGAGACCGTACTGCGCCGCGGCTACCGCCTGATCCCACCACGGCCGTAACGATTTCGGCTTGCAGCTCACACGATGTGAGGTAGGACAGTGACGGCATGATCAACATTGGAGATTTCGGGCGCCTTGGTGGAGTGTCGCTGCGGATGTTGCGGCACTACGACGAGATGGGGCTGCTGCGGCCGGCGGAAGTCGACCAGTGGACTGGTCGTCGCCGCTATCACTTGGACCAGCTCGGCGATCTGCATCGGATCGTCACCCTCAAAACGCTGGGATTCACCCTCCAACAGGTCGGCGAAATGCTGCACGACGGCTTCGACACAGCGCAGTTGCGCGGCATGCTTCGGATGCGGCGTGCGGACTTCGAACGGCAGTCGCAGGACGCGCGCCACCGGATAGCCCAAATCGATGCCAGGCTTGCGCTGATCGAAAGGGAAACGGGTAGGTCCGACCCACCGGTCGTGGTCAAACAGGTTGAGTCGATTCGGCTCGCCGCGCTCACCAGCGTCGTCGCCGACGACGAAGATTTCGGTGCCGCGGTGGAAGAACTGTTCATCAAAGCGTGCGATCTTATGAACTCCGCTGGATGGAGCCGCACTTCACCGATCAGTTGGTACGTGCCAGCGGCAGCCGACGCCGTACGCATTTACACGGGTTTCGCCGCACCGGCCGAAACCCCGGGCCTGACCTCGGTCGATCTGCCCGCCGCCAACGTGGCGTCAGTCATCCACCACGGCCCGATGATGCAGGACATCGGCGCCGCCAACGTGGCTCTCGCTCGCTGGGCCGACGCCAACGGCCACACCGGCGAGCAGCGCCGGCGGTCGATCTTCCTCGAAGCGACCGGCGACGACCAACACAACTGGGTGGTGGAAGTGCAGCTTGAGCTTCCTCCGCAACGCTAGTGGTCTTGTCGCTACCTGGCAACGGTTTGTCAGATTATGCCCGCTTCTGAAGAAGGCTCACCACCCACAACCTCGCCGCGCCCGGCTAACCGCCAACACACCGAAGCGGCGCGAAACTGTCGTACCGATGCTGTTTTCTAGCCCCCTCCCTTTGAACGGGCGGGGGGTGGGTTTGAGGATCGATGTTCAACTAAAAATTAAGGTCTGCCTCTCGACCCACCCCCCCCCCGTCACTGGGTGGGGGCAACTTTCGCGGGTGGGTACGACAGTTTCGCGCCGCACCCCTCTTACTTCGCCGGAATGTCTCAACACAACCTGACAGGAAGGGTCGGCGGGGTGGTGGGTCCCTTCGGGTGGAGCCTCAAGGAAGAACGGGGATCGACGGGTGGGGCGGCTTGGGTACGGGGGTTGGGCGAGGTTCGTTCTCCCCCTCAGCGGGCAAACAAACCAGCATCACGTTTCCGGGGGTGGTTCAAGACCTGAGTTTGGGCTCGACCGTCACCTCCGCGACTCCAGTGACTATTGCCGACTGGGCCATCTGCGAAAGCAACGAATGGCTCACAAAACGTTGAACGCGCGCGCTCTATATGTTTCGTTGGGGTTATTGTGAAAGTATGCATTTCCTGATTACCCGTACGCCATCAAACTGTCGGTGCCGGCGGTAGAATTAGTGTCATGGCCGCCGGCGATGACACCACCTCTCCAGAGCTCTGGAGGTGTGACCCGGATGAGCTGGGTGAGTTGCTGCAGGAGAAAGAGAAAGCGGTTCGGTTGCTGCAGGTCGAGGTGTTGGACATTGTCGCGGCGATCCACCGGCGAAACGTCGGCAAGACGCTCGGGCACCGCAACACCCTGGGCATGCTGCAAGACCTCCTTCGACTGTCCCCCACAGAGGCATCCCGACGCTACAAACGAGCCCTGAACCTGTGCCCCAGCCAAGCCCTGACCGGTGAAACACTCGCACCCACACTCAGCATCGCGAGCCATGCGATGCGCCGCGGGGAACTCGCCGACTCCCAAATCGACACGATTGTTGGGGTCGTTAACAGGCTCCCGGCCAGGGTAACCATCAAAGACCGCGAAGAAGCCGAAGCGTCGCTGGTGGAGCACGCGAAACGGTACACCGCACACCAGGCCTGGCCAAAGTCGGGCGACGGATCCATGACCACTTGGACCCCGACGGACCAGCGCCGTCCGAACATGAAAACGAGACACCACGCCGCGAACTGTCCTTGCACACCGGGACAGACGGGCGCCTGAACTTCACTGGTTCGTTTGACGGTGAAACCGGCACTTTGTTCAGTGAAATTCTGAGCCCACTGGCCAAACCCCGGCCCGCTGAGAACGGCACCCTGATCAGCGGTCAGTGTCCGAACGCAACGGGGACGCGCTCGCGGAAGCCCTGAATCTGATCGCGGACTCCGCGAAACTCCCCACCCAGGGCGCCGAGCGACCGCATCTCACCATCACCATCAACTGGGACATGCTCCGAGACCGCCTCGGAGCCGCATACCCACACAGCGGCGCACCGATTTCCCCCGAAGGCGTCCGCCGGCTTGCCTGTGACGCGGACATCATCCCGATCGTGCTGGGCAGCGACAGCGTGCCCCTTGATGTCGGACGCAACGAACGACTCATCACACCAGCCCTACGCAAAGCCCTGATAGCACGAGACAAAGGCTGCGCCCGATGCGGCCGACCACCCCGCTGGACGCGGGGGCACCACGTGCAGCACTGGGCCGATGGTGGGCATACTTGCCTTGACAATTGCGTACTCCTGTGCGATCGCTGCCATCGTTTAGTGCACCACGGCGGCTGGGACGTACGCATTGTTGACGGAATCGTTGAATTCCTGCCGCCCGCGTACGTTGACCGCGAACGAAGACCCATCCGCGGGATTAACCAGCTCGCCGCATAGAAAGCCCACCTGGCCGCCGGGCAGCAGCACGCCCGGCGGCCGACAAACTCTGCCACCGACTGGCTAGAGCGTGTCTGCTTATTCGGCGCGGCTGGGTAGGTGATCATGAATGGATGCTGCGGACGGGTGCTATGTCGGATGAATTGTGGGCTGTTATTGAGGCCGGTTTGCCGAAGCGTGGTGCCGACGGGGCCGACCGTGGAATGATCATCGGCTGACGCTGGAAGAGCTCGTATGGCGGTTCCGGACCGGTATGCCTTGGCGCGGCGGGCTGACGACCAAGATCCACGCTCTGGCGGACAAGGCGTACTCACACCCCTCAACCCGCCAGCAGCTGCGTGATCTCAAGATCCCCCACACGATCCCTGAGCGCAGCGAGCATATCCAGGATCGCGAAACCCAAAGGCTCACGCGGTGGCCGACCCCAGCTTTCGACCCTGAGATCTACAAAGAACGCAATATAGTCGAACGCGCCTTCGGCCGCATCAAACAATGGCGCGCCATCGCCCCCGCTACGAGAAATACGCCACCAACTACCTCGACGGCGTCCTCCTCGCAGCCACCTAGCCGGAGTTTCCGGCCTTTCATGATCAACATCGACGAACCCGCTGGTCAATGGGCTTGACTCGGACGCCCCGGCGTATTACCCAGGTCGCCAGAGTCTCGCTATGACGTACTTGCAGGTGGTGGTGCAGGAGTGCGGAAGTCTATCGCCAGGCGAGACCCGACAAGAATCGCGATCCCTGCACTACTGGGTAATACCGCCGGAAGGGTGGAAAGTGAGGTATCGCAACGAAGATGAATTGCCGCGTCCTCAAGCCCGGAAACTCAGGCTAGGGCATTCCGGTGATGGTTATCTTTGTGGCGCCGGCGGGGGGGTCGGTTGTGCCGATGCCGGGCAGGCCGTTGAAACCGCTCCAGTCCAGTTCGCGTTCGCGTAGCGGATTTCGTGATAGACGTGGTTGTCGAGGCCGATGATGACAACCTGCGCCGAGTTGTCCGGGTCAGCGCCGATGCTGATTTCCTTCGCTCCGGCCGCAGCGGTGGTGCCGATGCCGGGCACGCCCGCGAAGCCGGTCCAGTTTCCGTTGGCGTAACGGATCTCGTGGTAGACGCTGTTGTCCGTGCCGATGATGAGGACTTGCGCCGAGCCGTCCGACATCCCGGTGATGGCGACTTTCTTGCCGCCGGCCGCGGCGGTAGTGCCGATTCCCGGTAGACCGTTGAAACCCGTCCAGTTTCCGTCCGCGTGGCGGACCTGGTGATAAACCTTGCCGTCGAGTCCGACGACCAGGACCTGTGACGAGCCGTCGGGCATTCCGGCGATGCTGATGGCTTGCGCGGTCATGAAGTTCGCCGCGCCGATGCCGGGGATCTGGGCGAATCCGCTCCAGTTTCCATTCGGATAACGGACTTCATGGTAGACGCGATCGTCGGTGCCGATGATCAGGACCTGCGACGAGCCGTCTGGGAGGCCCGCGATGGCTACCTTTTTGGCGCCGGCAGGCAGGGTCGTACCAATGCCCGGCAGCCCGGCGAAACCACTCCAACTGCCGTCCCGATAGCGCACCTGGTGATAGACCCGGTCGTCACTTCCGACGATCACGACCTGGGCTGAGCCGTCCTTCATTCCGGCGACGCTGACCGATTCGGCGGTCCGACCAAGACCCCCGAAACCAGTCCAGTTTCCGTCTGGATAGCGGACTTCGTGATAAAGGCTGGAGTCCATCCCGGCGATCAGGACCTGCGCCGAGCCCGGACCGGCCGGCTGCAGACCGCCGCCGGGCAACCCGTTCGCGCGGCTGATCAGGTTTTGCGCGATGGCCTGCGACTGGTCATAGCGATCCGGGTAAGCGGAGTGCTGCACCGCTTGCGCGATCTGCCCAGCGGTCCAGCCGGGGTTGTTGGCCCCGAGCGGGATGGCGGATCGAGGAACGCGTTGGTGGCATGCGGTACGTCCATGCACAGGCTCGCGGGCGAACACCAGCCTTGACTGGGCCGCTGCTGGAAAACACCGACTGAGTCGGCGTCGCCGCAGGGCAGGTTGTTGACGTGTGACTCGACCCAGGCGGTCTCGAATTCGGACAGCCGAACTCGGCCGTCAATGCCACGCTGGTTGGCCACATCGCGGATGACCCGAAGCACGTTGTCGTCGGCATTGGGCGGGATTGCACAGGCAGGCGCCGCCACGGCCGCTGGCACGGGTGTGCCCGGGGCGGCTGGACTCGCCGCGTACGCGCCGGTTGGCGGCACCAGCAGCGCGGCGGCGACCACCAGGGCTCTCAAGGTATGCCGGCTCATGAAATTCCTCCCGACGCGGATCGACAGACATCAGAACGCGCCAGGCAGCCGAGGGTCACACTGGTACGGGAGTTTGCCGGGGCGGACGCAGGCTGGTGGGGTGGAAGGCGGCGCCGAGCCGGCGGCGGACCGGGCGGCCGGCGAGGGCGCGGCGGATCAGCGCGACGGCCGCCCAAGCGGCCTCGACCGCGCCAGCCTGGGTACGCGCGCCGGACCACAGAGTTGAGTCCATAAGGACAGCTAGTACGGCCAGATGCTCAGCGACGGGTGGGCCGTTCAGGAGCAAGCAAGCGGCAGCCACATCGCGTACGGTCATGCCGCTGGTCACCCGCACGACATGGGAGCGGAGCAGATCGCGCGCTTCCGCCCACGCGGCGACCACGCCGTCCGACCCGGTGGCTCGGCGCCGACGCCAGGTACGGATCCGTTTGGCCACCGGCACGCCGGCCACCGCGGCCAGGAAAAGCACCAAAATCACGAGAACAAAAGGAAAAGCCAAGACAGTGAGGCCCGCGAGGTCGACCGGGCCACCGAAGGACTGAGGGGGCAGCGGCGGATCCTTGAGGTCCTTCGACGGCGGCAACTCCGACCGGGCCTGGGCGGCCGCGGCGGCGGGCGGCCGGTGTCGGTTTTGGTGTAAGCTGCGCCGGTGACGCTGGAGCCACTGGCCGTCCGGGTCGGATCCAGCGGCACCCAGCCGACGCCGGCCACCGCGACTTCCGGCCAGGCCAACACATCCCGGTTCCGTACGATCGTCGTACCACCGGTAAGTGCCTGCTCGCCCCGATAACCCACGGCGATCCGAGCGGGAATGCCGAGAATCCGCGCCAACACAACATAAGATGCGGCGAACTGCACGCTGGTGCCGCGTTTGGTCTGCAGCAGGAAGGTGCTCAGCTGCGGCCAGCCGGCACCGGTCGGCAGGTCGGTACCGGTGGCGACTTTGTAGTTTTCGCTGAGATAGCGCTCCAAAACCAGCGCTGCCTGGAAGGACGGCCGCATGCCATCGGTTGCTTTGATGGCCAGGGTGGAAATTTCCGGCGGGACCGCGCCCAGGCCGGCGAAACCGCCGGCCGCATGCGGGTCGATGGCCGCCCCGCCGAGCTGCACGGCATCAACTTTTGGCTCTTTCCAGGACAGGTCGTAGTGCACTGGGCCATCGCGGTGCGGCACGACCAGGACACCTGACTCCTGATCCAGCAGCGGAGCAGCACCCGCGACCGAGGTGGGCAGCGGCTGGCTGGGCACCCACGGATCGCTGGGTTCGGGCAGGAAAACACTCGCGTCCCGGCGTACGGTCGGAGCAGTGATCGTGCTGGGCAACGAGACCGTGCTGCCCATCCGGCGGAAGGTCGCGGTGAACGACCAGCCAGCGCCATCGAAGCCGTCCAACACCGCCAACCGCCAGCGGTCGACCTGAGTTTTGGATGTATAGCTGAACACCGGCAGGTCCGGTTGACGCAGATCCGCGGCCACCTCGTCGAGCGGGCTGGCCACGTCCTCGGGCAGTGCCGCGGAAGCCTGGATCTGTCGCAGCGAAACCGTCGGCGTCACCGGGTCGGCGACCATCATCGCCAGCGCGCCCAGCACCCCGAGAATCGCGGTGGGCGCCCACATCCAGACTCGCAGCGGCGTCCGGTGGCCGACGGATCGGCGGGATGCCACCAAAAGTGCGGCCGCGGCCACCGCGTAACAGAGCGCGCCGCCGGTCGCCGCCGCACCGGTCAGCGGCACGAACGCCTGGCTGAGGCCAACCACCGCGAGGCTCGGCAACAACGCGGCCGGTGCCCATCGCAGCAGTTCCAGGCCCAACAGTGCGGCCGCGACCACCGCCAACGGCACGAAAAGCAGCAGCTCCGGATCCGGCCGGGCCGGCCAGGTCGACTGCAGCGTCAACTGCCACGACTGGGTGACACCGGCGGCGATCGCTCGTACGGTCGCACCGGTCGGCAGCCCGCCGAGCGTGGTCGCCCACAGTTCACTGTAGACGGCCGCCAAAAGCCCACCGACCAGCACCAACAACGCTCGCCACTGCGCCAGTTTTGGTACCCGCAAAGCCAACTCGACGGCCAAATAGCAGGCGACCAGCACTGCGGCGATGGGCCGTATCAACGCCCACAGACCAAAGACCGGCTCGAAAAGCAGGCCGGCGACTCCGGCGGCGAGCAGCACCGGCACCGCGGAAAGACGAGTTTTCATCGGGAGATCACCGTGTTCCAGCGATGGACGGCGTCTTCGGCCGTCGCCGCGGACAGCACTCGTACGCCCGGAATCGCCACCTCGGTACGGCCGCCAACCATGATCAACACGACCGTGGCGAACCGGCCACGAATGGCCGCGAGCGCGGTCCGATCCGCCGGCGAAAGCTCGGAAAGCACCACCACGAGCCCGCCGCCACCGCCGAGCTGAGGGGGCACCAGCGGCCCGGTCTGCTCGGCGCGACCGAGCTGACACAACTCGTCCAGCACTTGACGAGCGCCGGAACGCACCCCCGACGCGGTCGCCACATCGAGCCCGCAGGTGCTCAGGAACCGGCACCGATAATCGGCTTGTACGGCCGAAACCAGCAATGACGCGGCCAGGTCGACGGCGTCCTCGAACACGCTCGCCGGCATGAAATCCTGGCGGGTGTCCAAAAGTGTGGTGAACCGCGGCTGGTTCGGGTCCACGTAGTCGCGAACCATCAGCTGCCCGGTCTTCGCGGTCGCCTTCCAATGCAGGTGCCGGACCTCATCCCCAGGCACGTATTCGCGCACTTCGCGCAGGTCCATCGAGCCACCCAACGCGTACGCCGTGGGCGGCCCTGCATAGTGATTTCGCAGGCGTCCGCTGGAAATCGCGCGCATGGGGAGCGTACGCGGATGGACCCACAGTGTCGCCGTGTCGCCGGTGGTGAGCCGGCTCCGACCCAAGCCCGAGCGCGTCCTCGCGGTCCAGGGTCAGCGGACCGACGGTGTGTCGGCCGCGCGCACTCGGTCGGGAGTTCATAGCTGTATTCAGCGGTGGCGCCCTGGCGCAGCGGTCGTACCACCACGTGCCGGAACCGCTCGCCGACCCAGTCGCCGGCGGTGAAACCGGTTTGCCAGCGGGTGCCAGGATTGCGCACCCGAAGGCGAGCCAGCGCGCGCGCCGCCGCGGGCCACCCGGTCCGGGTAGACCTCCCGCGACACGGTGGCGCGCGGCCGGTGCGCGCCGACGATCAGCGACGCCACCTCGACACCGGCGCCGATGGCGGCCAGCACGAGCAGCACCGGATAGCCGAGCCATTGGCCAGCGACGAAGAGGGCGACCGCGGCGACCAGGACGGCGATCCCGCGGCCGGTCAGCCGGGTCATCGACGCTCCGCGCCGACCCTGGTCGGGGCCGGGGTGTGGTCAAGCACCTCGGCCACGATGACCGCCGGTTCGCGCTGGTTGAGCTCGGCCTCCGGAGTCAGGATCAGCCGGTGGCCCAGGACCGGCACGGCCACTTCCTTGATGTCGTCAGGAGTCACGTACGTGCGTCCATAAGTCGCGGCGAGCGCTTGTGCTGCGCGTACCAACGCGATGCTGCCCCGCGGGCTGGCCCCATAACGCAGGTCAGCGTGGGTACGAGTGACCGCGACCAACTGGGCCGCGTACCCGGACGATCTCGTCCTCGACATGGACCGTACGCACCTGCTGCACCGCCGCGTAGAGCTCGGCCAGCGACACCACCGGTGACAGTCCGTCCGGGCCAAAACCGGCGCACTCCCCCTTGATCACCATCACCTCGGTCTCCAGGTCCGGGTAGCCGACCTCGATCCGCATCAGGAACCGGTCGAGCTGTGCCTCCGGCAGCCGGTACGTGCCTTCCATCTCGATCGGGTTCTGCGTCGCGATCACCAGGAACGGCCGCGGCACCTCATGCCGCACCGAGTCGACCGTGACGGTCCGCTCAGCCATCACCTCCAACAGCGCCGACTGAGTTTTCGGCGTACCACGGTTGATCTCATCGGCGAGAACAACGTTCGCAAAGACCCCACCCGGATGAAACTCGAAGCGTTCCAGATTCTGGTGATACACCTGCACACCAGTGATGTCACCAGGCAACAGGTCCGGCGTGAACTGGATCCGGCTGAGCGTCCCGCCAATGCTGCGCGCGAGACAGCGGCCGATCGTCGTCTTGCCCAGCCCGGGCACGTCCTCGATCAGCAGGTGACCCTCGGCGAGCAACGCGCAGACCGCCAGCCGGACAGCCCGCGGCTTGCCACGTACGACAGCCTGCACGTTGGTGGCGATCCGCTCGTACACCTGGTGGGCGACGTAATCTGCCTGACTCATCTGCGCTCCCAATACAAAGTGTTCGACTGGACCCGGCCGTCGGCGGTGTCCGCGTAGACGTAGACGGTGGTGTCCGGCACGTCGTAGCGAGTGTCGTTGTCGCAGGTGGCGGCGCCGGACGAGTCGGTCGTCGTGACGCACGGCTCGCTGAAGACGTGCCCGTTGGCGTACGGCTCAAGCTCGACGCGGGTGTTCGGGGCGAAACCAGTGAGCCGCATGTTGATCCACGAACAGTTCGGCGACTTGCAGTCCGAGCTGTGCGTGTCGCTGCCGCGACTGATGAAGATTTTCGGGTTCTTCACGGCGATCGTGACGGTCCTGGACGCGGCCGCGCCGGTCATCGTACGGCCGCCGACCGTGGTCACCGCTCGTACGGTGAAGGTGACCTGGCCGCCTCGCAGCCCGGAGTAGCTGGTGCTCGTACCAGCCACGGACCTGCTGCCGATGCCGCTCGCGGTGACCGTGTAGTGCTGCAGGGTGCCGCCGCCGAGGTTGGGCTGCGACCAGCTCAACGAGGCGTCATTGCCGGAGGCGGTCGCGGTGAAGCCTCCCGGCGCACTCGCCGCCGCGGCCGGAGTGACCGCGTTGGAGCCGGCCGCCGGGCCGAGGCCGACGCTGTTCCGGGCGGCCACGCTGAAGGTGTAGCTCTGGCCGTTGGTCAACCCGCTCACGGTCGCTCGGCGCGCGCCCCCCCCTGCGACGGTCGTCGAACCTCCGGACCAGCTGACCAGATAGCCGCCGATGGTCGCGCGGTTGGCGGCGGCCGCGTTCCAGGTCACGGTGGCCGACCCGGAGCCAGCACTGGCGGCCACCGCACCGGAGCACCCGGTGCGCTCGGTGGCACCGGCGGCTTCCGGGACGCTGGCGCTTCCGGCGGCGCCGGCGGTTTCGGCGGCGCGGGCGGGCGGTTCGGGGTTGGTCGTCGGTTCGGGGTGGGGCGTGGGCTGAGGCGGCTGCGCGGACGGCGACGGCGGCGCGGACGGGGATGCTGGACCGCCAGGGCTCGGGGACGTGCTCGGTACGGCGGTGGGCACCGGCTCGGTCGCCACCGGTACGTCCGCGACCTTGCCGTCCTTGCCGACCACCAGCAGGTGGCTGCCGCCACCATCCTGCACATACACCTGGCCGTCGGCGCCGCGAGTCATCTTCGGCGCGCCGGTGGTCACCGGGATCTGCTTGCTGTCGGTCCGCTGGCCTTTGATGTCGTACGTCGTGACAGTGCTTGTCGTCTTGTTCACCACCGCGATCACCGACCCGCCGGACAGCGGTCCGTCGTACTGGCCCGGCGGCAGGTCGACAGTGATGGGCCTGCTTCCCGAGGTCTTCGGATCGACCAGGTAGAGGGCATGTTTGGCGGCATCCAACAGCGCCACTTTGCCGCCCGCGTCGGCGGGCGCGACCTGAGTGGTGGCCGAGGTCGGCACGCCCACCGGCAGCCCGGCGCCGAGGCCGTCCGGGTTGATCGGGCGCAGCACCCCGGCGGTGGTGTCCAGCACCCGCGGCTTGTCGGCGATCACCGTCAACGCGCCGGAGTGGCCCGCGGGCACCCGCGCCGGGCAACTGTTCGTACTCACCGCCGCCTTGGGCAGGGTGCACACCAGGCCGGTTTCGCTGTGCAGCAACCACATCGTGCCGTCGGCGGTGACCACCGGATCGCCGATCCGATCCCCCGTCGGGATCACCACCGGTGACGTACCGAGGCGGACGATTTTCCCGGCCTGCCGGTAAACCAGGTAAGGTCCGCCCACCGATTCGATGGTCAGCGGGACCTCGTCGGAGGGTGGCACGACAGTGCTCTGGACCTTCAGGTTGGACTTGCCGAACCGGACGATCCGGGAACCGCCGACCACATATCCGTCGGTGTCGCTCTGCACCACCTGACTGCCCGCGTCGCCGGCCACCGGCACCCGCGCGTCCACGTTGGTGGTCGCGCCGTCGACGTGGAACGCCGTTTGCAAGGCGGTGTCGTAAACCCAGTGGCCGGTCGGGTGGAACTGCATGCCCGCGACCGGCGGCACCGCGCCGCTGAAAGCCGCCGCGACCAGGACCGTACCGACCGCCACCGCGGTCACGATCGACAGCGACCGCCGCCACGACCTCGGCCCCCGGCGCGATCGCCGGGCCGTGGACGCGACGAGCTTGCGATCGTCGGAACCCGCTGGTTCGGTCACGCGGGGCACCGTAGGCCGGTGCGGCCGGGACCGGTCCCCACCGACGCTGGATGTGTCGGCGTTTGCCCCTGGGGCGTTCGGCAGCAAGCTGCCGCTTTCCGCTGGCGCCGGTCAACGTACCTATCATCGGGCGAACGGCCACGGCATATCAGGGAGGTGACGGTGTTCGTACCAGTCGGGCGCAATCTCGGCGCTTTCACCTTCGGCGCCGAGGAATTCGCTCGTACGCACCAGCGGATCTTGTCAACGAAATCATCGGCGACCTGCGTATGCTTCTCGTGCATTGCTGCGCCTATCTGGACGTGACCCGTCCAGCATGAGTACGACCGAGGCATCCATGTCCCTGAACGAGCAGCTGACCAGCGTCGGCAGCGGCCCGATGGCAGCCGTCTACCGATCCGACCTCGGCGGGGTTTCCAGTGCTCTCAAGGTCTTTCCCGGCCGTTTCGACCGGCGTACGGTGGCCGAGCTGGACCGCGAGTTCGCGAAGCTGCGCGCCTTGCGAGTCCCCGCCGCCCTGATCCCGTCCCGGATCGAGCAGCTGCCGGACGGCCGACACGCGCTGCGAATGGAGTTCTGCACGCAGTCGCTGGCCGCGCTCGTCCAGCGCTGTGGCGCGTTGCAGCCGTCCGACGTGCTGGTGCTCGGGTACGCGGCGGCCACCGCACTGGCCGCCGCGCATTCGGTCGGCGTGCCACATGGTGGCGTACACCCGAAAAACGTGCTGTTCCGGCCCACTGGCGAGGCGGTCCTCGCCGATTTCGGGGTGCCGCTTCGACGGGCTTTCCCGCGCGATCCCATGCAGTCGATCGAATGGCTGTCGCCCGAGTCGTTGCGCGACGACATACTCAGTGACCGCACCGATCTTTACGGCCTCGGCGCGGTGTTGCATTTCGCGCTGACCGGCCGGCCGCCACACCCCGGCCGGCTCGGCGAACGCCTGGGCGACCGGGTTTTGCGGGTGCTGCGCGAACCAGTGCCGCCCATCGCGCTGCCTGGGGTGCCGGGCGAGCTTTCCCTGATGACTGGCGCCTTGTTGAGTGCCGACCCGGCTCGCCGGCCAGTGTCCGCGGAATTCGTCGCGTACCGGCTCTCAACTTTGTTGGCGTACCAACAACGCGGGCCGGCGGCCTATCATCATGCGCCGCCGCCGTTCCAACCGCCAGCGCCGCCCACCAGCCCCGCACCGCCGCTGGCCGCGCCGCCTGTTCCGACACCGCCAGTTTCGACACCGCCTGTTCCGACCCTGCCTGTTCCGACTCTGCCTGTTCCGACACCGCCTGTTCCGACACCGCCGCCGCCGCCGCTGCGCCGATCCCGCCACCTCCGGCCGCTTCGACGCCACCGGTTCCGGCCCCGAATCCACGGCCGCTTCCGGTCGTACAGACGCCATACCAGCCGGCGATCGACGAGGATGACTTCGACGATTTCCAGGAAACCCCGAACCCGTCGTTCGCTTCGCCAGCGCCCGAAAAACCAGTTGTCGCGCCGATAGTCGAAAGGCCAGCCGTCGCGCCGGTGGCGGAATACCCCGTCCAGCCAGTGATCGCCGAGCCGCTGGTTGAGGCTGCCACCACTGCGGCGACTGTCGTCGACATTCCCGAGGTGGTCGAGGTCGCGCCTGAGCCGGCACGCGGCGGCGAGAGGGCGCATTCGACGACTTCGATACACCGGACAACGCGGCCGAGTTCGACCACCAAGAGGACGACTTCACGAAGGTAGCCGCGGATTTCGCTGAACTTCCGGATGTTTTCGACCAGCCGTCGCCCGGCCCGACCAGTGATTTCCCTGCGCCGACGCGGGATTTCGCGGAGCCTCGAGAAGATTTCACCGAGCCGGGCAGCGGTTTGGCCGAGCCGCCCGACGACGATTTCGACGACTTGCTGCCGACAGCCGAGCCATCGCACTATCCGCCGGCCGTGCCCGCCGCCGCCCCCGCCCCCAGGGAGCCGCGCCGCCGCATCCCGTACCGGATGATCATTGGCGCGGCCGCGCTGGCGGTTGCCGTGGTGGTGCCGTTGGTGTTGGTTTTCCAGTCACATCCGCCGGAACTGACGACCACTCCCCGGCCGGTACGGTCAGTGGCCACCAGCGTGCCGTCCGGCCAGCCGCCGAAATCCGTGACGCTCACGCTCTCCAATCCGACCGATCTGGGCAACGAGGTCGTGCTGAACTGGACCGGCAGCGTGCCCAACCTGGATTTCGCGGTCGTGGTGGCGCAGGAAAACGGACCGACCAAGGTGGTCATCGCGAATCGCCTGCGGTCGCTCACCGTTGCGGTCGATCCAGCCCGCAAATACTGCTTCCAGATTCAGGCCGTGGACAGCAGCAGCAGTGACTCCCAGGTGTACGAAAGCCAGCCCAAACCCATCCGCGGCGCCACCTGCCAACAATAGAAATCAGCTAACGCTGGCGAATCGGGGATGACGTGGTACGCACCAAATCCAACTCGAAGATAGCACCACCCTCATCCGCGTTGTAGACGTTCAAAACCCCCCGTGCGCCTGCGCGACCCAACGGACAATGGACAGCCCGAGCCCGGTCGAACCACCACCGGTGTGGAAGCGATCGAGGACGAATTCGGCAACGTCTTCGGCCACTCCGGGGCCGTGGTCGGCGACGGTGATCCGGCCGTTCGTGACGGTGATGTGGACGATCGCGGCCTGATCCGGTTGCTTGCCGTAATGCAATGCATTTTCCAGGAGATTGCGGACAGCTCGGCGCACCAGCGCCGGATCGACAGTCACCCGGGAGGGCGCCGCGGCAATTGTGACATTCGCGCCGACTTCGGTCGACTCCTCGACCACACCGGCGACCAGTTGGTCGAGCCAGACCGGCTCGAGGGCGAGCTCGTCCAGGCCGGCCGCCAGCCTCGCTCGTACCAGCAGGCCGTCGATGGTTTCTCCCATGCCAGCGGCCAAAGCGACCGTACGCGGCAACAACTCGGCCCGCACGCCCGGATTACGCTGTGCGGTCTCGGCGAGCGCCCGCAGTTTCGCGACCGGCGTTCGCAGGTCGTGCGCGGTCTCGGCGAGCAGGATTTTTCCTGCTGTTCCAACGCGATCGCGGCCGGCCGGATCGCCCGGCCAGCGAGCAGGTAGCCGGTGGTGGCCAACGCGGCGATCCCCAGCAGACAACCACCGACCACGACCAACACCAGCAGGTCGTAGGTGGCCTGGTCCGGTCCGGCGTCGGCGACCGCCACCACCGCACCGATGTACTGCCCGGTCGGGTTGCGGACCGGATCGGCCAACACCCACACCCGGCGCCCGTCCGTACCGTATTGCAGGCCGGAAAGAATGTGGCCGGACTGCGCCGCGTCGTGCGCGAGGCCGCCGAGCATCGCGCTGTCCATCGGCACGCATGTACGCGAAGAGAAGTAGCCGGGAAAAGTGCCCGAAGCGCCGGGCAGCACAGCGAACTGCGGGCATTGGTTGTCGATTTGGTCCTCCCGAATAAACGCGGTGACCAGCGTGTTGTTGTCGTACTGAAGTAATCGGGAAACCGTCGACGTGACACCCTGGAGATCGGATTCCAGGAGTTTCTGTTGCTGGTCGGCATAGGTGTGCAGGAACGCGACCGCGAGCACGACCAGGCCCACCATATTGAGGCTGGTGAACAGGATGGTCAGCACCCAGCGGAGGGCGCAGCTTGTCCGCGGCGGTTCGGCTCACGACTGGCCCGCCGAACCGAACCGATAGCCGGTGCCTCGTACGGTATGGATCACATTCGGGTCGTGCAGCTTGTCGCGAAGCCTTTTGACCGTCACATCCACCACATTCGCCTTCGGGTCGGACAGCTCGTCCCAGCAGTGCTCGATCAGGTCGGCCCGGGAAATCGCCTGCTCCGGGCGCAACATCAGATATTCCAGCACCGCGAACTCCTTCGCGGACAATGTCAACAAAACGCCGGCACGACGGGTTTCCCTGCGAGCGGTATCCATTTCGATATCACCGAACCGCAAGACCGTCGAGCGCCCGGAACCGGCCCGCCGGGCCAGATTACGCACCCGTGCGGTGAGCTCCTGCACCCGGAACGGCTTGACCAGGTAGTCGTCAGCACCGCTGGCGAATCCGGCGACCACGTCCGTTCTGCGGTCCCGGGCGGTCAAAAACAGCACCGGCACCGCGCCACCGGCGACCCGGTATCGGTGCACATATTCGATCGAGTCGCCGTCGGGCAACATTCGATCGAACACCGCGCAGACAAAAGGCTTCGCCGAGAGGGCGGCGGCCGCCGTCGCGATGTCCGGCGCCGGCGTCACGTCGAACCCGGCCGCGCGCAGCTCGGCGGCCACCGCGACGCGCATGTCCTCATCGTCCTCTACCACCAACACCCGCAAAGTGCGCCCCATTGTCATCAAATCCTCAGGTCGGCCGGGCAATCATAAGCGCGCAAGGTCAAGGAAACGAAACGGCACGAGAACAGGAACGGGGGTCCCGCACAGTGGATGAGCAGGAGTTTCGCGGCCCGCCCCGGCCCGCCCCGGGACGTGCGGGGCGGCCTTTCCCACCGCAGCTGAACGCCCCGCCCGCGCCCCATGCTGGTGGTGGCGGCGGCCGCGGATCCGCGAGCGGTGACCACCCCGCGGCCGATGGTCCGAGCCGCCGCGGCGCCAGCGGTGATTGGCACCGCGGTGCGGACCGCCGGCCGTACGACATCACTCGGCACGCTGCCCGGAACCGTGCCGATGCCCGCGACGGCGACCCGTACGACACCCGTGCCACGGCCACCCATCGCCCGCCCGGCGGCTCCTGCGCCGGCTGGTCCGGTCCGAGTTCGCATTCCGATTCGGCAGCGAGCCACCGGAATTGTCGAGCAGCTCAGCGTGACCCAGGCGGTGTGTTGGCAAATCGCCGTGCTTTCGGTCATTTTCACCCTGCACCGGCCGTGGCCGGTGATCGCGACAGCGGCGACCGCGGCAGTTTTGTTGTTGATTGTCACCACTGTCCGCCTGCACGGACACTGGTTGTACGAACATGCCGTGCTCAGATACCAGTTCTTGTCCCGAAACCGGCGCTTCGACCTGCCCAACACCGGCGCTCGGGCATTGGCGTTGGTCGAGCGGCTGCTGCCCGGAACGTCGATCCGCAGCATGGACGCCGGCACCGAAACCGTGATGGTCATGAGCCAACGACACGGCCTGACCGCGATGATCAAGCCAGCGCAGGTATCCCGCGAACTGGTCACCACTTTTCCCTCCCCCACCGCACTTTTGCCGCACCCGGACAGCTCCACCGGGGTGTCCACCGAATTCGGCGTCCAGACTGTTTACCACTCGGGCACCCGGCCGGGAGAACCGCCACGGATGTGGCTCGCGGTGCACGCTGACCGTACGGCCGACACCCCCATCGACGATGATTTGGCGCTGGCATTGCGAAATGCGCTCCGGCGCATCCGTAAGGCATTGCGCCGGGCCGGTGTCGACACCGAACCGCTCGCCGACGAGGCGGCGCTGGCAACCATCGCGGCGCTGGCGCACGTTACCGGCGGTCGCCATGAAGTAAGGGAAAACTGGCGGTTTCTCGCCACCGGAGTCGTGTCGCAAGCCTGTTTTCGGCTCGATGGCTGGCATAAGATCGACGACACCGCAGCACGAAGCCTGACCAACGCCATGGTGAACCGGCATCGCGGCACGGCCGCAGTGGCGATCACCCTGACCTGCTATGCCCGTTCCCAGCTCGGCGAGGTGAGCTCCGGCGCGCTGGTACGGCTGGCGGCCACCACCGAGGGCGGGGTCAACGCCACTTCCACCGCACTCGCCGGCATGCTCCACCCAGCCGGCGTCGGACTCACCCGACTGGACGGCGAACACGCCGCCGGCCTCACTTTGTCGCTCCCGATCGGAGGTTTCGGATCATGACCGCAGCCCTCACCCTGGAAACGCTTGTCAGGTCCTCGGTCACCAGCCCGGTCGCCGGAATCAACACGTTGCTGGCGAACGCCAAAACGCAGGTGCTGATCATGCGTACCAGCGTTGTCCCCACCAGCTGTCCGATCGGCTGGATCCAGCAGGTCGACCACGACAACCTGCGCCGGGGACTGCAATATCGTCTGCTGGTCCCGGATGCGGCGCGTACGGCTCCGCGGATCGCCGGCCAGCTCTTTTCCTTCGGCCTCGCCGGCGCGGACATCAGGACCGTGCCAGCGGTGCCGATGGACGCTCTCGTGATCGACGGCGAAGTCGCGGTCCTGCCGGCCGGCCCGGCCGGGATGATACCGGCGCTTGCGACGCTCCGGCTGCCGAGCATCATCACCACGACCACCGAGCTTTTCAAGCGGGTGTGGGCGGACGCCATGCCGCTGGCCCCCTTTGACCTGCCCCATTCGAACCAGTTGAGCGAAAAACACCCTCCGGCTGTTGTCCCTGCTGTATTCCGGAAGTACCGATGAAGCGGCTGCCGCGCAGCTGAAAATGTCGGTACGAACCGTCCGCCGGATGATGTCGGAAATGACCAACCTGCTGGGCGCCCGCAGCCGGTTCCAGGCCGGCGCCAAGGCCGCGCAGCGCGGCTGGATCCGGGACGAGGTCGCCCGGTGACTGTCGCCGCCCAAGACGCTCCCCGCAATCTTTTGGTCGCACCCAACGAACGTGGCACGTACCAAACCATCGGCGAAGCGATGTACGCCGCCCGGACGGTGGCGTGCTCACCATCGCCGACGGCACCTACGCGGAGACTTTTGAGCTGCTGGACCGAGAACTCACGCTTCGGGCCGCCGTCGGCGCGACCGTGGTGCTGGACGGCTCGGAATGCGACTGGCCGGTGATCAGCGCGCAGGGCGGATCGCTGACTTTGCAGGGCATCGAGTTTCGCGGCCGGGTCGGTGGCGTGCAGGCCGACAGCGGCAACCTCGCGATGGACCGATGCACGGTCAGCGCGCCGTTGGGTCCGGCGATCTTCGTTCGCAACTGCGCCAACGCCCACATCCGGGAATGTACGATCACCGGCGCCAGCCAAGGCATCGTGGTGGACGGTTCGTCCGGCCGCATCGGTGACACCACTGTTGAGAACGTGGCCGGTGACGGCATCGTGATCGGTTTCGGCGCGGATCCCCAGGTCGCCAAGTGCACGATCAGCGGCTGCGGGGAACGCGGCATCTATATTTACCAGCACGCCCGGCCGACTATTGAGAGTTGCGACGTGTCGCGGACCGGTCACGCCGGCATTTCGGTGGCACAGCAAAGCAAACCGAAAATCATGACGACGGCCGTTCACGACGTACGAGGCGTCGGAATCGACTTCGGCGCGGACTGCGCCGGCTCGGTGACCAAGTGCCGGATGGAAAACACCGCCGCGCCGGCCATTCGGATCGCCGACGGCGCGTGCCCGGAAGTGACAGCGGAAACAACGCCGTCGGCAACGGTGTTTGGCGACGACCTCGAGCAGCTGCTGTCCGATCTGGACAACATGGTGGGATTGCCCAACGTCAAAGCCGAAGTGCGGGCCGTGGTGGACGAGATCCAGGTGAACGAATGGCGGCGCGGCGCCGGCCTCGCGGTCGGCTCGGTCAGCCATCACCTGATTTTCGCTGGCGCGCCCGGCACCGGAAAGACGACCGTCGCCCGTACGTACGGGAAACTGTTGAAAAAGCTCGGTGTGCTCACCAGCGGCCAGTTCCGCGAGGTCTCCCGCCGCGATCTGGTCGGTCAATATGTCGGCCACACCGCGGAGAAGACGGCAGTGGTTTTCGAGGAGACCAAGGGCGGGGTGCTGTTCATTGACGAGGCGTACACGTTGTCCCGGCAGATCGGCAGCGGCAACGACTACGGCCAGGAGGCCATCGACACGCTGGTGAAGCTCATGGAGGACCATCGCGAGGAAGTTGCCGTGATCGTGGCCGGCTACACCGGCGAAATGATCGACTTCCTGGCCGCCAACCCGGGCCTCGCGTCCCGGTTTTCCAAGACCATCGAATTCGACAACTACACTCCGCAGGACCTGGTGCTGATCATCGGCCGAATGGTCGCGGACGGCGACTACCAGCTCGACGAGGCGACCGAACGAATGCTGGTCGACTATTTCGGTTCTATCGCCGAAAGTCCCAGCTACGGCAACGCGCGGGAGGCGCGGCGACTGTTCGAGGCGGCCCGCAAGGCGCAGTCGCAGCGACTTCGGCTGCTCGGCCGGATGCCGGACTCCACCGAACTTCGCACCCTGCTAGCGCAGGACATCTCGGCCGCCGCCACCTATCTTCGTTCTGCTTATCGGGGCAGCCAACCGCCAGTCGCCTAAACGACCGTACGGCCGGCGATCCAGTCGCCGACTGGGGGGCGGGTCAGCAGCACGATCACGACGACGGCGATCAGGATGGCGGCCACCGGCTGGACGTGACCGGACAGCATGTTGAGCCCGCCCTCCATGATTCCTATCGCTTCCACCACAAACGCGAGCGGCCGCGCCCAGGACCGTTTGGAGACCAGGAAAGTCGCCGAGATCAGCAGCGCGACCGCCACCAAGGGATCCACCACCGTGCCCACATACTGCAGGCCCGGCACGTCCTGACCGTGCCTCACCAACTGGACGACCTGAATCAGTTGCACGGTAGCGACAAACAGCGAAGCGACGGCCTGCACATACATCAGAACGTTGGCGATCCAAAGGATTCCCGGTGCGCCCCGGGTGCTGGAACAGTCTTTGCCGGCATCATGGCCCGATGCTAGCCACCCGTTTCGGGACCGGTCCCCACCAGCGAGTGACATGGCCTATCCATAGTCGGATGGCTGAGGCACCTCTGTCCTTTGGCTGAGGCGGTGGCCGGCGGGCCGGGCAACGCTGGTGGCATGACGACGACAGTTGAGGCGGCGACCTCGGTCCGCCGCCGGTGGGCCTTGGCGTACCAACGAAACGGCTGGTGGTTGCTGCTCCTGTGGGCGGTCGCGTACGGGCTGCTGCGAGCTTCCCAGGCGATCCATGGCGAGCCGTACGTGGCCCCGCTGGGCACGGATCTGGTGGTCGGCGGCTGGCTACCGACCGTTTTGTGTGCCGTGGCCGCGATTCTCGCGCCGATGCTGCGTACGCCCCGCGGCCCGAAGCCACTCCGGGTCGCCGCGGTCGCGGTCGCTTGGACAGTTACCACGGCATTAGCCGCCGAAGCGGCACTTTTCCTGCTGGATCTGGTCAGCGTGGTGCTGCCCGGCATCGGGCTGACCGTCGAGCCGGCGGCGCTGGCCACCCGGCTGGCGTGCGAAGCGGGCGCGGTCCTGCTTGCCGGCACCACCCTCGTTTACCAGCGCCAGCAACGTAGTGCGTGCCTGACCTGCGGTCGTACCGACCGACCGCGGCCACCGTGGATGCTGAAGGTGGCGACTTTCGCCGGCTACGCCGCGATTGCTGGCTGCCTGCTCCGGCTGGTCGCCCAATACGCGGTCGGGACGAACGGCATTCCGCTGGCGGTCGTTGGCATGACACCGCAGGCGCTCGGATTCGAAGCCGGATTCCTGCTCGCCGGCGTGGTGTTGCCGCTCGCGCTCGTACGCCCCTGGGGACGGCGCTTTCCGCGCTGGGTTACGGGATTGGCCGGCCGCCGGGTGCCGCGCTGGCTGCTGCTGGGACCGGCCTTCGTGATTTCGCTGGGCATGACCGCCTATTTCGGCGTGACCTTTGCCGAACTGGCTTTCCAGAGCGCGGCCGGCACCTTCGATGCTGGTCCGTTCGGGCTCGCCTTTTTCTGGGTTGCGGTGCCGGCCTACCTGCTGTGGGGCATCGGGCTCGGGCTCGCCGCACTCGGATTTTGGTCCCGCACCAGGCCAATCTGCCGCCAATGTGACCGCTTCTAGTGTCCAGCGCCCCCCGGTGCATGTGACTCGACATTGACAGCGACCATTCCAGAGCGGACAGACAGACAGCAAATTTCCCCTGGTCGCGCTTCTCCAGATTCACAACAGCCATAGGAGCAACCCACAACTTGGCGATACTTGTCGGCGGAGCATTGGCGGGGATTTTCGATGCCGTCGATGGGACGCGATCAGCGCCACGCTTCTGAGCTTTTATTTCAGAGGCCCAACGTTCTCGCCCGTCGGCGTTGAACGCGCGCGCTCTATGTTTCGTTGGGATTATTGTGAAAGTATCCATTTCCTGATTGCCCGTACGCGGCCATATTGTCGGCGCCGGCGGTAGAATTAATGTCATGGCCGCCGGCGACGAAGTCACCTCTCCAGAGCTCTGGAGGTGTGACCCGGACGAGCTCGGCGAGCTGCTACAGGAGAAAGAAAAAGCGGTCTGGCTACTGCAGGTCGAAGTGCTGGACATTGTCGCCGCGATCCACCGAGGAAACGTCGGCAAGACGCTCGGACACCGCAACACCCTGGGCATGCTGCAAGACCTCCTTCGACTGTCCCCCACAGAGGCGTTCCGCCGTTACAAACGGGCCCTGAACCTGTGCCCCAGCCAAGCCCTCACCGGGGAAACCCTCGCACCCACACTCAGCATCGCCAGTGAGGCGATGCGCCGCGGGGAACTCGCCGACTCCCAGATCGACACGATCGTTGGGGTCGTGACCAGGCTCCCGGCCAGGGTGACCATCAAGGACCGTGAGGAAGCCGAGGCTTCCCTGGTGGAACATGCGAAACGGTACACCGCACCAGGCCTAGCCAAAGTAGGGCGACGCATCCATGATCACCTGGACCCCGACGGACCCGCGCCCTCCGAACATGAAAACGAGACACCACGCCGCGAACTATCCCTCCACACCGGCACAGACGGACGCCTGAACTTCAGTGGCTCCTTCGACAGTGAAACCGGGACCCTCTTCAGCGAGATCCTGAGCCCACTGGCTAAACCACGACCCGCTGAGAACGGGACCCCTGATCAGCGGTCAGTGTCCGAGCGCAACGGGGACGCGCTCGCGGAGGCCCTGAATCTGATCGCGGACTCCGGGAAACTCCCGATCCAGGGTGCGGAGCGGCCGCATCTGACTATTACGATGACGTGGGACATGCTGCGGGACCGGCTCGGTGTCGCTTATCCGCACAGTGGCGCACCGATTTCCCCCGAAGGCGTCCGCCGGCTGGCGTGTGACGCGGACATTATCCCGATGGTGCTGGGCAGCGACAGCGTGCCGCTGGATGTCGGGCGCAACGAACGACTCATCACACCAGCCCTACGCAAAGCCTTGATAGCGCGCGAGACAAAGGCTGCGCCAGATGCGGGCGACCACCCCGCTGGACGAGGGGGCACCACGTGCAGCACTGGGCCGATGGTGGGCATACTTGCCTTGAGAATTGCGTGCTCCTGTGCGATCGCTGCCATCGTTTAGTGCACCACGGTGGTTGGGATGTACGCATTGTTGACGGAATTGTTGAATTCCTGCCGCCCGCGTACGTTGACCGCGAACGAAGACCCATCCGCGGCATCAACCAGCTCGCCGCATAGAAAAGCCACCCGGCCGCCGGGAACCCCATACCCGGCGGCGCACAACCCTGCAGACGAACCATCACCCGATCGTTCTCAGCAGACCTGAACCCGAGAGCCACCGACAAACAGCGCCAGATTTAACAGCAACACGCTTCTAGTCTTTTTCCAGAGTGGCGATCATTTTGCGGAACGCGACCAGCATCGCCTTTCGTTCGGCGTCGGTGAGGCCGCTGGTGGCACGGCGTTCCAGCTCATCACGGCCGGCCTCGATGTCGCCGCGCACCGAACGAGCCCGGTCGGTCAGATAGAGCCGGACCAGCCGGCCGTCCGTTCGGTCCCGCTTCTTTGTCACCAGGCCGCCGGTGACCATCCTGTTCGCGGTGTTCACCACCGTGGGGGTGCTCAGGTGCACCCGCTCGGCGATCTCGCCGGGCGTGAGCCCGTCGGTCGCCCAGAGCGCCTCCAGCACCAGATTTTGGCCCACTCGTACGCCATGCTGGCTCATCGACTCGTCGGCCGCGGCACGCATCAGCTTGGCCGCTCTAGTGAACAGCGTGAGGAACTCGTTCATCTCCCCATGATAGTTCGTTTGCTAGCTAACGATCTCGCTGCTAATGTCGTTAGCTAGCTAGTAACTGACCTTTCATGGAGGAGAAAGCATGATTTTGGTGACCGGCGGGCTCGGTTTCATCGGCTCGCACACCGCTCGCACGCTGGCGGACCTCGGCGAGTCCTGTGTCCTCACCCAACACCGCAACGCGACCGTGCCCGACTTGTTGACCAAAGAGCTCGGCAGCCAGATTTTCGTCGAGCCACTCGATATCGCCGACCGGGCGGCCTGGTCCCGACTCGGCGAGAAACACTCGATCACCGGCATCGTGCACCTCGCCGCGCATTCCATCCTCGACCCGGATCCACTGGCCCACCTGGACGGCAACCTTCGCGGCCTCAGTAACCTCCTGCACGCTGCTGCGGCCTGGAAAGTCTCCCGGGTGACCGTGGCGAGCACCATCGGCGTGTACGACCTCGCATCATCGCGACCGCTACGCGAAGACGAACCGCTGGCAATGGACGCCGGCAACGTCATTGAAGCGTACAAGAAGACCGCCGAAATCCTCGGCCCCTTTGTCGGCGGCCAACTCGGCATCGAGGTGGTCAACGTCCGCATCGGCGCGATCTGGGGACCGCTCGGCCGGGTCCGATCCGGCTTTTTCGCCGTGCCACAGCTGATACACGCGGCCGCCCACGGCACCGCGCTGGAAAGCCCTCCCAGCGCCGGAAAAACCGAGGACGGCATCGACATGTGTTACGTACGGGACTGCGGCAGGGGCATCGCCGCGGTGCAGACCGCGACGACTCTCCACCACCACACGTACAACGTCGGCTCGGGTCGACTGACCACCAACGGCGACATTCGCGACGCGGTGCTCCGGCTGGTGCCCGATGCCACCCTGGATCTGCCGGCCGGTCGCACCTGGAACGGCCGTGCCATGAATATCAGCCGGATCCAGGAGGACACCGGGTTTTCAGCCCGAATATGACACCGACCGTGCCGTCGCCGACTATCTTTCTTGGCTGCGGGCCGGGAATCCGCGCTAGTGACGCGTTGATTCACCGCCGCCGCAGAAGACCAGTTTGATGAGATTCTGCTGGGCCTGCTGCAGCGCGGCCCCAGGTGGGGTCACCGAGTCCACATAGGTCAGCGAGGCCTCCATCGTCGTGCTGCCGTCGAGCGTGCTGTACATCGCTGTCGCGGAACCCTGGACGCCGCCGCCGGGGTGGTTGATCAGGACGGTGCCGCTGCAGTTCGCGTCCGCACGCAACTCGAACAGCCCGAGGCCGTAGTCGCTGGTCGGATCGGTGGTCGCATGCGGCTTGAGCATTTCCGCCAACAGCGCGGGCGCGAGAAGCTTTCCACCCAGGAGCGCGGAAATGAAGGTATTGATGTCCTTTGTGGTGGAGATTATCTCACCGGCACTGGAAATCCAGGAGGGATTCTGCCGCGTGACGTCGACCGTCTTCCACTGGTCGCCGTCCTGATAGCGGTAATAGCTGTCGGCGTGCGGCCCGGGGATCTCCGGCGAGGTGCCCGGCACCACGGTGTCCCGCAGCCCGAGCGGCCGCAGAATTCGTCGCTGGACCTGGTCAGCGTACGAGCGACCGGTGACCTTTTCGATCAGCAACCGGGCCACCACGTAGTTGGTGTTGGAATAGCTCCAGTTCGTGCCCGGCGCGAACCGCAACGGCTGCGACAGGGCGAGCCGCACCAGCTGCTGGGGCTGGTAAGTGTGGAATCGGTTGTCCACCCATTCCTTGCCTGACCATGGAATTCCCGGCACCACCGTGCCATCGGCGTTATATTCGCCGGTGAAGTTGAACAGCCCGCTGGTGTGCTGCAACACCATTCGCACGGTGATCCGCCGGTCAAAGCCGAAGTCGGGCAGGTAGGTGGCCACTGGGGTGTCCAGCCCGATTTTGCCCTCACCGACCAGTTGCAGCACCACCGTCGCCGTGAATGGCTTGGTGGTGCTGCCTATCCGGAACCTTCCATCCGTCGGCGGCTTCGCGGACTCGCCGAGGGTGCGTACGCCGGCACTGCCGACCCAGTCGCCTTTCTTGTCGTGTACGCGCAACTGCACGCCAGCGATCCCCGAATCGGCTACCGCCTGGATCGCCTGCTGCAGCTCCGGGCGGTCCTGCCCGGTGAGAGTTCGCGCGGTGGCCATCCCTGGCGTGGCTACGCTGGCCAGCAGCGTGACAGCCAGCACTACGCCGTACGCCCGCCGGAAAACCCGGCCTCTGCTGTTTTTTGCGGCCTTGAAGCCGCCATTGGTGAAGTAGTCATGGCGGCCACGTTCGCCTACTCCTCTGACACGGAACCGTCACTGCCCTGACACGGCCTTGCCAGATTGCCGGACAATATGATAACCTGGTCTCACGACAGGCCAAGACTTCAAGGCAGGAAGCATGACGAGTCCGATTGCCGGCCTGGGTGCGAGCATCCAGCGGCAGAGCACCACCGAGCAGGCCGTCGACGCCGTACGGCAGGTCATCCTGTCCGGGCGGCTGCTGCCGGGCATGCCGCTGCGCGAGGTCGCCCTCGCCGCCGAGCTCGGCGTCTCCCGCAGCACCTTGCGCGAAGCCGCACGTACGCTCGAAAGCGAGGGCCTGGTCCGCTACCAAATGAACCGCGGCATCGTCGTCGCGGAAGTCACTGGGTCCGACGTCGCCGACATCTACGCTGCCCGCGCCGCCGTGGAACTGGCCGCAGCCGACGCCCTCACCGAGCACCGGGATCCGGCGGTCTACGCGAGCCTCGCCGACCTGGTCGACCAGATAGAACGTGCCTTCGGCCACGGCAACATCGACACCGTGCTGGACGGTGACCGGCGCTTCCACGCCACCCTGGTCGCGGCCACCGGCAGCCCCCGGCTGCGCCGCTTTCATGGACAGCTCCAGCAAGAGCAGCGCCTCGCCCTGGCACTGGCCGAACGCTCCAGTCGCGAACTCGGCCGTACGGCGGACGACCACCGTCGGCTACTGGACGCGCTGCACGGCAGCCCGGCACAAGCCAGGGCGGAACTCACCACGCACCTGCAAGTAGGCGCCGCCGAATTGCAACGGCTGGTCGATTTGCTCGCGCAACGCCAAAAACTCACCCACCACAAAGAAGCAGAGACACCCCATGACTGACCACAGCACCGGCGACGCCTGGGATCTGATCGTCTCGCCCTGGCATCTCGACGAGCACATCCCGGCCTTCCCCATCCCCGCCAACACCACCCAGGTCGTACGCCCGACCCTGTCTCCCGGGCCGGTCCCCGTCCGGATGAGCCTGCTGCATCAGGCCACCGTCGATGCGGTGACGCGTACCGCCAGGCCGCTGGTGCTCTCCGGCGACTGCCCTACCGCCAGGGCAGTGGTCGCCGGGCTGCAGCGCCGCCAACCCGACTTGGCCGTGCTCTGGCTGGACGCTCACGGCGACTTCAATACGCCCGCCATATCGACCAGCGGCTACCTCGGCGGCATGGCGATAGCGATGCTGACCGGCCGTACGCCCGAGCTGTTCGACGATGCGCTCGGGTTGCGGCCGGTGGCCGAGACCAGTGTCGTGCTCGCTGACGCCAGGGACCTCGACCCCGCCGAACGCGACGCCCTGGCCGCCAGCCAGGTCCGCCGCGTTCCCGCCGATCCGGCCGCGATCACCGCCGCCCTCGGCGAGCTCGGCCGTACGCCGGTCCACGTGCATCTCGACGTGGACGTCATCGACAGCTCGCAGCTGCCCGACCTGCGCTTTCCGTCCGGCCCAGGGCCCCCCTCAGCCAGATCGAGGAATGCCTCGCCGCCGCCTGCGGCACCGCTGATGTGGTGGGCGCCAGTATCGCCTGCGCCTGGCTGCCCGACCGCGTCAGCGACCAGACCACCCGCGATGCGATCACTCGGCTCGTCAGAGCACTCGGCGCCGACCTGGTATGGCCCGACCCGGCCGTTCAGCCGCTGTAGTGGAAATAGCCAATCAGATCGGACTGAAGCGAGTCCGTACGCACCAGCGTTCCGGTCTGCAGGGCGTCGATCATTTTTTTCGCGCTGCCCGACAAAGACCCCGACGTGATGGGCATTTGACGACGTACCAAAAAAAACCAGGTCACCTGGCACCGCGCTGGCGGCACTGACCTTGTGTAGCTGGTGCATTTGGTCATTCGCGGTGCCACCGCCGAGCACGTCCGAGCCGAAGGCCAGGTCGTACACCCACCGACTGAAACCGGAACAGTCCAGCCCGATGGTGACCTCTGCCGGGCAAGGGCTGATAAAACCGGTGTAGCCGTCGCAGGTGCCGGCGGACGGCTTGGCCGAACCGCCGTGGCCGCCGCCCCCCGCGTACGTGATTTGGCCGCCGCGCCAGCCCATGTTCGGCCGCGCCGTTCTTGATCGCGGTCGCGTGCTGGACGATCGTACTGGCGCCACCACCGGTCGCGAGACCCGGCGGTGGCGTCGCCATGGTCCGCAGCAACGACTGTTTCGTCGCCGGCCCGACCTCACCGTCGACCGACAGTCCCTGCGCCGACTGATACGTTTTCACCGCGGCCAAGGTGTCCGAGCCGAAATCCCCGTCAACCCCCAACAGCGCGTAATAGCGATTGAGTCGCGTCTGCAGATCGGTGACGCAGCCGTCCTTTTCGCCTTGTTTCAGCACCGATGGGCACGACGGCGAGGAAATGGTGATCGGCGTCGGCGCGGCCACCGCCGCGACCGGTGCTGCCATTGCCCCAAGAGTTGCCGTCAGCACCAACAGCCGAACGAAGTTCTTCCGCATAGCAGACACGACGCCCACCTTTCGCCACCATCCGGCCACTCCGAAAGATGATGACACGAAAGCTGACCAGTTTCATATGGGCGACAATAGATACGTAGTCCGCATTCGGACCGACTTCTCTCGCAACGTCAAAGAGTCCCGTTGTTTTGGTTGGCGCAAGACTGTCTTGCGAACTTCGTCCTTCCACCGCGGACCACCAGCTGCGAGAGTCAAGGGATGGCAACCTATGTGGATCTTGATGGCGTACGCACCTGGTATGAGGAATACGGGACAGGACGGCCGCTCGTTCTGCTGCATCCTGGCGGCTACGGCGCGGCCGCGTTCGAGGTGAATATCGGTCCGCTGGCCGAACATTTTCACATCTATACACCGGAAAGGCGTGGCCATGGAAACACACCGGACGTGGCCGGCCGGTACACATTCGAGCAGGGCGCGCAAGACACCATCGCATTTTTTTGAGACGGGTGGTCGGCGAGCCGGCGGATCTGATGGGCTGCAGCGATGGCGCCATCGTGGGGTTGCTGACCGCGCTGCGACGGCCCGATCTGGTCGCAAGGTTGGTGTTCGCGGCTGGCGTCTTTCACCGGGACGGCTGGCACGATGGAGTGTTGGACGGCGCGGCCGACGACGACTTTTCGCTGAAGCTACAGCAGATGCACGCCGACGGACCGACAGTGACGGTCCAGGAGCTGGCCGGGCTACCGAACCGGACCCTGGTGCTGCTGGGCGACGACGACGAGGTCCGGCTCGAGCACGCGGTCACCATGTACGAGGCGCTGCCGCCGGTGAACTCGCGGTGCTCCCCGGCACCTCCCATGGCCTGCTGGTGGAAAAGCCGGCGCTTTGCCACCAGGTCATCCTGGATTTCCTTACCCACGACCCGGTGCCCACGATGGCGCCCATTCGGCGGCGCTGATCAGCGCGGGGCAGCAAGTGCCTCAGCGACGGTGAGGCTGTCCTCGTACACGTGATAGCGCGTGATGAGCCCGTCCTCAACAGTCAGATGCACCGCACACCTCGCCGCGTAGGCACGACCGGTCGCCCGTACGGTTTGCCGGATCTCGCCCAGCACCACCACGTTGTTCCCGTCCACGAGAATGCTGGGCGCCGCCGGTTTTTCCTTCGGCGGCAGGTGAAACGCGTCCAGCGTACGGAAATGGTCGATCACGTCGGCGCGGGTCGAGCGGGACCGAATCCAGGGCACCGCCGGATGCCCCTGCGCCGGCCAGTCGAGCTGCCAGTCAACCGTCGGCGCAAACAGTTCAGCGAGCCCGTCAAGGTCACCTTCGGCCAGCCTGCGCAGAAACTCCTCGACCGTACGCACCGCCGGGTGCACGATCGGGGCGAACTGGTAGTCGCGCCGGATCCGCCCGTTCTCGTCCAGCAGCAGGAAAATCGACCCGGACCAGGCGATGTCACCGCCACCGGCCGGCACCATCTGGGTGGTAAAGGTGACGGCGTCGTGATGTGCCATCACGTCTGCCGCGACCCGGAAAACGAAGCCGCCGCCCGCGACAAACTGTTCGTACGCCTCACGAATGCGGGTCTCCAGTGCCTGATGGCCATGGATTTCGCCGGAGGGCAGGACTTCCACCCCGTCGTCGGCCCACAGGTGAGCGATCGCCTTCCGGCGAGCCGCCGGATCGCCTTCGTTCCAGACTGCGGCGTAACTGTCGACTAGTGCTTTGATGTCCGTTTCAGTTGGCATGAGACAACCGTACGAGCAATGACTGACACCGTCTGTCAGTCATAGTCAGCCTGGATTGCCGACATTCACCGTGACCGGGTGCTGCCCGAGCTGAAAGGCGGCGGTGAGACCGTCCGCGTCAGCGTGGCTGAACTTGCCCTGCACGATCACCTGTCCACCGGTGATCGCGTCCTGAATCATCGGCGCCGACACCACCGTGCCGGCCACCACGATCGCGAGCTCCTGGCCGACCAGCCGGGCGGTGACGTCATCGAATTCCTTCGCGCCGGCGGCGTCCAACGACACTGTCACCTGCCAGTCGCCGGGGCTGTTGGAGGATGCCGCCGACTCGGCGGCGCTGACATGGACGCCGGTCATCGCCACCGGGCCGACCTGGTACGTGTTTTTCCCGTCCAGCGAAGGCAGAACGCTCGCCGCACCGGAGGTGCCGGTGCTCAACACCGGACGGAACTCGACATCGGTGTGGATCGGAGCCAGCGACCGGATTCGCTGCAGGGCCGACTTTTCGGCGAGGGGAACGCCGATGAGCACTCCGTTTGGCCGCGTCGTGTACCGCGCGCTGCCGCCAGCACGTGCGACCAACATCTTGCCGACCTGGTCGCGGGTGTCGCTGGTGGGGTTGCCAGAGACCACAAAACCAGCGGTGGGCCACCCCGCTGGCAGGTTCTGGCCGGGCCCGAGAGTGGTGAGAACGTACAACCCGACAGCGAAAATCAACGCGACCACGAGCAGCGACGGCACCAGGATCAGCAGCAGCAGCAGACCAACCCGGTGCGGCGCCGCCGCGGCGGCGGTGCGGACAGCGATGCCACCCGATCTCCTCCACTCGACAATGCGCTCTGCGAGGGCGCGTCCCAAGGCCACCCTCGCAGAGCTGTCAAGTCTACTTATGTGGAGGGCACTGCCCAGGTTTGGGCATTGGTTCCGTTGCACGTGTAGATCTGCACCTGGGTGCTGTTGGCGGTGCTGGAATTCGGATCGTCCAGACATTTACCCGATTCCGGGTTGAGCAGCGCGCCGTTGGACTGCGCTCGCCATTGCTGAGCACCACTGCCGTTGCACTCGTAGTGCTGAACCAGACTGCCGTCAGCGGTCCCGCTGTTGGACACATCCAGGCAGCCGCCCTGCGCCTGAATCGTGCCATCGGGCACCATGGCCCACATCTGCGCACCGGTTGAGTTGCAGCCGTAGACCTGGACAGCGGTGGAATTGGCGGTACCGCTGCCGCGAGTGTCCAGGCACAGTCCCGGAATCGCCGAGAGGTGATCGCACCGGTCTTGTACGGTCGGCCGCTGCCGGCGTACGAAGGCGGCGCCGCGGTGGACCCGCTCGCCCAACTGGTGTTGGCCGAAGTTCCTTCGGTGACAGCGAAAGTGCCGCCGCTGGTCAGCGCCGCGGTGGGCGCGTACGCGTTGTTCCAGGCGGTGCCGTTCCAGGACGCGCTCTGGACGTAAGGCGCGTTGTCCGCCGCCTGCGGTGCGTTGATCGTCAACGTGTTGCCGCTGGGCAGGGTTATCACCGCTTGCGAGAAAAGCGGGCTGCCCAGCGCGAGGTCCGCGGTGCCAGGCGTCTCCGGATACATGCCCAGTGCGGAAAACACGTACCAGGAACTCATCTCGCCGAGGTCGTCGTTGCCGGCGAGGCCGCCCGGCGCGTCGGTCCAGATCTGGTCCTGCACCTGCCGTACGATCCGCTGGGTTTGGTACGGCTGACCGACGTAGTCATATTCCCAGGGAAGGTAAAGGCTCGGCTCGTTGCCGAGGATCGGCCTGACTTCCGCCGCTGCCATGGAAACCGGCCAGCACGCTGTTGAGATAGCTGATCATCGCGGCGTTTCCGCCCTTGGCCGCGGTCAGGCCGGCGATGTTGAACGGCACCATCCCGGTGTACTGCCACGACGTGCCCTCGACGAAGTTGTCCGAGCTGGCCGGATTGAACCCGCCGGCCCAGCTACCGGCCGCTGTTTTGCCTTGCATGAAGCCACTGGACGGGTTGAAGGTGTATTGCCAGTCCTGCGCGCGGTTCCGGAAGGTGGTCTGGTTGGCGGTGTCGTGCAGCGCGCCAGCCAACGCAGAGATGGCGAAGTCCGCACTGTTGTATTCGAGCTCAGTGGACACCGCGCCATAGAAGTTGCAGCATGCGTACGCGCCGTCGCTGGCCAGATATCCGGGGCTGTTCAGGTAGTTCAGGCCAGGCCGGATGTTCGTCGGACCCATCGCCTGCTTCACCATGTCGGCCAACGCGGTGGCGGCGTCGAAGTTCGTCGCGCCGAAGGCGTAGTAGTCGGCGAGGATCTCGTCGGCCGGATCACCGACCATCACGTACGACTCTCCGTTGTTCTGCGCCCATTTCGGGAACATCCCGCTCTGCTGGTATTCGTCGATCATCGACTGCGCGATGTCACTGGTCTGGCCCGGCGCGACCAGCGCGGAGAGCTGTGCCTGGCTGCGGTAGATGTCCCAGCCGGAGAAATTGGCGTAGAAGGCCGAGTGTCCGCTGTCCACGGTGTGGGTTTTGTTGTCGAACCCGATGTACTGGCCGTTACTGTCCGAGTAGACGTTCGGGTGCAGCAACGAATGGTAGAGCGCGGTGTAGAAGATCTGCTGTTGCGCGGTCGTGCCGCCACCGACCTGGACGCGATTGAGCAAGGTGTTCCAGGAACTGTGGGTAGCCGTGTGGATCGCGTCGAAGTCCCAGTTCGGATTCTCCGCCGTACGATTGGCCGCCGCGTTCGCGGTCGACACGTACGAGAGGCCGACTTTGGCTTGTACGACGTGATTTCCGGTGGTGTTGAAGGTGACGTAGCCGTTGTTCGGACCAGCCGCGGCCGCCTTCGGGGTGACGCCGGTGCGCGGAAGGGCTCCATGCAGTTTGGATTTGCTCGGTGCCACTGCCGAAGTTTTGGCGATCGCGGTGCCGTTGGTGGTGAAGGGTTGATCGAAGATCATGTCGAAATATGCCGTGTACGTGTTGCCAGCGCCGCAGAAATGACCGGAGGTGACCGATCCCTGCACCTCGTTGGTGCCCACGACCGCCCAACTTGTCGCCGAGTCACCGGTCGCGCCGCCGGTCAGTTTGAAGATCAGGTTGGCCTGGGTGGTGGACGGGGGAAGGTGAAACGGGCCATGCCACTGCGGGTGGTCGCGGTCAGCTCGGTCTTGATCCCGTTGTTCAGGCCCACCGAATAATAGCCGGCGTTCGCGGATTCGTTGGCGTGCGTGAAAGCGTCGGTGGCGCCGGTGTTGATGCCGCCGGTGGTGGGGCAGGATCGGAATGTCACCGTCCGCCGGGCAGCCCGGGCCGGACATGTGGGTCAGGCTGAATCCGGTGATGGACGAGTCGTTGTACTCGTAACCACCGCCGTCTGGCCGGCTCGGCGTGTCCGGACTCCATTGCACCATGCCAAAAGGTGCGTCCGCGCCGGGAAAGTCGTCCGCGCTGTTGGTGGTGCCGATGAACGGGCTCACCACCGAAGCCGGGTCGCTCACCAGCGTCGCCGCCTGCGCGGCCTGGCCGGGAGCGGCGAGCATCGCACCGACGACCGCGGCGCAGGCCGCCGCGATCGACAGTGATCGGAATCCAGATCTGCCTGATGGGATCATGAAACGTCGTCCCTCGCGTCCGGTGCCGGATGGGTTACACGTGCGCGAACATCCACGAGAAAACTCCGGACAAGTCTCCTGTGTCAAGGTCAACCGCGATTACTGGCCGCAATCGGAACGAAAGGTGTGCGGTATCCGTGCTCAGCGGCGGAATGAGCGAACCGCACTCGTACGCCGGTCGAGAATGGCTTGAAGATCCCCTGATCAGGCCGGGCGGCCGTAGACGCTGACCTCGGTGAGATGGAAACTGTTGTTCGCTGAGTCGCTCAACCCGATAATGCGGATATACCGCGCCTGAACCGGCGCGCTGTACGCGTCGCCGGCATCGGTGGCCGGATTCGCGTTCGTCTTGCTGGCGAAAGTGGAGAATGTGGTGCCGTCCGTACTGGATTGCACCTGGTAAGTGTAAAATCGGGTGCCGTCCACATAGTTCCGGACGTTGACCGACGAAACGTTGGTCAGCTGGCCGAGGTCGACCCGCCACCAGGTGCCACCGCTGGCCGGGATCACGCTCCCCCAGTACGGGTCGTTCCCGCGGCTGCCGTCATTGGCCGCGGTGGCCGGGTTTCCCGGCTCGGAAGACAGCGCGGTCACCGGCCTTCCCACGCTCACCAGCGGTTGGTGGCCCCGCACACTGACCTCGCTGAGGTGGAAACTGGTGTTGGCGGAATCGCTCAGTCCGACCACCCGGACATATCTGGCCTCCGCCTGCACAGCGAAGGTCTCGCCGCCGTCGGTGGCCGGACTGGCACCGCTCTTGCCGCCCAGCGCGAAGAAATGTGTGCCGTCGGCACTGCCCAACAGCTGATATGTGTAATACCTGCTGCCGTCGACGTAGTTTCGCACGTTCACTGTGGAAACGTCGGTGAGGATGCCAAGGTCGACCTGCCACCAGGCACCGCCGGTGGGTGGAATCACGCAGCCCCCCCAGTACGGGTCGTTTCCCCGGTTGCCGTCGTTGGCCGCGGTCGGCGGATTGCCGCCCTCCGAGGACTCCGTCGCCACCGGTTTTCCGACGCTCACCACTGGATCGTCGGCCGCGGCTGGCGGCGCGTACGAGCCGATCGTGAGTCCGGAGAACTGGGCGACCCCGAGCCGGCCGGTGTCCGCGTTGGCGGCGCTCATAAACAGGCCGACGTCCTCACTGGGGCTCGTACCGGAGAGGGTCGCCGAACCGACTGTCGTCCAGTTTTTCCCGTCGCTGCCGCACGATCCGGTGAACTGGTCGCCGTCGCGGCCGAGCCGGACATAGACAGCCGGCGCGAAGCCGTCGACCTCGGTGTTGGCATCCAATTGACCGTCACCATTGGTGTCCCAGCTGAAGACACAGCCGTGCGCGGGAGTGACCGCTATGGTGGCGTACCCACCCGATCCAGCGCCGGGGATGTCCGTCTGGGTCATCAGGCCGGCTCGCGCCCATGCGAGGTGTTGTCCTGCGAAGTCACCAAAGTCTGGGCCGCATGCCCGGTGGCGAGGGTGTCCGGCAGGAAGACCGAACCGTACTCGTTCGTGGCACCCCAGACGTCCGCACCGCCGCCGGCGATGGCGAAATCACTGCCAGACTGGGCAAACCCAGCCCCGTTGGAGGAGAAGGTCTTGTACGTCCCGGAAACACCGCCGGTGACCAGCGCCCTCGTAGTGCCTGATGCGGTGTGTGCCCGTGATACCGGCAACGACCCACGACGACTGCGCCGTGAGCGTCGGTACGCTGCCAGCCGCCGCGGTGGCTGGGACCGTCACGTTCCAGGTGGCCGAGAATGTCCCGTTGGCCGCGACCCCGGAGGTGGTGGTCGAAGTGGTCGCGGAGACGGTGTAGCCAGCCGGCGCGGCAAGGGAAAGGTGCACGGTCTGCGTTGCCTGACCACTCTGGTTGGCGAAAACCGCGGTGGCCGGGAAAGTTCCACCGGGCTGCGCCGAAACCGGGTTGGCCGTCACCGTCACTCCGCGGGTCGGATTGTCCGCGGCGACCTGAGTGGCGAGCGCGTACGAGTCTCCCTCCGGCTGGGTCAGATAACGCGGATTGCCACCGTCGTCGTTGGCGAAGGCCTGTGCCATCGCGGTCCAGTCATTCGACGGAACCGCCCCACACCAGAGGTCAGCACATGGTCGAGGCCAGCGAAAAAGAGCCGCCAGCGGCTGGCGTAATAGTCGCCCCCACCAACCCGTTGTCCTCCCGGCGCGCATAGTCGTTCACTCCCGCCGCGCCCGTTGCCCAGATGCTGACCATCGATCGAATGTCGTACCGGAGATTGGCGGCCTCGGCCGGTGAGCCGGCCTCGGCGGTCGCGCCGGCCAGCCAGCTGCCGAACAAGTAGTTGCTGTCGCTGCCCAACAACTGGTCCAGCAGTCGCATGTTCGTCATCCACTGCCCGCTCAGCCGCTCGAAACCGGCGATGTCCTTGGCGTTGTACGCCGACTGGATTTGCGGCAGCAACGTACGACTGCCGTTCGCCATCACCTGTCTGGCCACATCGACCAGGTCGTCTTGATAGGCCGTGGAGTTTCGCAGCGCTGGGGCGACTTGTAGCAGCTGCGGCAGCGCCGCGGCGAAGGCGGCTGGGTCGTACCCGAGTGAATTCAACGGACCGAAGCCGGGCGCCTGCTCGAAATAGCTGGTCGCATCGCGGGGATCGACGGTGATGGAGTAGGCGGTGTTCTCTATCGCCTTCCAGGCCGCCTGCGCATGCGCGTCCACCGCGCCGTACCTCGCGGTGGCGTAGTTGGCGAACCAGGTGTCCACGTCGACCGGCCCGTCCTGCCAGGCCATCTCGGTGAAGAACTCGAAAGCCGCCGGATTGTTGTCGATCGCCTCGGGCATCGCCGCGATGCCGCTCATCACCGTCCCGGATCTTCCCAGCCAGGAGTAAAATCGCTGGTTCCACACCTTGACCATGGCGGCGGTGTTGGTGTGCCCACCGAAGTTCCAAATGGTGCCGAAGGCGTACGGCGTGCCCTTCCAGTCGGAGTCCCGGTTCGGTTCTGGCGCAGAGTCGTCGGAATCACTGTCCAACACCAGGAGCTTGGACTTGTCCACCGCGTTCAACAAGGCGGGGAGGGGGTTGGCGAGCCAGCCGAGGATCGCCCAGATCGCACCGGGATGAGCGGTTTCCAGGGCCTGTTGAATCGACTTCGAAGCACCGCCAATATCAATGCCATCCGGGTCGCCGCCCTCGTGCAGGATATCCATCTTGTACATCGTGCTGGCCCCGAAAAGGGCGGTCTGAGCGGCGTAGAAGGCGGCCGCCACCTGGGCGTAGACCGCGTTGTTCGGATCCAGCCAGTCCGGTCGCGCGAACCCAGCCCAGTCACCCTGCGGCAGCACTCGTGCGCCGGCGTTCTTGGCCGCGAAATTCGGTGGCACCGTGCCGTAATAGCCGGGCAGCACCGGAGTCATGCCCAGGGCCTGCAGCTGGTTGGCGATGTTCTTGGCGAGCCCGGCCCGCTGGTCGATCAGCTGCTGGGACATCGGGCCGCCGACGCAGCATTCGTTCTGCAGCAGCCACCACGGCTGATGTCCAGGCTCCGGGATCCAGCCGCGCAGGTCGTCGGCGGAATAGCCAAACTGCTGGAAAGTCTGCTGGTAGACCGCTTCCTGGCCTTCGTAAACGAGCACTTCGTTGATCCCGTGCAGGGCCAACACGTCGATCCGGTGCTGCTGCCCTGCGGCCAGCTGAGATAGGGATTGGAATAGCCTTCGTTGGTGTCGTTCAACGCAAACCTGTTCGCCACCGACGCGCTGTGGTGGATCGGCTGCGCCGGCAACGGCAGCTGTGCCGGCAGAGTGAGCTGGCTGTCGTCCAACCCGATGTCCGCGTGCGCGACGTACTTCAGATACCACCCGACGCCGGTCAGCTGCACCGCCGGCGTGGTGCCGGAGATGACAACCTGCGTTCCGCTGGCGGAAATGTTGAAGAAGTCTTGGCCGTTGGTTTTGCTGACTGCCTGCAAACTCACCTGGTCGGCATCACTCTGGCCAATGAGTCGTACGAGCGCCTGTTCGGCCGGGGTGGAATCGAAAGGCGCTGCTTTTGCCGTGGTCACAGCCGCCGCGGCAGCGGCCGGCAGTACGGACGCGGCCAGCGCGGCCACCGCAACAGCCGCCCAGACACGGAGTTCGCCCCGCATGGTTCCCCTCTCCAGGGCCGCCGGAATCTTAATAGGTATCTTTCGAAAGTTGATTGCGGATCACTGTGGCCGGCCGGCACCAGACCGTCAAGACCGAATCCCGGTCGAGTTGATATTTGTCATCTTCGACGCCCACTGCCAGCGACTTACGCTGGCTGTCATTCATGACAAACCTCATGGGTGGGTGGTGAACGGCCGCACTACCAGCTGCCGGCGCCGACGACCAGCATTGGTCGCAGTGAAAGTTCCCGACGCTGGCAAGGAAAGGTCCATCATGAACGCCCGTACCCCCGCTGTTTCCGAGCAAGACCTGAACCACCCGAGCAGTCTGTCCGCGTTTCGCACCGTGAAGCTGCTGGTGGGCGGCTACCTCGGCCTGAGCGTGCTCACCATGGTGGCCGTCATCCTGCTCCGCGACGACACCTCGGTGGTGACCGACGCGGTCTGGGTCCGCGCCAGCATCGTCACCCTCAGCGCCCTGCTGACGCTGGCGTTCAGCTTCAGCGCGGCACGCGGCGGCTCCCGGCGCGGCTTTCCTCCGGCTCCGGCTCGTCTCGGCGATCATGCTGGTCGCCATCGCGGTCATCGTGGCGCTACCAGGCGCCTTCCCGGTGTGGCTGCGGGTCGAGCAGGCCGTCTGCGGGCTGCTGCTGGCCGGCGTGGTCGTACTGGTCAACGGCCGGCACCTGCGGTCGTTGTTCGCCACTCGGTGATTCACGTACCGTGACCGTGATGAACGAAAGCGAGCAGGCGTCAGCCGGATGGCCCTCTGCCGAAGGGCAGCGGTGGGCCGATGGCTGGCGCCGGCTGGCTTTGGCCGCTGGAATGCTTATCTATCCGTGTGTGACGGCGGTCGCGGTCTCGCAGCACTCGAAAGGGCCGGACGCTCTCGCCGGCTATGCGATCGTCGCCGGTTTCAGCTGTTGTTACGTCCTCGCCGTACTCTCCACGGTCGGGCTCGCCTGGCATCGGTTCTGGATCCTGGTCGGCGCGATGGCCGCGTTGTTCGTCGCCGCGCTTCCCTTCGCCCAAGCCGACAGCTTCTTTCTTTTCGCGGTCGTCGTGTCGATGGCTACCGCCCAGCTGAAGCGGCGCCACGCGGCGCCCATCGTGCTGGCCGGCGTGGTCGCGGCACTGCTCGTACCGTGGGCGGTGACCTCCTGGCACAGCGGTCCCGGCTGGTTTCAGGCGGTGACAGTCGTTTTCACCGTGCTGCTCGTCTCCGGGTTCAACGAGACCGCTCGCGCCAACCGGGCGCTGGTCGAGGCGCGCGCCGAGGTCGCCCGGCTGGCGTCCGACGCCGAGCGGAACCGGATCGCGCGGGACCTGCACGACCTGCTCGGCCACTCCCTCCCTCCGCCATCACGGTCAAGAGCGGCCTCGCCCGCCGGCTCGCGGCGACCCAACCGGCCCGGTCGCTGGACGAGATCACCGAGGTCGAGCAGCTGTCCCGGCAGACGCTCGCGGACGTACGCGCCGCCGTGTCCGGCTACCGGGAGGTGACGCTCGCCGGTGAACTCGCTCGCGGCCGCGAGTTGCTCCGCGCGTCCGGCGTCACCGCTGACCTGCCCGGAGCCACCGATGTCGTCGACGGTGCCTATCAGGAGTTGTTCGGTTGGGTCGTACGCGAAGGCCTGACGAACGTCGTACGCCACGCGCGCGCTTCCCGCTGCACGGTCATCCTGTCCGAGGCCGCGGTGGAGGTCCGCGACGACGGCGTCGGCGGCGCGACCCCCGCGGGCAACGGTCTCGCCGGCCTCCGAGAGCGGGTAGCGGCAGCCGGCGGCAGCGTCGAAGCCGGGCCCGTGAGCCCACGCGGCTGGCGGCTGCGGGTGTCCCTGGGACCGGAGGCCGCGTGACCATCAAACTGCTCCTCGCGGACGACCAGGCGCTCGTACGACAGGCGCTGGTCGCCCTGCTGAGCTTGGAAGACGACTTCGAGGTGGTCGCTTCGGTGGGCCGCGGCGACGAAGTCGTCGACGCGGCCCTGCGGGCCCAGCCGGATGTGGCACTGCTCGACATCGAAATGCCCGGTGTCGACGGGCTGGCGGCGGCGGCCATCCTCGCCACCCAGGTGCCGGACTGCAAGGTCGTCATCCTCACCACCTTCGGCCGGGCCGGCTACCTGCGCCGCGCCATGGAAGCCGGCGCCGTCGGTTTCGTGGTGAAGGACGCGCCCGCCGAAGCCCTGGCCGACGCCATCCGCCGGGTCATGCAGGGCCAGCGCGTCGTCGACCCAGCTCTCGCGGTCGCCACCCTCGCGGCCGGCGAGTCCCCCGCTCACCGCCCGCGAACGCGACGTACTCATCGCGGCCCGCTCCGGCGACACCGTCGCCCAGATCGCCGCGAAGCTCTACCTCGCCGAGGGCACCGTACGGAACTACCTGTCCGCGGCCACCGCCAAAACCTCCGCCCGCAACCGGATGGAAGCCCTGCGGGTGGCCGACGAGCGCGGCTGGCTGTAGGCCGGCTGGTACGGTCCGCTCGTACCCGCCGCTGGCCGCCGCCTAGGCGCTGCCTAGCCGCCGTCAGTCGCCGAAACGCCGGACGCTAGGCTGGACCAGGTATGTCACGCGCGGTTGGGGCCTCTAGCTCAATAGGCAGAGCAACGGACTTTTAATCCGTGGGTTCGGGGTTCGATCCCCCGGGGGCCCACCACAGGACTCTTACTAGAACCCTGGCCCAGGAGGGTCAGGGCTGGTGGGGTCGAAGATCGTTGAGCAGCGCCGCATCCGGTTTCGGGTGCGGCGTTCTCATCGGCGTCTGGGACACCAACGGCCACCCCGACCCGCCACCTGCCGGACGAATCACCGTCACGTATCCCGCCAGCGGCGGGAAAACAGTCTGGGCAGAACTACAGATAGAGCCTCCGGCGGGCCCCGACCGGTGGCTACCCAAACGCACCCTGCTGCGCCCGCCACCAGGCACCACACCGGCCCTGCTGCCGCCGTACAACTACAACACCCTCCAGCGGCTCCTCGACGGCCTCGTCGGATCTGCACCAAGCATGTCCGCAGCCAAAAGTCACGACGCGCCGTAACCACCCAACCGGGGGTGCACCCCAGAGCCGGCGCCCGGGACTGGACCAACGACTGCTCCAGTCCCGGGCGCTGCCCGCTTCATCCACACTCCCCCGACGCGACGCCCTCCGCTCGTGTCGCCATACGGGACAACCGCGAGTCGTCCGACCCGGTCGATGCATGAGTCGGCCGGATGGCGCGAGATGGCGGCACGAGGCCGTTAGCGAAGCGTCGTTCGACTCTTGGATTGAACGACTTCCAGTCCTAGAAATGCGGATTCACCAAGAGTAAAGCCCCACCTGTTGCTTCCATATGAAGCATCAGGTGTATGTATCAGCTATTTCCGGCGGCTTCACCATTTTCGAGATCGCACAATGGGAGCCACCTACAACCAGTTCACACTAGAGAATGCGCCAACCGTTCAGCGGCGTCCACATAGTCGAGTGCGCCTGCCGGGCTGATCTGATCGCCTCCCACGTGCGCTACGACGTTCCGAATGCGACGAAGCCCATCCGCGCGACTCGTACGAGCTGGGGCGCGATTCCGATCTTCAGCAACTCGTCCGTCATCGCCAACGCGCTTGGTTTCAGATCGATGTAGCTAAATTCGCGAATAGTGAGATACATCAGGTTCTCAATCCGATTCCACGCCCTAAGTACTGCTTCTTTCGGGTTTGCGCCTGCAATATCGCGAAGGGTAATGAATTCGTCGGCGACCGGGCCGTCTAGCAGACTGTTTGCAACAGACGGTCGTTGCGTTGATGGCGTCAGGCCTTCGTGGATCTCACGCGCCAATTCACGCGCTAGGTGGTCGAGCGCACGAACGTGGGTGGATACCGCTTGAGTCGCAGGTTCTCGACGCACTGGTTGAGGTGCGGGGACCGGTTCTGGCTGCCATGGTGCGGCTGGCGCGTCGAGCTCAAGCATCTGATACAGCGTGCTGCGTAGTTCCTTGCCGGACTTTATGGCCGCTTCTGGCGTACGGATATTCGTTGTGGCAACCGATGAGCGTGTCGCCGAACGTTTGATGGCTGTCTCCACCTGTCGATGCAGGTCACCTGCTGGATCGAGTTGTTCGCTGGCCGCATGTCGGCCGGCGTTCACCTCGGCCGGGGCGATGTCGGTCGGTGCTTGGCTGGGGACTCGCAAGACTGGATGGCCGAGCGCGGCGGCGTAGGACGTGGCTGAGCCGTGGTCACCGATGACGACATCAGCGGCGACCAGCGTGGCTTGCTGGCCGCCGAGGGGTGGAATAAGGAGCAGCCCACGGTCAAGAGCGCCTCCCAGCCATCTCTCAACCTGGAACGGCCCGTGCCATTCCCACGTATTGGGGTGCGGCACCAAACAAACCTGGTATTCGTCGAATGGCAGCACGGCAAGGAGTCGCTGCACGAGGTCAAAGTGTTCAGCAAACAATGACGATGTTCCCCAGGTGGACGCCACCACCACCAGCTTCTGCATACTGCTAACACCGAGGGTGCGCCGATATGAGGCTCGTTGCGGTAGGCTCGCCACGAGCTGATCGAAGGACGGGTCGCCGTAGATCACTGCCTGGTCAGCGAGGCCTGGCGCCGCCTCTCGTAGACGATCACGGGCAGATTCGTCTGCAAGGACTATGCGGTAGCTGTCATCTAATTGCCGTGCTGCGATCTGCAACTCGAATCCGACGCTCGGAATGAGGAGCACTGGCCCGGCGGGACGATCTGTCCCTGTGGGACCTTCTGGCCACGGGAGGACACTTGTCGTGAG
Source organism: Fodinicola feengrottensis (assembly GCF_010993775.1). Lineage (GTDB taxonomy): Bacteria > Actinomycetota > Actinomycetes > Mycobacteriales > HKI-0501 > Fodinicola > Fodinicola feengrottensis. The sequence continues at coordinate 30,482 of NZ_WOTO01000003.1, read as the reverse complement.
GATTAGGTCAAAGGAATGATACGAGACCTCAGACCACGAAGCGATTATGATGCCTAGCTGACCGAGCGCCTCGCGCAGACTTTGCGAAAACACTGAACTCTTGCTGACGGCGAACACCAGCCGTATTCGATGGTCTGCCTCCATGCACGATAGGAAGCTGCGCAAACGGTCGAAGGATGCAACATTTCCAACCACGACGAGAACGCTTCGTGCTGTCTGCATGGTGCGCCATCTGCGCTCGCTACGCGACACGAACGATGACTCCGTGGCCTTGCGGTCGCTCGTCAACTCGGCCTCGACGACTGTTCGCTTCGCGAGCCGCCGCACGCCGCAACGTCCCGCCCCACGACCGCACTAAGGCGGCAACCACCTCACGCCCGGGCAGCCGGTCACCCTTGAGTGCTGCGTACAGCGTTGAGCGGGGGATCCCTTCATCGGAGCTGATCTGGGCCACCGTCGGTGCGCCGTCGCCAGCACGGTCATGCAGCCCACGCAGATCCCGCGCGAACGCCGCAAGAGGTCCTGCCTCCGCCTGAAGTGGCCGAGCGCGACGAGTCACGACCACCGCCCTAGTCTCTCGCTTAGTCCTGTATAGTCTCGCACACGATCTCGTCGTGAGGATCGCGCAACAGCGCCGGCAACCGACCTCATGGGTTCAAGGAGCCATACATGTGACCAGCCCGTCCATGTCGAGATCGCTCCTCGTCATCATCGCCGTCCTCATCGGCCTCATCGTTGCCCTGATCGCCGGGATCCTCTCATCCAAGGGGCGCGAGCCCGGCCGCGGCCAGCATCCGGGGCGCTGTCGCCTTCGCCGGAACGGTCACCCTGATGCTGCTCATCCTGAACGCCCTCGGCGCCCTCTGAAGTCGTACAGCGCGTCGGCGGCTCCCGCGACGCCGGCTTTACACATCTGTCATCGGCGATCTGTGCACAGCAGTTAAGGCGAAAAGTCGATGGCCGCATCAGGACATGAACTGGTTCACTGGTGCGCCGACTGAGCGAGAGAGGTGATGACGGCGTGTCGGACAACGTTGGTCCGCCTGAGTCGTATCAGCACGACCCCGCACAGGTCCCGGCGCTGGCGAAGGTGGTTGACCGGGCGTGTGAGGGCGTCCTGTATCCGCATGAGGTTAGCGCCGCGATCAAACGTCTGGCAGCGGAGCTAGATCCGCCGCCTGACTCTGCCGGCGTAGCCGAACTGGAATGCGCGTTCTACTACCTGCTGAACCCCACCCCAGTGGGTTCAGCTCAACCCGGTGCCTCTCTGGCGCTAGCTGAAATTCCCCACTTTTGCTAGATCATTTTCCCCAGTTGGGTGTCGTCCGGCGTGGCGTTCGCGCTGGTCAGGATGGTTCTACTGACAGTGCGTAGTGACTGTGTTCGCTATGTGACTTGTTGGGGGCCTCGATGCTCAGCGTGGAGGAAGAGGTGGATGCGCACGCGCTTCGCCGGCAGGGTTGGTCGATCTCGGCGATTGCTCGTCATCTGGGCCGGGACAGGAAGACGATCCGCGCGTATTTGAGTGGCGCTCGGGAGCCTGGTAAGCGGGTCCGGTCCGAGCCGGTGGTGATCGCGGAGTTCGTGCCGTATTGCCGGCAGCGGCTGGTTGATGATCCGCATTTGTGGGCGTCGACGTTGTTCGACGAGGTCGTCGTCGCGTTGGGGTTCACTGGTTCGTATCCGTCGCTGACCGCGGCGATCCGCGACCTGGGGCTGCGTCCGCATTGCGAGGCGTGTGACCGGTCCAAGGGCCGTGACACCGCGGTGATCGCGCACCCGGCGGGCGCGGAGACGCAATGGGACTGGTTGGAACTTCCTGATCCACCATCGGCGTGGGGCCTGGGAAAGCACGCGCATCTACTGGTCGGCGCTCTCGCGCATTCCTCGCGGTGGCGCGGAGTTTTGGCTACCAGTGAGGATTTCCCGCATCTGGTCGAGGCGATGGACGCTGTCGTGGCGCGCCTGGGTGGGCTGACCAAGGTGTGGCGGTTCGACCGGATGTCCACCGTTTGCTATCCACCGACCGGTGCGGTACTGCCCAGTTTCGGTGAAGTGGCGAAACATTACGGAGTCACCGTCGTTATTTGCCCACCGAGGCGGGGAAACCGCAAAGGCGTTGTCGAAAAGGCGAATCATTCCGCCGCGCAACGATGGTGGCGAACATTACCGGACGAGACCACGCCGGCCCAGGCTCAGGCGTTGCTGGATCGACTCACCGCCCGGTTGGACACCCGCAAGCGGATGCTCGACGGGGCGCCGACCACGGTCGGCGCGCTGGCTGACGCTGAACCTTTGCGTCCCCCGCCGGGGGTGGTGTTCCCGGCCGAGCTGTCCGATGAGCGGACCGTGACCGCGCAAGGATTGGTGTCCTGGCGTGGAAACTCCTACTCGGTGCCGCCAGGCCTGACCGGTGCCAGGGTGCTGCTCACGCACCGGTTGGGCACCGAACTGGTGCGCATCGCCACCCCCCCCGGCGCGGTCGTGGCCGCGCACACGCGCGCCCCTGGACGGCGCGGGGGGGTGGTCCGAGACGACGGCCACGTGGCGGCCTTAGAGAAGAAGGTCCTGGCCGGGTTCACCGATAAGCCGCCCTGCAAACACAAAACCCGCCGACCACCGTCGGCCGCCGCGCTAGCCGAAGCTGATCGCCTACGCGGCCCATTCGACCCCTGACCCGGCATCGAAGGTGGTGATCGATTTCTCCGTTTACGTCAATGCCGCTGACCGGCTCGCGACCCGCGCCGGCCAGAAGAAAAAGGAAATTCCTGACCAGAGAAAGGAAACTCGATCGTGAGCACACTCAACGCGCCGCAGATGAGCGAAGCGCGCGCGCCGCTACCAGCAGCTCAAAGCCCACCTGTCCTACCTGAAACTGGCCGACGCGGCCGATGCGTTACCGCGGATCCTGGACGCCGCCCGCGCGGAAAAACTCTCGGTGACCGCCGCGCTGGAACGGCTGCTGGAGATCGAGGTCAACGCCACCGAAGCCCGCCGGCTGGCCTCCCGGCTCCGGTTCGCCTGCCTGCCCAATCCGCACACCCTGGCCGATTTCGACTTCTCCGCCCAACCCGGCGTCGACGAGCCTCTGGTCCGCGACCTTGCGACCTTACGGTTCGTTGACGACGCGGCCAACGCGCTGCTGGTAGGCCCTCCAGGGGTCGCAAGACCATGCTGGCCACCGCGTTGGCGCGCGCCGCCGCCGAAGCCGGTCACCGGGTCCACTTCACCACCGCCGCCGACCTCGCCGCCCGCTGCCACAAAGCAGCCCTGGAAGGGCGCTGGGCGACCTGCATGCGGTTCTTCGCCGGACCCCGACTCCTGGTCATCGACGAACTGGGCTATCTGCCGCTTCCCGGCGACGGCGCCAGCGCCCTTTTCCAAGTAATAAACCAAAGATACCTCAAATCCAGCACCATCCTGACCACCAACGTCGGAATCGCCGACTGGGCAACCGCCTTCGGTGACGCGACCGTCGCCGCGGCCATGCTCGACCGGCTGCTACACCGCGCCACCGTCATCGGAATCGACGGACCCAGCTACCGACTCCGCCACCACCACCACACCGCCGACACCCCCTCCGCAAGGCAGTCAACGCTCATGCTTCCTAACAACGACAACGAAACCCGAAGCTGCCCGATCTGCTGGACCAACTTCACACACCCAGCCGCAACCAATCCCACAAACACACCTACTGCTCCGGCCGCTGCCGCGCCGAAGCAGGCCGCCGCCGAACCCAAGAACCCACCCCCCCCACCACCCCCAGCGGCCGAACACGACACCTCTCGAACAATCACCCGACAATGCCCCCACTGCCGAGAAAAACATCATCATCGTCACCCTGCTCACCACACCCCACATCGCCCCCCCAGCTATGCCTGACCAGCCATAACTGCTAACCTCACCACCAACCCACCTGGGGAAAATGATCTAGCACCCGTGGGGATTTTCTTTTAGGGCGCGACGACACCGATCGATCTGCTGGACCGTATTGAGGTCGCCATGCTGACCATGGCCGACCAGGCACTCACCGGGAGCGACGACGGCCGGTACTGTGCCGTTGCGCTGCTGGATGTCTTGACGGCGCCGAGCCGTAAGGAGCCGGTGCACCCCCGAAAGTCGGTCAGCTTCTCGACGCGGCTGTAGACACGTTTATCCAGCCCGATGTCGTCGCCGATGTCGCCGCGGTCATTCGCCGGAGCGCCGCAGGTGATACGGCACGGGTCGACCGCGCCAACCGCGCCGAGGTGAATGCGCTCCTCGCCGAAGCCGGCAAAGTAGACGACGGGCTAGCCACGCACTACTACCTCAATCAAGCCGCGTCGACCGCCCGGCGTCTACACCTGGCGGACCTCGAAACGGAAGCAACCAGCCGCCTCCAAACCGCTGCACCGATCGAGTGGCGGACAGTCAGCACTGAAACCCACCTGCCGGCCGCAGTCGTAAATGAATACATGCGCCCATTCCGGAAGGCGCCCACCTGGCAAGAGGCGGTAGCTGCGTGGTGTAACACGCCCGTACCGAGCGGGCGCGCCTCCGCCAACACGACCACCGCTAAACACATCCTCAACCGGTCAGTCTTCCGCAGCCTCGTCAGCACGGTGATCGTCGGGGCAAGCGATTTGCCGCAGCGGGTCACCACTGGCGAAGACGCCGCCTTTGAGCAGCAACTTGCTCTTGTGGAACGGCTGAACTTCGGCGCCAACTCGTTCCTTCTCGCCGGCGCGCTGGATCTGATCAGGTTCCGGTTCGGTATTCCACCCCGAGCAGACTTGGAAAGCCTCATCGCCGCGTCGGGAACACATCCCACCCATACGCGGCTGTTCGCTGCAGCGCTGTACCTGTATTGGGTGGACGAATTCGATGCCTGCGTCCACCTTGCTGTTCCCCGCGTTGAAGCAGCCGCACGTGCGCTCCTGCTCGAACTCAACGAACCTGTCTATCGAGCGTCGTCAGTCGGAACTAAGATCGGACAATTCCCTGGACTCGGGGAGCTGCTCCCACACCTTCTCGATGGCGGTCTCGACCCGGACTGGGAACGATTCCTCCGCACATTCCTGCTCTCCGACGGCGCCAACCTCCGCAACCTCGTCGCCCACGGATTCGCCACCAACACCGACCGCATGATCGCTGCGCTCGCCCTTCGCGCCTGCGCCATACTGATCCTCATCACCGCAGCCGACACCGCCCAACGCGACGCCGACGCAGTCAAAGCCGCAATCGCCCGCCCTATTCGACCGCCGATTCGTCGGCGCTGGTGGCAGCGTCTCGCCTCGGCGACCCGCGCCGCGTATCTCGAACTGCGATGATGAAGTGCCGGACAGCCACAATGGGGACTGAACGATGCTGAGTATCTGCGAAGAGATTGTCGGGGATCTAGTTGCGCATGTCACCCCCGACCTTACACGTGTTGTTCATTATGGGCGTCGCGGGAAGTAGCGGAGCGGAGTGAAGGTCATGGCGTACGACGATCTGTTGTTTGCTAAGGGGGAACTGGGTGCGTGGCTAGGACGGCGTCTCCGCGACGCTCTGGCCGAGGTCGCCGGGACGAACGCGGACGAAATTCTTGCACGACCGCATGAGCAGATTTCCGACGAGATCATTGAACGCTATCTCGTTCCGGACCTCTGTCTGGATCAGGCTGGCATAACCGGTAGCGTGACCGATCAGCGTGTCGACGTGTCGCACGACGTGATGCGCGCAGTGTCTGACCGGTCTAGTCCCACCTACATTGCGGGAAGTCGGATTATGTTCAGGGTACCGTTCACTGGTATCCCTGAGATTTTCTCGCTGAAGGCCAGCACATTTTCGTTCAATCCACCCCGGGCAACAGTCTTGGATGGATACGTCAGTGTCTTCCGCGATATCCCGGCCGATGTTCTTGAGAGTGACCGCGACCGTGTCGTCGCTGCCCTCCGAGACGAAGTCGCCAAGATCGATACCTATCTCGATTACAGCCGTCGCGACATCGCTATCGCCAATACCCGACTGCAGGTCCAGGTGCGCCAAGCCGCGGAGGGCCGCCGCGCGAAGATCCTTGCAGACCGGGACACAGAGGCCATCCTCGGAGTTCCGCTGCATCGAGACAAGGAAGCTGCTAAGACCTATCGAGTACAACCTGTCGTCCGAAGACGGGTGGCCCCAGTCAGGCAAGTGCGCCCGCAGGAGGGGTTCGCGCCAGAGCCGGCGATCACCGATGAGGATTTCTCGAATATCGTCACAGACATTGTCTCAACGACGCGCATGTTCGAACGGCTCGCCGTCACCTACGCTGATCTACGCGAAGAACGCCTACGTGATCCAATCCTGACAGCGTTGCACGCCATTTACGGTGGAGCTACAGGCGAGACGTTCAGCAAGCGCGGCAAGACCGACATCTACCTGCCCTGGGGCGACGATGGGCCTGTGTTCCTTGCCGAGTGCAAGTGGTGGACCGGACCGAAAGCTTCGCCGAACACGACCTGCCGCAAACTACTGGATCGCTACATCGTCTGGCGCGATACACACACCGCCATGGTGCTGTTCATCCGCAATAAAAACGCCACCGCAATCATCGCCGAAGCCGAAGCGATCATTCGTGCCCATCCCCGCTACCTGCGTGACATGAACTCCATCCAAGGTAGCCCCGCGTTTGTGCTCCACAAAGACGGCGACCGCGACCGCGAAATCACACTCGAATTAATCACCGCAGTCATCCAACGATAAGGGCCGCCAAACAGGTCTACCCGAGACTGGCGAAGCGGTCAATACGTCACGAGAAGAGCCAGTCGATTTGAGCGCGACGCAATAGGCCGGCAGACGTGTCCGTCGCTTGCTCAAACCATCGCTATCGTGCGGGAAATCGCCCTCCGAACAAGAGGTCGAGATAATAAAAAAACGCATCGTCAGTTTTGTCGGCTCGATACGCGTCGAGCGCTTTCCTCGCGCGACTGGCAGCCGTATTGACCTTTGAAAGCGCATCGACCTTGCGGTATTCAGACGAGCACGGATGAAAACGTTCCGTACGTCCCTTGGGGTCGTTCATCGCGGCCATACTGTTGCGCTGAAGAGCCTCAAGTAGGAGACATGCATCCCACACGGCGACGAATCCGTCCTGGCTGGCCATATACTGAGCCGCGCGCATTTCTAAATAGAACGACGAGACCGGGACGTTGCAGTAGTACTTCCAGGCTTTGACTAGCCGCGCTAACTTTTTCGCTCCGTCTTCAACGCCCTTTTTCTTATTGCACTCGTTTACGTAGTCAAGGTGCGCGGTGGGCGCTGACTCCATCCAACCAGCCGCTGGACCGGGGATGTCATACAGAACCGATGGATCGGATGATTTAAGGAATCCAGGTATAACTTCCCACGTTTCCGCCCCGCCGGCGAACTCGACGACGACCGCCGGGCGACTGACCTTCACAGTGGTCGTCGGGAACGATGCCGAGAGTGCAGATTTAACCCAGGTCAGAGCGGTATCTGATGACCCGGGTTTGCCGTTACCTATACTGACAAGAACATCGACATCGCTATGATTGCGAACCCCTGTACCGTGATGGAACGATCCCGTCTCACGCATTACAAGTACCGACAGAGTTTTCTTCAGCGAGGTCTCCACGCGAGACCTGTGCGCAGCTGCCGCCGACCGCTGCGATGCAAGAGGCGTTAGCCGTTCAAGGAACACATCGAAGCCCTGCGCCACAGTCTTAGCCATGTCTACGCTCCCACCTCAGGTGAATCTATTCCATACGTCTGACCGCCGCTGCCGATGCTCTTTTGCGCGCGCCGACGCGCCCCCATTGTTCGGAGGTTCAGCGGTCTTGTTCTGCTCATCACGTCGGGCGGTAATTTCAGCCAGAGTGTTCCGCGCGTCGTCAAGATCGGAAGAATGTAGATCGAGCAGCCGAGCTTGACGCGCCGCGGTCTGGATTGCCAGATATGCGTTAGCAGCGGCCGCCGCCTGATTTGTGCGATGGCTTGCGTTGATCGTTCAGGATGGCGCCAAATGCTGCCGCAGCCAGGGCGAGAAGACCCGCCCACAATCGTCCGGTTGTCGACGCGAGTGCTGTTGCCCCAGACACGGCCGCAAGCACACTGGCTGGCAAACCCAACATGAGGTTGACGCCCCGCCACTGCTTGGCTACTTCGAACTGGTTCTGGGCGCTATACATCGCGCTCTCTTCCAAGCGCTGGAACTCCTCATCCAGCGCCCGGCGTCGTTCCGCGTCTTCCATCGCCCAACGTTACCGCCATGTAGCCGGGCGTCTCCGCCACTCACCCGAAGAGGCACCTTCTTCTGTACGTCCAGAGGCCACAGCGTCCTCCACAGGCTGCGGAGTCGGCGCCATGACCGACAGCTCTGACAACGCCGCTAGTTCCGCGCGAGCGCCGTCTACAGGGCCGGTCCAGATCCGTAGGCATCCGTAGGCGGCGATCCCCATCGAGCCACCACTGTGTGTGAGCCAGGCTCATCTGCCGAGCGCCCGTCGTCGCACGCTGCGCTCGCGGAGGATCCTCTTGACACTGCTCTTGCTGATGTCGAACCGCTTGGCAAGCTCAACAGCTGTCACACCCGACCGGTAGGACGCGATCAGCGTAGACACCGCCGCTTCGTCCAGTCGATCGCTGATCCGCCACACCCGCGGAGCGCAATCCGACCGGACACTTCGCCTCAACGCGGCCCACCGCTCCTCAGAGCGTAGAAGGTCCATGGCGTTGACCAGCGAAGACACCAGGTCCAATCGTTTCGAGTAAGCACTCAGAAGGTCCACCCATCACCGCAGGTCAAGGCCGGTTTTCCGAGCCGTCGTATGGCCTGCGGAGCCACCACGGCCAGGGTCCACCCAGGGGAATCGCCCGGCTCGTAGAACGCTTCGAAAACCTCAGCGCCCTTGTCCGCTCCCCGTCCGCCCGCCGTGGAACCGCGCCGTTTCGTTGCGACCGGCACCACGGATCAACCGCGCCCGCGACTCGCTGACCAGGTGCCGACGACTCGGAACGTGATGTATCGAAGGCGTGGATCGCCGAAGAATGCCTTGACCAGGCTTGGCCAGCACCGAGTCTGGCCTGTCGGCGCCCAGTGGTGCCGCTGTGAAAGTCCGACCGAATCGGCGCCTCGTCGCCGAAGTGCACCACAGAACCGCTTCTTCGCGAAGCCTCGTTAGAACGGTGGTGGGTATTCGTCGTTTGGGTGTCACGTCGTACGTTCGTCCTCCACCATCGCATGCGCATGATGATGCCGGGCGAGGACGAAGCGCCCGCGCACCGCAGTTTCCTGCAACTGTTCTCCATGGTGTGGCAGTACGACCGCTGGGAGGTCGCCGCGCTGCTGAACTCGCGCCTGATCCCGCTGGAAACCGCGATGGCACTGGAGTCACTGGCCGCCGCCGGATAACGCGGCGGCGATCGGCTCCAGGCCTGCGACCAGCTCGTCGAGCTCGTCCGTGCTGAGGACGTCGTACGGCGGCGCCGCCAGCTCGTCGGTGAGGGCCTCGATCCGCTCCTTGATCTCGCGGCCGGCGTCGGTGAACCCGCGGCGGCATCCACCAGGCCGCGGCGGCGCAGTCCGTCGACGACAGCGGCCAACTGCGCCTTGGGCAGATGGTGGATCCGGCCGAACTCCTGCGCCCTCATTCCAAGTGAGAGAGCGAGCAGGACATGCGCCTCGGTGCCGCCGATGCCGTGGGCGACGAGGGCGATGTTGTGGCCGTCCCCGCGGTGTTCCCGCAGCAGCGTCGCCGCGTGCCAGAGCCTCGCGACCGGCTCCGCGGGCACGTCGAGCGCCCGGAGCCCGGCGTACAGCACTCTGCCCTCGGTCGGCGCGCTGACCGCTGCTCGGGTGGCGAGATCGGCGACTCGCAGCAGACCGGAGGAGTCAGCGAGCTCCCCTATTCGCTGCCGCAGCGCGGTGGCGCTGCCCCGTTCGCGTACGGCAATCGCCTCCTGCGGGGTGATCTTCCCCCAGACCCACGGGATGTGGCGCGCCACCTCGCCGTCGGCAAAGTTGTAGAAGACCGCGTGCACCACCTCGGCCGGTGCCAGCCCCAGCGGCGCGGCTCGGCCGGCGAAGTATCCGTCCCAGTAGTTGCGCATGCCCAGCGCCATAAACGCCTCGTCCGGCACCGTGGAGAAGGTGATGGTGCCGATCGGCTCGACGAGCTCGAACATGCGGTGAACCTTGGCCTGTGGGTGCGACATCGGCCGGCCTCCTGTGGTTGTGACGGCGCCCTCCTGGGCGGCCGCTCACTTTAGCTACGAACAACGCTGCCCGGATTCGACAACCCCCGGTCGACTATCACTGGCAGCGAGCCGGAATCCAGTGTTTCCGCTCGTACTGTCCAGCGTGTTCGCGGTACGGGCGGCGACCCGACAACGGTTTGCAATCACCCCACGGATAGCGCTGCTGGACGAGCCCGCCGCGGGCCGCGTACTCCCATTCCGTCTCGTCCGGCAGCCGTCCGCCGGCCCATTGGCAGCAAGCGACGGGAGCGCGACGCCTTGACGACGGGAGAAGCCGCTCGATACTGTCGATCGATCGATCGATCGATTGGGCAGCTGAGAGGCGGCGAGGGTGAGCGGTACGGGGCAGCGGGCCGTCGAGGTCGAGTGGGTCGGCGAGATCGGGGTGATCTGGCTGAACCGGCCGGCGGCGCTCAACGCTGTCAACGGCGCGCTCATCGAGGGCCTGGTAGACGCGCTGCGTACGATCCGGGAGCGGCCAGCAGCCGCGGTTGTCCTCGCCGGCCGTGGCCGCTCGTTCTGTGCCGGGCACGATCTGAAAGCGCCGCCGGTCCCACCCGACGAGCTGGCTTCCCGGCTGGTCCGGCTGCAGGAGATCACCCGGCTGATCCGGCTGCTTCCGGTGCCGGTGGTCGCTGCCGTCCAGGGGTACGCGGTGGGCGCCGGAGCGGAGTTCGCGCTCGGCTGCGACCTGGTACTGGCCGCCGACGACGCCGTTTTTCCGGTTCCCCGAGGTCGAGTTGGGGCTCAGTGTCACCGGTGGCGCCACCCGCCTGCTGGCGCTGCTGGTCGGGCCGCTGAAGGCCAAGGAGCTGCTCCTGCTCGGCGAGCCTGTCACCGCCGCACAGGCCGTCGGCCTCGGCCTGGTCAACCGGACCGTACCAGCCCACGAGCTGCTCGACGCCGCCTTGGCGTGGGCCGGAAAACTCGCCATGCTGCCCCGACTTTCGCTGGCCCTGGCCAAAAAGGCGCTCGACGCCGGCATCGACAGCACCGTCGAGGCGGCCCTGGAGCAGGAGATCTCCGACGCGCTGGAAAGCCAGCGACATGGGTGAGCCGATCGACACCCTCCCCGCGCTGGTACGTCGGGCCGCGCACCGCTGGCCGGACCGCATCGCCTGGGAATTCCCGGAAACCGGCGACCGGCTGAGCTTCGCCGACATCGAGGTGAGCACCGCCGCGTACGCGCGACAGCTCGCCGCACTCGGCGTCGGACCCGGCGACCGGGTCGCGGTGATGCTCGGCAACCGGCCGGAGTTCGCGCTCAGCTGGCTCGCGCTGGGCCGGCTCGGCGCCGCAATGGTGCCCGTCAACACGGGCTACCGGCGGCACGACGCCACTGGCATTCTGGCTCATTCGCAGGTGCGACTGGCAATTACCGAAAAAGCCCACCTCGACCTGCTGGCAACGATCCAGCCTGATACGACACTGGAAAAAATCGTCGACTGTGCGGACCTTTCCCTGACGACGAAAGAAAATTCGGCCGAGCCGGCCGTCGTGGCCGAGACCGTGGCGAACATTCAGTACACCTCCGGTACGACCGGCGCACCCAAGGGATGCGTCCTTCCGCAGCGATATTGGACGACATTGGCCGCCAGTTTGGTCGAGCACTCACCAAAAATCACCGCGGACGACATCATTTTGACGGCTCAGCCGTTCCACTACATCGATCCACAGTGGAATGTCGCGTTGAGCCTGCTGTCCGGATGCAAACTGGTGGTCCTGGACCGCTTCCATCCGCGTACGTTCTGGGCCGACATTGAGCGCCACCGGGTCACCTGGTTCTACTGCCTGGGCCTGATGCCCAAGCTGCTGCTGGAAATGCCGCCGGCGCGGCACGATCGAAAGCATGTCGTACGAACCGTCTGCGCATCGGCGATTCCCACCGCGATCCACCGCGCCTTGGAGGAACGCTTCGGCGTGCCGTGGGTGGAAGCCTTCGGCATGACCGAAACCGGCGCCGACCTGCGGGTGTTCGACGACGATCACGACCACGCGGTGGGGACGACCTGCCTCGGCCGACCGGTGCCTGGCAAGGAGGCCATGGTCGTGGACGACGCCGACAATCCCGTGCCGCGGGGAGTCACCGGCGAGCTGGTCCTGCGGGGAGCCGGCATGATGCACGGCTATTTCCGGGACCAGGAAGCCACCGCGAAAGCGTTTCGCGGCGGCTGGTTCCATACCGGTGATCTGGTGAGCATGGACACCGCCGGCCGGGTCTACTACGCCGGGCGGACCAAGGACATGATCCGCCGGAGCGGGGAAAACATCGCCGCGCTCGAGGTCGAGACCGTGCTGGCGCAACACGCTGGCGTGCGGGTCGCGGCGGTCGTACCGGAACCGGACGACCTGCGCGGCGAAGAGGTGTACGCGGTCGTCCAGCTCCACGACGGTGTCACCCACTCCCCCGAGGAACTGACCCGGTTCTGCGCTGACCGGCTGGCCGCCTTCAAGGTGCCGCGGTATTGGGCGTACGTCGACCAAATGCCACTGACCCCGTCCGAACGCGTCGCCAAGAAGACGCTGCGAGAAACCTTGCGAAGCACCCGCCGGTACGACCGCGCACGCGACGAATGGGTTACGCCGTAACGATTAGCGGGTAGTGGCACGCGACCTCATGATCGCTGGCCAGCGGGGTCAACAGCGGCTCCTCCGTACGGCATCGGCCGGTCGCGAGGGGGGGGCAGCGCGGATGGAAACGGCAGCCGGCCGGCGGGTCGATCGGGCTCGGCACCTCGCCGGTCAACGCCGTTCGCTCGGTCCGGTGGGCGGTCGGATCGGATCGGCACCGGTACGGCGCTCAGCAACGCCTTCGTGTACGGATGCGCCGGAGCCTGGAAGATCCGGCCGGCCGGCGCGGTTTCCACCACCCGGCCCAAATACATCACCGCGACCCGGTCACTGGTATGCCGTACGACGCCGAGGTCGTGGGCGATGAAGACGTACGTCAGGCCGAACCGCTCCTTGAGATCGTCGAGCAGATTGAGAATCTGCGCCTGAATCGACACGTCCAACGCGGACACCGGCTCGTCCGCGACCACCAGCCGGGGCCGCAACGCCAACGCACGCGCGATGCCGACACGCTGGCGTTGCCCGCCGGAGAGTTCGTGCGGAAACCGCTCGGCGTACGCCGCGTCCAGCCCGACCGTACGCAGCAGCTCGGCGATGCCGTCCTTCGTTGGTTTTTTTTTTCCGGTGTACGCGCAACGGTTCGGCGAGGGTCGCGCCAATGCGGCGGCGCGGATTCAGGCTGGCGTACGGATCCTGGAAAACCAGCTGAAGATCACGCCGTACCGGCACCAAACGGCGATGGCCGGCCGAGGTGATGTCCTGGCCGTCGAACTCGATCCGTCCGCTCGACGGCTCCACCAGCCGGGTGAGGCAGCGGGCCAGCGTCGACTTTCCGCAGCCGGACTCACCAACGATGCCCAGCGTCTCGCCACGCCGTACGCGCAACGACACCCGGTCGACCGCGGTCAGTCGCCGTCGGCGGCGAAATCCCGGTCCGGGGGAAACCATTTGGACACCGTGTCGACGGTCATCAGCGTCTCATCGGACATCTCAACTCCCCTCCGCGCCAGGCAGCAGGCACGCGCTTCGGTGACCGGCACCCGGTTCGGGCACCAGCGCGGGAACTTCGGTACGACAGCGGTCGAAAACCTGGCCGCACCGGGTCGCGAACGCACATCCGGTCCGCGGTTTTCCGGGCGCCGGCGGCGAACCCGGGATCGATCGACGTCAGCCGATGCGGTCGCGGCCGGTCCGTCGTACGCGGCACCGATGCCAGCAACCCGACCGTGTACGGATGCCGGGGATCGGTGAAAAGTTCCGCCGCCGGCGCCTGTTCCACCAGCCGGCCGCCGTACATCACCTGCACCCGGTCGGCATAACCAGCCATCACCCCAAGGTCGTGGCTGATCAGCATGACCGACGTACCAGTTTCGGTCCGCAGCCTCGCGATCATGTCCAGAATCTGCGCCTGTACGGTCACATCCAGCGCCGTTGTCGGCTCATCCGCGACCAGGATGTCCGGCTGGCAGGACAGTGCCATCGCGATCATCACCCGCTGCCGCATACCGCCGGAGAACCGGTGCGGATAGTCGCGGGCCCGCAGCCTCGGCTCCGCGATTCCCACCATCGCCAGCAATTCCACCGCGCGTTGGCGTGCCGCGCGCGCCGGCACGCGTTCGTGTTGGCGGGCGGATCTCGGCGATCTGGAATCCGATCCGGTGCACCGGGTTCAGGAGGTCATCGGATCCTGGAAGACCATCGCGATCCGTTTGCCGCGAACCCTCCGCAGTTGTTTTGGTGGCAGCGCGAGCAAATCCTCGCCGTCCAAGAGCGCCTGGCCGCCGACGACCACGTTCGGGTCGCGAATCAGGCCCATGACGGCCAGCATCGTCTGCGTCTTTCCTGACCCGGATTCCCCTACCATGCCAAGGATCTCGCCGGCGCCAATGCTGAACGACACCCCGTCGACGACCCGTACGACCCCGTTCGCCGTCCGGAAGTCGATGGTGAGGTCCCTGACGTCCAGCACACTCATGGCACCCTGATCCGCGGATCGAGTACGGCGTATCCGATATCCACCAGCAGGTTCACGATCACTACCGCGAACGCGCCGTACAACGTCACCGCCATCAGCACCGGCAGATCGAACCGGCTCAGCGCGTGGTACGTCAGGTTTCCCACTCCGGGTAAGGCAAAAACCTCCTCCGTCAGCACCGCCGCACCTCCCATCAGCGCACCGAAATCCAAGCCGAACAGGCTGATGAACGGGATCAGCGACGTACGCAGCGAATGCCGCCACAGGACTCGCGACTCGCTGAGGCCTTTCGCTCGGGCCGTACGGACGAAATCCGACCGGTCGGCCTCGATCAGATCCGAACGCAACACCCGCGAATAGAGGCCGGCCATCCCCATCGCCAAGGTGATCCACGGAAACAGCAACTGCTCGAACCACTTCAGCGGGTCCTGGTTCAACGGCGTGTAGCCCAATGCCGGCAGCCACTGGAAAAGGCTGTCATGAAAGGTGTCCTGGGTCAGCAGGTTCACCACCGCGCCGAGCCAGTACACCGGTAACGAGACGCCGGCCAGCCCGAGCCCGGTGATCAGCGGATCCAGCATCCGGCCACGAAAAACGGCGGACAGGACGCCGCCACCGAGCGACATCAGCAGCCAGACCAGCGCCGCGCGCCGCCCAGTGAGGCGGTCACCGGCACGGCTTTCACACCACCCCCGCGGCAGGACCAGCCCGCGATCGCTGTACGAGATCAGGTCACGATCCCAGACCAGCCGCCGCATCATCATCACGTACTGCTCCGGAAGTGGCTTGTCCAAGCCAAAATCCGCGCGAATCTGGGCGATGGTCTGCGGGTCGGCCTGCCGACCGGCGATCTGCCTGGCCGGGTCGACGCCAGGTGTACGGAAGAAGATCAGGAAGACCAGTACGCTCACCGCGAACAGCACCAGGACGGCGCCGAGCGTTCTCTTCAAAAGAAAGGCGATCATGGCGTACGCACCTTCACCGCGGCTTTGGGATCGAACGCGTCCCGTACGGCGTCACCGAACACATTCAGCGCGCACACCGTGACGGCGACAAAAGCGCCAGGCACGATCGCGATCAGCGGCCGGCTGCGCAACAACCCGATGCCGTCCTGCACGATCGTGCCCCAGCTCGCATCCGGCGCGCGTACGCCGACGCCAAGGAACGACAGGCCGGATTCCAGGATGATTCCGGTGGCCACCACCACCGGGAAAAGCACCAGAATCCGCGGAAAAACGTTCGGCAGCAGTTCCTTGCCGACGATCCTGGCCCGCGAGGCGCCATAGCCGACCGCGGCCTCGACGAAAGGCGCGCCGGTCAACTCCAGAGTCGAGCCGCGAACAACCCTTGCCGTGTACGGAATGTAAACCGCGCCAATGATGAAGATCGGCAGCGCGAGGTTGCCGGAACCGATCTTCACCAGACCGAAGTTCAAGCCCGACTGGAAACTCACCGCGGACAACGAAATCGCCAGCAGCAGTACCGGAAAGGCCCACACCACATCGAGAATTCGGGACAGCACCACATCGACCACGCCGCGCAGATAGCCGGCCAGCAGCCCGACGATCAGCCCGCCGATGGTAGCCACGACGGCCGCCGCGAACCCGATCGACAGGGTGTTCCGACCGCCGTAGAGCACCCGTACAGCGATGTCCCTGCCATTTCCGTCGGCGCCGAGCAGGTAGCCAGCCGGGGGTCCCCGGTCGGACCGACTGGCACGACACCGAGGCCACCGGCAGCCGGTTGCAGCAGCGGCACGCTTACGCCGTGCACCATGACGGTTCCGACTGGGTTCGCGGCGAACGGATCGACGTTCCCAGCGAACCACGCGTACACCGGCGCGAGGACACACCCGAGCACGACGATGAGCAGAATGCCCAGCGAACCGACTGCTCGTGGGCTTCTGACCAGCTGGCCGAGCCCCGCCCGCCAGTTCCCCGCGGCGCTCACCACACCCACGCCCTGCTGGCCAGGAAACCAAACTGCGCGCTGTACGTGTAGTTTCCCAGCCGTTTCGACACGAAACCGAGGGTTTTCGGGGCGAACATGCTGATCCACGGCGCCTGGTCGGTGACGGTCCGGTCGACGCCGGCCCAGGCCGCGTCCGCTGCCTTGGGGTCGGTGGCTTCCAGCCTGCTGGCCACGTCCATCGCCTGGTCGGCCCGAGGATCGCAGAATCCGCCGATATTCGGGCTTGAATCGGAGTTCGGGGTGAACGCACCGCAGGACAGCAGAACGCGCAGGAAATTGCTGGCCGCCGGATAGTCCTGATACCACTGGGTCAAACCGACCTGCACCCGGTTTCCGGAATTCTGGATATACGGATACTGCAGCGCCGCGTCGAGCGGTTTCACGGTGGCCCGATATCCCAGCTGAGTCAGTACGGTCTGCAGGTATTCGGCCATCGCGACCTGCATCGGGTCGTTGGCCGGTACGACGCCGACCGACTGACCGGCCGTACCGGACTCGGCCACCAGTCGGCGGGCCCGCGCCAGATCGGTGCCTTTCCACCGGCCCCGGCCGTCACCGGCGTGAGCCGTCCACGGACAGTACGGCTGATATCCGGGAATGCCCGGCGGCAGGATCTGACAGCTCGGGCTGGCCAAGGCCGGACCACCGAAATGAATGACGCCGGCGTTACGGTCGAACGCGAGGTTCACCGCCTGCCGCGCCTTCACATTGTTGAACGGCGGAATTCGGGTGTTCAGGGCCCAATACCAGTCCACTCCCTGCTGGTCGAGATGAACCCGCGATCGATAGCGCGCACCCAGATCCGGCAGCCGGTCACCCGGCAGCTGGTCGACGACCAGGTCACCCTGGCCGTTCACGACCGCGGTGACCTCGTCGGTGGGCTCCAGGCCGTACTTCTGCACGATCTGGTCCGGATAGCCCAGCGGCTGTGCCGGTGCCGACCATTGGTGGAAGTACGGATTTCGTTTGAGCACCACCGCGTCGGTCGGCTCGTACGAGGCCCAGTAGTACGGCCCGGTGCCGTGCAGTTTCGACACATCGGTGCCCTGATCGGTCGCGGGCGTACCGGCCGGCAGGATCGCGGCGTGCGGCAAAAGCGAGTTTCTGGGCGAATTCCGGGTCGGGTCCGGTCAGCGTGAAAGTGATCGTGCGACCGGAAATCGCGATTCCCTGGGACAGGTCACAGTTCTGGGGTTTGTCCAGGCATTTGTCGGCCGGCGATGGAACCGTACAGCGTGCTCGCGGTCGGGCCGTGCACCTTGAAGATCCGTTCGAAGGACGCTTTCACGTCGGCCGGCCGCAACGGGCTGCCGTCGCTGAACCGGATGCCGTCGCGCAGCACGAAACTCCATTTCGTGCCGCCGTCGGTTGGCCGCGGGACGCCGGTCGCGAGATCGCCGACGACGTGTTGGCCGGCGTTCGGTCCGAGCTTGTCGTACGCGGTCAGGCCGTCATAGGTGATCGTCTGCAGGGACCAGAAAGCCGGCGTGTAGTTGACCTGCGGGTCGGCCGAGCCGCTGTTCGTCGTCGACAGCTCGACCAGCGTCCCGCCGAAATGCGGCCCCAGCTTCGGCTGCGGCCCGGTGTCCACTGTGGACACATCGACCGACGAACAACCAGTCAATGCCACTGTCAACGACAGCGCCACTATCCCCGCGCGTCTCACCCGAGCGGCCCGCGACGGAAGTCGGCGAGCGTACGCAACAACACCTCAGCCGGCAGTTTGTGGACGACCACGCCGTCTCGGCCGGTCATCGTCCGCGCGGCGAGCATCGCGTTCAGGATCGCCTCCTCGGTGGCGTCGATGACCGCGTAGAACAAGGCGTCGATGGCGTCGTCGGACAGCACGTCCACCTGGTACGACCCGGCTCGCTGCCGTGCGTACCCGGCGCTCGGGATGACACCGGCGCCGGCGGTGGAGAACGCGATCACCCCGTCGCCGCTGTCGTTCTCGCCGGCACCACCGGTCCGCCCGATCGCCAGTGTCGCGCGCTGCGCGAGCCGCGTGCACTGCCGGGCCGACAGCGGTGCGTCGGTCGCGACCACGGTGATGATCGAGCCGGCGCCGTGTACGCCCGGGGCCTCCGGCATCTCCGGCACCGGTACGACCGAGGAGTCCACGACCTCCCCCACCGGCACGCCGAGAATCGACAGCCGCTTCCGGATGCCATGGTTTGCCTGCACCAGAACACCGACGGTGACCGGTCCGTCCACTGTGGACACCACGCGGGACGACGTACCGATGCCGCCTTTGAAGTCGTGACAGACCATCCCGGTGCCGCCACCCACGTTTCCCCGCCGCGACCGGGCCGCCGGCGGCGTTCTGGTACGCGGCGCGTACGTGCTCGGGCGACACGTGCTGGCCGCCGACGTCGTTCAGAAAGCCGTCCCAGGTTTCGGCGACCACCGGCAGCGTCCACGGCTGCTGGCCGTCCTGCTCGCACTGCAGTGCGGTGAGGGTGTCGCGTACGACACCGACGCTTCCGGTGTTGGTCAGCCCGATCGGCGAACCGAGCAGACCGTTCTCGACCAGCCAGGCGGTGCCGGTCATCTCACCATTGCCGTTCAGCCAGTGAATTCCGGCGTGCACCGGTCGCTGGAAGGAATCACCGGCCTGCGGATGGACGATCGTCACGCCGGTGCGGACCGGGCCCCTTCCCCGTACCAGCGGGCCGTCACCGTGACACAACGTCGTGTGTCCGACGCGTACGCCCGGCACGTCGGTGATGGCGTTGTGCGGCCCGGTCCGGCCATCCCCGATCACGATCTGAAGCTGATGGGTCCGCCGCCGATCCGGCATGCCGCACCTCCAGCGATTCCGTTCCCCGTCGACCGATCGATCGATCGAGTGATTTTTTTCGGACCTTAGTGGCCGATGTAGATCTCCGTCAACAACCCTCTCGACTATCGATCGATCGATCGGTAGGTTCGCCGCCATGGTCGTCACATTTCGTTCACAGGTCAGAACCGCACTGGTCGCCGGGTCCGTCCTGGCGTCACTGTTGGTCGCCGCGCCGGCACCGGTCGCCGCGGCCGACCCGCCATGTCAGGAAAAACCCGACCCGACCGTCACGCACCATTTCTACGAGGACAATCCGACGTACCACGGCGACGACAACGCCTGGACCACGTCGACACCCGAGGCGGTGGATCTGGACTCCGGCAAGCTCGAGGACGGGCTCAACCAGATCAAGTCCAACCCGCTGCTGCTGAGCACTTTGGTGATCCGGCACGGGAAGCTGGCGATGGAGCGCTATCTGCACAACAGCAAACGTACGGACAGCAACAACATCCACTCGGCGTCCAAAAAACGATTCTCCGGCTGCTGCTGGCCATCGCTGTCCGGGACGGCTATATCCAGAGCCTGGACGTCCCGGTTTCGTCGATCCTGCCGCAGTATTTCACCGGTCCGAGCGATCCGCGAAACGCCATTACGCTGCGGCATCTGGCGACCATGACCTCCGGCCTGCAGTGGCAGGAGGACTGCACCGAGAACGCCATCGAGAAGCAGCACGACTGGGTCAAGGCCATTCTGGACCGTACGTTCGATCCGGCCGCGCTCGGAAAGACCGGAAACTACAGCACCGGCAACAGCCACGTGCTGTCCGCCGTCCTGACCAAGGCCACCGGCATGAGCACCGCCAGTCTCGCCGCGCAGAAGCTTTTCGGCCCGTTGGGGATCACCGCCGAACACTGGGGCTCGGACCCGACGGGCATTTCCTCCGGCGGCTACAACGTCTATATGTCACCGCGAGAAATGGCCCGCGTCGGCCAGCTCATGCTGCAACACGGCCAGTGGAACGGCACGCAGCTGGTGCCGGCCGCGGACATCGCGGACGCCACCCAACGGGTGTGGAGCGACCCCGAGACGCCGGAGTTCGGCTACGGGCAGCTGATGTGGCTGCGTACCATCGACGGCCACGACATGTTCTTCGCCTGGGGCTTCAACGGACAGTTCATCTATGTCATCCCGAGCATGGACATTGTGGTGGTGACAACCGAAAACACCGCTGGAGACGAGAACGAGATCAATTCCAAGACCTTCCTGCAGGCGGTGATCGCGGCCTGCAAGAAGGACTGCAACGTCTCCGGAGCCGACCTACTCAGGAACGGCCGGTAGCCGGTAGCGGTTGATCTCCGGCACCGGACTGGCGCCGAGCGAGGCATAGAACCGCTCGGCGCCGGTGTTCCCGACGGTCACGTCCCACTCGATGCGACCGGTCGTCGTACGCTCGCGCAGATGGCCCATCAGCAGCCGGCCGACCCCCGCGCCGCGGAACTCGTCGTCGACGTACAGGTCCTCCAGCCAAATGCCGCTGGCCATCGCCCAGGACGAAAACGTGCGATACCACACCGCCATGCCGACCACCCGGTCGTCGTCATCACCACTGGCCACAGCGACGACAACGTGCACGTGCGCCGCCTGGCCGAACAGCGCCTCGGCCAGCTCGGTCCGGCCAGCCGGCACGTCCAACCCGGCCTCGGACGCGGCGTGGTCGGCCAGCATCCGGCGGATCACCGGCAGATCCCGCTCCTGCGCGGAACGAAGCGTCACGGTCATGGCTGGCTCCACACTCGGTCGGCGATGGGCTGCGCGTCGGCCTCCAACAACAACAACGTCCGCACCTGGTCGCGGTCGCGGGATGCGCCGAGCGCCCCCCCCAACCATCTGCGCGTGCGCCGCGACCAGGTCGCGGAGCGACAGCTTTCCGGACGGCGAATACCACTGCGCAACACCGGAACACATTTGCAGGATGCCCAAACGCGCGATCCGACGGTCGGGTACGCGGAAATCGCCGCGCGCACAGCCAGCCTCGACGGTCTTCGACCAGAATGCCTCGTACCGGTCACGCAGCCGTACGGCCGCCTCGCGCCGGGGCTTGTCGAGCGCGCGCAGCTCGTTGTCGACGACGGGTCGGTCTCGGCCGAGTAGGTGGCGTGCGACCACACGTGGATCTGCACCAGACCGCAGATCGCGGCCGGCGGATCGAGCTCGCGCGCGGTCAGCTGGCGAGCAGCCTCGATCAGCCGCTTCGAGCTGTCCTGCACGATCCGAAACAGCAGGTCCTCCTTCGTTCCCATGTAGTGGTAAAGCGTCGAGGAGTTGATTCCGGCCTGCTCGGCGAGCTGCCGGATGCCGGTGGCGTGAAAACCCCGCTCGGCGAACAGCCGTACCGCGGCCCGGACGATCTGCTCCTCGGTGGTCGCCGGTGCCGCTTCCGGCACCGTCGTCTGCCGCCTGCGATGGCCGCGCTCCTCACCGGAACCGGATGGGCTCCCGATCGATCGATCGATTCGGTTGGTAAATCGAGTGCCCAATTTACCTCATCCGGCGCTGAAGTCCCGGTTGAGCGCCGTGCTGACGAGTGGCCCGCGAGGGTGCACCGCCATTATCGGATCTGACGTTGCGGGACGGTGTCGTCGCGAGTTTGATCACCTGACAACCGCGGAGAGGACGGGTCGGGTGGTGTTTGAGCAGCGCCGCGCGGTGGTGGAGGCGGTCCGGGTACGGCTGACCGAGGTGGTCGCCGCGATGAGCGCCACGGTGCGGGCGGCCATCCCCGCCTACCAGCAGCTGCAGGACGACCAGCGGCGGGACGTGGCGGCGATCAGCTCGTGGGCCGTGCTGTGCGTACTGGAGGCGTGGGCACAGGATCGGAGCCTCACGGACCAGGACCTGGCCCGGTTCCACTCGATTGGCAGCGCTCGCGCCGAGGACGGTCGACCGCTCCGGGCGGTGTTGCGCTCGTACCGGATCGCGGCCGTGGTGATGACCGACAAGGTTCTGGAGCTGGGCCATGACCGCCTGGAGATCCAGGACGTACAGGCGTTGACCCGGGTCCTGCTGACCGTCAGCGACGAGATATCCGAAGCGATGACGTCCGGGCACATCGCGGCCACCCAACGGCTGGCCGGCGATCGTGGCCGTGCTCGCAGGGAACTGCTGGACGACCTGTTGATCGGGCGGATGAGTTCGGCCGGGGTGGTCGCCGACCGCGGCCGGGAACTCGGGTTGACGTTGCCGCAGCGGCTGCTTCTGGTGGTGGCACGGCCCGTCGACGGCAAGGCGTTGGCGGACAGCGATGCCCTGAAAAGCTTCCTCGGCGACCTCACTCTGTCGGACGAGGACCCCGGCCTGTTGGCGACGCTGCGTGGCCGGCATGCCGTGCTGCTGCTGCCCGAGCGGGTCGCCGGTGCGGTGGAATCCACGGTGTGCTCGTACGCGTGGCAGGGTTTGTGTGCTGGCCCGGCAGCAAGTCACCCAGGTCGCGGCCGGTTACGAGCTGGCGGTGCGGGCCCTGGACACCGCCCCTGAGTACGCCTTCGCCATCCACTCCGTACTGAACGAGGGAGACGCGGTGGTGCTGAGCACTCTTGCCGGTAAGGAGACAGCCGACCCAGGGCGGTTGGTGGCCGCGGTGCTCGGGCAGCTCAACGAGCCCGGCAACCGCCACTTGGTGCAGGGGCTGGGGGCCTACCTGTCGACCGGGTCGGCCACCGACGCGGCCACTGAGCTGCACCTGCATCCGCAGACCCTGCGCTACCGCCTGCGCCGCTGCCACGAGCTGACCGGACGGGACCCGCAGCACCCCTGGGACCGGTTGGTGCTGGACATCGCCTGGCAACGGGCCCGCATTCGGGCGGACCCGACCTCGACCGGAGCGTTCACGCCCGCGAGGCACTGAATGTTTGTCACCGACTGATGAAGGTCCTCATCCGGGGCGACGATTGGGCTTTCCGGGCGGCCCGGACAAACGGGATGGTGGACGCGGGTAGGGCGTTACCGAGCAATAAACTCTTTAATACGAAAGCGAGAACCGAAATGACTTTCGAGCCCGAGGTGATCGTCGTCGGCGCCGGTCTTGCCGGCCTGGTCGCGACCCACGAGCTGGTCAAGGCCGGCCGCCGGGTCCTGGTCGTGGACCAGGAGAACCGCAACAACCTCGGCGCTCAGGCCTTCTGGTCACTCGGCGGTCTGTTCATGGTGGACACTCCGGAGCAGCGCCACCTTGGCATCAAGGACTCGTACGAGCTGGCCCGGCAGGACTGGATGGCCTCGGCCGGGTTCGACCGCGAGGACGAGGACTTCTGGGCGCGGCAGTGGGCGGAGGCGTACGTACGCTTCGCCGTCCAGGAGAAGCATCAATACGTGCACGACCTTGGTCTTCGGTCCGCGCCAGTGGTGGGCTGGGCCGAGCGCGGCACTGGTGTCGCCGACGGCCCCGGTAACTCGGTGCCTCGCTTCCATCTGACCTGGGGCACCGGCCCTGAGGTGGTACGAATCTTCGCCGAGCCGGTGCTCGAAGGCGAGAAGAGCGGGTTGGTGCGGTTCGCCTTCCGTCACCAGGTCGACAACCTGATCGTCGAAGGCGACGCGGTGGTCGGCGTGAGTGGCACCGTGCTGGAGCCCACTGACCTGGAACGAGGCAAGGCGTCCTCGCGTACGGCGGTGGGGCAGTTCGAGCTGCGGGCGAAGGCGGTCGTTGTCACCTCCGGCGGTATCGGCCACAACCACGACCTCATCCGCAAGAACTGGCCGACCGAGCGGCTGGGCGCCTGCCCCGAATACATGATCACCGGCGTACCGGCCCATGTGGACGGACGGATGCTCGCCATCACCGAGAACGCCGGCGGCGCGCTGGTCAACCGGGACCGGATGTGGCACTACCCGGAGGGCATCCACAACTGGAACCCCATCTGGCCGCACCACGCGATCCGCATCATTCCCGGCCCGTCGTCGCTGTGGTTCGATGCGACCGGCAAGCGCCTGCCGGTGCCGCTGTTCCCGGGCTGCGACACCAACCAGACGGTGAAGGCGATCCTGGCCACTGGCTACGACTACTCCTGGTTCGTCCTGGACCAAAGCATCATCGAGAAGGAGTTCCTGCTCTCGGGCTCCGAGCAGAACCCCGACCTCACCGGCAAGGACCTGAAGGCCGCCTTGCGCAGCCGGGGTGGCAAGGGCGCGCCGGCACCGGTCGAGGCGTTCAAGGAGCACGGGGTCGACTTCGTCGTGGCCGATACGCTGGCCGAGCTTGTCACCGGGATGAACAAACTGGCGCGAGGCCCGCAGCTCGACCTGGCCGACCTGGAGCGGCAGATCGTCGCGCGCGACCGCGAGGTCAGCAACTCGTACTCAAAAGACCTGCAGCTGATGGCAATCGGCAACTCGCGCCGCTACCTCGGCAACAAGCTCGTACGAGACGCCAAACCGCACCGCATCCTGGACCCCGGCGCATGGCCCGCTGATCGCGGTCCGGCTGAACATCCTGACCCGCAAGACCCTCGGCGGCCTGCAGACCAACCTCGACTCGCAGGTCATGCGACCAGACGGCGAACCGTTCGCCGGCCTGTACGCCGCCGGTGAGGTCGCCGGATTCGGTGGCGGCGGAGTGCACGGCTACAACGCGCTGGAAGGCACCTTCCTCGGCGGCTGCATCTTCTCCGGCCGTGCCGCCGGGCTGGCCCTGGCCAAAACCCTGGCCTGACCTCACCGCACCCCACCACGAAGACCAAGGAGCGCCAATGACGACGGTGGAAACGGTTCGCGGTCCGTTGGACACCGCTGACCTGGGCCGGGTGCTGATGCACGAGCACATCTTCGTGCTCAGCCCGGAGTTTGTCGCCAACTACCCCGACGACGACGGCTTCCGTGAGCAGGAGCAGATCCCGGAGGCGATCCGCAAGCTCAACGAGCTCGCCGCCGCCGGGATCGACACCATCGTCGTCGACCCGACCGTGATTGGCCTGGGCCGCTACATCCCCCGTATCCAGCGGATCGCGGCGGACACCGGCATCAACATCGTCGTCGCCACCGGCCTCTACACGTACAACGACGTGCCGCACTACCTGACGTTCCGGCCCGGTGGCGTGATGGGCGGCGAAGACGCGCTGGTGGACCTGTTCGTTGGTGACATCGTCGAGGGCATCGCCGACACCGGGGTAAAGGCGGCGTTCCTGAAGTGCGCGACCGACGAACCCGGAGTCACTCCGGGTGTCGAGCGGGTGCTGCGCGCGGTGGCGAAGGCACAGCTGCGTACGAGTGCGCCGATCATGACGCACTCGCACGCCGTGTCGCGTACGGGCCTCAAGCAGCAGGACATCTTCGCCGAGGAGGGCGTGGACCTGCGCCGGGTCCTGATCGGGCACTGCGGTGACACCGCCGACCTGGGCTACCTCACCGAGGTCGCCGACCGGGGCTCGCTGCTGGGCATGGACCGGTTCGGGCTCGACCTCGACCTGCTGCTGCCGTTCGATCAGCGGGTCGGCACGGTGGTCGCGCTGTGCGAGCGCGGGTACGCGAGCAGCATGGTGCTGTCGCACGACGCGGCCTGCTATATGGACTGGCTGCCCCAGCAGCAGATTCCGGTGGTGGTCCCGAACTGGCACTACCTGCACATCACCCGTGACGTGCTGCCGGCCCTGCGCGAGCGTGGCGTCAGCGAGCAGGACATCACCACCATGCTGGTGGCGAACCCGCGACGGTTCTTCGAGCCGGTCCCGACCATCTGAACACACCAAACAGGCCTTTCTTCACGCTGCCGAACGAGTGGATCGCGGCTGGCTTCAGGCTCAAGTGGGCTGGGATCTCATAGTGTTTCGCACTCTTGACAGCCGATCGACAGCGGCCGATTATGTGCTATACCGATTTATTTCGGGTTTGCCCTCGACGAGATCGTTCCCGGACTGCTGACGGTGGTTGCCTCCAGTTCCGTGTCATGAACCGGTATAGCCAGGTCCATTCGAGCGCCGAGACGAGGAGACCATCGATGAGGCGAACGTTCCGTCGAGGAAGCAGACTGGTGTCGGCGCTGACCGCGGTGGCGGTGGTGGCCGCGACCGCCGCCGCGATGTGGCCGGCAGCGGCCACCGCCGCCGCGTGCCGTCCCGCGAAGACCGGCCCCGTCTCGGTCGTCTACGTCGAGGTGAACGACCAGAGCATGACCAACGTCGGCAAATACACGCTCGCCCAGGGCGGCGCGCCGGTGTTCGATCTCGCCGTGATCTTCGCGGCGAACATCAACTACGACGGCTCCAACGCGTACTTGTCCTTCAACAGTCAGGTCCAGAACGTCCTCAACAATGTCGCGACCCAGGTCCGTCCGCTGCAGCAGAAGGGCATCAAGGTCCTGCTGTCCGTGCTGGGCAACCACCAAGGCGCCGGGTTCGCCAATTTCCCGTCGCAAGCCGCGGCGACCGCGTTTGCCAACCAACTTTCCCAGGCGGTCAGCCAGCCAATACGGGGCTGGACGGCATCGACTTCGACGACGAGTACGCGGATTACGGAGTCAACGGCACCGGGCAGCCCAACGCCAGCTCGTTCGTCTATCTCGTGTCGGCGTTGCGTGCCAACATGCCCAGCAAACTCATCACGTTCTACGGCATCGGCCCGTCTTCGTCGCGACTGAGCTACGGCGGCGTGAGCATCGCCAACAGCTTCGACTACGCGTGGAATCCCTGGTACGGGACGTGGTCCGTGCCGCCAGGGCCGTCGTCCAAAAGCAAGCTGTCGCCCGCGGCCGTGAGCCTGACCGACACAGACTCTCGGGCACCGCCGCGCGAGCCTCGCGCAGCGGACGGTCAGCGAGGGATACGGCGTCTATCTCACGTACAACCTCACCGGGTCGGACATGCACCAGTACATCTCCGCCTTCACGAATCCGCTGTACGGCAGCGACGCCGTCTATTCGGGTTAGGACTCCTGAGTACCGCGTCCGTGGGACATGTCCCATCCCGGGCTGGACAAACGTTGCTGATCGTTCTTACCCGCAAAAAGCGGGACATCGGCGCGTACCAGCCCTCAGGGAGACGGACATGCGGAGCAACGTTCCTGGCGTGCCGGCCACCTCGTACCGGCGTTGAGTCCGGATGGCCACCGATGGCATCACGTTCTCGTTGCTCGGCCCGCTGGAGGTTCGGCACCGGGGCGAGCTGGTCGTGGTCCCCGCCCGAATGCAACGTGCCCTGCTGGCCTGTCTTCTCGACCAAGCCGGCTCGTCGGTGTCACTGACGACGATCGCCGCACAGCTGTGGGCGGGTGCGGCGCCAAAGACCGCGCCGGCGACCATCCGCAACTATGTCCGGCGGGCCCGCGCCCTCCTGCCGGAACCGGTTCTTCGGCAGGTGTCCGACGGTTACCAGCTCGCGATCTCCCCTGAGCAGCTGGACACCCATCGATTCGCGGCGATGATCGCGCGGGCCCGCGCGGCGCGATCGGCCGACCTTTTCGCGCGCGGCACTGGCGTTTACGGCGCGGATCACCACTGTCGGACCTCGGCGAGGTGCCGATCCGCGAGGTCGTCGCCACCAACTGGGATGAGGTTTATCTGGGTGCCGTGGAGGATTTCCTCGATGCCCGGATCGAGCGAGGTGAACACGCGAGCGTGATCGCCGACCTCACGGTCCACGTCCGTCGGTATCCGGGCCGGGAACGGCTCTGTGGGCAGTTGATGACCGCGTTGTACGCCGCTGGCCGTGCGGCGGAGGCGCTGGACCTCTACCGGACCGTACGACGGCGGCTGGTCGACGAGCTCGGGATCGAGCCCGGCCCCAGCTTGCAGCGGTTGGAGCTGGCGATTCTGCGGGGCGACCCAACATTGCTACCGCGCGACCGTGCCCATCGGCCGACTTGCTGGCCGACGAGCACGGCCGCCCGCGGGCGGCCCGTCCCGTTCGCGAACTCGAGGTTCCGGTAACTACTAAGGCGGGGATTAGGTCCAGGCGGTGGGGTCGTTGAGGTAGAGGCCGCAGGCGGTGTCGAGGGCGTCTTCGCAGGTGCCGGTGGGTATGCCGGTGGGGAACAGGGAGTCTGTGTAGTCGTCGTGACTGGCTCGGTAGATGGCGAAGCCCCATCGGTGTGCGGAGCCGGTGTAACGCAGGCGGCACAGTTTCTGGGTGCTGCCGTCGGACAGGGTGGCGTCGATGTAGCTGAAGTTCGCGCGTGGCGTACGACGATTTTCGTTATCTCAGGCCACCGTTGTCGTGCTCGGTCGGTCAGGCGCCAGTGCAGGGATGCTTTGGTCGAGTCGGGGTATTTCACCACGAGGTTCATCATGCCGGCTCGATCCAATCGCCGCCGGGTGTGCGAATAGATGACGAGATGGTGACCGGATCCGGCTGTTTGGCGGCGTGTCGTGTCGCTGATCTTGGCTGGTGTCCGGCACAAGATCATCATGTCGATGTCCAGTCCGTATGTGATCCTCCTGTCTGAGGCCGAGCAGAACATTCTGAGTGCGCGGGGCCCGATCGGAGCGGGCTGAGCATCGGGACCGGTTGGGCGCGCTGATTGTGCTGGCGGCTGCGGGCGGTGAGCCAACGTGGGTCATCGCCCAACGCCTGGGGTGCGTGCGTGCATACGGCGCGAACCTGTCGCGGCCGCGAAGAAGACCGGTGCGGTGGTGTACTTCGCCCGACGAGGCCCCGAATCAGGTCCGATTTTCACAGTGGCACCCACGTGGGTACGAATGGGCTTCATTACCGCTTCGTAGGAAGCAAGCAGTTGAGTATCGGGCGCTAGAGCGTGGAGCCTGTCACGATTTCTGTGTAAGCCGGAGGTGATTGGCTTACTTGTCTTATTATATCAGAATGTTAGGCGGCCGGGGAATAGTTGGGTGAGGGTGTTGAGTGCTATTTTCCAGCCCCAGGTGCCTGTTCCTGAGGCTCCGCCGCGTTGGGTGGAGATGTTGCGTAGTCCGAGGTAGATGAGTTTCATGGCTGCGTCTTTGTCGGGGAAGTGTCCGCGGTTTGGTGATTTTGCGGAGTTGGAAGTTGATGGATTCGATTTGGTTGGTGGTGTAGACAATTTTCCGGAGTTCTGCGGGGTAGTCCAGGAAGGGGGTGAAGTCGTTCCAGGCGTTGTTCCACACGTCGACGGCTCCGGGGTATTGTTTGCCGTGGGTCTTGGCGAACGCGTCGCGGGCGAGCTCGGCGGCCTCCAGGGTGGGCGCGGTATAGATCTCGCGCATCGACGCGGCCAGTGGTTTGCGGTCCTTGTAGGACACGAACCGCATGGCGTTGCGGATGACGTGCACGACGCAGGTTTGCACTACGGTGTCAGGGAAGATTGAGCGGATCGCGTCCGGGAGCCCGGTCAGCCCGTCGCAGCACGCGATGAGGATGTCCCGCACGCCGCGGTTGCGCAAGTCCGTCAGGACCTTGGCCCAGAACTTGGCTCCCTCGGTGTCCTGGATCCAGCATCCGAGGGAGTGTTTGCGGCCGTCCACGTCCACCGTCCGATGGCCAGGGCCACGCGACCTTGGTGGTGACCACGCCGTTGTCCTTGATTCGGACCCGGATCCCGTCGATGTAGAGGATCGGGTAGACCTCGTCCAGCGGCCGTGACTGCCACAGCTTGATCTCGTCGACGACCACGTCGGTGATGTTCGAGATCAACTCCCGGGACGCGTTTACTCCATATATTTCAAGTAAATGCGCCTCGATGTCACGAGTTGTCATTCCTCGCGAGTACAAAGACAGGATCATGTCATCGATATTCCCCAAACGACGGGCACGTTTGGGTACGATCGTGGGCTCGAACGTCCCGTTCCGGTCCCGCGGCACCTCGATCTGGACCGGGCCGCTGAGCGTGGACACGGTCTTGCGGGTTAGCCCGTTCCGGGAGTTGCCGGACCCGCGTCCCTCCGGCGCGCCGTGCTCATAGCCCAGGTGGTCGCTCATCTCGACCTGCAACGTCGATCAAAAGGGGCACAGCCTTGGTCATCTGGTTCAGCAGACCGTTCGCCCGTCT
>NZ_WOTO01000029.1 GCF_010993775.1 Fodinicola feengrottensis | reverse complement strand
CGGGATGGCTTTGCCGTTCGCGTTGGGAAAGTCATAGGTCGAGACCTTGACCGGATTGCCACTCTCCCGCCATTCCCGCCGGGCGTGTCATGCCAAGTGTGTAAGCCGGAGGTGTACCAAGATCGACTGGCCTGTTGGTTGGTCGGAAGGGACACCGTATGACTCGGAACATTTCGTCTCGTCGTGATGATGAGACGGCGGCTGCGCGGCTGACGGGGGCGCTCTCGACCGCGACGATCGATGCTCTACTAGCGGACGCGAAGGCCACTGGGACGCCGGTAGACGGGGCGAACGGTCTGCTGAACCAGATGACCAAGGCGGTGCTGGATCGGACGTTGCAGGTCGAGATGAGCGACCACCTGGGCTATGAGCACGGCGCGCCGGAGGGACGCGGGTCCGGCAACTCCCGGAACGGGCTAACCCGCAAGACCGTGTCCACGCTCAGCGGCCCGGTCCAGATCGAGGTGCCGCGGGACCGGAACGGGACGTTCGAGCCCACGATCGTACCCAAACGTGCCCGTCGTTTGGGGAATATCGATGACATGATCCTGTCTTTGTACTCGCGAGGAATGACAACTCGTGACATCGAGGCGCATTTACTTGAAATATATGGAGTAAACGCGTCCCGGGAGTTGATCTCGAACATCACCGACGTGGTCGTCGACGAGATCAAGCTGTGGCAGTCACGGCCGCTGGACGAGGTCTACCCGATCCTCTACATCGACGGGATCCGGGTCCGAATCAAGGACAACGGCGTGGTCACCACCAAGGTCGCGTACCTGGCCATCGGAGTGGACGTGGACGGCCGCAAACACTCCCTCTCGGATGCTGGATCCAGGACACCGAGGGAGCCAAGTTCTGGGCCAAGGTCCTGACGGACTTGCGCAACCGCGGCGTGCGGGACATCCTCATCGCGTGCTGCGACGGGCTGACCGGGCTCCCGGACGCGATCCGCTCAATCTTCCCTGACACCGTAGTGCAAACCTGCGTCGTGCACGTCATCCGCAACGCCATGCGGTTCGTGTCCTACAAGGACCGCAAACCACTGGCCGCGTCGATGCGCGAGATCTATACCGCGCCCACCCTGGAGGCCGCCGAGCTCGCCCGCGACGCGTTCGCCAAGACCCACGGCAAACAATACCCCGGAGCCGTCGACGTGTGGAACAACGCCTGGAACGACTTCACCCCCTTCCTGGACTACCCCGCAGAACTCCGGAAAATTGTCTACACCACCAACCAAATCGAATCCATCAACTTCCAACTCCGCAAAATCACCAAAAAAACCGCGGACACTTCCCCGACAAAGACGCAGCCATGAAACTCATCTACCTCGGACTACGCAACATCTCCACCCAACGCGGCGGAGCCTCAGGAACAGGCACCTGGGGCTGGAAAATAGCACTCAACACCCTCACCCAACTATTCCCCGGCCGCCTAACATTCTGATATAATAAGACAAGTAAGCCAATCACCTCCGGCTTACACAGAAATCGTGACAGGCTCTTCCCGCCCGGCCTGCGTGAACCTCCCGACCAGCTCCTTCTTCTTCGTGTCCACGCTGATCACTGGATCGCCAGTGGTCAGGAAATCTTCGGCGAGTCCGTTGATGTAACGGAACTGGGCGTCACGATCAGGATGCTGTTCACCCTCCAGGGTTTTCCGGGTTCCTTGCAGGCTGTAGCCCATCCCGCGGAGAATATTCCGCACGAGCGTATGACTAGCCGCATAGCCTTGCTCGGTTGCCTCCTTGGCGAGATTGCGAGTTGACTTCGTAGTCCACCGCAACGGGGACTCCGGATCACCTCGCGTTCCAGGCTCAATCAAGGAATCCAAGCAATCCATCAAATCCGGGTCGGCGTCCTCGGCCTTCTTGCGACCCCCGCCAGGAATCCGCACACGACCCCGCGGGACACCATCACCCGCAGCATCCAACTCCCGCACACCCCGACGAATCGTCGGCATGGACACACCGGTCGCGCGAAACACAGCGGAAATCCCACCATACCCCCACGAACAAGCCTCCGTCGCCAACGCCAACCGCCGCTGACGTTCATCCAAAGCCGGCAGCAAACCGGCCAGACGCTCCGCCATCGCAGCAAATTCAACAGATCGATCCTTGGGCACCCCGACATAATACCAAATAATCAGCCAACTTGAAATGTTATTTCATTCCAATTCCTAAGCTCCAGCTGCGTACTGACATTGACTCCCCACCAATGAAACTGCCCATGCGGGGAGAGCACTCCTTTGGAGACACCGGTCGTGCCGGAAGTGTAGAGAATGAGCGCAGTGTCGCGAGGACGGACATCGGCAGGTTCGATGCCCATGCTCAGCGGTGGCAGCGCGACGGCCAACGGCGACTCGGGTTCCCGGCCGTCCAGCGTCCAGATTCGTCGAAGCGACGCGGTGTCCGGCAACGCTTCTATCCGATCGAGAAAGGCATTCTCGATCACCAGCAGCTCGGCCGCACAGTTGGTGAGAATGTGATGGAGCTGTTGGCCGCGTACGCCGGTGTTGATGGGAACGGCGATCGCGCCCATCCACGCACAACCCAGAATAAGGTCGAGCACCTCGATCCTGTTGTCGGCCATGATCGCGACCCGCTCACCGGCCGCGATTCCTTCCGCTCGCAGAGCGGCCGCGAATCGGGATGCCCGGTCGCACACCTGCGAAGCGGTCCATCGATCGGCACCGATCCGCAGAAGTGGCCGATCGGGCGACTGCTTCGCCCGTGCGCGCAACAGGTCGGGAATGGACAGTGGCACCGATTCAGCGAATTTCTCCGCCGCGTCCACGGTTGGCGAAATCAAAGCTGCACCCCCGGCGAATGGCATCGTACGAGCACGCCTCCGAAGTTGCAGCACGACCGCCCCGCTGGCCAGCGCTCGGTTCGCTGACCGAAACAAGGAAGTGCGACACCATCGCGACAGCACCAGAATAGGGATGGGTCACGACGACAGGGAACGGATCAGATGAGAATCCTTTGGCAGAGTTTCACCGCTTCGGGAAGCACGTATTTGCGTCTTCTCCAGGATGCTCTGCGGGCACTGGCCGGTGATCAGGTCGAGGTTGTCGTCGCCGGCCTGGAACGGCCGCACCCGTACATTCACCGGCTCAGCGAGGCCGCTGCGCGTACGAACTCGTCGCCGCCAACCTGGACGCCGCACGGCGCGGTTTCGACGCCGTGGTGGTGGGCCATTTCCAGGACGGCGGTGTCCATGAACTGCGGGCTGCGCTGGACATTCCGGTGGTCGGTCTCGGTGAAACCACCCTGATCCATCGGATCGTCCACGAGGCACGGGACAACGGGATGGCGCTGGTCATCTCATCCGCCGAGATCGATGAGTTGTTGCTGCTCTGCGACCGTTTTGTCGTGCTGTTTCGGGGCCGGGTGGTGGCCACGCTCTCCCGTGCCGAGGCAACCCAGGCACGGCTCACCCACCTGGCGACGGAGGGACCGCGATGACCGACATTCAGAGTGGCCCCCGTACCGAAGGTCGCGATTTATCCGCGACCGACCCACATCTGAGTTCCCGAGTCCGCTCTTTTCTCGCCCACTCGCGGATCGCGATGATCGCGATCGGCCTTGTCCTGCTGATCGCCTATTTCGCCGTCACTCAGCCGACGTTCACCACCGAAGCCAACATCAAGACCCTGCTGACCAGTGTCTCCATTCTCTGGATGCTGTCGATGGGCTTGACCTTCGTCCTGATCCTGGGCGGGTTCGACCTGTCGATCGGGTCGATGATGGCCCTTTCGGGGTTCATTTTGGCCTGGTTCTACCACGATTTGGGATTCCCCATCTTCGTGGCATGCGTGGCCACGGTCGTACTGGCCGGAGCGTTGGGTGCGCTGTCGAACGGATTCCTGATCGGCCGCCTTCGCGCCTCTTTCATGGTGGTGACGCTGGGGACATTGTCGCTCTTTCGCGGACTGGTCAACCTGGTATCGGGCACCGAGACGAAGGCGATCAATTCCGGATTCCTGGACGGAATGGCATTCGGGAGCGTGGTCGGCATACCGATTCCGGTGATCATGATGGCCGTGGTGTTCTTCGCGGCATGGTGGGTGTTGCGGTTCACCCATTTCGGCCGGGACTTGTACGCGGTGGGCGGCAATTTCCAGGCGGCCCGACTGGCTGGCATCAACACGACTCGGGTCACGATCTGGGTGTACGCGATCTGTGCCTCGGCCGCTGCCCTCGGGGCGGTGCTGCAGTGCGCCCGGGTCGCCGCGGCCAGCCCGCAGGTCGGCGACACGATCATGTTCGACGCGGCCGCCGCCGTCCTGCTCGGCGGAACCGCGTTACGCGGCGGCTCGGGCGGTGTGGTGGGCACCGCCATCGGGGTGCTTTTCCTTGGCACCCTGGCCAATGGCCTCGCGATCTCGGGCGTTCCCAGCTACTGGCAGCAAATTCTGAGCGGACTGATCGTCGCGGGTGCCGCGGTCAGCGAAATCCTCCAGCGCGAAGGGCTCTGGTCGATCAACATTCGGCTGTTTTCCCGGCGAGAGCCGCACTAAATCTCGGAGGCGTTCGGTGGCCACAGAACCTGCCGGCATAAAGACCCAGATCGAGGACTACGCGCTGACCGCTGTCCCACTGGCCGCCCGCCGAGGCGGCTGGGGACTCCTGATGAATACGGCGGGCATCGTCTCGACGCTGGTCCAGCTGGCGATCGGCGGCGGAGTGACCCTGATCGCCGGGGTCGGCTGGGGGATTCTCGCCGGTCTGCTGGTGACGGTCTTCGGCGGCACCCTGGGCTGGCTGGTCGGCCACGTGGCGTACCAGAACGGCACCTCCAGCACGGTGACCTCACGCGTGTACGGGCTGGGAATCCGTGGTTCGGTGATCGCCTCGCTGATCTATTCCTTCATGATCATCGGATTTTTGGCGCTGGAAGACGCGCTGCTCTATTACGGGACACTCTTCATGTTCGGCTGGAAACCGTCGGTGGTCAACGCGATCGTTATCTACGGTCTTTTGACGGTGGTGTGGATCGCGCTCACGACATTCGGCCTGAAGCTGGTGCAACGTACGTCGACAGTGCTGCTCATAGCATTTCTCATCCTGGCGATAGCTCTCGCGGCCATCGCGGTGACCACATCGGGTCTGTCATTGTCCGCGATCTTGACGGCAGGACCGGTGACCGGCGGCGACGGCAGCGCGCATTTCGCCGCGGTGATCGCCATCCTCGCGGGTTCGGCCGGCGGTGCTCTCGCGCTGACCGACGCCGACTTCGCCCGGTATGCCCGTACCAGCAAGGATGTCGGCATCCTCGCGATCGGCGGGGCGATCATGATCGACATCGTGATGGTGGTGCTGGGCTGCCTGATCGTAGGAGCTGGAAGCAGCGCGGTCGCCACATACCTTGGTAAGAATCCGGCCGTCGCGGCCAGCCAACAGGGCGCCACGATCGCGGAAAAGGTTTCGTGGATGGCGAACAACAACTCCGGCGCCTATTTCATCGTCTTGGCCGGACTGCTCGGTTTTTTTGCTGATGTACGTGGCACAAGCCAAAGCGCAGGTGCCGAACACCTACTCCGGGTCGCTCTCACTGTCCAACCTCTTCGACGGGCTGCTGCGTCGCAATGTGGGCCGACTGACCATGGTGGTGCTCGCCAATGTCATCGGACTGCTGATGGTGGCCGGAGACATTCTGGGCCTCATCAATCGGTACCTCGGAGTCCTCGGCGTGACCACGACCGCGCTGGCCGGCGTGATCATCGCCGACTATTACCTCATACGGCGGCGCAAAGTGGCGGACCCAGACGAGGTCGAATCCGTCAACTGGGCTGGCGTGGTCTCGGTTCTGGCTTCGGCGGCCACCGGCGGTTTCCTGACCGAGTCGGGCATCACGCCGCTGGGCTTCCTGGTCACCCTCGGCTCGGTGCTCGTCCTGTATCCGGTGCTGCGCCGCTATGTGTTCCGTGCAAATACCGCGAGCGAGCGATGACCGGACGATGACCTGGGCCAACGCTGCCCTTCGCGAACTCGACGTTTTCGCTGCCTTTACCGGCGGATCGCCAGCGAATACGTCGAGTTCGCGGTGTTTTTTATCGAGATATAGGGGAATTCTCTCCGGGGGCCGTCTTTTGACAATTGTCATACGAGGAACGGTTGACGGCAAATCGGGGGCCAACTTGGGGAATGTGTGCTCTCTCCATTGACACGCGAGAGGTCGCGGGCAAAGATCATGCCCGCACAAGCAAGCACGGGCATTATTCACAAGGCGAACCGTCCACCTCTCCCGTGGGGCAGCCGCCCCACTCCCTGCGCCGCCCCCTGCCCACCCGCTCACCGCGGCGCCGCCGAAGGGATGCACACCATGGAAGTAGCAACCCACCGAACCGGCTGGCCGAGATTCTCGGCCGTACTCCTGATCGCTCTGTCGCTGTTCGCGAGCGGGCTCGCGAACAGCAGTCCGGCGCAGGCGCGCGCCAGCGTGCGGCGTACTCGCCGTGTGGAGCAGCACAGCAAGCGAACAACGCGGTTATCAATACCTGCTACCAAATCGGCGTGCCCTACTCATGGGGCGGCGGGCACGGCCCGCAACCGGGCCCGACGCTGGGTCAATGCGACCCGAACAATGGCGCGCCCAACGACTGCCATGTCAAAGGTCTCGACTGCTCCGGGTTGGTCCGCTACGGCTACGCCCTCGCGCTCGGCCCGGACATCCTCGGATCGGGAAACACCGATGCACAATGGCATTCACCGGCGGTGAAGACGCACTTCTACAGCACCGCTCAAGCTCTCCCCGGTGATCTGCTTTTCTACAGCAGCAACAACACTGTCGCCGGGATCCATCACGTCGCCATGTATCTCGGCGCCGGCTGGATCGTGGAGGCCGCCAACTCTGGCGAGCTGGTCAAGGTCTCCAACCTGTCGGCCCACACAGACTTCTATGGCGGCGCACGACTGTTCACTGGGCGCCCGCATTACACCACGACACTCGGCATTTACCGCGGATTAAGCTCGACGTTCTCTTTCAGCAACTCGACCACGAGCGGCCACACCGACGGGACCTTGACTTTCGGTGCACAGGGCGACATTCCGGTCAGTGGCGACTGGAACGCCGACGGCTTCACCACCGTAGGCACCTTCCGCCCCAGCACCTCCACCTTCTATTTCGACAACTCCAACATCACCGGCAACACCGACGGCTCGCTCGCCTTTGGACAATTCGGCGACCACCCGGTCACCGGAGACTGGGACTGCGACGGCTCCACGACGGTTGGCGTCTATCGAGACAGCAACTCGACCTTTTACTTCGACAACTCCAACATCACCAGCCGCATCGACGGCTCACTCACCTTCGGCCAGAAGGGTGACATACCCATCACCGGCGACTGGGACGGCGACGGCTGCACGACGGTTGGCGTCTATCGACCCAGCAACTCCACCTTCTACTTCGACAACTCCAACATCACCGCACACACCGACGGCTCCATCACCTTCGGCGCCACCGGCGACGTACCAGTCACCGGCGACTGGAACGGGGACGGCTACACCACGATTGGCGTCTTCCGGCCGACAACCGGGGTCTTCTACCTCTGCAATTCCAACATCACTCCACACACCGACATCACCACCGCCTTCGGGCAACAAAACGACACACACACCGATAACCGGCGCCTGGAACCACTGAGCCGTGGCCGAAAGGAGGGAAGAAATGGTGAAGAAATATCAGTGGACGCTCGTACCGTTAGTGGCGTTGGCAATGGTGCTTGGCGTGACCAAGGCGGCTGCCGCCAACGCATTGCCCAGCACCATGGGAACCACGGTCGGTCCGCTCGCCTCGACCGGATGCAATGGCCACTACGACGACAATAATCCGCCGGCTTCGATCCGTGTCCTTATCACCGCGACCGGGTCCATTGTCACAGTGCCATTCGAACAGTACGTCAAGGACGTGCTGCCCAACGAATGGATCGCGAGCTGGAGCGCGGCCGCACTGCAAGCCGGCGCGATGGCAGCGAAAACTTACGCCTGGTACTGGACAAACCATTCCGGCGACCGTACGTCCGGTGGCCAGTGCTTCGACGTGTACGACAGCACCAGCTCCCAGGTTTACAAGGCCGGGAGCCATCAGCCGTCGACCGACGCCGCGGTGGACGCCCACCTGGCCGGTCTCCATGCACCGTGGCGGCGCGATTTTCGAAAGCCAATACCGCGCGAACCTGACCGGAAACAATGGCGAGGGCTGCGGCGCCGGCGCGGACGGCAGCAAGATGAGCCAGTACGGATCACAAGCCTGCGCGGTGGCCGGGTACTCGTACCAGCGCATCCTGACCACGTACTACTCCGGCATCACGCTGTCCACCGGCGGTGGACGCCCGCATTACACCACGACGCTCGGCGTTTATCGCGGACTCAGCTCCACGTTCATTTTCAGCAATTCAACGACCAACGGCCACACCGACGGAACACTCGTTTTTTCGGTGCCCAAGGCGACATCCCCGTCACCGGCGACTGGAACGCCGACGGCTTCACCACCGTAGGCACCTTCCGCCCCAGCACCTCCACCTTCTATTTCGACAACTCCAACATCACCGGCAATACCGACGGCTCACTCGCCTTCGGACAATTCGGCGACATCCCCGTCACCGGCGACTGGGACTGCTGCGACGGCTCCACCACAGTCGGCGTCTACCGACCCAGCACGTCCACCTTCTACTTCGACAACTCCAACATCACCAGCCGCATCGACGGCTCACTCACCTTCGGCCAAAAAGGCGACGTACCCATCACCGGAGACTGGGACGGCGACGGCTGCACGACAGTCGGCGTCTACCGACCCAGCAACTCCACCTTCTACTTCGACAACTCCAACATCACCGCACACACCGACGGCTCCATCACCTTCGGTGCGACCGGCGATGTACCAGTCACCGGAGACTGGAACGCAGATGGCTACACCACCATCGGCGTCTACCGACAAACCACCGGCGTCTACTACCTCTGCAACTCCAACATCACCCCACACACCGACATCACCACCGCATTCGGACAACAAAACGACACCCCCATTACCGGCGCCTGGAACCACTGACGGTTGACGGGTCGCCGCCCGATGGGCAACCGTAGCGACCATGAGCAGCAGCAGCCCCGCCAGCGGAGCGTTTGGGTCCCAACGCTCCGTTCGGCGGTTCCGTCCACGCGCGTGTCAGTGCCGTCCTGCCGACGCTCTCGGAGGCCGAGCAGCGGCTTGCCCGGGAGGTCCTCGCCCATCCGGCGCAGGTCGCGGCCACCACCATCGTCGACCTCGCCGCGAGCTGTGACATCTCTCGTACGACGGTCACTCGGTTCTGCCGGTCCGTCGGGTTGTCCGGCTACGGCGAGTTGCGGCTGGCGCTGGCCGCGGAGGTCGGGCGGATGAGCCACGACCCGGTCCATCCGACGCCGGCCTGGTCGGAAGGAACCAGCGGGGTCGCGCCGGACGAGCCGATGCCGCGGGTTCTCGCCCAACTGCTCGCCGCCGACGTACGCGCGCTGGAGGACACCGCCGCCCGCATCGATCTGGTCGCGCTGGAAACTGCTGCCGAGCGAATAGCCACCGCCCGGAGCATCGACATTTACGGCGTGAGCGGCAGCAGCGCATCCACCGCCGGCGAATTCAGCCGGCGACTGAACCGGATAGGCCGGCGTACGAGCGCCTGGAACGAGATCCACGACGCGCTGGCAAGCGCCGCACTGCTGACTACTGGGGACGTCGTACTCGCGATTTCACACACCGGCGGGACAAAAGAGGTCGTGGAGGCGACCGCGCTGGCCCGGGACCAGGGCGCCACCACGATCGCAGTCACGAACTCGCCGCGTGCACGGCTCGCGAAGGTCAGCGACATCGTGCTGGAGACCGTGTCCAGGGAAATCTCCTTCCGCTCCGGCAGCATGGCCGGGCGGCACGCACAGATGCTGATCCTGGACTGTCTCTACATCGCCGTCGCCCAGCGCACGTACGCGGACACCCAGAGCGCCCTGGAGCGCACGGCCGCCGCGGTCGCGGACCATCACTGGAAAGGCGGCGCCTGAGCAGGTCCGGCTCGCCACACTGAGAGCCGTTCCGGTCGGATTTACAGCCCCCACGAACGATTGATCATGTCCTGCGCGATGCCCTGGGCCTCTTCGTACCGGTCCGGGTATTCCGAGCGCTGGACGGCCTGCGCGACCTGGCCGGCCGTCATCCAGGTGTTGTCGGCCGCCGTCGGAATGGCATAGTCGAGGAATTTGTTGGTGGCATAGTACGGATCCATGATCTGGTCGTACGTGCCCCAGCCCTGGCTCGGCCGCTGTTGGAAGACACCAATCGAGTCCTGGTCACCACACGGCAGATTGTTGGCATGCGACTCCACCCAAGCCGTCTCGAATTCAGCCAACCGCACCCGGTCGTCGACGCCCCGCTGGTTTCCCACACGTCCCGCAGGATCCGCAGAATATTGTCGTCCGCGGTGGACGGAATCGACGAGCAGTCCAGCGGCCGTACCACGGTGGCCGGCCGATGCGTCCCCGCCGCCAGCGCTGGATCGACGCCGGCCTGCGCGGCCGCAGCCGTGCCACCGACCAACGCCGCCGCGAGAGCGCCCACCAGGAGTCCTCGACTCCACCCACGACTGATCACGTTTTCCATTGTCCACGCCCCTTTTCTCTCGATGCCGACCAGGCCCGTGACCCTCGTACGAGGGCCGCGCTTATCGCCTCAGTAGGTATGCCGTTCCGCACTGCCAGGGAACATTTCGAAGATGGGCTGCTGGGTCACTTCGTACACGCCTTAGATCATGGTTGTAAAGGGTCCGTCTCCACCTAATTAATTCGACCGGACACGAACACGCGGGGCCGTAAATCCACGGCTCCAGGCTCCTAATTCCGCCCCGCCGGACGTCCGCATGGCCCCCATACTTGCGTCAGACGCAAGCATGGGGGCCATGCGGACGAGCTTCCTAGCCCCGATGAGGCGCTGCTAATAGGCGAACGCGCAGAGCGCTGGCCCCCACTCGGTGTAGCCGGTGCCGTGGACCCAGAAAGTCGCACAGGTATGACGCCACGTGTTGGCGATCTGGCTCTGCCCTTCACTGACGGTCCACCACCGCTCCGCGGTGTTGCCGGATTGACTGGGGTCGTCAGCGTTCCACGCGGCCCAATGGCCATACACCGAGTTGCCACTCGGGACACTCTGCAACTTGACCGCGGTGTAAAACTGGAAATCCTTTTCGACGCTGATCCAAATGTGCGCGTTGCTAGTCCAGTACATCGGCCGCACCGTGGAAGCTTCGGCCGGCGATGTCGCCGCCAGAATCAAGGCCGTAGCTGTCACCGCTGCGACAAGGACGGCGAGAGTGCGCCGCACACCGCTACTCACCTTCATAAGCTCATGCTCCAATCTCGACTACCGCCCGGTGACCGATGGTCACCTCAGATATGACGGCATGTGCGTACGCACCTTCGCCGCGGCGGAGACTTTGCGGTCCGCACCGCGAAAGTGCCGGTCGAGTAGAACATGCAGGCGGTAGCGAACGCCAGGGACATTTGTCATCAGCAACGACCAGCGATTCAGCACGCCACAGACAGACCACTAGGGCTTGGACACGAGCTCACGCAGGCACTGATCTCGGTGGCTGAGCAGCTCGCCGGCGTCGTCTTCGTCGACAGTCAAGAGCGCGAAGGAAAAATCCTCGATCGCTTCAGCGTGCTGGCCGGCCTGGTGGCGCGCGATGCCGCGGTTCATCCGTATCGTCGGGTCGTCGTCGAGCGCGATGGCCCGGTCGAAATAGCTGATGGCCGCGCTGATCTCGCCCTCGTCAAAATGCCAGTATTCCGAAGTTGCACCAACCGGCGGCCAGCGACGGATCGAGCTCTACCGCGGCGGCGAAAGCCTCGCGGGCCGCCGGCAGATTTCCACGACGCTGTTCGAACATACCTTGCAAACAACGCAGCTGCGGATGGTCGGGACTCAGAACGAGCCCGGTGTCGATGTCCTCGCCTGCCTTCTCCCACTCATCGAGATCCAACTGGCAGGTGGCCCGGTTGACATAGCCGTCCACCAATGTGTCATCCAGCTCAAGAGCGCGGTCGAAATCCGCGATCGCGCGCGCGGCAGGTCGCCCTGTTCCATCGCCAGGTCGCCGCGGTTGAAATGGGTTTGTGGATACGGCGGGCTGAGCCGGATTGCCGTTTCGTAGTCGGAAAAGGCCAGCTCCACCGCGCCCAGCTGCCGATGCACTTCGGCCCGCTCGACGTAGTACTCCGAATAGTTGGGGTCGACGCCGATCACCGCGTCGTACGCCCGAAGCGCCTCCTCCGGCGAACCAATACGACTCAACAGCTTCGCCCTGTTGTACATGAGCACCGAGCGGTGCGGCGCGAACCGGCCAGGATCGACCTCCTCATCCAACCGGGCCAGCCCCGCGTCCAGCAGGCGCAGTGCCGCCGAGAAGTTGCCAAGGTGCATTTCGACGAGCGCTCTGCCGTTTTCCTGAAAGGTGACGTTGTACGCCCGGCGTTGCTGTTCGGTGCCGAGTGACGCGATGCAGATGGCAGTGTTGATCAAAGACATCGCCCGCCCCTGGTCCCGCTTTTCGTCGTAGAAGCGGGTGTAGAGCATCGCACGCCCGTACGCGGACCCAGATGGACAGCGGGCAGCGTGCTGCTGCGGCAGGCGTCCTCGTACACCTGCTCCGCCTCCGCCGGCCGGTCCAGCGCCGAAAGCGCGGTCCCCATCTTGACGGTGGCCAGCCAGCAACGTTCGCCGTCCACTGACCAGTCAAGCAAGTCCAGTACGTGCCGACCGAAATGCAACACCGACTCGTAGAAACCCTGCATTAGGCAGTGCTGGAGAGCTATCTCGGCGGCCTTGGCGCCGGCACCGGCCGGATCGCTGCCGCGCACGAGATGGTAAGGGACAGCACCAAGCTGCAGCGAGAACTCGTTGCGCCCCAGCAGATCCCGTGCGCGCTGGTCATGCAGGGCGGCGCGCTCGGCCGGATCCAGGGCCAGGTAGGCGGCTCGCTGCCGATCGTCGCCGACGCATTCCGCCGC
The DNA here is from genome assembly GCF_010993775.1 of Fodinicola feengrottensis. GTDB lineage: Bacteria > Actinomycetota > Actinomycetes > Mycobacteriales > HKI-0501 > Fodinicola > Fodinicola feengrottensis. The sequence continues at coordinate 97,104 of NZ_WOTO01000029.1, read as the reverse complement.
CACATAATCCGCCGGATCATCAGTCCACGAGTCATCGTTCTCGGATATCTCGTCGGCCTGGACTTTGGTGGTGTACTTGCCAAGAAATCCGGCGAGCGGTTCGCTGACCTCACCGGCCGTACAGATCACCAACCGCAGCCGCCGCGGGTCGGCGCGGCGAAGGAGAATCGTCAGGAGCTCGACGTCGGTGGCCTCCGACAGCTCGGCGTTCTCTATCACCACCAATGGCGCTGGACCGTCCAGGCGCGCGAGGTATGCCAGCAGGAGATCGACGAATCCGTGTGCCAGCCGCGCGGTCTGGGTAGCCGAGAAATACCTGGTCCGATCCTGCGGAGCGGCGGTGGCCATCAACGTGACTCGCTGGCATTCGAGGCTGTCGGCGAGCTCCGGCGCGATGGCGAGCAGTTCCAGGTCATGCCGCTGAGCGAGTTCGCGATGGTGACTCAACAAGTCTGGCGCGATAGTACGCAACATGCTGCCACCCATGGTGTACGGGCCGCGAAGGCGGTGGTGCGCGTCGATCGTCGCGAACGGCGTTCCCAGGCGCAGCGACGCGACCAGCGCGCGACCGGCCTTCCTACTCGATGTCGCGACCCACAGGTGGTTGGCGGTGTTCATGCGCGCTCCTTGAAGTTCTTTTCCTGGCTGGACAACGTGCCGCGGCCGCGGCGCTCGCGGACGGCCAGAAAGGCCGCGAAAGCGAGCTGGCTGACGTTGATGACGAGCATGGCGGCCGCATCGGCAAGTCGCGCCGGCCGCGCGTCACCGGACAGCAGGGTGTGCATCGCGGTCGTCAGGAACTGCCAGCCGATCGGAACAATGGCGAACACCAGAACGGCCAGCATGACGGCGTAACCGGCGACGTGCAGCGGGGCATACCATTTCGCCACCTGACGGTCTCGCGGATGCCAGTTTTCCGGGTCAATCAAACGATCCCGCCGTCCCAACAGACGCTTGACACCGTTGCCGATCATCGCGCTGCTCGTTCCGTGCAAATCCACACACCCGAGCACGGTGGTGACCAAATAGTAGATATCCGTACGCATGAAGAAATAGAACTGCCAGACGACCCTCAGGACCGAGGTGAGCACGAGCGCGAGACAGACATGACCAACCAGCGAGATCGTACCGTCCGGCTCGCGGGTGAGATACGCGACAATCGTCAGTACGGACATACCCAGCAGGTCAGCCAGCATCCCAGCGAGCATCGGCAGATAGCGCTTGCGCCGCGGTACGACCACCAGTCCGTCAATCGCCGTCTCGAACACCAGCAAATAGAATCTTCGCCCCACTCGGGTACGACAAGGCAGTCCCAGGCGCCGGCCCGCGAGGACATGGAACATCTCATGCCACATGGACAGCGGAAGCTGCCCGCAGAACAGTGTCACCTCGATGACCAGCAAATAGGGCGAGAAGAAGATGTGCTGACGACTGGGCAACAAACGCGGATCCAGCACCAAAAGCACCACCGCCACCGCGACCAGGAGAGCGTAACAACACCAGGCGGGTGGCGAGAACATCGCCCGGCCAAGCCGCTGCCACCGCACCGGTCCAACCCGTGCCACGTCATCGACACGGAGAAAGTCAAGTTCCCGAAGTGTCTCGACAAATTCGGCCATGTCGACGTCTTCGCCGTACGTCTTGCTGTACCACTGGGCGGCATCCTCGGTGGCCCGGCCGGCGACGAGCTCTTGGAGCAGCGCGGCGCCGTCGTCGGGAAACACGCCGTACGAGTCGACATCGGTACGCCCGACGACAACCTCGCCACCCTCCGGTAGGAAAGACAACGAATGGAATCGCAACGTCCCGCCCTCGACCTGGAGCGACATCACTTTCCTTTCCGAGGATGGGAATCACCGGAGACCAAAGGACGCGACAGGGGCTCGCGGTCCTTCGGTCCCCGGTGGCGCCTGCGCTATGCGCAGCAACAACAGCCGTAGCACTGGGCTGGAATGGTCAGCCGTACGGTGCCGGGCTTGCGCACCTTGATCTGCTTCATCTTCGGTTTGGCTGGCTTCATGGATTTCACCTCCTTCTTGACAAACGACGGGCATCACTACCTCGACGCCAATGGTGTCCGGCGTCGAGGAGACATGGGTGGGATCGCCGCGAAACGCGACAGTGGGTTGGACCCACTGACCCACGTAGGCCGTCAAGACTTCGTCAGAACAACAAAATCGAAGGCTCGTGGCGCATTTTTGGCTCCCCCGTGGCATGTTCGCATTCCTGCAAATGAATCTGTCTGCACATTAGCCACACCTTCGACTGGACGTCCAGCAATGGGCAACCGTACGAACGAAGGGCTGCCTGATGGGGAATGGCGGCGCGGCCCAAAAAGCAAAGAGGCCAGAAACGGCGGCTGTCATCACAGGTCAGCGCGGCACCGGGTTCCTGCTCTATCATGGCCTCTCGACTGCTCGCCGAAGTCCCCCGATGGAAGGACGTTCGATGCGACGTGTACCGCGCGGATCCCTCGCAGGAGTCCTGGGTGTCCTGGTCACGATGGCGGTCTGCGTGACGGCCGTGCCGGCGGGGCCGGCTTCGGCCGCCCAGCGGCGACCGTACGTGTCCGGAAACACGACGCGACGCCGGTCTATTCGTACGCCAACGCGATCCGCGAAAGCATCTGGGTCGACACCAGTCTGGACAACGACGGCGACGGCAGTCCGGACCGGGTGGCCATCGATATCGTACGACCGTCCGAGGCGGCGCAGGCCGGGCTGAAGGTGCCGGTGATCATGGAAGCGTCGCCGTATTACTCCTGTTGCGGCCGTGGCAACGAAACTCAGGTGAAAGACTACGACAGCAACGGCGTCATCGATTCGATGCCGCTTTATTACGACAACTATTTCGTGCCGCGCGGCTACGCTTTCGTCGGCGTCGACCTGGCCGGCACCAACCGTTCCACAGGCTGCGAAGACCTCGGCGGTCCCGAGGAGGTGGCCAGCGCCAAGGCGGTCATCGACTGGCTCAACGGCCGTACGACCGCGCACTACGCCAACGGAACCGCCGCGGTCGCGGACTGGACCACCGGCAAGGTCGGCATGATCGGCAAGTCCTGGGACGGCACGGATCGCCAACAACGCGGTCGCGGCCACCGGAGTCGCCGGCCTGACCACCATCGTGCCGATCTCGGCGATCTCCAGCTGGTACGACTACATGCGGGTCAACGGCGTGCCGCGCTCCACCGGCTGGCCCGGCGGACTCGCCTCGGAGGTCGGTCGTACGGGCAGCGTCTGCTCGTCGGAATACACCTCGCTCACCACCGGCGGCGACGACCACACCGGCAACTACAACGCCTTCTGGACACAGCGCAACTACTTCGCCAATGTTGGCAACGTAAAAGCGAGCGTCTTCGCCGTGCATGGGCTCAACGACGAAAATGTCTTCCCGCAGAATTTCGCGCAGTGGTGGAGCGGCCTCGCCGCGCACGACGTGCCACGCAAGCTCTGGCTGTCGCAGGAAGGCCACGCCGACCCATTCGATATTCGCCGCTCCACCTGGGTGACCACACTGCAGTCCTGGTTCGACTATTGGTTGCAGGGCCTGGACAACGGTGTCATGAGCCAGCCGACCGTCGACGTCGAGCGGACGCCGAACCAGTGGCAGACCCAAAGCGATTACCCGGCGGCCGGATCAGCGCCGGTGACGCTGACGATGGGTGCCAGCAGCACCGGCGCCGGAACGCTCGGCACCTCCCCCGGTGGCACAGCCACCACCCGCTCGATCACCGACAGCACCAGCCTCACCGAGGCCAACGCCGTGTCCAGTCCGACCACCACCCGTACCGGCCGGCTGGCGTTCCTGTCCGCGCCGTTGGCCGCCAACACCCAGCTGTCCGGCACGCCAACCATCACTTTGCGCGTCAAAGCAACAAAACCTGACACCGAGCTGTCCGCACGACTGGTCGACTACGGCACGGCTACCCGCGACCGGGATCTGGCCGACGACGAAAGCGGAGTCAAGACGCTGCGCACGCGAAGCTGCTACGGCGACTCCACGACAGCGGACAGCGCCTGCTATCTCGACACCGCCGAGGACACCGCGAGCTCGTCGTACGGGGTGCTGACGCGCGGCTGGCAGGACGCGGCGCACTACCAGTCGCTCAGCCAGCAGACGCCGCTGACGCCGGGCCAGTGGTACACGATCACCTGGCATTTGCAGCCACAGGACCAGATCCTCGTGGCCGGGCACACTCTGGGACTGATCCTTTCGTTGTCCGACACCGAAAAAAACTCGCCGTCGAGCACCGGCGCGACCGTCACGGTGGACCTGACCGGCAGCTCACTCAGCCTCCCGCTGGTCGGCACCACCGTCCTTCAACGGCCCACGACCACACCGCACCTCACCGCGGTGGCACCGCGGACGTACCCCACCCGCACCCGGCCCCTGCCCTCCTGACGACCGCTACTTCGTTGCTGTTGCTCGCATCATCGGCAGAGTGAGTGCGACGAGTACGGCCGCGAAAGCGAGGCCGGCACCGACCAGGAACGCTTCGTGGAACACGCTGAGCCTGGCCTGCACGATGCGTCCAGGATCAGTGCCGGCCCACGCCACCAGCTCGGGTACGCGGCTGAACGCGACGGTCGCGGCGACCGCCACGCCGAGCGCGCCTCCGGCCTCTTGACTGGTGTTGATCAGTCCGGCGGCGACGCCGGAGTCCGCCTCCCGCACGCCAGCAAAAGCTGCCACCTGGATCGGTACGAACGCCATGCCCAGGCCCAGCCCAGCGATCAGGAACGCGGGCAGCACGTCCACCACGTAACTCGCATCAGCTGGAGCACGCCACAAAAGCAGGAGTCCGCTGGTGGCTAACACCAGGCCGACGATGAGCACCGGCTTGGCCGCGAACTTGTTCACCAGTTGCTGGGAAACGCCAGCGCCGACCGAGATAATGACGGCGATCGGAAGGTACGCGAGGCCCGTGGTGACCGGCGAATAGTTCAGCACCTGCTGCATATACAGGCTGGCAAAGAAAAACAACGTCACGAGCGTACCGAGCATGAACACCGCGGTGATATTGGCACCGCGGATGACCTTTTGCCGGAAAATGGAGAGCGGGATCAAGGGTGCGCTCGCCCTGCGCTCAACAAACACGAATCCAGTGAGCAGCACCATGACCGCGACCAGGCAGCAGATGGTGGCCGCCGAATCCCAGCCCCAGCTGACCGTCTGGCCCAGGGTGTAGATCAGCAACACCAAGCCGGCGGTGAGCACGACAGCGCCAGCAACATCGAATTTCCTGCGCTGTTCGGGGTCGCGGCTCTCCGCCACGACGAGCGGCGCCAACAAGGCCGCGACCAGACCGATTGGCACGTTGATAATAAAAATCCAGCGCCATCCGGGGCCCTCGGTCAGCAGGCCGCCGAGGATCACACCCACCACCGAGGCCAGTCCGCTGATCCCGCCCCAGACACCGAGGGCGCGGGTACGGGCCGGGCCCTGCGCGAAAGTGGTGGTCAGGAGGCTCAACGCGGCGGGCGCGATGAACGCGGACCCGAGCCCCTGCAGCCCGCGGGCGACGATAAGCATGGCCGGGCCCTGCGCCAAGCCCGCCAGCAGCGAGGCGAGCGCGCGAACCCGACCAGGCCGCCTCGCAGCATGCGCCGACGGCCGAAGGTGTCGGCGAGCCTGCCGCCAAGCAGCAGGAATCCGCCGAGCACAGTGCCGTACGCGGTGACGACGTACTGCAGGTACGTCTCGGTGATGCCGAGTTCGCGCTCGATGGTCGGTAGGGACACGTTGACGATGGAGACGTCGACGAACGTCATGAACCCGGCGACACATAAGAAGGCCAGCACCAGGCTTGGACTGCGGGCCGTCCGGACCTGGTTGGCGGTGGATTCGGTCATGGACATGCGGTTGAACTCCCAGAGATAGACAGATTTTCGGGCCGCCACCCTCCGCCCGGGCCTACCGGAGGATGGCGGGATCGCCGGCGGCCCAGTGGTCTCCGGCGCGGTTTCATCGCTGCGACGCGGTCACCGTAACAGCGTCGGTATAGTAGGTACCTAGAAGAAAGTATTGGACGGAAAGGCCGCTATGACCGAGACAGCGACCCGGCACCCAGCCAGCGATGCCACTCCGGAACAGGCGTGCCCAGTCGGCCCGGTTGTCGACATCGTCTTCAGCCGATGGACCACGCCGATCCTGTGGACACTCAACGAGTTCGGTGTCCAGCGATTCGTCGAACTGGAACGGCGGATCGGTACGATCACACCGAAAGTCCTCACTCAGCGGCTCCGGCAGCTGGAGCGAGACGGGCTGGTCACTCGTACGTACCACCCAGAAGTGCCGCCACGGGTGGAGTACGAGATCAGCGAACTCGGCCGCAGCCTGGCGCCGCTGTTCGCGCACCTGGCCACTTGGACCGCCCAGAATCTGGTCAAAGTGGAGCAAGCCCGGGTCGACTTCGACACGGCGGCCGCCGCGAAGGCCGGCCGCCGCCGGTGACGATCAGGCGGGCCGCCGGGTTCGGCGGGGAAGTCCGCGGAATTTTCCGCGATGGTGTCGAATGGCGTCGAGTCCGTTCGTAGCCATGGTGAGAGGCCCGGCAAACGAGCCGGTCGCCACTCACCGGAGGGCCCGATGTCCGCGTTCGCCGCGATCGCGATCCCGGCCATCGCCCGCCTGACGTTTGAAGGAGCTCCACCGTGAAGCGATATTTGCTCGCCGTCCAGTTCGACGAAAGCCACCCGGAGACCGAAGAGGAATTGCGGGCGCAGTTGGCTCGGACGCACAAGGTCAACCTGGAGATGGAAGCCGCCGGTTCGTGGGTGTTCGCCGGCGGCTTGATGCCCTCGTACGCGAGCACCGTCGTCCGTCCCGCCAACGGCACGACCACGATGACCGACGGCCCCTTCGCCGAGACGAAGGAACAGCTCGCCGGGTTCTGGGTGATCCAGTGCGAAGACGCCGACCAGGCGCTCGCCTGGGCCCGGAAAGGCGCGCTGGCCTGCGGGCGCCCGATCGAGGTACGCCCGTTCAACGAACTGCCGGCGGAATAGGCGCGGATGGACCTGGACAGCGTCTATCGGGCGGAATACGGCCCGGTGCGTGGCCACGCTGACACGCATGCTCGGTGACATCGGTCTCGCCGAGGAAGCCGTACAGGATGCGTTCGCGGCAGCCGTCCAGAAGTGGGGCGAGGCGCCGCCGCCCAACCCGGGCGGCTGGATCGTGACCACCGCCCGTAATCGGGCGATTGACCGGCTACGCCGGGAGTCCAGTCGCGAAGCCCGCCACGCGCAGGCGCTGCTGCTGCACCAACCCGCAGAGCCGAAGGAGGTGGGACCGGTGCGCGACGACCAGCTCCGGATGATGTTCACCTGCTGCCACCCCGCGCTGTCGCCGCTCGCCCAGACCGCGCTCACCCTGCGCCTGCTCGGCGGGCTGGAGGTGGCCGAGATCGCGCGGGCCTACCTTGTCCCGGAGCCGACCGTCCACCAGCGGATCGTTCGTGCGAAGAAGAAAATCCGGGACGCCGGCATCCCGTACCGAGTGCCCGGCGCCGCCGAACTCCCCGACCGGCTGCAGCCGGTGCTCACCGTGCTCTACCTGGTCTTCAACGAGGGGTACGCCTCAACCGCCGGGGAACTGCTGCGTACGGACCTGTGCCAGGAGGCGATCCGGCTCGCGAGGGCACTCGCCGACCTGATGCCGGACGAGCCGGAGGTGATCGGGCTGCTAGCGCTGCTGCTGCTCGTCGAGTCCCGGCGGCCGGCGCGGGTCGGGCCGTCGGGTGAGCTGGTGGTGCTCGCGGAACAGGACCGGTCGTTGTGGGACCGGGCGCTGATCGCCGAAGGGCACGAGCTCGTACGGCGATGCCTGCGCCGCAACCAGCCGGGGCCGTAGCAGTTGCAGGCCGCGATCAACGCCGTACACACCGACGGGCCGGCGACCGACTGGACGCAGGTGTTGGCGCTGTACGACCACCTGCTGCACCTCAGCCCCACCCCGATCATCGCGCTCAACCGGGCGGTCGCGGTCGCCGAGGTGCACGGACCGGCGGTAGCGCTGGCCTGCATCCAAGACCTCGACCTGCCGGGCTATCACCTGCTGCCGGCCACCCGCGCGGACCTGCTCACCCGTCTCGCCCGCACCTCAGCTGCCATCGCCGCGTACGACGAAGCGATCGCCCTGGCCACCAACGACACCGAACGAACCTTCCTGCGGACCCGGCGAGCACGGCTTCGCGCGGACAGCTGACGTACCAACGTGAACGGGTCGGCTCAGCTGCCGTAGAGGATGGTGAGGGAGATGATCGTGGCGTCCGGCGGCAAGGTCCCCGTCTCGTGCGGGTTGAAGATCACCGGCGGTGGGCAGAGACCTGGCAGCAGGTAGGTGAAGGAGCCCTGATTGTTCTCCGCGTACCAAATGCTGACCGGGCCAAAATGCATGGGAAGCGTTCCCTCACCTTCGAAGCAGACCGGATATCCGCCGGTGAAGAAGGTGAAGTAGTTGAAGTCATTGCTCTGATCGCACGCCGTTCGCGAAATCGGGCTGTTCATGGGGGACGCTGCCGCGGGAGTGGCCGCGAGGACCGCAAACATGGTGGTCAACGCCCCTATCGACGCGAGTGCCGCCGAAATCTTCCCGACTGCCTTCATCGTTCTCTCCATCATGATTCACCACAGGTGCACTTGGGACGTACGCCCCTTATGGCATTCACAAATGTGGATGCCCCAGGAGGGTGGCATTTGGTGATCGACGCGAGCAACGTATTCGACAGAGGTCAAAAAGGTACGCCCTGACCGTTATGCCTTCTTCGTACGAGTGCCCCAACTGGTCCACCAGAAAAGTCGTCAACTGGCCCCCGCCAGCGGTCCAGATCGCGCATACGGTCGGGCCATGACAACGCTGACCACCCTGTCGCACGAAGTCCCGCCGTTCCTGCCCGCCGGCGCCGAGGTCATGACCGCCACCATCGAGCTGGAGCCAGCCGACCCGGGCACGCCGCCGCATCGGCACAGCGGTCCGGTCTTCGGGTATCTGATCGAAGGCGAGATGCTGTTCGAGCTCGAAGGCGAGCCGCCGCGGATCATCCGGGCCGGCGAGGCGTTTTGGGAACCCGGCGGCGACGTCATCCACTACCTGGCCGCCAACAACCTTCCCGACGCCTGGACCCGCTTCGTCGTCGTGATGATCGGCGCACCCATGCTCACCCTGGTCGACGCCGACGAACTCGCCGTACGAGCCGACCGCCGCTTCCGAGTGGATCGATAGGCGATCAGGGACGTTTTAGTAGTGGCTATCGGCATGTCGGCAACGAAAACGTCAAGTTCGCGAAGAAGGGGCGGCGGGAATGCCCAGGACAGTGGCGATCGTCGCCGCCCACCATCGCCGTTGAGCACGCGGGTCCTGGGCGGCCGGATTGGCGATTCCAGCGCTGTTCCGAAACGCCACGCCATATGTGGGGTCGGTGGCCAGTGCCTGATGCAGGGCCGCCACCGCGAGCCGGGTCTCGATCCGGCGAGGCGAACCGCTGCCGGTACGACGCCGCGCCCCGTGGAGGGCGTCGACCACCGGTTCGAGCATTCCCTGCCCATCTGGTCTCCAACCGGCGGCGTGCAGCGCGATAGCCAGCTCGCCGTACCCGTCCGCGTAGACCGCGGCCATCGTTTCGACGAGGTCGCTGACGGAAACCACGCCGTTGAGCCATCGGCTCGACGCCGCCTCGACCGCGCCGCGCAGCCGCCGCCCGCCCGCGCGGCTCAACAAAGCGACGAGCAGACTTTCCCTGTTTTGGAAGTGATGCGTGACGCCGGCGTCGGTCATGCCGACTCGCTGGGCGACCGCACGCACCTCGACGGCTCGCGGCCCGCCCTCGACAAGCAGCAGCTCGGCCGCCTCAAGGATGAGACGTTGCGCCTCCTCGGGTGTACGGCGAACGCGTCCTGTCACCCCGCCACCCTACCTTGACTAGATTAGGTAAAGCGGCTTACCTTGGAACCTCAAGGTAAGTCTCCAGAGAGGTAGCATCATGCCGGCCGTCGATCTCAAAACACTCCCCGCCGTACAGCTCGTGCCCCTTTTTGTCGGCGCGTGGCGACTGGCGGAATACCGAACACTCGGCACCACACCGGCGGGCACCCGGGTGATCATCGAGATCCCCGAAGGCCGGATCGAGGGCGATCGCGTCAACGGTCGAGTCGTTGGCGGAACGACAGCTGACTGGTTTCTGATCGGACCCGACGGCACTGGCACGATCGATTTCCGCGGCACACTTGAGACCGACGACGGAGCGACGATTTACATGTACGGCTCAGGGCGCTGCGACATGCGGGGGGGCGGGATAGGCAACGCGGGCGTTCTCTACGGTGCCCCGAGATTCGAGACGAGCCACTCGCGCTACACGTGGCTCAACCGGGTCCAGGCAGTCTTTCGCGGTGCGCTTGCCGGCGACGGCATGTTCTACGACGAATATTTCGAGCTGCGTTAGCCGCGAAACAACCGGATGGTGGGTCCGAACTCGAAGTGCAACGTCGGGGGCGGGTAGGGTTGTGAGCCGCCGGGCGTGGTGGTGCCCGGCGGCCGGGTGGATGTTTTATGCGGCGAGTTGGTTGATTCCACGGATGGTTCTTCGTTCGGGGTCCCGGTACGCGGGTGGGATGAATTCGACGATTCCGTCGGTGATGCGTTCTTCCCAGTCGCTGTGGTGAATCAGGCGATGGCAGGCATCACACAGGAGCACGCAATTTTCCAGGCAGGTATCGCCACCATCGGCCCAGTGAGTGACGTGATGGCCGCGGCACCAGCGAGGTGGTCGACCGCACCTGGCGCAGCCTTTATCCCGCGCTATCAGTGCTTTTCGTAGGTGTGCGGGTAGGAGTCGTTCGGTGCTGGCGACGTTGAGCGGTACGCTGTTTCTGCCCAGGAGCATGGGGGTGATGTCCGCGTCGCAGGCGAGCCTGCGGCCGGATTCTGGAGATATAGCGATGCCGGTGTGTGCGTACGCGAAACCGAGCTCTGGATCTGTGCCTTCATCGCCGGCGGCCATGACACCATTCTACCGCTATCACCGTCAAAAAAGATCGAGTTCGTACGATCGGAACGTGGTCATTTTCTCAATCACATCAGCAAAACGCGGAGCGCGCGCGTTCAAGCCCTAAGCAATTTGGTGAGGGTGGGGCCTCACTCTCGACGAAGAGCCAGGCGAAACAAGGCCGAACCCAGCTCCCTGCCGGTACATCCAGGCCGGGGCGCACGTAACGAGGCGACGCCACCGTTCGCAAACCGCGAAACCGCAACAGAATGCAGTTCTTACGACCCCTCGCGCGCCACCGGACTCACATCCGTCACACCCCTCGCCCACTCCACGACGTTTTTTGTCCACTGAACGAACGCCTCGGGGACAGCGCGAACCGCGTTCCCACCCGGCCGATCCACAGCTTCGCCTAACCCGCTTGCTACTAGCGGGCCGCCAGCAAGGCGGCGTTGGGCCAGGCGATGCGCAGCGCCATCGGGGCGCCTTTTAGGCGAGACGGCACGCCGCCCGGCGGCGGAACCGGCGCTTTCTCCACGGAAACGCCACCCCGGGCACGGTAGAACTGCTGGGCCGCGAGGTTCTGCTCGAGCACCCAGAGGTAGACACCCGAATCGGTGGCTCGTTCAAGTATTTCGGGGCCTACCTGGGCAAACAAAGCGGTGCCGACGCCGGTCCCCTGGCAGCGATGAGCGACATGCAGGTTGTCGATGAGGCTGCCCCATTCGGCGTCCTTATCGAGAATGACGTGGATGAAGCCGGCAAGGCCACCGGCGTCCTCACCCAGCACGGTGATGCTGCCGGCGGGTTCGGCGAGGCGTACCGACCAGACCACCCTCCGGTCCGCGACAACGTCACCATCCAGGAACGAGTCCGCGTACGCGCCGCGATAGTGCCGCCGCCAACTCGCCGCGTGCAGCGCCGCCACCTGCTCAGCGTCATCCGCACTCGCGGCCCGGTACCCGAGCGGCATTAGGGCATCGTCAGCCATGCGGCGGACGCTACCAGGGCAAGATCGACTTCCCACCTGGTGCTTCGGGTCACAGCCCTCTCACCTGAAAAGTAGGCTAGCCTCACCTAACATGACGCCTGACGTGCTCGCCGACGCCGTGCCCAGCGCTCTGCCACCGCTCTGGCGGATGCTCACCGAGTTCGGATATTTCCTGGGCCTGTCCGCGGCCATCGGGTTCCCGCTCACCTACTGGGTCGCCGTACGCCCCGCACTGGACAGGTCCGGCACTGACGCGTACGTGGTCGCCAGCCGCCGCCGCGCCGCCGCGCTGTTGGCATCCAGCGGTGTTTTGTTGCTCGTCACTGGCTATTTCCAGCTGGCAAGCCGGGTAGCCCGGGGAACCAAGGGGATGTCATTTGGCGAGGCCACCACTCCGGCCGCGATGTGGCGGTTCTTGTCCAAGGCCGCCACCCCAGGTGACTGGATCGCCAGCGGCACGATCTATCTCGTACAGAATGTCCTGGTCCTGCTGCTGTCCGCACTGCTGATCTCCTTGTTTTTCAAGAAAATCGGCAGCCGAATTGACACAATCGCGCTCTTTGCCTTCCCAGCCGCCATGCTTGCGAGCCTGATCGGCTCAACACCGACGCGCGCCACCGCGCTGGACACCTTGATGGACAGGTACTTGACCCAGGTCCACATCATTGGCGGTACGGCCTGGCTCGGTGGCCTGACCGTGCTGGTAGCGCTCGTGCTGGCCGGCCGCCGGGAAGCCACCGGGGTGGCCGCGATCTGGGCGGACATCTGGCAGCGCTTCAGCACGCTCGCATTGGTCGCCGTCGGCGGGGTGCTGCTCTCCGGCTTGTGGCTGACCTGGAAGAACGTCGGCGATCCCGCCCAACTGGTGACCACTACCTTCGGCCGTTTCCTGCTGCTCAAGCTGATTCTGGTGGTGGGGCTGGTGACAGCCGGCGGATTCAACCAGCTTTGGCTGATCCCGCGAGTGGTACGGGCCCGCCTCGCCGGCTCCGAAGGATCCCTGGTCACGCTGGTGTTGCGGCATTTTCCCAAGGTCGTCGCGATCGAGGTCGTTCTCGGAATCGGCGTCCTGACGGTCGTACCATTTCTCAGCGGCTCGGCCCGCGCCCAGGCCGGCGAGACCGCCGAACCGCCGGTCGCGACCGGCGGCATCCTGCTGATCGGACTCCTGCTGACGGCCACTGTGGTGGCCTCCTTTTTCGCCACCGCCAAGGCATCCGACCTGCTCGCCCAACGCGCACAGACGTGACCCGTGAAGAGCAGGAATGGTTTCCGAAGGTGCGCGAGGCAATGGGCCGAAATGAGGTGCAGGCTATCGGTCAGCGAATGCTCGACGCCAAACCCAACGCGCCACGCGACCCGCTCAAACTCGCGAGTGCGACAGTCTGATCGCCCTCGCGTTCACCCAGCGGTCGTACGTCGCACCGGACCCGTTCGGTTAGTACGTCGTCCCGTCCTTGACCGTACGGATGCGGCAAACTTCAGGCCATGAGTATGGATGACCTGCTGATCGACTTCCTCAACGCCCAGCGGGCCCGAGTGTTCGAGATCCTCGCCGGCCTGGACGAAGATCAGCTGGCAACAACCCCGGTGTTGCCGTCCGGCTGACGCTGGTGGGGATGCTCGAGCATCTCGGGCACGCGGAGCGGCACTGGTTCCAGGAGGTCACCCTCGGCACCGCGGAACCACTGCCGTGGCCTGCCCAGAACGGGCCTTTCGCGACAGGCCAGCGAACCGAGCCGGTGTTCGCCTTCTACCGCGACCAGATCGAGCGCGCGAATGTCGTGCTCGCCTCGACCCCATTGTCCACCCGACCTCTGGGACGACACGGCCATGGCGACGAAACCCTGGTCACCGACCTCCGCTTCGTCGTGATGCACATGATCGAGGAGACCGCCCGCCATCTCGGTCACCTCGACGCGGCCCGCGAACTGATCGACGGCCGCGTCGGCCTCGGCCAGGACCCGTTGTGAAACGTTGCGGCGTGACCGCGAATCCTTTCGCCGCAGCTGGCCTCTTATAGGGGTCAGTATGTGAGCGGACCGGGAGGTGACATGCCGAACTGGGTCAGTGAGCAGCTTGTCGAGTCGGCGAAACGCGGCCATGTCGAGTCGATCAGTGCCGTCGTGTACGGAGCGCACCCGCACGTCCAGCGCTTCGCTCGTACGCTGTGCGCCACCCCCCGGAGGACGCTGAGGACGCGGCGCAGGAGGCGCTGCTGATCCTTTACCGCAAGATCGGCACGCTGCGCGCCTCAGGTGCCCTGGCGTCCTGGGTGTTCCGGATCGTACGAAACGAGTGCGTACGACTCTCCAGACTCATGCTGCAGTCTCACTCGGTCGAACCACACGCGATGCTCAATCCTGAGGACGAGGTGCTGGCCAGGCTGGAGTCCGACCGGGTGGCGGCTGTCATTGCCGCGCTTCCGGATCTTCAGCGGCGGGTCCTGATCATGCGAGACGTGCAGGGCTATTCCGGCCAGATGGCGGCCGACGCACTCGGTCTCAGCCTCGCCGCGATGAAGTCACAACTGCATCGGGCGCGGCTGGCCGTACGCGACAGCCTCGGCTGATTCTTTCCTACCAAGGAGATTCAATGCTTGCTGTGGATACCCGGCTGCCCGAAATCAGGATGTCCGACACCGAAGGCAAGGCTGTGCGCCTGACCGACTTCCCCGGTCAGGCCGTGCTGATGTTCTTCATGCGGTCGACTACCTGCCCGGTGTGCAACCTCCACGTCCGCCACCTGGTGTCGCGCTCCGCGGCGGATTTTCGCGCCCACGGCGTACAAGTCATTATCGCGGTCCCTGAAGACCGGGTGGATGCCGCCCGCTGGAAGGAAAAAACAGAGCATTCCCTTCCCGGTCATCAGTAACTCCACTGGCGGCCCGCACACCGGCGTCGGCCTGACCAAGAAGGTGTTCGGAATGATGCAACAGTCCGGCACCCTGTTGATCGACCGCAGCGGAGTCATCCGCTACGCACACAGCGCCACGATGCCGACGGGCAGCTACAACCGCAAAGCCGTGCAGGCGGCGATCGCCGAGTTGTCGCCTTAGAAATCAACAAACCGACCCACGACCGCCAGGTTTGGTTCGCGTCGACCAGGCTGACCGGGCCAGGTCCGGAAACCGGCGAGAATCCTACCCTTTCTTGTCGATAAGACTTCGGCTTGCCCTCCGCACTCCCACGTACTCGCCGCTGGGCCCCCACCGCCTGCCTGAGAGCCGGTCACTGATCCGCGCGATGTCCCAGTTGGGCTTCAACCACAGTTGGAGACGACCGCGCCGATGAGTTTTTGGCTCGGGTGAGGTCAGTACTGGTGATACCGATAGTCAAGGGTGAGCTGGAAGGGTCCCTATGAGCATCAACGCACTCCCATCCGTGGTCGACACCGACACCTGGCAGCGTCAGATCGACGAGCTAAGGGCCAGGGAGAAGGCCGCGACCCGGGAACTCGACGCGATCGCCGCCCAGCGTCGCCGGCTGCCGATGGTGAAGATGCCCGACTACACGCTCGAGGGCGCGAACGGGCCGGTCCGGCTGGTCGATGTCTTCGAAGGCAAGTCGCAGCTGATCGTCTACAACCACATGTGGTCTCTGCCGGCGAGCAGTGCAGTGCGGCGGCTGCACCAGCCTGACCTCGCAGTACACCCGGCTGGAATACCTGGACAAGTACGACGCTCGGTTCGTCCTGGTCACCCAGGGACCGATCGAGGAGGCGCTGGCCTACCAGCGGCGGGTCGGCAACACGATGACCTGGTATTCCACCGCGGACAGCCCGTTCGGTGCGGACGTCGGCGCGCCTGCCGGCGGTGGTTTCGCGGTCAACGTGTTCCTGCGCGACGGCGACACGGTCTACCGCACCTGGAACAGCAGCGGCCGGGGCACCGAACAGCTCAGTTACACCTTCGCGCTGGTCGACGTGTTGCCGTACGGGCGACAGGAGGAATGGCAGGACTCACCCCAGGGGTGGCCCAAGTCGCCCACCTACAGCAACTGGAGCAGCTCTCAGGAGATCGCCGCACGTTACGGGTCGCAGGCCTGAGCCGGCCTCGCGGGACGCCTTGAAACACCGACCGTCGATCCAGCCGGCGGGCACGCGCCCGCCGGCGTCGACCGCGTTCAGCCGAGCCGCATTCCTTGGCTCGGTGGGTTGGCTGGACGCTCCTTTGCGTACAGCCAGGTGTCGAACAGTGGCTTGAGTGATTTGTTGGAGATTTTCTCGGCAAGGGCGATGAATTCGCTTGTCGACTCGTTGCTGTACATGTTGTCGCTTACTCGGTGTTTGAGGATGTCGAAGAACGTGTCGTCGCCCACGGTCGAACGCAGTGCTTGCAGGGTCATGGCGCCACGCTCGTACACCGGGTCGTCCAGCAGGCCGGCCGCACCCGGGTCGCCGGGAGGGGTCTTCCAGAAGCTGTCGCCACTGTCGTGGCTTTTGTAGTCCTCGTCAGCAAGTTTGCTCGCCGGTTTGGTGCCTTCGTGCTCCTGCCACAACCATTCGGTGTACTGGGCGAAGCCTTCGTTGAGCCAGATGTCCTGCCATGACTTGGGCGACACCGCGTCGCCGAACCACTGATGCGCGTTCTCGTGAACGACGTCGCCGAAGCTTACCGTCCTTGAAAACGTTGCTGTACACCGGCTTTGTCTGATACTCCTCGGCGTCGTTCACGCTCCCGGCGTCAACGGCGACCCCGCCTTCGATGTCGAAGGGGTACGGCCCGAAGAGGCCGGATTCCCAGGCGAGCACGTCAGGGGTCTGCTCGATGCTTGAGGTGGCGTTCTTCTTCTCGGTCTCAGACAGGCTTTGGCTGTAGGCACGGATGAACGTACGTCCGTCAGCGGCCGTGGTGTTTTTTTTCATCGTAAAGCGGCCGATCGCCATGAACGAGTTGTAGGTGGCCAGCGGCTGGGCGCTGCTCCATTTCCAGACCACCTTGTCGCCGCTCTTTTCGGAACTGACGAGCTTGCCGTTGGTGATCGCGGTGGTTCCATCCGGAACAGACACCGACGCAGACCAGGTGGCCTTGTCCGAGGGGTGATCGTTACAGGGAAACCAGAACGCGGCATAGTGCGGCTCGGCGACTGAGGACGCCCCGTCAGCGCTGGCGAACCAGGCCTGTTCGCCGTACATGCGCACCTTGGACGGAACTCCCGAGTACGTCACCACGACCGTCATCGGTTTCTGGGCGGGCAGGTCGACTTTCGGCGTGATGATCAGCTTGTTGTCCTGATCCTTGAATTCCGCCGATTCGCTGTTGACCGTCACCGCTGAGGCGGTCAACCCGAAATCGAAGGAAAAGCTGCTGAGGTCCTGCGTCGCGGTCGCCGAAATGGTCGCCGTTCCACTCAACTGATCCGCACCAGGCTGGTAGGCCAGGTCCAATGCGTAGTTGTCGACCTGGTAGCCAGTGTTCCCGTCGTGTGGGAAGTACGGGTCGCCGATACTCTGCCCGCCTGGCTGACCGGCCGCCGCGCTCGGCGCCGCCAGCAGCGAGACGGCCAGGACAGCCGTCGCCGCCGGAGCAAGCCGATACCACATCGTGCCCTTCATGGAATTCCCTTCGTCCATCAGTCGTGACAGTCAGGGCGGTGAAGGTGACTCGACCCGCCGTCGCCGACGCAGCAGTCAGGCAAGGCCGCTATGGTGTAACGATGCACCAAGATAGAGGCGATGGGGTTCGCCGTCAACGGGTAGGCGCACAGCCGGTTTCCCGAACAGCGATTTGCTTCGCGTACTCCAAGCCGATCGACCAATGGGCGCATCAGAAACGCATTCAGTGCATCGTTGCAGTACGGTCTACTGCGGGTGCCCGGCGTCACTCAGCGCGCCGCTTCTCTGTCGATATCACCGATTGCGTTCTCGATAACTGAACAGCAGGGTTCCAACGACAAGGAGCACGAGGAAAAGCCCCGCGACAATCAGCCCGTCGCGAGTGGGGCCGGCGACCACCACCTGTTCGTATCCGGGCGTGCCGGCATAAAAGGCCTCGCGCATCAGGCCGACCGCGTATCGTAGCGGCATCGCCCAGCCCAGAATGTCGAGATATGCCGGCAGATTATGCAGCGGCACGAGGACCCCGGCGACCACGTACTGCGGAATGATGATGAGGAACTGGAAGACCTGCATCGCCGAGCGCTGATTCGGCAGCGTCGCGACGGTCGCGAGCCCGAAGGCCGCTCCCAGCAGAGCGCAGGCGAGAGCTGGTACGACCAGCCGGCCGAGCTGCGATGGTGTTGCCGCCACTCCGAAAAGCACGGCGAAGAGAACGACAGCACCGCCCTGACACAGCGCGACCAGGCACTCGCCGGCGATCTTTCCCGCCATCAACGTGGCCCGTGAGATCGGGGCGACGAACAGTTCGCGAGAAAAATCCGTCTCCCGGTCCTCGACGATCGAAACCATGCCGGCCGCTGTCGACTGGAAAAGGCTGGCGGCGAGTACGCCGGTAAAGGCGACCGTGACGGCGTCGAGTCCCGTTGCCTTGCCGACAGTGGACTGCAGCACCGTGCCCAGGCCCGCGATCAACATGATCGGGAAGGCCAGGTTCACCGCCAACCGGGCCCGGTCACGGAGCAGTTTGATCACGTCCCGCTGGGCTATCGCCGCCGCACGGCCCAGAACTCGTGGCCAGCGGTCACCGAGTTTCACCTTCCAGCAAGAGAAGGTAAGTGTCCTCAAGGGATGGTTCTGGCGCACCCGGTGGCCAGTATCGGTTCTTGAGCTGCGCCGGGCTTCCCAGTTCGACGGCCCGACCGCCCATCAGGACGCAGACCATGTCGGCCGGCTCCGCCTCTTCGAGATAATGAGTGGTGAGGAAGATGGTGGTACCTCGCAGTCGGCGAATATCCGCCAGGTAAGCCCAAAGACTCCGGCGGCTCTGCGGATCCAGACCGGTGGTGGGTTCGTCGAGGAAAAGCACTCGCGGGTGGTGCATCAGAGCGCGGACGATCTCGAGCTTGCGCCTGGTCCCGCCGGACAGCAAACGCACCCGCCGGCCGAGAATGTCCTCCAGCTCCAACAAAACCGCCAATTCCGCTACCTGCCAGCGGTACGCGCGCGGCATAAGCCGGTAAAGCGGCCGCCACGGATAGAGTCCGTACAAAACAGCGCGTGCAGCCGAAGATTTTCCTCTGCGGTCAGGTTGGGGTCCAGCGACGGCTGCTGGCAAACAATGCCCACCCGCTGACGTACTTTTGACTGCTCCGCGGCCAGATCCAGGCCGGCCACCCGGACCTGGCCGGAGGTCGGCGCGAGGAGCGTGGTGAGAACCGACAGGGTGGTGGTCTTGCCCGCACCGTTCGGCCCCAGTAGGCAGAAAAAAAACTGGCCGTCCGGCACGTCGAAAGACACCCCGTCGACCGCGTTGCCAGCCGCGCCCCGATAGTGCTTCACCAGCTCCCGCACCTCGATCGCGTCCGTCATGCCCGCCGCCGCGAACGCAACCGAGCTCGGCGATAGCGAGCATCGAGGCCACCGCGCCGGGCGAGCCACGCCAACGGTCGTACGAACGCACGCACCAAATGAGGTGTGTAGGGCGCCCGAACCTCGCGCGCGGAACTCGTGCATGAACAACAACAGGTCGAAAAGCCGCGGCAGCCGGCGGTTTGCGCAGACTAGCGCCGCCGCCGTCTCCAAGAGCTCCTGCATCTGCAGTGCGGGCCGGGTTTCCACCAGCACGCGCGCGGTTTCCCCGCCGGTGTTCACAAATCCGTGCACCTGGCCGGGCCGGACAACAACGACGTCGCCAGGTCCGGCGACCACGGTTCGGAACCCAACCCGGAACCGCAACCGGCCGGCCAGCAGTTCGAAACGCTCCTCCTGCTCTGGATGCGCGTGACTGCTCGGCACCCGCCCGCCGGGTGCCAGGAACAGCTCCCACGCCAGCAGATCACCGCCGGTCTCGGCGGCCGTCCTGCGAATAACGATCCGCTCGCCGCTGGCCGGATTCTCGATGACCAGCCCATCGGACGTCACATTTTCCCCCTGACCTGGTGATTTTCCTGGCTTCGAGAGTGCCAGCAGGCGGTAAGCAAGTCGTCGGTCAGCGGACTGAGGCGCATGTACGGTCGCAGGAGGCCACCGCTGCGCCGGCGTACGCTCGGCTACGTATGGCTTGCCCAACACTCCGTCGGTCAGCAGCCGGCGTACGTCAATTTGCGTACGCGTGAATACTGCGCAGGCAGAACGACAGAAGGGCCGCAGCCGGTAAAGCTGGTGGGTATGACTCGACCAGAAATTCCCTCCCGACAGACCCTTTCCCGGCGGACCCGGACAGCAGCGGCGATCGGCCTCGGTGCGGCCGGCCTGCTCGCGCCGGTGCTGTCCGAATTTCGAGTCCGCCGGGCGGCCCGTCCGTCCGCTGACCGGGCGTTGGGAGCGACAGCCGGTCCTGCCGCGGCGACAAACCAAGCTGGGGCTCAGTTTCCGACCGCTGCAAGCTGAGTCGCTGGGTTTGGACCCCGACGAAACGCTGCGAACACTGGTGGAATATCCGTTCGAGGTGATCCGGTTGGCCGCCTATTGGGATAGGTTGGTGCTGGCCACCGGGAAGTATCGTACGGACGAGCTCGACCGGCAGCTCGACATCGCGGAAGGCGCCGGCAAGCGGATAATTCTGAGCCTTGGGCCGGTAAAGAACTTCGGCTATCCGGAATTCTTCGTTCCACCGCACCATTTGCTGACACCACTGCCGGAGGGAGAACTGGTTGCTCCGACCCACCCACTACTGCGTACCAGC
This sequence comes from Fodinicola feengrottensis, assembly GCF_010993775.1. Taxonomy (GTDB): domain Bacteria; phylum Actinomycetota; class Actinomycetes; order Mycobacteriales; family HKI-0501; genus Fodinicola; species Fodinicola feengrottensis. The sequence continues at coordinate 76,386 of NZ_WOTO01000029.1, read as the reverse complement.
ATCGACTATCTCGTCCATTTGGTAGAAAGATACAAGAATCGGCCGGCAATCATGGCCTGGCAAGTGGAGCACGAGGCCACTGATCCGCTCGGCATGGAACACTCGTGGCGGCTGTCCGCCGGATTCGTCCAGCAGGAGGTCGCGGCCGTACGAGCGGCCGACCCGACCCGGCCGGTGCTGATGAACGGCTTCCTGCCCACTTCGACGCTGGTGAACGCGCAGCAATGGTGGCGAACCCGGGACCAGGGCGACTCGCTCGACGCGGCGATGCGCTTCGCTGACATTGTGGGGATCGACTTCTATCCGCGGCACGCACTGGTGAACGTCCGCGGTCGTACGCTCTACCTTGAGGGCGCAAACCGACCGTGGCAGCAGAGCCGGCGTCTCGGAAGCTGCTGGAGTGGGCGGCTGAGAACGGCCGGCAGCTGATGATCACCGAAGGCCAGGCGGAGCCATGGGAAACCGTCACGGTGCCGCCGAATCCGCGCTCTCACGGCATGTACAGCTGCCTACCGGAGAACATCATCGGCAACTACAACCACTGCATACGCTGGAACCAGGGCCTGCGTCCAGGGCTGTCAGCGTATCTTTTCTGGGGCGCCGAATACTGGCTGCTGCGCCAGCACAACGGAGACCCAACCTACCTGCGCGCGTTTTCCAAAATCCTCGAGCAGGCATGACCTCTCCTCTGAGCCCAATGTGGGGCTGCTCCACAGGAAACGGCCTGGCGTCGGCGGGTGACGGTCCAGCCGTGTTCCTTTATGCGCCTGCATCCTCGGTGTCTTTCAGAGTTGCTTGTACGTCGGCGCGTCGCCGTCCTCGACGCGCGCTGCCAGGCCGCCCGAAAACAGCCGGCCACCGTGCCGGCCGGCAGCAGCGGACCCGGCCGATCCGTCGCCAGCAGTGCCAGCTTCCAGGTCTCCACCGGCCGTCGCGGCCTGCGCACATCGGTCCAGCCGCCGGGAAGAAAAACAGGCTGCGGCCGGCTCGCGTACGTTTGGCGGTGCGGACGAGATCCGTCTCGGCCAGTGCGGCTCGAGCGGCCTTGAGTCGATCGGCCGGCCAACCAGTCCAGCGAGCGACATTGGCGTCGGTCGGATCCGGAAGTGCCAACAACTGCAGGTAAAGCGTGGCCGCGCCGGAGTCGATCGCGTGCCGTGCCGCCGCCGTCGCCACGAGGTCAGGCACGGCGACCGCCGGATTCTGCAGATATTCGCCAGCGGCCGTCTGAGCGCAGATCGTGTCGATTTCCTGCTGCGCCAACACATCGAGGAGGCCAACGTCCGGCATTGCGTCATCGAGCAGAGCCGTGATCGCGGCCAGTGTCGAACGATGCTCAGGACCGTACACACCTGGCCGGATCACCACCGTGAACCGGTTGCCGTCCTTGCGTAACTCCAGCCAGTCAGCGACGACGATCCGCTCGCCGTGACCTTTCGAACGCAGTCCCAGCAACGAAAGGAGGCTGCCGCGCTGGTACGACCGGCCAATCTCAAGCGACGTTTCGGGGTCGGCGAGCCAGCCGCGTACGGCCGCAAGTGCAGCCGACTGCGCAGCGGAGCACCGGCCGGCAACTGATAGGCCAGCCAGCGGATCGCCGTGACCAGCTCGGACAGGCCGCTCGGTCGAATTGGTCCCTGCCAACCTTTTCGCTGGCCAGCGCGTCGATCGAGGTCAGCGAGACGCGCGCATCATAAGCCGAAGACAGCGTGTCGATGTCCACCGGCGTACGCCTGCCAAACCGGCGGATCCACTCATCGGCGGCAGCACTGACATCCGGTCCTGCCGTCCACAGCTGCTCAAGCTCTTTCGGGATGGCGGCCTGCAAAACCGCGTCCACGGCCAGCTTGGCACGCCGGCTGAGCGACCGGCTGGCAGCCGCGGCATCGGCCGCGCTGAGTCCGAGCCGGCCGCGTACGTCCACCGGGTCTGGCAGTCCCGCCAACAAAAGTGCGGCTTCGACCGCGTTGAGGCCGGTGCGATCAGCCAGCTTCGCTGCCGCCGCAGGCCGCCACGGCACCGATCCGTGCTCGGCCAGGAGCGAGCAGAACTGCCTGATCCGCTCCGCGCCGAACGAGCCGTCGACACCTCGCACGTTGTCGACCGACCAGCCGACCGGAAGACGGAAAGCGCCAGGCGAATACTGCAACGCGGTCCAGAATTTCGGCTCGTACCGCCGTCGCGAGCCGAGCAGGACGATGAATTCACTGCCAGTCTGGAAAAAATATGGCTCGCCGTCGAAGTCCGGCGGCGGATAGGCATCGACAACTCGCCAACCTGGCTCGGTCATGCCGCTGTCGGCGAGCGCCGTCAGGACGTCGACCAGCCGCCGGTCCGCGCTGGCACGCCACGCCAGTGCACCTGGCGCCGCCAGCAGCTGCGGCCACGTGGTGTCGCGTCGATCGGCCAGCACAACCTTCGCCGGCCAGTGGCCACCGCGTACGGCCGCCGCCAGTTCGCCGAGCAATCCGCAATGGAGTCGTGACAGGCCGGGCTGGTGTCGGATCGGTGACCTGGCTGCTGGGTATCGGCGTAACCTCACCGGTCGACGGCAAAGCGGTCGCGGTGAACTCGGCTGGTTCGGTGGGGATCGACGACACCTACCTGCTTCGGCTGTTGCAGCAAGGAAACCTTCGGCAACTTCCAGTCAACGGCAGCGCCGACGGCAACGTGTTGGTCGGCGTGGCCGACAACGAGATCGTCTACGGCAACATCGGTCATGACAATATCGGTTACGGCAATCCCGTGTTGTGGGACTGCCGCTGACAAACTCGTACGAGCCGCGGCATTCGACGTTTGGAAAAGCATCCCAGCAGGCGAATATCGAGGAAGAAATATGCAGAAGACCCAGATGGCTTCGCGGTCGATTGCATTGACCCATCGGCTGATGGCCGTTACCTCACTGTAGTTTGAGCGAATGATTACCTGTGTCGTCGAGTACGTCATCGACCCCGCGAAGATCGAAGCCTTCGAGAGATTCGCCCAACGGTGGATCGACCTCGCCAACCGCCACGGTGGCGCCCACCACGGATACTTCCTACCGTCAGAAGGCTCGAGCGACAAGGCACTCGCGCTCTTCAGCTTCCCGAGTTTCGCCGAGTACGAGCAATACAGGACGCTGTTTGGCAAGGATCCCGACTTCATCGCCGCCGACCGGATCAAGGAGGACAGCGGCTGCGTACTGCGCTACGACCGCTCCTTCATGCGCCCACTCCTCGGAGGCTGAGCAACGGTCAACGAGTTTCGCCTGACACCACGGCCGGAGGCAGCTCCGGCCTGGCGAAGGTCGTTGGCCATTCCGGCCCGTGACGGATTTCGCCTGCGACGGCTGGGTCTTTTAGTCCGGCGTGCTTACTTGACCTGTTTCGGGACGGTTCGTGGTTGTACCTTGGGCGTCGTCGGCGATGGCGCGAGCACGGGCACTATGTTTCCGAACAGTTCCAAGCAGAAACCCAAAACCGATTACACCCAGCGCCACCAAGCTGACGCCGGCTGCACCAATCGATGGAAGTTGAGTGCCGTCCTCCACGGCGCTGCCGTGGAGGGCGTGGACTGTGATGGTGCTGCCCTTCTCGCTCGGCGCCACGCCGTAGATCTGACCAACCTGGTCGCCGTAAGCTTCTTTCCACGTTCCGTTACAGACGACCTCAACGCTGTCCGTATACCGCGTTGGGTATGTGTGGCAGTCGTCCACGTGAGCAACAACCTTGTTCCCCAGCACATAGTAGGTCGCCATGGTTACACCGTTGAAGGAGAAGACGAAGAGTATGAAGGCTATTACCCCAAAGAACCCCATGATCCTGGTTCGGTACGAGAGCCGCGCGGATCGGAGTACCCGATAGTTCGAGGGCGACATTTAACCGATCATAGGCGTCCTGACCAGGGCCGGGTTTGCCCGTGGTGGCTGCGGAGTGGCGCGAGTGGTGCAGTTACGGAGGACGGACAACTGGAATGTCGCCCTTCTGGTCACAGATTTGGAGTCGCGATGGTGATCAGCGCGGCCTTCGGTCGTGACCGCGAACCTCAACTGCATGCCGGCGGGGTCGTTTACAGAGCCAGTCGGAACCAGCCCGGCCCCACGCCTCGGGTGCGAACCGGTAGTACAGATTCAAACCGGCGCTCACTGGTCGCACTCCGCCGACTCCGATCACTGGTCCGGATTCCCTCGCGCGTACGCACCAGCAGCACTCACGGCCGCTTGGCTGGCATCCCGATGGTCCACTTGGTGAGGCAGTGTCGGCTGCTTACTTTGTGGCGGATCTGCTCAGCAGGTGGTTCCAAGGGTGGGGCGTCAGGTTTGTCGGGCGATGACCCAAGCGGCGAGGCTGACCCGCGAGGCGAGGTCAAGACGGGTGTAGGCGCTGTGCAAGCGTGCCTCGACGGTTCGTTCGCTGATGGAGAGCTGGTGTGCGATGCGCCGGTTGGAGTGGCCGCGGCTGACCAGTTCGGCGACTTCGGCTTCGCGGCGGCTGAGCGGCTCTAGCCAGCGCTGCCTGGTGGTACGAGGCATTGCCGCACGGGCACGCTCGGTCCAGCTGGACAGTCCCGCGTGGTCGAAGATTTCTAAGCATCCGGCGATGGCACGCCGAACTTCTGGGTCGGCAGGGTCGGCAAGCTCGGCCCATTCCAGTCGGGTCTGGGCGGCAAGCACCGAGGCGCCAGCGCGCTGCAGTGCCGTCGCGGCTGCATCAAGCAGGTGTCGAGCCCGTGCGCGGTTGCCGCGAACGCAGGCGGTGAGCCCCTCGATCCGTTGCTCGAGCGCGGCCATGACCTGCCCGCAGTGGCCGTCAGTCAGCCGGTTGGCCGGGTCGCAGCTCGCTCCTTTGGCGACGTACGGGAAGCCGGAGGCCTGCTCGGTGCAGGTCCGCGTCGTTGACGGCAGCGCGGTCACAGAACCCTCCCGACAGTGGGTTAGGTCGCTAATGCCATGAGCGAGGGACTCGATAGGCGCACGCGTAGACGGAACGACACCATCGCGGAAATCCTCGACGGCGCGCTGGCTGTGATGGTCGAAGAAGGTGTCGCGGCGCTGAGTCTGGCGGAGGTGGCTCGCCGGATGGGGCTGCGCCCGCCGTCGCTCTACCAGTACTTCCCTCAAAGATCGCCGTGTACGACGCCTTGTTTGAGGCCGGCGCGCGCGGACAGAACGTCGCGATCGCGACGGCGTCTGAGGGCATCACCGATCCGATCGAGCGCCTGCGGGCCGGCGAGGATGGCGCGCTGCGATGGGGCACCGCGCATCCGGTACTCGCCCAGCTGCTGTTCTGGCGGCCAGTTCCCGGGTTCACCCCGTCCGAGCGGGCGTACGCGCCGGCCGTGGAGACGATTGACCTGCTGCGGACCACGTTGGACGAGGCGGTGGCCGCCGGCCGGCTGTCCCCGGCGGCCGCCGAGCCAGATGGGTTGGCGCTCTACACCTCGCTGATGGCGGGTCTGCTCAGCCAACAGCTGTCCAACGAACCGGCAGTGGACCTGGGAGCCGGGCGGTACGTCCGACTGGCACCACAAGCCATTGACATGTTCTGCGCCTACTACACCCCAACGGAGAAACTTTGACGCCGATGACCACGTACCCGGCCGCTCGGCGACAGAAACCGGATCGCGACCAGGCAGCCAACGCCGCCGAAGCCGAAGGCGACGCGATCCTGGCCGTACTGCGCCGAATCGGTGACCACTGGCAGCAACCGACCGACTGTGTCGGCTGGTCGGTTCGCGACATCACCGCGCATCTGGTCGGTCAGGCCGAAGACCTCGCGTCGCTGTTCACCGTCACCCGGCGGATCCGCCACGGCAGGCGGCACTTTCCCGACCGTATCGAGCTTGATGCGCTCACCGCGCAGCAAATAGCCGACCATACCGAGGACAGTGGCCCGCAGCTGGTCAGGCCTTCGCGACGGCCTGGCCGCGCGCGCGCTGCGCTCGGTACGTCGGATGCCAGCAGTCATCCGCAACCGTACGATCCGCCCAGGCATACCCGACCCGCCGCGCTGGACCATCGGCTACCTCCAGGACATCATCTACAGCCGCGATCTTTGGATGCACCGCGTTGATCTGTGTCGCGCCACGGACCAACCGATGGTCTTTGACGACCACGACCGCTGGATCGTCAACGAGGTCATTCGCGACCTCGCCGCCAGCTGGACTGGCCCGGCGGTCACACTGGAACTGACCGGCCCCGCCGGCGACAAATTCCAGCTCGGCGACAGCGCTCCGACCGGACACGTCCGCGCCGACGCCGTCGACTTCCTTCGCGGGCTGTCCGGCCGCCCGGTCGACCACGCGTTAGCCGCACGCAACGCGCCCGCGGTCCGCGCCCTCCAAACAGCCCGAGTGACTTTCTAAGCCACCGAAACAAAATAAAACCAGGAACCCGCAAATGACAAATCCCGAGTCGACCTGACCAGACATTGTTGTCCGCAGTCTCTGGCTTCGGACCCGCCAGCAACAGGGCTCCCCCGGTTCGCCGCACAGCCCGGGACAGCGGTGGCTGAGCGCTGCCGAGTCGCCCGGGTCGCACGGAGGTAGCGCAGCACCTCGAGAATATGCGGACGCACCCAGGCGGTCTTGACGTACGACAGCCGCGCCCGCTGGAGTGAAGGGCGAAACTCGTTCCGTAATCGCGCGAACACTTCTTGTCTTCGAACGCATTCATACGGCCCTGTTCAGGTAAAAATCTCGCCAAGAAATTGGCTGGCCATTTCCCGATTGGGCAGTTGTGTGTTCCCGCCGTGAACTTCTCCGCCAGGCCGCGCGCATATGGTCACGAAAAGCAGCGAGCCTTGGTTTCGCTCCGCTGGTGCTTGATTTCGGGGGTTGATAGATTCCTATTCTTGGCCAGCGTCGAGGCGCTCGCCCCGCCGATGGAGAGATCGGGACATGCGACAGCACGACGACAACCAGCAACGACCGACAACGGGCAGTCGACCGCCGCTCCATCCGGCACGGCCAGCTGATCCCAGCGGGCTGGTCGACCTGCAGCGGTCGGCCGGCAACGCGGCGGTGGCTCGGTTGCTGAACGGCAAGCGGGCTGCGGTGCAGCGCGACGCGGGCGGGCCCGGCGCTGGTGGGCAGACCGGCGCCAAGCCGGGACCAGCCGGCGAGGTGCAGCAGATCTGGGAACAGAAAGGCGGCGATCAGCTCGTCGCCGACATTGACGCCGCGTTGGGCGACTTCGAGGCCTGGAAGAAGGACACCAACCGTCGCGGCTCGGGCAACCTGCCCGGCCAGTCTCGGATCGCCGCGGCCATGGCGGCCTTCGATGGTCGCGGTGGTTCGCTGCCCCAATACGACTCCTGGTACGCCTCGCTGGCTCCGCTGGCCAAGGCCAAACTGGCCGGCGACCGGCAGAAGCTGCTCCGTGAACTCGACAGCATCGGCGGCGGAGCGGCGAGAAGGTCAGCTCGTCGGCGATCCCGTCCGGGGTGCTGGTGATGTTCCTCGACGGCCACCACCTCAATGCCGAGCACCAGTACAAGATCTCGATGCATCACGAAGCCCCGACCAACCCCGTGTTCGACGGGATGAAATGGGTGGTCGAGAAGCTGGTGACGACCGTCGACATCACGTACGCCAACAACATTGGTGCCGACTGGGCATTCACCTCCAAATATCAGATTGTCGGAATGGAGCTCAAGGCCTCGATCGGCGTCGACGCGTCGCTGGAAGGTCAGGCTGGTACGGCCGCCGGTGGGGCCGCCAAGGGGGCCGCGGGTGGGCTGCTTGGGGGTGCCTGGGATACCGCCAAGAACCTGGTGAGCAAGGGAATCAGCCAATGGGAGAAACCGGAGAAGGAAAAGGAGCACGCGAAGCTCGTTGAAGGTGGTTTGGGCATCGGTCTCATCAAGCTGGAGCTCGAGAAAGACGGCGTCGAAGCCGCCGACAAACCCAGTCAGTACTGGGCGCCCGCGGACATCGCCGGTCCGATCGTGGTGGCCAGGTTCATGAACTTCGAATCAGTTGTCCAGGGCAGCAAGCACAACTACACCGGTATCGACGCCTTGGAGTTCATGGACGGCGGTGCCATGGTGGGACGCCTGATCTTCCCTGCCATCGGCAAAGCCGAGTCCAAAGACGGAGTGGGCGTGGGATTCAAAGTGGAGTTCACCCCTGTCTCCATGTCGGGTGGATACGCCTCCAGGGTCAACGGATAACCGCCGGGTCCTGGTGAAACCGTCGGCGGTCCAACCGTCCGCGCGGCGGCCGGACGCACCCGTACCGCCGACGCGGTCCCGACGCACACCTCCCTGACACCGCTGTTCAGCCGAGTGGTTTCTCCAGGACCGCCTTGCGGTGGCTGAATGCCTCGAGCGAGTACAGCCCGTGATAGTGCCCCATGCCACTCTCGCCGACCCCACCGAAGGGAAGCTCGGGCACGGTGAGGTGAGCCAGCGGGAGTCCGATGCCGAGCGCACCGGAGGAGGTTTCGTTCTGCAGTCGGTCCCGGGTGGCGTCGGAGTCGGTGAACACGTAAAGCGCCAACGGCTTGTCCCGCGCGTTGATGAACTCGATGGCCGCGTCGAGGTCGGCAACTTCGATGATCGGCAGGATCGGGCCGAAAATCTCCTCCTGCATCACCGGATCCTCGCCGGTGATCCCGGCGAGCACGGTCGGAGCAAGGTATTTGGTGGTGCGGTCATGGGTGCCGCCGACAACCACACGCCCGGCGCCGAGCAGGCCCAGCAGCCGGTCGAAATGGCGCTCGTTGACGATGCGCCCGTAGTCAGGGGCCGAGGCGGGGTTCGGTCCGTACAAGTCCTCGAGGGCCTGCGGGAAGGCGGACTCCAGGGCGGCGGCGGTATCCGGATCGGCGAGGACATAGTCGACCGCGACGCACGTCTGACCGGCATTGAGGAACCGGCCAGCGACGATCCGGGCAGCCGCCGCGGCCGCCGGATCCACGCCACGGTCGACGTACGCCGGTGACTTGCCGCCAAGCTCCAACGCGACCGGGGTGAGGTTCTTCGCCGCGGCGGTCATGACGATGCGGCCTACCACGCCGTTGCCGGTGTAGAAGATGTGGTCGAAGCGTTGCGAGAGCAGCGCTGTCGTCTCCGCGACAGCACCCTCCACGACCGCGACCGCGTCCAGGGAGATAGCGCGGCACATGGCGGGCGATCGCGGCTGAGGTGGCCGGGGAAACCTCGCTGGGCTTGGCCACCACGCAGTTGCCAGCGGCCAACGCACCGACCACCGGAGCGAGCAGCAGCTGCAGTGGATAGTTCCATGGGGCGACAACCAGCACGACTCCGAGCGGATCGAAGACGGTCCAAGCGGTCGCGGCACCCATCGCAGCGGGCACCGCCGCGGGCTGCGGGCGCAGCCACTCCTCAAGATGCGCGAGCAGGTGGTCGATCTCACGGATCACGAAGTCGATTTCGGTACGGTCAGCCATCGCGGCGCTCTTGCCGAGGTCCTTCTGAAGCGCGGCGCGGAAATCCTCACGCTGCTCGTCAAGCATCGTGCGCAGCTGCTGCAACCGATCGATGCGCCAGGACAGTGGCTTCGTACGACCAGTGCGGAAAGTGTCGCGCAGACGCGTCACCTGTGCGGCAATGGCGTACTCGATGTCGTCAGGCACTCGGCCTCCTCGATTCGGTCGTTTCGCCAAGACGCAGCACAGTATGCGGTGCAGATAGCCGACGCGCCTCCTGCGACCAGGACACAGTCACCGTCAACCTCACTGCCTTCCAAGGCCCGTACACCACACCGGCGCCCTTGCATGGGCAAGAATCACGTACGCGGGCATTTTTCATGAGTCAACGCGGAAAATTCCAGCGCGCAACGGTCAGCGTACAATATACAGATGAACATTTTAGCCACCCGCGGCGGCGCGGTCCGCGCGGTCGCCGTCGCCGTGGCCGTCGCGGCTTTCATCGTTCTCTCCCCCTGTTCGTCGGGTGGGAGCAATGCTGCCGGCAGCCCGACACCGTCGAAAAGCGGTCCCGCCAGCCCGGGATCATCCGCCTCGCCCGGACCAGCCTTGACGGGTGCTCCCGTTCACCTGTCACTGCTTGAGAGCGACGGCACGGTGTACGGCGTGGGCATGCCAATCGTCGCGTTTTTCAATCGCAAGGTCACCGATGCGAGTGCCTTCGACAAGGCGACGACGGTGACCGTCAACGGCGCGCCGGCCGTCGGCGCCTGGTATTGGGAGCGGTCCGCACGGGCCGGACAGGTTCTGGAAGCGCACTACCGGCTCCAGCAATATTGGCCGGCGCACGCCAAGATAGAGGTCGCTTTCCCAGTCAAGGGCCTGTCTGCCGGCAATGGGCTCGTTTATGACGACAGCCTCACCCTGTCGATCGCCACCGGCGCCGCGAACATCGCCACCGTGGACGGTGCGACGAAACGGATGACCGTCACATCGGACGGTCAACCCGCGATGACATTGCCCGTGTCGCTGGGAAAATCGAAGACCCCTACCTACAACGGGACCAAGATAGTCATGGAAAAAGACCGGGTCCAGCGCATGATGTCCACTAACCCGGCTGACCCTTACGACTTGCAGGTGCCGTGGTCGGTCCGGCTGACCAGCTCCGGCGAATTCGTGCACTCAGCCAGCTGGAACGGCGGCAACATCGGTATCCGAAGCACCTCCAACGGCTGCACCAACCTCACTGTGGCCGACGCCGAGCGTTACTTCAACTTCGCCCATATCGGGGACGTCTTCAGCTATGTCAACACCGGCGGACCCACGACACCCAGCTGGGACGGCTACGGCGACTGGAACCTGTCATGGACAACCTGGCAGGCCGGTGGGGTCCTGCCGTCCGCCCGATGAGCGTCCCCGCGAAGAGGCAGCCCAGGGTCGGGCTCGCTGGTGACTATCTCAACCGCCCAAGGAAACATCCCCCGCCGGCGGGGGATTCACGCCAAAGGCCGCCGCTGTCAGGCTTCTGACAGGTACCAGAGCTGGTAGGTCGCTCCACTGCAGCCGATCGCGCGCAGCCCGAAATCGTGCTGTCGTCCATTCACAGGCCGGTCGCGATGTTCCGCGCCGTTCCAGCGGCAGGACGGAATGCCGCACATCGGTCCTGATGACGGGTTCCTTACGTGAACCTCGCGGACACAGTGCCGAGCGCGTCGAAGCGCGCTTCGACGCGGTGGCCGGCGTGAACGAACGGCGCGGTGGTCATCGAGCCGGGAAGCACGAGATGGCCGGCCGGCAGCCCGGTGCCCCAGCCAGCGAGCGCATTGGCGAGCCAGGCAACCGCTGCGGCGGGATGGCCGAGCACGACCTCGCCAGCGCCGGATCCGATCAGCTCGCCGTCGACGAACAGCTCGGCCGTCATCGACGCCAGATCCGGCAGGCCGTCCAGCGGCTGGAAGGCGCCAACCACCATGGCCGCCGCGCTACCGTTGTCGGCGACGGTGTCGACAAGCTTGATCTTCCAGTCCAGGATGCGACTGTCCACGATCTCCAGCGCTGGCGCGACGGCGTCGGTGGCGGCCAGTACGTCCGACACCGTCACACCGGGACCGTGCAGTGTTTCCGCCAACCGAAAGCAGATCTCCGGCTCGACACGCGGTTGGCAATAGCGCGCGGCTACCAGCGAGATCCCGTCCGAGTAGGTCACATCGTCCAGCAGATGGCCGAAATCCGGCTCGTACACCCCGAGCAACTGCTGCATCGCGGCATTGGTCAGGCCGACTTTGTAACCGACCACCGCGGCGCCAGCCGAGACCCTGCGCTGGATGTTTTCGAGCTGGATCGCGTACGCACCGGCCACGTCCAGCTCCGGAAACAAATCCGACAGCCGACCGATCTGAACCGCGTCCCGCTCGGCCTCCACCAACAACCGCGCCGCAGTCATGGCATCTCCAGAAACTCAAGCGGCCTCGCCCAAAGCCCGCGCGCGTACGTTTCGAACAACCTCACCAGATCCACGGCGTCACCGGCAAGTCCGAGCTGGAAGAACAAGCCGTCCGTTGTCTCTCACCCGTTCGGAGCCAGCAGGAAGATCATTCGCCGGCCGAGCTTGGAGGTGGACCGGCCATCGGATAGGGAACACGCCGAGCCCAGTGCTGTCACGGAAGTCAGGTGCTGAGACAGACCCTGGTCCAGTATTCGTCGCTTATCTGTCCGCACCAGAGGCCGCCGGGCGCATGATCGCCGCTCCATACGTTGACGTAACCATTCGCGGTGAGCGTGACACTACCCTGAATGCCATCTGGACCCCACGCGTTGACAAAAAGACCGCCGCCGTACGGCCCATGCACCCCTTCGATGCCGAACGCAACGACATCACAGCTGAACACCGCGCGCTGAACGTCGACCTGAAAATATCCTTCGCTGACAGTGTCAGCACCACACCCAATTCCCGCATAGGCGCCCTGGTCGCTGACAAGTGTGCCTGCGATCGCCATGAATATCGCCATGAATGTAGCCGCGGTGACTTTTGTCCAACGCACTTTGACACCCCATTTTCTCTCGGTGGAAATGCTTCCACTGGGACTAGCTGATGACAGTTGTCATTCCTTGGTGGTCGCTGACAAATATCTGCGGAGTATCGCCCAGTCGGGTCTGCGACCCTGCCGATAGAAGTAGCCGCGGTCGTGGACCAAATGCCAGAGTCAGCTCACGAACAGGCTGCGGACCTTGGCTCGGTTGACGTTGTAGACCACTCCCGCCAGCAACAACCCGCACCCAGCTTGCTCGGCTTTGATCCACAGCGGGAAGTCGCCCGGCAGAACGAGAATGACGATCACCGCCACCAGCAGGATCGCAGAGGAGATACGCAGTCGCATGTATCCCCCTGCTGATCCGCGCGCGCGGCGGCGGCGGTGAGCAAGACCAGCAATATGGAGGTCGCAGCCACGATGGAGCATCGAATCCACACCGCTGGCGTGACCATTGTCGCGTTGTCGCGCAGGAAGAACACACGCCGACCAGGGTGGCCAGGCTGAGGAAAAGGTAGAAACCGGAGAGCCTGGTGGTGCCGCGGAACTCTTTTCGGAAACGTATGTTGCGTCCGAACCTGGACGACTCCTGCGTTTGCGCGCTCATGCTGAACCTGGCCGCGGCGATTCGTGAATAGACAAGGGACTGCCTCCGTGGTCGGTGCGGGCCCGAAACCCGAGTACTCGTCCATTGTTCGCTACCCGGCGCTGGCGGGGCAGTTGTAATCAACACGACTCGCCCCCATGAGGTTTGTCATAATTGCCCCGCACCGAATATTAGCCCACGGAAGTAGAGCCTTTCCTGTCGACCATCCAATGCCCAGCGAGATAGGCACGTACGCGTTTGGAGAAACGCTCCCAGCGAACGAGCAGCGATTCCAGGCTCAGGCCGACGCATCTGCTTTGGCGTCGCCCACTACGGTGTCGATCTTTGACATCAGCACATTCCATGGCGCGAACGGTCCGATCGGGATGACTTCGAAAGTGGCGAGGCCGGCTCGCGCCAGTGGCATCTGATCCATCAGCTCCTGCGCTTGGGTGAGCTGTTCCGCCTCGATCACCAGGACGGCTCCAGGCGCGGCGGGTGCCGTACGCGCGAATATCTGCCGGATGATTCCGGTGAGGTAGTAACTCCACGCCCGCTCGATCTCGGCCGCGATGTGCTCACCTACCTGGGCGTCGGTGGCGCCTGGTTTGGTGTGGCTCAGGACGAGAAACTGCATCATTTGCTCCCTGGTGTTAATCAACAGCGGAATGGTTGGGTCACATTGACAGAACGGCTCGATCGGGTCCGATCGCAGCAAGAAGACGTGCGGCAGGCTGGGATATGACAAACTGGGTCGCCCGCGCTACACCGGACAGCATGCTCACTCCGGTTCATCGGCCAAAGCGGTGAGCGCATCGAGAATGGCCTGTGGCTGCGGTCGTTGACGCCAGTCGGCGTGTGCCTGCACCCAGCGTATGACTCCTTGGCGATCGATGACGAAGGTCGCCGGAATAGGCAGTTCCCAGGTGTCGTTGCCATTGACCGCAACGAAATCGACACCGATCGCGCGGGCGGTGTCGACTACCTCGGCGGACATCGTGAACACCAGTCCGTACTGGCGGGCGGTGACGTTGCGGAGGTCCGACAGCACCGGGAATGTCAGCGCGTGTCGCTCAGCCATGGTCAGCGAGCCATCTGGCAGTTGCGGGCTCACCGCAACGAGTGAAGCTCCCGCGGCGGTGAACGCCGGCAGGCTGTCCCGCAGTGCCGGTAACTGCAGGTTGCACATGGGACACCAGGCTCCTCGGTAGAAGGTCAGAACCACGGGTCCGCGGGCCAGCATCGCCGCCAAGTCAACGACGTCACCTTGCGGGTCCGGCAGAGAAAAGTCGGGTGCCCGCGAGCCTGCGGCGAGCACTTTGCTTTCCAGGTCGCTTTCGCCAAGCATTGCTGCCTGTCCGAAGAACACGCTGAGCACCTCGGGTGGCAGTTCGGTGGCAAGTTGCGCGGCTCGTCCGGCCAGTTGGCCGGTGAGGTCCGGCAGTGCTCGGCTGTCGTTCGGGGATGGCTGTTGAGGAGATGTCACGACGTTCTTCTCTCGGGCTTGTCTGGGATCATGGCTCAGATCCGGCGGGTATTTCCGGAGTCCGGGCTTCGACGATACCGTCGCAGGGGCAGCGGCTTTGGTCCGATTCTTGAAGGGGTTTCTGTGCCAGTTCGGATATTCCAGACCCCGGCGTTGCGATGAAAACGTTCGAAAATCGACCTTCCGTAGGCTGCCGCAGCCTGAGAGTAATTTGTGCCGGCGAGCGGCAGAAATTAGCCAAAAAGGCTGCCGAATCGGGAATGACGATCAAGTCCGTCGCGTTCATCGGGCATGATTGATGATGGGGGGAAAACGGATATCACTGTTCGTACCAACCGTGTTACACCTTTTTGCGCCGAGGCGACGCAGCGGTACGCCGACGCCGCACGGCCTGCCCACTACCACGGCCGCCATCGGCATCCGGTGGCCACTTCGACGTGCGACCAGGACCGTGTCGCACAGGTCAACCCTCCACATCAGCCCGAGCAATCGGTCCAACGATCCTTTGACAACAGTAAAAAGTCCGCGTTTCGGCTGCCAACCAAGGCACGAAGGTTCATCCGGCGGTTGTCGAGCTAGGCCCGGCAGCGCTGGCGTACTACAAGAACCCGCAGCAAGAGGGAGGAAATAAAGGCATCAGTTTGGTCAGGTTTCCTGGTCCGCAGCAGAAACGTCATCGCCGTTCATGGTCAACGGAGAGTAGTTGAGTGATGCATTGCCCAAGGCACTCAATACCGCTGGCGATCTCCGAAGGACCAAGCGAGGCAAATCCGAGGACCAGGCCAGGGCCGATCCGTCGGCTGCCGGAGCCGTAGTCGCCAAGCGGATAGATGCCGACGCCGACTCGGCGGGCGGTCTTGACCAACTGATGTTCGTCAACAGCGGACGGCAGGCTGATCATGGTCTGCAGCAGACGGCGGAGATGCCATGAATATCGGCGATCGGTAGATGCCGCTGAATTGCCTTCATGAGTGCGTCTCGTTTGCTCTGGTAGATCGTGCGTGCGTGCCGGAGATGGCGGTCATACGCGCCGGTGGCCAGCAGGTGGGTGAACGCGTACTGTTCCACAGCGGGTGAACCCAAGTCATCGGTTTGTTTGGCGTCGGCGATCGAGTCGACAAGGTGGGCCGGCAACACCAGCCATCCCAGCCGCAACGCCGGAGCCAGCGCCTTGCTGGCCGACCCGGCGTACAACACACGGTCCGGACTGGCGGACTGCAAAGCCTCGGTCGGACGATGGTCATACCGAAACTCAGCGTCGTAATCGTCCTCAATGACCAGGCCGCCCTCTGCTGCCCAACGCAGCAGATCGGCTCGTCGCCGAGCGGAAAGCACCACGCCCGTGGGAAACTGATGTGCCGGGGTAACCAGCGCCGCTTTTGCTGGGCTCGAGCGAAGCAGGTCGACACGGAGCCCTTCGGCGTCGACCGGGATCGAGACCGGCAGCAGGCCAGCCGTCGAGATTCGCGCGCACAATGCGGGTGATCCTGGATCCTCGACGGCCACGTCCGGATGGTCGGACAGTACCCGGCAGATCAGTGTCAGCGCCTGGGTGACGCCACTGCAGATGACGATGTGTTCAGGATCGGCGTGAACGTTACGAACCCGGCGCAAGTATTGGGCCAGTTCGGTGCGCAGGCTTTCCACGCCGCGCGGATCGCCGTAGCCCAGCGCCTCGTCTGCCATATTATCCAGTGCCCAGGTCAGGGCGCGCCGCCACGCCGGGCGCGGGAAGAGCGACAAATCAGGTAGCGACGGACGGAAATCCCACCGAGCTCTGGGACCAGGCCGCGCCGAGCCGGTTCGGGCCAGCGCGAGCGGCCGCGCGCCCACTGCCACCTCGGTGCCCGATCCTTGGCGAGCGATGAGATAACCCTCGGCGACCAGTTGGCTGTATACCTCGACCACGGTGCCGCGGGACAGACCAAGATCGAACGCGAGCGTACGCGTGGACGGCAACCTCGTGCCTTTGCCAAGGCGGCCCGAGTTTATCGCTGACCGTAAGGCGGTCTCCAGTTGCCCCGCGACCCGGCCTTGTCCAGTCCTTTTCAGCAGCAGCGGAAGTTCTAATCCGAACGCAGTCCAAGGCTGTGCCATGTCTGCGAACTATACCTGTCGAATGACGCAAAGGCTGCCCACGCTGGTCCAATTACGCGTCCATTTAGTGGACCATTTCCAGGTCATTTTCTCGTAATAACCTCAGGCTTGCTCTCGCCGGGCCGCATTACTACTGTCACCTGCATCCGCGACCATCGTGGGGCTGACATCCAAAAGGATCACTAAGTGTCCGAGAATCCACTGTTGCCGAGCTCGCCGGCCGTCCTTGCCATTTATTCCGACCTGAACTGCTCATTCGCTCATCTGGCGGTGTATCGACTACATCGCGAGAGAAGCCGACTCGGACTCGACGGTCGGCTCTGGTTTGATCACCGGCCTTTCCCCTCGAGTTGTTCAACCCGGTCAGTCAATTCCCGGCCGGGCGTCGATTCGGAGGCCGCGGTCGTCGGCGCCCTCGAGCCGGAGGCCGGATGGCGCCTGCGGCCGGGTCCAGACTGGACGTATCCGGTGACGACCCTGCCCGCGCTGGAAGCAGTTCAGGCATGCAAGGCGCAGGGCTGGACGGCCAGCGAGCAGCTCGACCGGGCACTGCGGATCGCCTTCTGGTCTGACCACCGGTGTATCTCACTCAGGCACGTGATCTTGGACATCGCAGCCGAGACCGACGGTGTTGACGAAATCAAACTTCAGCAGGCCCTCGACCACGGAACCTTCCGCTCATCGGTGATCGATCAGTTCGACCAAGCAGGAGGCGGGCGAGTGAACTGCAGTCCGCATGTATTTCTCGCCGATGGCACCAACGTACCGAACCCTGGAGTGCGGGTGTCATGGTTGAACGGTGGCTTCGGCGCGGCTTTTCCCGCGATTAACGATGACGATCCGGCCGCGATCACCAGGTTGCTGAAACGAGCCGCGGAGCTGGTAGGTCGATAGGCCAGCTCGCGTAAGGGGGGCGGGCGCGCCGCGACACCCGTACGGCGCGCCCGTTTTATTCCCATCCAGTAGAATCGCGTCCCACGGCAGTTCGGTCGACTTCCGAAGGTCCTGGAACCGGACTCCACCATGGCGAAATGTCACCACGAGCGGGGCCGGTGTGACCGCCCGAATTCCTCAGCGCGTTCATCGACTGCCGTCCACGGCGGCGGGGATGCGGGTACAGCAATCCAGAGCGACGGCGTTCTCGACCGCCAGTGCCCGTGCCAGAGTCAGCAGGTCGGGCACCCGCGGATCCCCGATCGAGTAGCGCAGCTTTCTGCCGTCACGGCGAGCGACGACATATCCGCAGTCGGCGAGGCAGGACAGGTGCACCGAGACCCGAGGCTGGGAAATTCCGGCGTACCGCACGCAGTCGGCGGATGTTCGTTCACCGGCAACGATGAACTCCAGCAGCGCCAGCCGGGTCGGATCCGACAGCGCGCGAAAAAAAATCTCGCCGTCGTATCGACGTGTGTACAGGCCGGATCGCCCGACACGATGGTGCCGCTGCCGGACCGGGTCATTCTGGCGCCTCCATGGGACTTGAATTATTCGCGTAGACGCATAGTATGGTTCGCGTAGATATTCGTCAATGCGAATAGACCTCTTTCACCACCGATGTCATTGAGCTGTCCTGC
Organism: Fodinicola feengrottensis; assembly: GCF_010993775.1. GTDB lineage: Bacteria > Actinomycetota > Actinomycetes > Mycobacteriales > HKI-0501 > Fodinicola > Fodinicola feengrottensis. Next base: position 58,244 of record NZ_WOTO01000029.1, on the reverse strand, counting down.
TGCGCCGGCTGAACAACCCGAGCTCAACACCGGTGAATGAGAGAAAGGCACCCATGGACCCGAAAAACACCAAAACACGCCTGGCGACGATCGGGGAACTGTCGGCACGGACCGGCGTACCTGTGAAGGCCCTGCGCGAGTACACCGACCTCGGATTGATCCGCACTCCGGGCCGCAGCGCCGCCGGATACCGGCTCTACACCGACGACGCTCTGTGGTGCGTGCGATTCATCGGCGAGATGCGCGGACTCGGGTTGACCATCGCGGAAATCCGCCGTCTAGCCACCAATTTCACCACCGGTGACAACGACACCGTGGGCTCCCACCTGGCCGAACTACTGCGGCATTCCCGGCAACGACTACAGCAACGGATCGCCGTCGCGCAACAAATCCTCGACCGCATCGACACCTTCGAAACAGCACGACGAGGAGAGACCGAGCGGACAGGTTAACCGTTGCATCAGCTGCTCGTGGTTGTGGAGGCGACCGACCTTTCGCCGACGCTTTACCGAATACACTATCCCGCATCACCCTGCCTGGCGATCATGCCGGATGCGCGCAACCTATCGCCAACACGGTTGTAACCCCGCGACGGGATCGGGATCACAGGCGGCAACGTCGCGCTGTTTCCTTTCGGTCGGGCCAATAGCTCGACAGCCCTACCACCAAACCGAAGTCAGGCGATCGTACCGCTCACGGTCTGGTCGGTTCATGAAACGGCCTCGGCGGTGCCGGCCAGCGGTAGCGGTCGGGATCGATGGGTTGCCCGGCAGTCATCGCCAGTGGGTCACGTCCTTTCTGGGGCCGATACCTGGCCTCGGCGGCCGTGAAGGTCACCACGAAGGCCAGCCGGATCTGATCGGTCGTGTTTGGCCCGGCTTCATGCGCCGTTCGGTCATGGTGGAAGGTCGCTCCTCCAGCGCGCAGCGGGATCGTCATGCGCCGCTTCCACTGCAGGTCGGGCCAGGTGTCGAGCAAATAGCTGGCGAACGCGTCGTTGGGCAGGTCGGCCACCGTGACGCGATCCGGGCCGGGGCGGCGGTGTGACCCGGGGAGGAACGACATCGCGCCGCGGGCTACCGGAACGTCCACGAGTGCGATCCAGGCGTTGAAGGTTATCGGCGAGTCGAGCAGGCTGGAGACCTGGTCGTCGTGCAGATAGCTGGGCGTCCGTTCGTGGGGCTGCTTGGCGAGCACCTCGCCGCCCCAGATCCGCAGCCGACGGCCGGCGAGCCGCTCGGCCCACAGCCCCCAGACGCGGGTGCAACGCGAGCGCACGCAGCGCCTCGTTGTGCTCCCAGGCGTCGGTCGTGGTAACCAGGCCGACCTTTGCGTTGTGATTGCCAGGATCTAACTCGCGTTCGGCTGCTCGCCGGAATCTGTCCACCTCGTCACGAGTGAACAGCTCGGGGACAACGGCGAAGCCCTCGTTCTGAAACGCTTCGGAATCTACCCCCGGGATGGCGATGGTCATTATTATTCTCCGTCCGTCGATTGGATGCGCGGCCGACGCTACGTCCTACCCCCGGGGGGAATGTCAACTCTCACACCACGCGGTCGTGGTGATCCGAAAGCAAATCGACGCTAACCCGCTCCTACGCTGGCCCAACCGATCGCGGTCTATCAGCTCGCCGCGGCAGCAAGTGTCGCCGAACCGGACCTTGCCGTGGTGCCCGCTGGGGGTGACATCGAGTACGACGACCAGGGTCGCACCGTGGCGTGGGGACTCACGCTCAATCCGCTGCTACCAAGCCGGTAGTGAGTTAAGGGACATTTGAGACGTGGCGCAGGGTGGATGGCGGAAGAGCATCTTGATGGTGTGGGAGGTTGCTTGACCTGGCTTCTCCATCACCGGGTCTGGCGTGTCGGGGCCCAGATCGCGTACCACTTGTAGACCGTCGACAGGCCAGCGTCCAGTGCTACCTGAATCGTCTCGGGATCGACGCCCGCTTCGAACATCCGCAAAAGCCTGCGCCCGCAGACTCCGCTTCCGACTCAGCCGTTGACCAGCCATAAACCAAGTCCGTTCCGTCACACCATCGGAAAGCTCACTATGACATCCCCGTCTTGGTAGTAGACGTGCTTGACCCAGCGACTCTCGCTGGCCGTGGTGAACCCGGGATCACCGGTGCCCTTCCTACCGCTAGAACGGTGGTGGTGGGTATTCGTCGTTGGGGGTGACGTCGTACGTACGACCGGTGGGGCTGGTCCACAGGAATCGGCCCGGCGTCGGTTGGGTGACGGGTCCAGCCGTGTTCTTTGATGTCGTTGTGGAATTTGCAGGCCGATCCGGCACTGTCATACGCGGTCTTCCCTTCCGGATCGCGAAAGGGAATGGTGTGGTCGAACTCGCAGGTCGCCGCCGGCCGGTTGCAGGCGGGGCCGCAGCATCGCTGGTCGCGTGCGTTCACCAAGTCCCGCAGCGCCCTGGTCGGGCGGTAGCGCGTACGCCCGTGGTCGATCACTACACCGCTGACTGGGTCGGTGAGGATTCGGTACCATTCGCTGTTTTCGTCGCCGGCGAGTTCTCGTGCGCGTTGCGCGGTCATCGGCCCGTATCCACTCAGGATCGCTGGGTTGTCGTCCAGGCCCATCAACGTGGTGGCGTCGACGCGGAGTTCGATTTTGGTGCGTACGTTGCTGGGCACGCCGAGGCAGAGGTCGGTGAGGGCGTCGGCGCGTAGTGCGTCCATGGTGCGGGACTCGTCTTTGGCTTTAAGGCTGCGAGCGATCGCGTCGATGCGACGGTAGATCGCCTCCGCTGATTCGGCGGGCAGGAGAGCGCCCAGTAGAGCCATGCCGTCTTCGCAGGGTTGTTTTTCGACTCGCCTCTCGGAGACCAGTTTCTTGCGGCGGGCTTCGGCAGCGGCTGGGTCGATTTTGATGACCTCCCGGCGGGCCCTGTCCCGGATCGATCGAGGCGTTTTCGAGTCGGCGCCGGGTAGCACCTTCTCCTCGACTCTCCGGGCGTCCTCGGGTGAGAGGTGGCCGACCTGGTCCGCGAACGTGAACGCCTTACGCAAGTCAAGGGCGCCGTGAGACATCCCCGCCATCGTGCCCGGCAGCTCATGGACCAGTTGGTACGCCAAATTCAGCCGCTTCTGGGCCGCTGACACGCTCCAGGTCAGCATTGCGGCGATTTCACCGGCCGCGTATTTGGAGAACGGTGCGCCAACGGCTGGGCGGGCGTTGGTGAAGCGGTCCATGAACCGCATCTGCATCGCCTGCGCATAAGAAATCACCTTATCCAAGGTTTCGATCGCGGCCAGCGCGGTGTCCGCGTCGGCTCGGCCGTACCGGTCGAGTTCCTCCAGCATCTGCAGAGGAACCCAGCTGGGTGGCATGGTCCGCCACGGTTGCATGTTTGGGTCGGTGAATTCCGGTCGCCGTCGTTTTTTCTGCTCATGACCCAATTTTACCGGCTGCCACCGACAGTCGGGGTGCCAGTTTTCGTTTCTGTGGATAAGAAACGGACCACTTAACCCCCTGTGGAAAACCCTTGTTTCAGAGCACGCTCTGGCGCCCGATACTCGACCGCTTGTTTCCAACGAAGCGGTAATGACGCCCATTCGTCCCCACGTGGGCCACTGTGAAAATCGGACCTGATCCAGGGCCTCGCCGGGCGACGTACACCACCGCACCGGTCTTCTTCGCGGCCGCGAAGAAAGCGGAATATTCGTCGCTCTTCCAGCTCTGCACGCCACAAACGGTCGCCCCGGCGACAGGCCCATCTTGCCCACCGTCCGACTAGCACTTGACCAGCCCCATCACAAGCCCATCAGCGACGCCCGGGAAAGTCCACTACAACACCCATGCCCAGGCCAGCAGCCCCTCGATTGTCAGCGGAGCGCCGAAAATATCGCCCACGAACCGCCTGCATGCTCTCCGGCTCATCCCGAACTGGAATTCCGGCACAATGCGGCCACCACTCGACGAACACGCCGCCAACCCGAGAGTCATCGCGACCAGCGTCTCGCCGGCCGCCGCAGATCCTCGTTTACCGAGCAACGGCAGGCACGTGGATCCAGATTCAGCACTGCCGCCATCTTGACGGCGCGTGATTCGGTCGGCGATGGATGCGACCTACTCGAAATAGCGGCGTGGATTGTGTACGAGCATCGTGTCGATATCGGCTTGCGAGACTCCGGCCTCAAGCAACGCCGGCAGCACCTTGTGGGAGATGTAGACGTAATTCCATTCGGGCATGCTGGTGCGCGGTTCGTACGGTGGAAAGAAGTCGGCGAAGCAGAACGCGTCGTGCGACAACACGATCTGCTCGGTGTAGCCGCGCCGGACGAGTTCAGCGATCGTGGCGACCCGGTCGGCAAGCGGGAGCACCGCGTCGAGGCCGAACCGATCCATGCCCAGCAGCGAGCCCTGGTCAGCCACCGCCGTCAGATAGCCGAGGTCGGTGGTATCCCCGGAATGGCCGATCACGACCTTGCGCAGGTCGACTCCCTCTCCCCCGAGCACCCGTTGCGCGACCAAACCGGACCGCGACGCCGAGTCGGTGTGCACGGTGATCGGCGCGCCGGTGCGTACGCTCGCCTGCCCGACGGCCCGCATCACCCGTTCCACCCCCGGGGTGAGGCCCTTCGTGTCGATTGCGCATTTCAGGAAAGCCGCGCGAATCCCGGTATCGGCAATCCCGACGGTCAGGTCGCGGACGAACAGTTCGGGCAACGGGTCGGGCTGATCGAACATCTCGCCGGGCCCGACGTGCAGCATCGGGAACGGCACGTCGCCGTACGTGTACAGGCCGGTGGCCGCGATGATGTTGATCGGCACTTGTTCGGCGACCCGCCGGGTCAGCGGGATGTAGCGGCCGAGGCCCCACACAGTCGGGTCCATGATCGTGTCGATACCGGCGGCCTTGAGTTCGGTCAGCTCCCGCACCGCCTGGGTGATCAGTGCTTCCTCGTCGACGTCGTCGCGGTAGTTCTTCACGTACTCGTGACTGGAGATCACGAAGACGTGTTCGTGCACCAGAACCCGGCCCAGGTCGCTCGACTCGACGACTCCGGTCAGCGTGGGAATCTGCGTCATGACCTTCCTTTCCTGCCTGGGTGAGCTGTCGGCGCACACGATCACGCTGCGATGGGAATGGTCCCGTCGCCGAGCCCGTCCAATGCCTTGCTGTCATTGACCAGTTGTGCCGCGACGCCGTACGAGCTGACCGCGCGCTTGTACCAGCGGTGCAAAGGGTGGTCCCAGGTCATGCCGATGCCGCCGAGCAGCACCTGCAAGGTGTCTTCGCACGCCTCGACCGCCATCGCACCGGCCCGTAGCGCCGCGCCGGCGATGAGGGCGCGGTCGACGGCGGACAGGGTCGGGTGCGCATCGACCGACCAGGCGGCGCGATAGCTCAGCGACCTCGCGAGTTCGAGATTCTGGAAGGTGTGCGCCAAGCGATGCGAAACGCCCTGATAGACGCCGAGCGGCTTACCGAACTGGACGCGGGTGCCGGCGTGCTCGACACCGAGTGCCAACGCTGTACGCCCGACTCCGAGCGCCTCGCAGGCCAACGCCGCGAGATAACTCATCACCGCCGACGCCCGCGCCGGGTTCACCACCAGCTCGACCGGGCAGCGATCCAACCGCAGGGTGCCGACCGGCCGGGTGGCGTCGAGGCTGTCCAGCGCCACCGCGCTCGCGCGGTCATCGTCGAGGTCGATGACGGCCACGCGGTCGCTGCCAGCCAGGGGCAACACCGCGTGGGTCGCCCAGCGCAGATCGGGGATGCCGACGATCGTGGCGCTGGCCGTACCCGTTCCGTCGTCGACGTCGAGCGCCACGTCGGTCGCCCCCCGGCGGCCAGTCGCACACCGCCCTCGGCAATGGCGTCGCGGACCGCGTTCCCCTCCGGTAGCAGGTCACGTGCCAAGGTGACGGTGCCGAGCCACGGCGCAGCGAGCAAGGCCGCTCCGGATTCCTCGGCGAGCACGACCCGGTCGAGGAAGGTCAGGTCGGCGTCGAGCCACCCCAAGCCGACCAGCCGGGGCCAGCTGGTCGGGTCCCAACCCGGCGCGCTGTTGGCGAGTTCGGCCATCCGGTGCGCCGGCAGAGTGTCGGACAGGAAGTCGCGCGCGACGCTGCGCAGACCGTCCTGCTCGGGGCTGAAAGAGAAGTCCATCGCGCTGTTACCGCCCCTTCGGCAGGCCGAGGACGCGCTCGGCCACCACGTTCTTGAGGATCTCGGACGTGCCGCCCTCGATGCTGTTGCCCCGGGCCCGCAGCGCCTCGCAGCGCCACAACGCGCTCCAGTCCGACTGCGAGCTCGCGTACGCCACGTACGGACCGAGCAGGTCCAGCGCCAGTCTCGTCAGCTGCTGGTTCGCCTCGGACCAGGCCAGTTTGGCGACCGCGCTCTCCGGACCGGGCTCGGCCTTCCTGCTAACGGCCGAGAGCAGGCGGTAGTTGGTGTAGCGCAGCGCTTGCAGGCTGATCCAGGCCGACCGGAGGCCTTCCTGCGCGCGCGGATCCTCGCCCAGCCCGGTGTCCCCGAACGAATCGCGCGAAGGTGCGGACCTGCTTCTCCAAGGCGGCCGCCATGCCCATCGCCGAGGTGCCGCGCTCGTGGCGCAGCACGGTCATCGCGACCTTCCAGCCGTCGCCGCGCTCACCGAGCATGCTCGTGGCCGGAACAGCGACGTCGCTGAAGAACATCTCGTTGAACTCGGGCTGGCCGGTGATCTGGGTCAGCGGCACGACCCGTACGCCAGGGGCGTGCATGTCTGTCTGCGAGCAGGAACGACAGGCCTCGGTGCTTGGGCGCGTCGGGCTCGGTACGGGCCAGCAGGATGCAGCGGTCGGCCAGGTGCGCGAACGACGACCAGATCTTGCTGCCGTTGACCGTCCAGGTGTCGCCGTCGAGGACGGCGGCCGTGCGTACGTTGGCCAGATCCGATCCCGCCTCCGGCTCGGAGAATCCCTGACACCAGATCTCGTCGCCGCGCAGCAGCGCCGGGATGAGCCTCGCTTTCTGCTCCTCGCTGCCCCAGTGCAAGATGGTCGGCCCGGCGAACGCCAGGCCGATCGACGCGTTGACGTGCTGGGGTGCGTCGGCGCGGGCCAGCTCCTCCAGGACGATGTTCTGAAAGGTGATCGGCTTGCCCTGGCCGCCGTACGGCGTAGGCCAGGTCAACCCGACAAAGCCGGCCGCGTAGAGCTGCTTGCTCCAGGCGCGGCGCTCGTCGAGCGACATCGGGTCGGCGTACGGACCTGGCCGCCCGCGCCAGGCAACGGGGATGTGCTCGGCCAACCAGGCGCGTACGCGGTGCCGGAACGCGCTCTCATCCGCCAGCTCGGTGAAGTCCATCGTCAGCCGCGCTCGGCGAAGCCGTAGTCGCCATAGGGCTTGTCGCGCCATTCCACCGCCGCCCTGAAGCCCTGCTCCTGGACCACGCGGCGCCAGGTGTGTGCGGACTCAGTGTTCTGCGCGATGGCGTCGAGCTCGGTCACCGAGCGGATGGAGGAGTAGATGCCTGCGTTTTCGTAGAACCGATTGGCCGCGGCTTTGAGCACCGCGAGGTGATCCGCCGACAGGTTCGCGACCCGGTCGGCCAGGGCGATCGCGCGCTCGGACAGGGTCTCCAGATCGACGGCGTAGTTGATCATCCCCAACTGTTCGGCCTGGGTCCCGGTGACGGCGCCGCCGGTGTACAGCAGCTCCTTCGCCTTACGCATGTTGGTGACGACAGGCAGCATGGCCGCGTTGCGGGCGACGCCTACTCCACGACTACCAGGATGGCCGATGACGGCGTCCGAGGCGGCGACGACGAGGTCGGCCATCATCGCGAACTCCATGCCGCCGGCGATGCAATAGCCGTGGACCTCGGCGAGGGTCACCTTGGGCATGTTCCAGAAGTGCAGCTGCAGCTCGGCCCCGCGCTTCAGATTGCTGGCGAAGTTCATCGCGAGCGGCTGATCGTCGTCAGTGCTCGTACGCAACGGTACGTCCGGATAGCCGGGCGTCTTCGTCAGATGCGGATCCGAGAGGTCGTAGCCGGCGCAGAAGGCCCGGCCGTTGCCGCGCAGGATGATCACCCGAACCGATTCGTCGGCCTCGAACTCGTGCAACGACGCCCACAACTCGTCGAGCATCTCACCGGACAGCGCGTTCAACCGCTCCGGCCGATCCAGGGTGATCCGGCCGACTCGGGCGTCCGTACCGACGCGGTCGAGGACGACGGTCTGGTAGTTACCGCTGCTTCGCGTCATCGCCCCTACCTCGCCATTGGATGCAGCGAACGGTAGAACCGTATTTCAGTTTCGTCAACTAATACGTAAGGGCGCCGACGATAGAGTCGATTAAGATCCTAGAATGCGGATTCAGTCCGGAACCGATGGCGCCCGACGTCCCCGCGCTCGATGGGGTCGGCTGTCGCCAGCCGGAGGCGTCGAGCGGGGCGCGACAAGTCCGGCGAAGACGAGGTGAATCGCCTGATTGACCTGATCGAGGCCCTGCGTCAGCGTCTGCCGACCGCCGTGCCACGCGACGAGCAGATCCCACCACAACGCCTGGATGATCTCGCTGAGCAAGTGCTGCTGATCGGCCGGCACGTCGATCATCTGCGAGCGCAGCGCGCGTTCGGTGCTCAGTCGCAGCTCGACCATGATCTCGCGGACCTGCGGGTCCGTCGAGGTCGCCGCATAGACCATGCAGGCGAGCATGTTCGGGATGCGCAAATACGAGCGGGTGCCTCGGCGAACGATCGCGACCAGCCGGTCGACCGGGCTGAGGTCGGCGTCGGCCAGTGCGGCCGCCGCCTGCTCCAGCGGCGCCTCCCAGTGCAGCAGGGCAGCTGCCAGCAGATGGTCCTTCGACGCGAAGAACCGATAGATGGTCGCGAGGGCGACACCCGACTCGACCGAGACCGCCTTGACACTCACCCGGTCGGGTGTCTCGTCGACCAGCAGGCGAACCGCCGCTTCGAGTACGCGCTCACGCTTGTCGCGTTGAGAGGTGGTCATCTCGTCCGGGCTCACGAGTCCTCTGAACATGCCGACCCCTCTCACCTCGGCCCGCGTGGTCCGGACTGCACGCACATTCTGCACGGCGTACGAGCGACCAAGGGCGAACCGCGGCTCGACACACCGTTCTCGCTCGACGAGCCGCGGTCAATTGACAAATCTAGAACGCGCATCTAGCTTGGCGACGCGATCCATCGGGTCGGCTCCGACGTTACTCGGCGGGCCTAGCCTCCCAGGAGTCGTCGGCGCTCTTCACCTTGCTCGGAACGGCGGGAAGTCCATGATTTTCAGCCCGTACGGAACCGCGAACGTCGAAACCGACAGCGACGGGCGCCGCCACTATCGGGGTTTGGCCCCGTCTCTTGTCGACCTCCTCGTGGCGCGTTGCCGAGAATTCAGTTCTGCCCCAGTTCTGGTCGGGTCGGACGACGAGATCGTCACCTACGCCCAGCTTTTCGAGCGTGCGGCGCGGGTGGCGGGCGGTCTCAGAGGCGCCGGCGTCAGTCGCGGTGATCGGGTGGGTCTGCAGCTGCCGAACTGCGTCAACTGGGTGGTCGCGTACTGGGCAATCCACTTGGCCGGTGGCGTCGTGGTCACCCTGAGCTCGCGGTCGACACCACCGGAGGTCGACCACATCGTGGCCGACTGCGAAGTGAAGGTCGTGCTCGACGATCCGGGCCGGCTGACCGAGGGCGCGCCGTTCGTGATCGAGGGCCAGGGCGAGGACAGCATCGCGTCGATCTTCTACACCAGTGGCACGACCGGCCGCCCGAAGGGCGTGATCATCAGGCACCGCAACGCGATCCAGAACGCGGAGAACCAGCGCCGAATGTACGCCGCCGCGCTCGGCGACAGCCCACTCCGTTCGATCATCGCCGTGCCTCTTTCGCACATCACCGGTTGCAACTCGCTGATGTTGTCGACCGTGAACTACGGCGGCACGTCCATCATCCGTTCCGGCTTCACCGTCGAGTCCTTCATTGAGGCCGCCGTCGAGCACCGAGCCACCGCGCTGGTGGGCGTACCGACGATGTACTGGCGCATCATCCGCGATCCCGCGTTCTCACCAGCGGCACTCGCCCACGTCAAGAGCATCTCGTACGGCGGCGCCCCTACCCCGCCGCGGCTGGTCGAGGACATCCGCGCCGCGTTCGGGGAGGCCGCCCTGCAGAACGGCTTCGGGTCGACCGAATGCACCGGGCTGCACACCGCCCTGCCGAACGAGTACGCGCTGTCGCACAGCAGCAGCGTGGGCATCGCCATGCCGTCTGCGACATCAAGGTCGATGACCCGGACGTCCACGGCGTCGGCGAGCTCGTCGTCCGCGGCCCCCCAAACGTGACCACCGGCTACTGGAACCGCCCGGACGCCACCCGCGACGCGTTCACCGTGGATGGCTGGCTTCGGATGGGCGATCTCGGCCGGATCGACGGCGACGGGTTCGTCTACGTCGTCGACCGCATCAAGGACATGATCAGCCGCGGCGGCGAGAAGGTGTTCTCCGGCGAGGTCGAGGACGTGCTCGCCGCGGCGCCAGGCGTATGGGAGGTCGCCGTCGTCGGCGTTCCGGACGACGAACTCGGCGAACGAGTGGGTGCGCTTATCGTGGCCGAGCCGGGCACGGCACTGGACACCGCCGCCGTCATCGAGCACGCGCAGCACCACCTGCTCGGCTACAAGATCCCCGAACTCGTCATCGCGATGACCGAACCGCTGCCTCGCAACTCGGCCGGCAAGATCGTCAAGTCGCAGCTGCGGCAGTCCATCGACTGGCGCGAAGTTCCCATCTATCGTCGAGGCCCGGTAACGCGTCCCTGAGACGCGGCGCACCTGTGCTGGATTGTCCCGTACGTCATCGGCGATGAGCGGCCTTGGCGCGAATTCGTCCAGGTCCGGCGGTATCGGACCGGCGAGGCGCTATTAACTATCTATGACCGCTCCATCGACGCTGGTCCGCATCTCATCGCCGAGAAAGCACAGGTAGCCCGCGATTTGCCGGGTCTCGGGAAGCGGGTCGTCGTAGAACCAGGCAGCATCCTCGACGACCTTGTCCGAAAGCTGCAACGTTCGGTATGACGCGGTGCCTTTGTACGGGCAGATGGTGTGGGTCGCGCTGGGCCGAAGAATGTCGCTTCGTACGTCGTCCGCGGGAATGTAGAAACGATTCGGAAGACCGGTCTCCGAGACCAACAACGCACGACGGGTCTCAGCGATCTCCACGCCCGCGGCCGTGACGCAAACGTGCCGGCTGGTGTGGCGGATATCCACCCGGTGATAGGGATCGCGAATCTCGCCGAAAACCTCCTCGTCCTCATCGAACCAGGAGTCCATCGCGGACCACGAAACGCCGACATGCCCAGAGAGCCAGCCAACCTGCTCGTTCAGGCGCCGGTAGGACCACACCGCGTCCTCGGCGACCCGGTCCCCCACTTTGACTGACTCGAATCCCGCATCGCCTTTGAATGGATCATGCTCCCGACGAGGACTGCTTCGGAGCAGATCCGCGCGGATATCGGTACGAGGTATGAACAGTTGCGGTAGCCTTTCGGATTCGTGCAGGAGCTTGGCCGCAATGGAATCGACCACGACCAGGCCGGCGAAGAGAGCTCGAACGCGACGCGGAAAAACGGGTGTCCGAACAACCGGTTCTCGGGTCCATCAAGCTGGTAGTTGCTAGCACTCGGATTCCATGCCAGCGGGCCGTGGGCAATGGTGAGGGACATTAAGTCCTCCTGGGATTGGTCTCGGTCGGAGCGACCTCCAGGATAGTCAGCGGGAGCGCGGCGAATGACTGTGATTTCTTACCGAAGAATGACGTCGAATTGGTACGCGAATCCCACCGTAAATTGGACCATGCCCGACATCTGGCGCGGCATATCGTTGTTGCCGATCGATTCCACTGAAACAGCTGAGGGAGAATCCAGTGATCGTCCTTACGGGAGCAACCGGAACGGTCGGCGGTTACCTGGCCGTGAAGCTCGCCGAACGTGGCCACCCAGCGCGAGCGATCGTCAGAGATCTCGGCAGAGCGCAGCCACTGCGGCAGTTGGGCCTGGATATCATCCCGGGAGATATGGCCAGGCCCGCGACTCTCGGTCGTGCGCGCTCAAGGGTGCGACCCGGCTATTCCTGCTTTCCCCGGATCTCCCGGGTGAGGAGAAATTTGAGGCCGAGAGTAATGTGATCGAGGCCGCCGCAGATGCCGGAGTCTCGCATGTGGTGTATCTGTCGGTCGCCGGCGCGGATGTCGGTGACACGGTCTTCGCTCGCTGGCATGGTCGAACCGAACGGGCGTTGGCGCGTACCCCGATGTCCTGGACCTTTCTGCGGCCCAACGGATTCATGTCCAACATCGTTGGCCCGTCCGGCCTGACCCGCCAGGAGGAGACGTTGGCGCTGCCGGCCGGAGAAGGCCGGGTTTCGGTCGTACATCCTGGCGATATCGCCGCGGTCGCGGCGAGTGCTCTGACTGATCCCCAGCATGAGCACAGGGCGTATCTGTTGACCGGTCCGAAAGCGCTGACCTTCCGCGAACAGGCCGCCCAGCTTAGCGCTCTGCTCGGACGAGTCGTCAGCTACGTCGACTTGCCCGAGGAAGCGGCCAGGGAATCCATACTCGCCAGCGGCACACCGGCGCTGGTTGCCGATGCGTTGCTGGATTTCTACCGTCACGTGCGCGCCGGCAACTGCGCGCAGGTCTCAGATGATATCGAGAAGGTCACCGGAAGCCCAGCGCGCTCCTTTACCGAATTCATCCAAGAGCTGTTGTAACAGGCCACAACCATTGCAATGAAAGGGATATTGTGCCTAAAACTCTCCATGAGGGACTTGACGCGATCCGAACCAACTTCCTGGCGCAAGCACCAACAGAGGTCAGTGACATCGTCACTTCGGAAGTCACTCGTATCGTCCATCAGGCCGACCAGGCCAACCCGGCCGCGGCCGGTTCCAGGATCGAGGACTTCAAACTGCCCGACGCCAAAGGCGACTATGTGTCGCTCGACGACGTGATCGCCGAAGGGCCCGCGGTCATTGTGTTCTATCGCGGCGCATGGTGCCCATTCTGCAATCTGACGCTGCGGACGTACCAGCAGGAGCTTTTCCCTCAGCTGAAGGAGCGCGGTATTGGGCTGGTTGCCATCAGCCCCCAACTACCGGATGGATCGCTGTCATCTCAGGAATCCAATGCATTGGAGTTCACGGTGCTGTCCGATGTGAGCAATCGCGTCGCCCGCTCGCTGGGAATTGTGTTCACCATGGGCAGCGGCGCTCAGACCCTGTCGAGAAGGTTCGGAATCGATGTCGGCGCGGTCAACGGTACGGGCGAATGGGAGCTTCCGCATCCGACGGTGCTGATCATTGACAGGCACAAAAAGATCCAGTTCATCGATGTGCATCCCGACTATACGACGCGTACCGAACCGGCCCGGATTCTGGCCGCTCTGGATTCCTCGGCCGGTGACAAGTCATGACCCTGACCTTTGGTGGTGGACCACTGTCACTAGACGCTCCGGAGAGCGTCAACTACCGGATCGATGGTCCGGTGCACCGCCTGTTCTGGCAGCGCTTCCCGCGGCGGGTCCGAGCGATCCTTGGCGACCAGGTGATTCTGGACAGTGTTGACGCGAAACTCCTGCACGAGTCACACGCTGGTCCCCAGCTGTACGTTCCACGGACCGATGTTCGGGCAGACTTGATCGTGCCGAGCGCTCATCGGGCACCACTGCCGTACAAGGGCGACGCTGTCTATGAGTCGCTTCGGATCGGCGAACGGGTTGTCGAGAACGCTGTTCAAGGCTGTCCCGAACCTGACCCCTCGGCCCGCTGGCTCGCCGGACACGTCACCATCCGGTGGGACGCGATGGATGCCTGGTTCGACGAGGATGAGGAAATCTTCGGATCCTTCCGTGACCCGTACCATCGAGTGGATGTCCGTCGTACCAGCCGGCACGTACGCGTCGTCGCGGCCGGTACTGAAATCGCCGAAAGTGACCAGGCGTTGCTGGTTTCCGAGACCGGTCTGCCCAACCGGTTTTACTTGCCGGCAGACGCCGTCCACAGAGAACTCCTGAGCCCCAGCGCCACGCACACGACCTGCGCGTACAAGGGAAACGCATCGTACCGAAACCTTCGGGTCGGCGACCGAGTTATTCCGGACGCGGTCTGGTACTACCCGCGGCCTTTGCCAGATGCGCTGCAAATTGCTGGCTACCTCTGTTTCCTTGCCGATGGAGTTCAGACCTGGGTCGACGGCAAGCCCATCGACTTGACGAACACAGGATCCGAAGCAGGATCGCCTCGACCCGCAGCCCCGCTGAACGTTGGCGTTACGCAGATCTGCGCCCCAGCCTCTATACATACGTGACATCATGTATGTATGTTGACTCTAGAAGGAGGCGCCAGAAATGCGGAAAGCCATATCAGAGGTAGTGATCGCGCAGGGCCGAGTCCACGGGCAGCGAGTTGGAGGGGTGTCTGCGTTTCGCGGAATTCCGTACGCGGGGGCGCGCGGTTGGCGCCAACCGGTTTGGGCCACCACAACCACCACCGCGGTGGGCCGGTGTCCTCGACGCGTACGAACCGGGGGCAGCTGCGCCTCAACCACCGGCGGTGATGGGCTGGGCTTTGGGAGCCCGCGAAATGCGGCAGTCCGAGGACTGCCTGTTTCTGAACGTATGGGCGCCGAAACCGGCCGAGTCCGCCCGGCCGGTTTTGGTGTTCCTGCACGGCGGTGGCATGGTCAGCGGCTCCGGTGGGCTGGACTGGTACGACGGCGCCGAGCTTGCCCGACGTGGGGACATCGTTGTTGTCACTGCCAATTTCCGGTTAGGTGCGCTGGGCTATCTTTTCCTCGCGGACCTCGACCCGGATGTCGGCGCCGGCAACTTCGGTCTGCTGGACCAGGCGCAGGCTCTGCGTTGGGTAAAGGAGAACATCGCCGCGTTCGGCGGTGATCCAGACGCGGTGACGGTAGCGGGTCAGTCCGGCGGGGCCATCTCCATCATCGGCCTGCTGTCTGGTTCGGCGGCGACCGGGCTGTTCCGGCGGGCCATCCTGCAAAGTGCGCCGGCCGGAATGCTGCCCCAGCGCCCAGCGGAAGCGACGGAGATCGCGGTCCGTTTCCTCAATGCTCTCGACCTTTCCCCGGCTCAGGCAAGCGAACTGCGCGCCCGCTCCGCAGCCGACATCATGACCGCGCAAGTCCAGCTTCTTCGCAGCCGGCCGAGTCATTTCCTGGATCGGACCCGGCTGTTCCAGCTCGTCGCGGCCGATGGCCTGGTGGCCGCCGATTCGGTGGGAACCGTTGGCACCCGCGCAGCCGGCGGCGTCCAGGTCATGATCGGCACCAACCGCGACGAAGCCGCCGCCATGTATGTTTTCGACGAACAGGTCCACGGGCTGACCCGGCCCGGGCTGGAAGAAGCAGCCGCGCGGTGGCTCGGCAACAGGTCGCTCGTCCCTTCGGGCGACAGCCGTACGCCGGCGGAACTGGCGATCGACCTGAACACCGAGCACATGTACCGGTCCGGCAGCATCCGCCTCGCCGAATCACTGGCCGCACACGGAAACCCGGCCTGGGTCTACCAGTTCGACTGGAGTCCGGCGGGCAGCCCGTTCGGGGCCTGTCACTGCCTGGAGCTGCCGTTCGTGTTCGGCAACCTGGCGGCCTGGGCGGACGCGCCGATGCTCGGCGGCCTGGCCGCGGACGTACTCTCCCCCCTCGTCGATTCCGTGCAAGGCGCCTGGATCGCCTTCACCCGTAACGGAAATCCGACTCACGACGGCATACCCGATTGGCCATCGTACGACGGGATCGGAAAAGCAATTATGCATTTCGCCCATTCGACGGCTGTCTCATACGAACGCTGACCCGCGCTATCCACAAAGGATCACCATGGAAAAGCCCACTGTTTATGTCAACGCCAAAGTCGTCACCGTCGACAAAAAATTCAGTATCGCCGAGGCGTTTGCCGTCCAAGACGGACGGTTTGTCAAGGTCGGCACGAACCGGCGGCTGCGAGAGTACGCCCGGCGTACTGGTGCCACCGTCGTCGATCTCGAGGGGCGAATGGTTCTGCCTGGATTCGTCGACGGTCACCCCCATACCATCCTGCGCGGACTATGGAACACAATCGAGCCGTCGCTCGTCGGCCTTCGTTCCGTCGCCGAGATCGCCGCGACCATTGCCAAGGAAGCGGCGAAAGTCCCGCCAGGGCAATGGATCGCCACCACCCCGATCGGCGAGCCTCCAGACTATTTCGGTCTCCCCGAGGCGCTGACCGAGCACCGCTGGCCCACTCGCGAGGACCTGGACGCCGCGGCGCCCGAGCATCCGGTCTACATCTGCACCTCGGCGTTCTGGCCGCACCCGGCGATTTTCAACAGCGTCGCCCTGCGGCTGCTCGGCGTCGACCGGAACACGCCGGATGAAGGCATGATGCACATCGCCAGAGATGATGACGGCGAGGCCACCGGCCTGATCTACGGCCTCACCATCTTCACCAGCAGCGCGCTCAACACCCGACTTCAGTCCCTGTTACCCCAAATGTCACCGCACACACGGCGGGACGCCATCGAAGTCGCGGTCCGCGAAAACCTCACCTTCGGCGTCACGACCATTTACGAGGCACACAGCAATTTCTTCATTCCAGAGTTGCGCCAACTACACGCCGAGGCACGACTCGCGAATCGTGTCGTCAGCGCGTACGAATTCCCCAACACCCGGTCGATCGACGAGCTCGACGCCTGGATGGCCAGCCGTACCGACGCGCTAGGCGCCGGCACCGGCGACGATCACTTCAAAGTCGTCGGCGCAACGCTGTCCGTCGATTCAGGCGGCCCTGCCTTCGGTGGCCTGGTGATGTTCGAGCCGTACCTTGACATGTACGACCAGCCCTGCAACGGCGAACCGACCGTGTCGACGGACCAACTCGTGGAAATCGGCCACCTCGCCCACAAACACCACCTGCGGCTCAACATCCTCGCCGGCGGCGACCGAGCGTGCGCCATGGCCACCGAGGCACTCGCGATCATCAACGCATCGACACCGATCGCCGGCCGCGGCTGGATTCTGCAACATGCCCTCTACCCGACTCGGGAACAACTCGGCCAGCTCAAGGACATGGGAATTCTCGCCCAAACCTGCTCAAGCACCGACTTCACCAAAGGCGTACGCCTCTATGTCAACCGGTTGACTGGCGATCGCTGGCAGAACGTGGTCCCCCTGCGGTGGTGGATCGACGCGGGCGTACCGATAGCGCAAGCTGCGACGGTGCCCACCCGGAGCCGATGTTCCAGATCTGGGCCTCACTTCGCCGAGTGGACGGCGAGACTGGCCGCGACATGATGACACCATCGAAGAAGATCACCCGCGCGGAAGCCATCCAAATCCATACCATCAACGGCGCCGCACTCGTCCAGTGGGAAGATCGGCTCGGCTCCGTCGAAGCCGGCAAGCTCGCTGATTTCGTGGCTCTGGACCACGACATCCTCACCTGCCCCATCGATGAGATCCGCGATACCGAGGTCGTACTCACTGCCATCGGCGGAACTGTCGTACACGACACCCGCGGAGCCAGCACTCCGCCGCACTGGCACACGACATAATCCACGCATGAGAAAGACCGCGGAAGAGGCCGCGCGGACCCGCGCGGCCGTATTGGCAGCAGCCCTCGACTCTTTCGCCGAGAACGGCTGGGATTCCTCCACCATCGAAGGAATCGCGCAACGGGTCGGCCTCACCCGGGGAGCCGTGGTCCACCACTTCGGTGACAAAAGCTCCCTGCTACGAGCCACCCTGGTCGAAGGCTGGGCCGAGCAGTCGGACCGACTACTGGCGCCACTTCTGGACGACAGCCACACACCACAGCAACGACTGACCAACTTCATCGCCAACTATCTTGTCAAACTCCGTACCGACCCGTCTCTGCGCGCCCTTGTCGTCGTCGTTGGCGCCGTGGTCGCCCCACACATCCGCGACCACGGCGCCGGCATGGACGACCACAGACAAGCCCTCGACGTGTGGCGCGAACACCTCACCAGGCTGCTCAGATCCTGCACACCACAGCCGGACCTGTCAGTTCGCCACATCACCTTCAGCATCATCGCCCTGATCAACGGCGCAGCCATGGAAGCCGCCATCGACCCCGCCCACCTGCCCAGCCGCCGCCGCCGCCAAAGCAATCGCTGCCGCCGCCGTACGCGGATGGATCGCCGCGACCTGACCAAGACACACCAGCCTCCTGCGGTTCCCCCAGAAGCCGCGCATGGGAAGTCCTCCACGATTCCGGGAGAACCGCATTGTGCCGTTTAGTCTCGCGGTTGTGGCGGGTTCATGCTGGATCCTGGTTGCTGCGATGGTGGTGCGACCGTGAATGGCCGCGGGCATGGTCAGATCACGCTGGCCGACGTCGGGATCGTCGCTGTGCTCTGTGGCGGGATATGGTCTTCGTGTTCAGCGCAGCCAATGTTGGCCGCCTCCGATCGCTGCCTCAGCTGCTTTGTCCCGTGAGCGGTGACGCTGGCAGGGCGCGGAGTCGAAGGCCGACCTCGGCAATCGCGCCGGTGCTCACCTGGTGATGTTCGATCTCCTTGAGAGCGGCAAATACGCTTTGGTCGGTGGGGTTAATGTAGCGGTGCAGGTAGGGCGCTGGGCTTGACTCGACGAGGTCGAAGTGACGTCGGATCGCCTTGACCAGCTGTTCGCCCGGATGCATCGGATCCTCGACGCCGTGTCGATGCTGCCATTTGCGCAGTGGCTCCACCACTGGATCTTCGTCCTGATGCCCTTCCAGCGCGCCCGCCTTTCCCAGCAGGACACGGATGTCGTAAAACCAGCCGGCGGTCTTGGCGTCAGCGCGTTCCCAGGCGAATTCGTCGGCGAGCAGAGTGCCGCCGGCTTTGAGCAGGTCCCGGGTTCGTTCAATGGCGGCGTCAAGGCGATCGACATGATGCAGGGAAAAGGAAAACAGCACGGCATCAAACGGTTGGTTGTCATAGTCGGCAATGTCGGCAACGAATGCGGCGACCCCCTTGCTGCGCGCGGACGCGACTGCGTTCGGATCGATGTCGATGGCCGTGACGTCGTAGCCACGGGCCGTCAACGCGGCGGCGAGGTCGCCTGAGCCGCAGCCGGCGTCAAGCAGCCGTACCGGCTCCGGGAGATGTTCGGTCACGTACGCGATCTGCGTCTGGATCATGCCGTCTACTGTTTGCCGATCAGGCTTTCAGGACAACTGCAGGTTGCTTGGGTCTGACATACGCTCGATGCATGCTTGATCCGTGGACACTGCGCGTACTGGTCGAAGTGGCTCGGCGGGGGTCCTTCTCGGCGGCCGCGCGGGCCCTGTCAATGACGCAGCCGGCGGTCTCCCGGCAGATCGCGGGCCTGGAGAAACGCGTCGGCGTAAGCCTGTTCCAAAGAGTGCCGCGCGGCGTACGCAGCACCGCCGCCGGCGCCGCGGCGGTGGACCTCGCCGACGAGATTTTGGCGCGGTTGAAAGCCATGGAAGTTCACCTGACGGCGTACGCGACGCTCGACACCGGGCAGCTCAGACTGACCGCCTTTCCGAGCGTGAACTCGTCGTTTGTGCCCGCGGCGATCCGTCGTTTCCGCGCGGCCTATCCGGGCGTATCGGTCAGCCTCACGCATCCCGACCCAGCCGGACCGCTTGCCGCGGTACGCGCCGGTCGTACCGACATCGCCCTGCTCACAGCCTGGGATTTGGCTGCGCCCGTCGACGGCATTGAGCTGCACAGACTGCTCGACGATGAGTTGCTGGTGGCGTTGCCGGTAGGGCACCGTCTGGCCGGTCGGAAGCGCGTGCGGCTGCGGGATCTACGCGATGAAACGTGGATCGAGGGCGGTCATCCGGACTGCCTGGGCCCGGCGCCGCAACTTGCCGACGGCTTGGGATCCGCGCCGCAGATTGGTTTCGTCTGTGACGACTGGAACAGCAAACAGGCGTTGGTCGCTGCCGGCGTAGGCATTGCGCTCGTCGCAGCTTCGGCGATGATGGCGATCCGCACCGACGTGGCGGTACGCCGTACCCACCCGGAACTGCCAACGCGGACGCTCTATGCCGCCGCAGTCGCGCAACCGTTCCAAACCCCACCGGTCGCCGCAATGTTGAAGATGTTTGCTATGCGTACCAAACAACTCGACACGAGTGAGTTCCCGGCCGTATTGCGGGTTCATGAGTGATCGGCTGGTCGCCGACCGCCTCTTTTCAATGCTGCATAAACCCGTGGGCCGTTGGCCGTACGAGCCTGAAACGGCGGTGCTGGGTATTCGTCGTTTTGGGGCGACGTTGTGGGTGTGTGTCTGATCTGTCGGTGATGAATCCTATTGGACGGGCACCGGGTGTACGACATCCGAGCGTCCTATCGGTGATTTGTGTCCGATCCACGCGGTGAGTCGTTCGCGGGACATGAGTTCGTCGATGACCATGAATGCGGCGCCCATGAGCCCTGCCCGGTCGTCCAGCGGGGAGCGGGCGATGCGGAGGTCTCTGGTGGCCAATGGCAAGGATCTGCGGTAGACGGTTTGTTTGATGGTGGCGAGCAGAAGATCGCCGGCGCCGGCGACGCCGCCCCCCCCGACCAGGACGAGTGAGGGGTTGAAGAAGTTCACCAGGGTGGCGAGCATCTCGCCGACCAGCCGACCGGATCGGGTGAGCAGCTCGACGCTGGCCAGGTCGCCGTGGGTCGCTGCTTTCGCAACGTCGCGGGCCTCGATGGAATGGCCTTTCGTTAATAATAATCTGGCTAAATACGGGCTGCGACCGTCGGTGGCTGCCGCCAAGCCGTCCCGGGCCAGGGCGGCACCGCCGGCGAAGGCTTCCAGGCAGCCAATGTTGCCGCAGCGGCAGATCACCGAGGCGTCGTCGAGGATGGCGACGTGGCCGACATCGCCGGCGCATCCTTTGTTGCCGCGGTGAAGTTGTCCCGCGGAAATGAGGCCTGCTCCAATGCCCGTACCAATCTTCAGGTAGACCAGGTCTCGTTCGCCGCGCGCCAATCCGCCACGGAACTCGCCCAGCGCCATCAGGTTGACCTCGTTGTCGACCCAGACAGGTACGTCGTAGCGCTCAGCGAGTCGATCGCGTACCTGATAGCCGTCCCAACCCGGCATGATCGGCGGCGCGACCGGGCGTCCGGTGGCAAACTCGACCGGGCCGGGTACGCCGACGCCGATGCCCCAGATCTGCGGATCGTTAGGGTTTCTGGTGTCGAGCATGGTGTCGAACATTCGCTCGACCGACCTCATCAGCGTCGCTTCTGCGCCGCTCGCTATGGTCCACGGTTCTTCCTGTTGGGCGACAAGTTGACCGGCCAGGTCGGCGATGCCGACGCTGATGCTGGTAGCGCCGAGCTCGGCGACCAGCAGATGTCCGGCGTTGGCGCGAAAGTGAAGCTGTCGTGGCGCCCGCCCGCCGTTGGAAGGGCCGAGTGTTCCCTCTTCGAGCAGGCCCGCGTCGATCAGGTGCGCAACGCGCTGGGTGACAACGGTACGTCCCAGTCCGGAATGGCGGATGATCTCCGGGCGGGTCCGCGCAGTCCCTGACCGTGCCAGGTCGAGCACCGTGACCAGCGTGTCCAGTTGTTCGGCCAGCAGCGGTTGGCCATCCGGTTCTGCCATCAGTGCCCCCATTTAGACCTCCAGTAGCCAGACTTAGAAGTCTAACGTGTTGACTTCTGTTTACCACAAGCATTAGCGTAACCGTGAGCAACCTAGATCACATCCGGCCGCAGCTGCTGCGGCCCTGTCGGGCAGACTGCCCAGCCGAATGACCGCTCAACGACGGTCCGAGGAACTCTTATGACAGACAGATTGCGTGTCGGCATTGCCGGTGTCGGTGCCATCCATGAGGTGCCGCCCGTGCAGTCGTCGCGGCAGGTGGCTGGTCACGGCCCGATAGAGAACGCCGCGACGGTGCTTTTCGGGACGGCCCGCGGTGCGCTCGGCACGGTGGTGATCAGCCAGGGGTGGGCCGGGCGGAAGAACTGGCCTGCGGGTGGTTTACCAGAGATTTGCGACCGCTGATTGTCGCCTGATATCGAATTCTCACCGAAGGGCCTGGAAAATGCGTCTCGGTTACCACTCGATCACGTGGGGCGGGGTTGTCGGCCATCCGGTCGGCGTCACCAGCGTGAAGGATCTTTACTACCGCGCCAACGGCTCGACGGAGCAGGCGGTGCGGGACATTGCCGCGGCCGGATATGCGGGAACGGAGATGTTCGACGGTAATGTCGCGGCCTACGCGGACAAACCGGAAGTGCTGCACGAGCTGCTCGCCGGTGCCAACGTAAGCCTGGTCAGTGTCTACAGCGGCGCGAATTTCATCTACAACGACATCCTGCCCGACGAGCTTTATCGGTTGCAGTGCGCCGCTGAACTGGCCGCCACTTTCGGTGCTGAGCAATTTGTCGTTGGCGGCGGGGGGCAAAACGGGCGAGTGGTACGACGGACCAGGACTACGGCCGGCTCGCCGATGCTCTGGACAGAGTCGTGGACATTGCCGAGTCCGTGGGACTCGCCGCCACCTACCACCCTCACCTGTCGACGATCGTCGAAGGACCGCAGGACATCGAACGTCTGTTGAAGGACACCAGGATCGGGTTCTGTCCAGATACCGCACATCTTGCCGCTGGAGGCGGGGATCCGGCTGCGCTCATCCGCCGCTATGCGGATCGGATCAGCCACATCCATCTCAAGGACGTACGGCTCGCCACACATCAGTTCCTTCCACTCGGTGACGGCGATCTTTGACTTCCCCGCCATCATGACGGCGATTACGGAGGCAGCCTATGACGGTTGGCTGATGGTTGAACTGGATGACTACGACGGGGATCCGCGGATAGCGGCGGAGTTCAGCAAGACCTACCTCGACGAACTTTCCTATGTTCGGCCTCCAAACCAGGGAGAACGGCCATGAAGCAGTCAACACTGCGCTTGCTGGCCGCCGCGGCAGCGACATTGGTTCTGTTCACCAGTGCCTGTTCCTCATCGTCGGCTGGCGACGGCGGTCGAACGAACTCCACGATCACCGCTCAAGCGGACGCCGCGCTGCGCAAGATTGCCTCTGGCGCGGTGCTCAGCAAGGGACCGAACGCAGAAACGGCCTCCCCGGCGAGTGTGGTGACGTTGACCGCGCAGGAAATAGCGCGGGTCAAGGCCATGCACGCGACCGCCGCGATCGTGATGCACTATGGGGGCAACGACTGGGCGGTGGCCCAGATCGCCGGACTGAAGAACGAGTTCGCCCAGCTCGGCATCAAGGTCCTTGCCGTTACGGACGCGAACTTCGATCCCGGCAAACAGGTCTCTGATCTTGAGACCGTGATGGCGCTACGTCCCAAAGTCATTGTCTCGATTCCCACCGATCCGGTCGCGACCGCGGCCCAGTACCAAAAAGTCGCCGACGCCGGCATCAAGCTTGTTTTCATGGACAACGTCCCCAAAGGGATGACCGCGGGACACGGCTACGTCAGTGTGGTCTCGGCGGACAACTACGGCAATGGAGTGGTGTCCGCACACGAGCTCGCGAAGGCCGTCGGCGGCAAAGGCAAGATCGGTGTCGTCTTCCACAATGCGGACTTCTTCGTCACCCAGCAGCGGTACGACGGTTTCAGGACCACACTCAAGAACGACTACCCGAATCTGCAGATCGTCGAGTCAACCGGGATCGCTGGACCGGACTTCGCTGGCGACGCGCAGAAAGCCGCCGATGCGATGCTCACCAAACATCCGGACCTGACCGGGATCTCTGGGCGGTATGGGATGTGCCGGCAGAAGGCGTGATGGCCGCCGCGCGCGCGAACGGCCGCAACGACCTTGTTATCGCGACCGAGGATCTGGGCACCAATGTGGCAATCGCGCTGGCAAAGGACTCGCTGATCGCCGGGCTTGGCGCGCAGCGCCCCTTCGACCAGGGGACGGTGGAAGCCAAACTGGCCGCGTACGGGCTGCTCGGCAAGACGGCGCCGCCGTACGTGGCGCTCAATGCACTGCCCGTCGACCACACGAACGTACTTCAGGCCTGGGGGCAGGTCTATCACGCACCGCCTCCGGCGGCGATCGCCAACTCCTACAAGAAGTAAGGAACCGCTGTGAAAACACACTCAGAATCGGGCTGATCGGCGCCGGATTCATGGGCAAGGCACATTCGCTGGCGTACGCCGCCCTGCCAATGTACTTCTGGCCGCCCCCGGCGATGCCGATACGATCCGTGATCGCGGATGTCAACGCGGAACTGGCGGCGGAGGCCGCCGTTCGATACGGCTACGAGCGATCAACTGGCGACTGGCGGCGTGTTGTCGATGACCCGAACATTGACGTCATCGACATCGCCACCCCGAACGACCTGCACGCCGAGATTGCTGTTGCGGCGGCCCACCGTGGGTAAGCACATCATCTGCGAGAAACCGCTTGCCCGCACTGGCGAGGAGGCACGCGGAATGTACGAAGCCGGATGTGCCGCCGGCATCGTCAACATGGTGGCGTTCAACTACCGGCGTACGCCGGCCGTGGCCCTGGCTAAACGCTATATCGACGAAGGTGCGATCGGGCAAGTGCTGAACTTTCGCGGCACCTACCTGCAGGACTGGTCGGCCGATCCAGAGTCGCCCTTGTCATGGCGATTCCAGAAGTCGATTGCCGGATCGGGCGCGCTCGGCGACATCGGCACGCACGTGCTTGACCTCGCTCGCTATCTGGTCGGCGAAGTCGCGTCCGTCAACTCGATGCTGCGGACGTACATTCCCAAACGGCCGACCGGCGCGGGAGGTCTCGACAGGCTGGGCGCCGGTCGACTGGCAGGTACGCCCTGGGGCATCGTCGATGTCGATGATGAGGTGTCGACGTTGCTTCGCTTCGGCAATGGCGCGGTGGGATCCATCGAGGCCACCCGCAACGCGTACGGGCGTAACAACTTCCTCACATTTGAGCTGCATGGCACTGAGGGTTCGATCGTGTTCAACTACGAGCGGCGTGACGAACTTCAGGTGTGTTTCGCCGACGACCCGGATGATCGCCGAGGTTTTCGCACCGTCCACACAGGACCCGCGCACCCGTACGGAGATGCCTTATGGCCCATCCCCGCGCTGGGTATCGGCTACGGCGACACGAAAATCATCGAGGCCAACGACCTTTTCCGGGCGATTGTGGATGGTACACCGGTAAGCCCGGACTTCGGAGATGGCTATCAGGTCGCGTTGATTTCCGACGCGATCGTCGCGTCGGCGGAATCCGATGCCTGGGTTGACGTGCCGATGCTGGACCGTAGTCGGGCCGCGGCACATGCGCGCTGATCCCGCATGAACGACAATGCGGCGCGCTTCGCGGTCGAGATGCGCGGTGTTCGCAAGGCGTTCAACGGCGTACCGGTCCTCGCTGGTGTCGACTTCGCTTTGCGGCACGGGGAAACGCACGCTCTGGTCGGTGAGAACGGTGCCGGCAAGTCGACGTTGATGAAGATCCTTCAGGGGGTCTATCAACTCGAGTCCGGGGACATTCGAATCGACGGGAAGACAGTCCGGCTCCGGTCGACGCAGGACGCGCGGGCCGCCGGGATCGGGATGGTTTTTCAGGAGTTCAGTCTGATCCCGACGCTCAGCGTGGCTCGGAACATCTTCCTCAACCGCGAGCCGCGCGATCGGTTCGGGCTGCTGCGCGACCGGGAGTCTGTTCGCCGAACGCGGGAACTGTTCGCCGACATGGGAGTGGATCTCGACCCGAACGCCATGCTCGGTTCCGTTGGTACGGCGTACTGGCAGCTCACCGAAATCGCGAAGGCGCTGGCCCAGAAGGCGCGTGTACTGATCATGGACGAGCCGACCGCGAGCCTCGCGAAAACCGAGGCAGACGCGCTGTTCGCCTTGCTCGAGCGGCTGAAGGCGCGCGGCATCTCGGTCATCTACATCAGCCACCGGATGAACGAGATCTACCGGATCGCCGATCGGGTGACCGTGCTTCGCGATGGACGCAACGTAATCACGGCCACCTGCGGCGAGCTGACCGCGGCCGAACTCGTCGAACACATCGTCGGGCGGCGCCTCGACGGCGCGCTGGTGTGGCGACCACGCAAGATCGATCACGCCGCCGCGCCGCTGCTGGAAGTGCGGAACCTCACCGCGGGCCCGCGCGTACGTGACGTCACATTCACGCTGGCGCCCGGCGAAATCGTCGGCCTCGCCGGATTGATGGGCAGCGGACGCACCGAACTCGCCCGTTGCCTGTTCGGTATAGACAGAGCGACCAAGGGCGACGTCTTCCTGCGCGGTCAACGAGTCAAACTGACCAGTCCGCGCGCGGCCATCTCAGCGGGTCTCGCCCTTATCCCCGAGGACAGGCGCGCACAGGGACTCGTACTCGAACACTCGGTCCGGGACAACCTGCTGTTGCCGTTGCTGCCGCGGTTGAACCGCGGTCCGCTGATCGATGACCGCAAGGGCAGGAAAATCGCTGGCGACCTCATCCAGGATCTGCAGGTCCGGCTCAACTCATCCACCAGTCCGGTGAAACTGCTGTCCGGCGGCAACCAGCAGAAAGTGGTCATCGCCAAGTGGCTCGCGACCAAACCGGCTGTGCTGATCATGGACGAACCCACTGCCGGCGTGGATATCGGCACGAAAACCGACATCATCGCCATGATTCGCCAAGCCGCCGACGAGGGACTCGGTGTGATCGTCATCTCCTCAGAACTCCCCGAACTACTCGCGATTAGTGACCGCGTCCTGATTCTGCGCGATGGAACGGTCGAACGCATCCTCCTGCCGCGCGAGGACATCTCGAGCGAAGAAACCCTCCAAGCCGCCGTCCAAGGAGTCGACCAGCCATGACCACCACCCGTGGCCTGCCATCGGATCTGGCCGGGGAGACAAGATCCCAACCGGCGTACCTGCGGGCATGGGCGAGAGTCCGCGAAGACTGGCATTCGTACGTCATCTATGTCGGTTTCGTCGTCATCTTTCTGCTGTTCGCCATTCTGCTGCACGGCAGTGGCTTTCTGAGCAGCAACAACCTGCTCAACATCTTTCGGCAGACGGCCACCATCTCGGTGATGGCCGTCGCGATGACCTTTGTGATCGCGTCCGCCGAAATCGACCTGTCCGTCGGCTCAGTCGCGGGCCTGGCCAGCGTGGTCGCCGCGATGTCCGTCACCCACGGCGGACTGTTCGCCGGCATCGCGGCCGGTCTCGGCGTTGGGCTGCTCGTCGGTGTGATCAACGGAGGATTGGTGACCCTCTTGAACATTCCCTCGTTCCTGGTGACACTCGGGATGCTCGGAATCGCCGTCGGCGTGGCGCAATGGATCACCTCGTCCGCGCCGCAGCCGATCCTCAACGACACCTTCAACACCATTTTCGGCTCCGGCGACCTCGGGCCCATCCCGGGCCTGCTCCTGTGGGCCGTGATCGCCGTCGTTGTCGGCGCCGTGGTGATGGCCAAGACACGATTCGGCCGCCAAGTCCTCGCCACCGGCGGAAATCCGGTCGCCGCCCGTTTTAGCGGCGTCAACACCCGCCGCGTCAAGTTCACCGTCATGGTCCTCATGTCCTTGGTCGCGAGTGTGGCCGGTATGCTCTACGCCGGCCGTCTGCAGTCCGGCCGGTTTCAATGGGGAACCGGCGACGAGCTCTCCGTGATCGCCGCGGTCATCCTCGGCGGAACCAGCCTTTTCGGTGGCAGCGGCAAAATCGTCGGCTCGCTCTTCGGCGCCCTGCTGATTGGGCTGATCAACAACGCACTCATCCTCGCCGGCCTCGACACAGCCCAACAACAAATCATCCGCGGCGTCATCATCATTATCGCCGTTGCCCTGGCCCGCCGAAAATAGCGGAGACAGCCAAGACCGTGCTGTCCGCAGGACGGTTCAGGTGTGTTGGTGGCCGGGTGCGGGGTACGTACGCATTCCGGGGATATTGGCCGCGGATGTCTCGCATTCTGGACTGCCGGTGACCTCTGTCTGCGCGTGGCAGGGAGGTACGACAACACTCGGGAATTGCATCAGGTGGGCGTGAAAATGCTGATTGCCTGGCGAAGAGCGCAGTTAGAACCTACTACTCGACTTTGTTCTAGACGCGCTGATTGACCTGTATGGACGCCGTGGTCGAGGCGATGCTGTTCCCTGTCAAGTTAGCGTGTCGAGGTCTTGACGCCACATTGCCCGTCCAGGGTCTTGTGTCACCGTTCGCGGTGGATTTCTTCGCGTGCCCGCTCAGATCGGTCAACGGCGCACCTGATAGCGCAGGTGAAGCACTCGGTTGCCGCGAATCGCCACGTCAGGATCCTCCAACAGGTGCTGCGCGTGGACCGATCCGAAGTAGCGCTTGCCGGACCCGAACACGACGGGTACTACGTCCATGCGTACCTCGTCGATCAAGCCCGCGGCAAGCACTTGGCCACCGACGTCGCCAGCGGCGACCTCGACCATGCGGTCACCTGCGAGCTCCTGTGCCTTGGCCATGGCTGCCTCGACGCCGTCGACGAAGTGAAAAACGGTGCCTCGGGGTCCCAGCCCTCGGGGTGCGGCCGGTGCGTCACGACGACTACGTGGTCGATCCCGCCCGGAGGCTTCCCGTCCCAGCCGTCCGTGATGTCGAAGACGTGGCGGCCGACGAGTGTCGTCCCGATCTGGTCCCAGTACGGCCGGGTGTAGTCGTAGGAGGTCTGCGACACCTTCAAGGCGCCGCTCTCGTCCAACGGGACGTCACCGGTGGACAGCCAGTCGAACAGCGGTCCGGGTTGGTCATTCTCGTCCGCGACGAAGCCGTCCACTGACACCGAGCTGTACATGACCACCTTGCCCACGAGGCTCTCCTTTGCTTTGGGTGCCTCCAAAATAGCGTGTCGTGAGCTGTCGCTCTTGTAAGAAATCAATCGGTCGGCAGGGGCCAGCTGTCCAGTGCGTGGCCGGGATGTTCACGCAGGAACTGCCGCCGGACTTCGACGTACCGGGTCGGCGTGAGCCCGGTGAACGCCCGGAACTCGTGACCGAAGTGGGCCTGGTCGAAGTAGCCTGCGCCACCGGCGAGGTCGGCCCAGTCGACCGGTCTGGTGGGGTCGATCGCGAACACGGTGGCGGCGAAGCGGTAGGTACGGGCCAGTCGCTTCGGTGTGACGCCGATGAGTTCCTTGAACCGCTGTGCCAGATGAGTGCTGCTGACACCGGCTGTCACGCTCAGGTCGCCGATCGCCACCGCGCCGCTGGTCGCCGCGAGGACGCTGCTCGTATGGCGGACCAGCCCCAGGCCGGCGGTCTCGCGCAGCCGTCGCATCAGCTCCTCCTCGAGCAGCGTCAGCATCTCGTGCGGTCCGTCCGCCGTGGCCAGCCGGTCTCGCAGCTCAGCAACGGCAGGCCGACCCCAAACCTGCTCTACCGTGACCGGCCGGTCGCACAGCTCGGCCGCGGGCATCGGCAGGAAGGGCGCCGGTCCCCACGGCTTGAAGTGCACGCCGACGGACCGGGTCCAGCGTGGGTAGCCGAACTCCAACGCGCGAGTGGGCGTGGTGACCACGCAGCCGTCTGCGTACTCGGCCGTCTCGATGTCGGTGCCGGCGCGGATGCGGAACGGCGCCCCGAGGTTGATGATGAGGAACGCCCCCGGCATCGGCGGCAGCGTCAACCGGGCGTACGGCGACGCACCCTCCAGGTAGTAAAGGTCGTCGATCAGCCCGTCCAGCGGCGATCGCGGCACTCTGGGACACGTACTCCACGTCCACAGCATCGCCGACGCGCAGCCGCCAGCGCGAGCCGGGCATGGTCCAGCCCGCGCTGCCGCTCGGGTCCTCGCGGTCCAGCGCCACAGTGACGCCCGTGCCACCGACGACGGGGCCACGGCGGACTGCTTCTCGACAGTGATGCGCCGATGCCCGGCGGAGATCTGACCGACCGCTGCGGGACCTAGGACAACATCGCGGCGTACGCATCCTGCAGGTCCTTGCGCATCTCCGGACTCCACGCCACGGCACTGCCGTCGAAACTCGCCTCCAACAGGTCCAGGAGGTGGTGCCAACCGGCGCCGTTGCGGGACATGATCACCGCGATCGAGTCGCCAGCCGCGAGCGTCTCCGAGGCCGCGCGCAGGTCAGCCACTGAGATCGTGTGCGTCAGCACCAACTCGCAGCCGGCCTCGGTGGACGTCAGCTCCCAGGCCACCAGCGCGGACGGATTGATGTGCACCCAGAAGGTGTGCTCGAAGAGTCGCGGCGGCTCCACGCGTACGATCCGGTCGACCACCGGATCGATGCCCTCGCCATGATACGAGACGTACTCGCCACCCGGCCGCAGGTCGATATCCGGTCGAGACCCGGCCCACTTCCCTACCTCGTCCGGATCGGTGATCGCCTTCCAGACCACCTCGGTCGGCTTGCGCAACCGGCGCTCGTACCGGAAGGTCACCATGCCGTCCCGCTCTTCGACAACACCCTCGTTCATCCACCTGATCCCTTCGTCGCCATCAATATACTCCGTCCAGCATATAACGATGGCGGGATGTAGAGGACGGCCGAAAGTCTTGGCGCCACGTGTCGACAGGGCCTCCGCCGTTCGTCGCGATCATGTACGGCAAGCCGGCCGCACCCCCAAACTGCCGATCGACTGCCGGGCGGAGGTCTTTAGCGGCACGAGCGTCTCTATGCCTGAATCCAACAGCTTGACGTGACCACTGGGGTCTTGTTGCCGCCCGACGCGGCGCGAATCGTACGAGCCGCCCAGCACGCTCCCATCCCCGACGGATGAAAGCGGCGCCACACGACCACCATGACATCTACAGTGCGGGCCGAGTTGTTCACGTCTTCGGCCACTGCGTCAGAGTGCAGCCCGCTGATGCCCTGAAGCTGTCCGTACGATCGAACGACCAGACGGCGATCGCGGTGATACCAGTCGCCGCCGCGAGAAACGCGGAAACGAAGATGGCCGCGGTGGTCGGTACGCGATCCTGGTGTCGGAGTAGCGGATTTTGCTGACCGATTTGCTCATCAGCTTCGCAAGTTGGTCTTCTTCAGAGGGAGGGTGCGACGAAGGGGCAAGCGG
Organism: Fodinicola feengrottensis; assembly: GCF_010993775.1. GTDB lineage: Bacteria > Actinomycetota > Actinomycetes > Mycobacteriales > HKI-0501 > Fodinicola > Fodinicola feengrottensis. The sequence continues at coordinate 27,234 of NZ_WOTO01000029.1, read as the reverse complement.
CGCCGTGTCCGCTTCTGCTCAGTTATCTGCACCGTCGTCCGCCGGTCGGAGCCAGCGGTCGAACCAGGAGCGGGTGCGGCGCAGGAAGTCGAGTTGGTGGTTGCGTTCCTGGATCGAGTGGCCCTCTCTGGGGTAGATCACGAACTCGTGCTCGGCGCCGAAGTGGCGCAGTGCCCGGTGGAAGTACACGGCCTGCCCGAGAGGAACGTTGGTGTCCTCGGCGCCATGCAGGATGAGCACCGGGGTGCGGACGCGGCCGGCGAAGGAGACCGGGCTGACCGCATCGTGTGGGTGTGGGCCGATTCCCTCCCACCCGGTGCTGCCCGCCGAGCGCGGCCTCGAACTGGCCGTTCTCCCCGGTCGCGGCGAGCATTCCCCAGTCGGTGACACCGGCGCTGACCAACGCCGCGCGAAACCGATCGGTCTGCCCGACGGCCCAGGCGGCCATGAACCCGCCGTGGCTCCCGCCGGCGATGCCCAGCCGATCGGGGTCAGCGACGCCCTCCGCGATGAGCAGGTCGATGCCGGTCAGGATGTCGGTCCACTCCTGCTGACCGACCCGGCCAGCGACGCTGGCCGCGAACTCGTGACCGTGGCCCTGGCCGCCGCGCGGATTGGGCAGGAACACCGCGTATCCAGCAGCGGCCAGCCACTGCGCGCTGGGGTGCCAGAACAGCTGCAGGCAATCGGCGTACCGGCCGTAGGGGCCTCCGTGCACGATCGTGACGAGCGGGGACGGGCCGTCCGACACGGATTTCCCGACCGGCAGTACGAGCAGGCCATCCAGATCGAGGCCGTCGGCGGCACGGTAGGCCAGCGGTCGCTGGGTGCCGAAGGTGACGCCGTTCAGTTCCGGACGGGTGTCCGTGACCTTGCGCAGTGGCCCGGTGGGCGGCCCTACGTGAACGTTTGCGGGTTGGTAGCGGGTGCCGGTCACTGCCGCGATCGCGGTGCCGGCGGGGGTGGGCGGTGAGGTCGTCGAGATGGCCGGGGTGCTGCGACAGCGGCGTGGGACCGTCGGGGTCGAGCCGGGCCAGGGTCGCGTTCAGGCCGTCGGCAAACACCACCAGCGGTGCGGCGCCGGTTTGGCACAGTTCGGTGGGGCACATGGGAAGGTCGGCGGTGCGGTTGCGGCGGACGCAGCTGTCCATAGCCAGGTCGAACACGGCCGTACCGGCTTGCAGGACCGGCGGGGTGAGTGCGATGTAACCGAGGTGCCAACCGTCCTCGCCCGGCCACCAGGCCAGAGAGTGTGCGTCGGCCTCGACCGGTCCGAGGTCCTCCGCGGTCCCCGTTGTGGGGTCGAACAGGTGCAGTTGGCCGGTGCGGGGGCCATAGTCAGGGTCGGCGCTGGCTTGGGTGAGTACGGCGAGCGGGCCGCCGTCAGGTCGTTGCCGCAGTTCCACGACGTGCCGGTCCCCGAACACGTTCGGGGTGGTGACGTGGCCGGTGCGCAGGTCGAGCAGGCGCAACCGGGCACCGGGTTCGCGCTCACCGACGACAATGGCGTCGTCGCGGTCCTGGACGCGGCGCGTGTCCTGCTCGGTGGGCTCGTCCTCGGCCAGCAAAGCAACCAGGTTGGGATCGGCGAGCGGCAGGTGATCGATGATGCCAGCACGCCAGCTGGTCAACGCGATCACCACGTGATTCGTGCGAGTAAGCCGCTGCAGCTGCGCGGTACCACGCTCGGCGCGGTCGGACAGGAAGCACAGCGTGCGAGAGTCCGCGGACCAGCGAGGCCGGGACTCCGTCGCGGTGTCGGCGGTCGCCCGGCGCCACACACCGTCGCCTTTGATGTCGGCGAGCCAGAGTGCGGTGTCCAGGTGATCACCGATTTGGCTGGTGGGGGCGAGAACGTAACAGAGCAGATGCCCGTTCGGAGCAAGAGCTGGGGTCTGCGGGATGCGACCATCGACCACGAGTTCGGCGATCAAACCTGTCATGCCGTCAGCTTGCCAACATCAACCGTCAACCGTCCACCGTCGCCCGCCCGCCCGCCCGCCCGAGCGTTCGGATAGGCGACCTATTCCGACAGTTGGAATACCTGACAGTGCCATTTATCCCTCGGCGGCTTGGGGAGCTGGCGGAGATCCCGACCGGCCAAGACGGTCGGCCATCCAAGTCACTCATCCTCGACCAGGCGGAAGGCGTCCTCGTCGCGGCGGAATGGTCCAGGCTGCACGCGTACGTCGTGCTGTCGCTGCTGACCGGCGCTCGTACGGAGGAGCTGCGCGCCCTTGAGTGGACGCACGTCGTGGCGTACGGCGAAAAGGCAAAGCATGGCTCCGGTGACGGAGATCGGCTGGAGTCACGAACGCTTCGGCATCTACGTCTGGCGGTCGGTCCGCGAGGGTGGCGACGCTGCATAGTCACTCAGTTAGTCACCCAGGCAGGAAAAAGAGTTAGTTTGGGTTCGGGTGTTGGTTGGTTGATCCAGGTTTGGTTGGGCATGACTGGTGGGCGTGGTCGGCGGCGTTCAGGGGGTTCTGACGGTTTTGGTCGATGGCGTCGGCGGTGCCGAAGTGGACGGATGCTGGTGTGTGCCAGGCGATCTGTTTGTGTTGCGGTGGTAGAGGGTGAGGAACGCGTCGGTGCCGCGTTGGATATGGCCGGCGATTTCGGTGTCGGTGATCGTGTCGTGGCCGCGCAGGAGTGCTTGGTTGACGGGTATCCTGAGAATGAGGGCGGCGAACTGGCTGGCGGCCTGATCGGTGTCCGCGACTGTCAGGTGCCCCGCTTTTGAGAGGTCTCGCACTGCGTTTGCCAGGGTGGTGAGTCCTTTGGTGAAACCTTGCTCCCAGTAGAGCCGGCCGAGGTCGGGGAATCTGCTGGACTCGCCGATGATGAGCCGGCGCAACCGGAGCACCTCCGGTTCCAGCAGGCCGGTGAGCAGACGATGCCCGAGTCGCTCGAGGTATTGGCGGGTGTCGGCGGCATCGGCCGGTCCGGCACGTCGGCATCACCGTTGCCGATCTTGACGCTGTAACGGCTCACTTCGTGAGCATCGGCTTGGAGGCCGGCCAGAAAATGAGGGTGGACGGCGAGTTCCTGGACACGGTGATCGTTATGACCGGCGCGGCGACCGAGATCGTCATGCTGCAGTCACCCGATGGAGGAACGACGTAGGAGCTCTCGAGCCTCGCCCGGCCGGACCACCTCCCGGGTTCTCCGGCCGCACCATCCAACGAACTGGGCCTGCGCAACATCGCGTCCATGGTGCAGGCCCTGCAGGTACGTCATGACGAGAATCTGGCGACTTGGGTAATACGACGGGGCGTCCGAGTCATGCCCATTGACCAGCGGATTCGTCGATGTTGATCATGAAAGGCCGGAAACTCCGGCGAGAATTGGGAGACCTGAAGAACTGGGACGAACGGCTGGTCCGCAAGGGCCTGGTGTCATGCGTGTTCGTCGGCGACCCCGCCACTGCGGTGGTCAACGATATTTTCGACACCAACGGCCACCTGCTCGCGCTGCCGGCCGGGTATTTCGACTCCGGGTACGTGTCCACCGTTGGGATCGGTTTCGGTCGGGACGTGTCGGTGGAGGACACTACGCGGCGCAGTCGCTCTGCACCGACGGCACCAAATCGTGGCAGCCGGCTACGAAATGGTCAACAAGAAGCGGGTGACGGATCGTCGATCGCCCGTGTCAACGGGCGATCGACGATCCGTCACTTCGCGCGTCCTACATTCATAGTCTTGCGTCGTCGTTCACCAGAGTTAGCAAAAGCATCCGACCCATGACAGCAGATCACCTGATGTGAGGAGAGGAGAGGTCTGGCAACACCTCCTCTCAGAGACGAGTTAACAGTTGTGCGGATTTGAAAAATATTCGTACGTTCCAACATAGAGCTGGCCGCTGCTGTTGATATTTACGGTCTGGCCCGAATGTTTACCCGAGGCCCAAGTTGCATGATTGCTGCCGTCCGGGTATATCACAAAGTTGAAGTCGCCCTGATAGACGGCGTACGAACCTGCAACGTTGCCCCCCGACTGCCAGCAGTGCGCCGACCCGTTGTGGAGCAGCAGTAAATACCCGTGGGGGTCCATGCGGAGGCTGTATCCGCCGCCCGCATCGAGGCTTTGCGTCGGCAGCAATTTGTAATAACCGCCGCAGTAGTTATGCGCCTCGCCCTGGTATTTCAGACAGGAATAGCCGATTGTGGTCGCACTTGCCGATTGCGGCAAGACAACACCTGTTCCAAGTGCCATCACAGCCGCTCCAATAACGGCAAGCAGCCGACTGACCCCGCGACAACGAGACATGATGAGCCCTTCCGCGATAGAAGAATAGCGTGAGACGCCAAGTAGGAAGGGAGCCTGCCCTACATGGCTAGAACAAGGTCACAAGCCGTCCTTGCCCCAGACCGTGCTCTCATGAGGATGCTTGCGGCACTGAACGCATCGGTCAAGAGTTTTCGGCCTGAACCGAAATTGCTTGCCCACAGCCGAAGTACCCAGTCGCCGTAGAGGGTCCCGTTTGCATGGGATGAGATCTCACAGATCCAGAATGGGCAGCAGCTCCAAGCCCAGCGCGGGGTCGTTTGGCGTGAGCTATTTGTGAACGTTTTTGCATGCGGTGGCGTCGTGGTGCCAAGCGTCGCCGTAGTATATACGTAGCCGAACACGCAGTAATTTCCTGCCGGCAAGTTCTTGTCAATCGTCCAATGGTGATCGAGGTACGTGCCACGTGCGGCGGCCGAGTTGAACCAGTGCCCCCACGGTCCGTATACGCTCAGGTAGAAGTCGTATTTGCTTCCGTTTAGCGAGGCTACATATCCCTCGATTGACCTCGTGTAGAGCCCTTTGCCCTCGATGTCGATACAGGTCTGCGTGACGTTGCCGTCGTGGCAGCCGGAGGCTGATTGCGGGCTGATCGAGAGTGGTGGATTCGACACCTTTTCGGTCCGGGCCGCGGGAGCAGCCGAGGAAGGCGCGGCAACGGCGAGGAGTGCGAGTGTGACCGCTACGGCAAGTCCGATTTTGGTCGTCGTTCGATTGAGCTGGTGCATCACAGTCTCCTTTTGTTAACCTGTATAGCTTTCAAGGGGATGGCGCTTCGCCCATGTTGACGGCGTAATCACCAGATCGCTGGGCGGGCGAGGTCCGGCTCTGGTACGGCCACAACGCCTCGCTGCCGCTCGGCTATGCAACCCCGTGCGGTAGTTAGGGGTAACGCGCTACGGTCACGGCTCCCTTGATCGTCGTGGGTGAATCTTGAGGAATTCGTTGCCGAACAATGGCATCTCCTGTGTCCGGGCGATGGGAAGACGAAGCCCGCCGAGGGCGTTTTTCACTGTTTTCCGGTGCTGGTGCTTGGATGTCCGCTCCGGCCTTCGCTTGGACAGCACACTGGCACCGCGGTTTGGTGGAAAACCTTGCCGATGTCTTGCCGACCGATACGGCCGATCGCACGTCTGCCTTGTGTGGGTGTGGTTTGGTGTATGTGTCCTGCCGGTTATTCGGTAGCTTGGGGAGAAAATGGCCTACATCCGGATGCTCGGCCCTGTGCGGTTATCGACCGGCGGGCGGGTGCTGGACCTCGGGCCACCCAAGCAACGGGCTGTGTTGGTGGCCCTGCTGGTCGACGCCGGGCGTACGGTCACGATCGACACATTGGTGGACCGGGTCTGGGATCAGCGGCCGCCGGGACAACCACGGAACGCTTTGTACGTCCACATCACGCGGATCCGGCGGGTGCTGGCCGAAGCCGCGGCATGCGACGGCCCGGTCGCGCGGCTGGAACGGACCGGTGGCGGGTATCAACTCACCGTGGACCCGGACGATGTCGATTTCCACCGCTTCCAGCGGCTCGCCGAGCGGTCGAGGCGACCGGAATGCGGCGACGAACAACGCGCGACGCTGCTCACCGAAGCACTCGAACTCTGGCAGGGCGAGCCGCTGGCCAGCCTCACCGGCGACTGGGTCGGTACGGTTCGACAACACTGCCGCGAGCAGCACGTCGAGGCGGTGCTGGACTGGGTGAACGCGCAGTTGGCGCTGGGCGACGCCGCTGCGGCACTGCGCCGCGTTCGGCCGTTGGCCGACGAACACCCGCTTGATGAGAAGATCGCGCTCACGCTGTTCCGGGCGTTGCTCGCGGCTGGTCGTGGGTCCGAGGCGATCCAGTGTTATGCGGTGACCCGGCACCGCCTGGCCGACGAGCTGGGCGTCGACCCATCCCCCGCACTGCAGGAGCTCTATCAGGCGACGCTGCTGCGTGGCGTGCCGTCGGCGACCACACCTAGGCAGCCGACCGTGAGCCGCCCACCCGCGCAGTTGCCTGCCAGCCTGTCCGACTTCACTGGGCGTACGACCGAACTCGCCCTGCTCACCAGGTTGCTCATCGATGGTGCGGACAGCGACGGCGTACGAATCGTCACCGTCAGCGGCATGGGTGGCCTCGGTAAGACCGCGCTGGCGGCACGGCTGTCGCACCAGCTCAAGGACGAGTTTCCGGACGGGCAGCTCTATGCGGACCTGCGAGGCACCGACCCGACGCCGGCTTGCGCGTACGACATCCTCGCTGGCTTTCTTCGAGCGTGCGCAGGCGAGGATGCGTACGTCCCGGCCGCCGCCCCGGAACTCGGCTGCCGTTATCGCAGCCTGCTGGCTGGTCGCCGAATGCTGATCCTGCTGGACAACGCCCGCGACGCGGCACAGGTACGGCCGCTGTTGCCGGGCAGCGGAGGCTGCCGAGTGCTGGTCACCAACCGCGCGCTCGGCTGGTCGGATTGGAAGGCGCGAGTCCGGTGCACCTGGGCTTGTTCGGTGAAGCCGACGCGCTCACCCTGCTCGGCCGGCTCGCTGGCACCGAGCGAGTACGGGCCGAGCCGGCCGCGAGCGCTGAGGTGATTGCCGCCTGCGGTGGTCTGCCGCTCGCGGTCAGGATCGCCGGCTCGCGACTGGCTGGACGGCCGGCGTGGAGTATGCGGACGCTCGCCGACCGGCTGACTGACGAGCACCACCGCCTGGACGAGCTGGTCAGCGGTGATCTGGCGGTCCGGGCCAGGTTCCAGGTGACATACACAGGCCTGCCGCCGACCGGGGATCCGGCTCGGTTCTTCCCCCTGCTCAGCCTGCACGGCGGCCGGGATGCGAGCTTGCCGGCGCTGGCAGCGCTGCTCGACAAACCGACGGACCGCACCGAACGAGGGCTGGAGACGCTCGTCGACACGGACCTGCTGCGGTCGCCCAGCCCGGGCCGTTACCAGCTGCACGACCTGTTGCGGGTCTACGCCGCCGAGTGCACAGACACCAGCCACCCGGCGCAGCAGCGAACCGCCGCTGTCGAACGTCTGATGACCTGGTATTTGCACAGTGCACAGGCCGCGAACCGCGCGGTCTTCCCGCTCGGTGAACACCTTTCGCTCAACCGGCCAGCGGCAGCGCGAGAAACGGAGTTCCGCACCCACCAAGCGGCCCTGGACTGGTTCGATCGCGAACACGCGAACCTGGTGGCCGCCACCGGTGTGGCCGCCGACCACGGCCTGCACACCGTGGCATGGCAGTTGCCCGCGACGATGTGGGGATTCTTCCACCTGCGCAAGCACTGGGACGACTGGATCAGCACGCATCAAATCGCTCTCGAGGCCGCTCGCCTGGACGGTGACCAGGCCGGCGAGGCGCTGACCCTCAATGTCCTGGGCATCGCCTACACGGACCAGCGCAGGTTCCGGCAGGCAATCGACTGTTGCCGACAGTCGTTGGCGATCCGCCGACGAACTGGCGATCGACGAGGGCAGGCGGTCACCCTCAACGTACTCGGCGCTGCGTACGCCGACCGGCGGCAGTATGCCGAAGCCACCGACTGCTACCGGAAGGCACTGAAGACCTACCGCGGCCTTGGCAACCTGCGAGGTGAAGGCCTGGTGCTCAACAGCCTTGGCGATGCCTGCCGCAGGCAAGGCATTTTCGGCCCAGCCGACCAGCATTTGCGGCGAGCGCTGGACATCCAGCAACGTACCGACGACCACCACAGCCAACGACTCACTCTGGACAGCCTCGGCCGGGTCTACCAAGGCCTGCGTCAGTACGACCGAGCCATCGACCTCCATCGCAGCTCTCTCACCATCCGGCGCTCACTCGGCGACCGTTGGGGCACCGCGACAACTCTCACCGAACTCGGAAATGCCCTACAACACAAAGGACAACTCACCGCCGCCCGGACCTGTTGGAAGGAAGCGGTGGACATCTTCGACGAGGCCGGCGACAGTGCCGGCACCGCCCAAGCGCAGCAGCAGTATCTCGCCAGGCCGTTGTCCCGTTGCGGCATCGTCACGATGCGCTGACTCGTGACTCACCGCCATCTTCATTGATCCAGCCGGGGGCGACAAGATTTCGTTAAGACCCCTCAATCAAGGTGGTCCTGGCACGTCGGATGGGTGGAAATCGCCGAAATGTGAACTCAAAGAAAGAGATAGCCCATGATGAAAGCACGACTGAACACGGCGGTGGTCACTGTCGTTGGCGTGGCAGCCGTACTCACAGCGACGGTCGGCCCGGCGAGTCCGGCCGTGGCCTCGAGCACTGATCCCGGCCAACCGGCCGGCGCCGTCGGTAATTATCTGGGCAACGCCTACAGCGCGTCGGCGGGCGAATGCAAGGTGTGGATGAATGGCACTGACTGGACCAACGCGTCCGGCGGACACTACCAATACACGCAAGCCGAATTCGAAACCTGGGGCCATGCACTATGTACCGTGCACTACCTACGGTGGCACTACCTGCAGGGAAAGTGGCGAAAGAGCTTTGACATCTCCAGGACGATGGAAGCGACCGACCGATATCAAACTGGCTTCTACTGGAACGGCCCCGGCTGGCGTACGCAGGTATGCCTGGTCACTGGCGACCGATTCTGTGGCGACACCTACACGGGATAATGATCCAGCAAACTGGCGAAGTAATCTGTCACTGAGCTGAATCAGCGATCAACGCTAATGCCGCTCGGAGGAATAGCAATGTCCTGGACTCCCTGGATCGTCCTCGGCATCGTGTGTACGGCCCTGCTCGTGGTGGGCGTTATGAACAACAGAACGAATAAACCTGGTCTCCTGATGCGCGCCGCCTGGGTGCTCTCACTGGTGGTGCTCGCCGCCTCCGTCGTCATCGGGATCGTACTCGCGGTCGTATATTTCGTCTCCTGAACACGATAGGACAGGAATCATTCGCCTAGCCTCGGGATTTCATCTGTTGGCGAGTGACACGGTCAAATGCACGGAAGTGCCTATCCGGTGCGGGAAACTTGGGATTGCGATGTCTCAAGTCACTGCGTCAGGAAGGCACTCCGGAGGTGAAGGGTAACAGGGTTGGCGGGTTGGTTTTGGATCCTGGTCGCGAGTCGTTGGTCTCCTGGGCTGGTGGGTTGTTGTTGGGCCAGACGATCGGGTTGTGCGGGGTCAGGCGGGCGTGTCGGTGGCGTCGGGCCAGTCATGATCCGGGGAAGATCGTGGGTGATATCGCGACCGCGGTCGCGTTGGGTGGTGACTGTGTGGCTGATCTGGCGGTGGTGCGGGCCCAGCCTGCGTTGTTCGGTTCGGTGGCAAGTGACCCGACGGTGTGGGCGTCGTACAACGGGCCGCTGTATCAGGTGCGACGCTCATCGGACAACACGTACAAGAGCATCGCCCCGCTTGCCGCAGGCGGCTACGCCAACGCGGCCACCCAGGATTCGTTCTGCGCGCGCACCAGCTGCGTGATCACCAGGATCTACGACCAGACCAGCCCGCCCACAACGATCTCACCCAAGCCCGGGGGTGGCGGCGCGGCCGGCGGCCCTGACAACCTCGCGAACGCGACCGCGGCACCGACCACAGTCAACGGCCACAAGGTGTACGGCGTCTACGTGGCACCCGGCACCGGCTATCGCAACGACAACACCGCTGGCATCGCGACCGGTGACCAACCAGAGGGGATGTACGCGATTCTGGACGGTACGCATGACAACGGCGGCTGCTGCTTCGACTACGGAAACGCCGAAACGAGCAACAACGACACCGGCAACGGCAAGAGTTCCGCGGGCACCTTCTACGAAGGCGTGATGACTTCCGGCTATCCGTCGACCACCACCGAAAACTCGGTGCAGGCCAACATCGTCGCCGTCGCGTACAAGTAGATCCACCATAAGAAAGCACCGAAGCAAGCGGATCCGGTCACGATGGCAGTGCGAAGTCCATGACGTGCAGTGCCGATGGGGTCGTGGTGCCGGTTGATTTCTCCTGGTACAGCACGGACAGGACGTTGTCCTGCCTGATCCGCGTCTCGTCGATCACGACCTCGCCGCCGAAGGCGTTCAGACCGCTCCCGGAATACAGTAGCGTCCAGTCCCGGTATCCGGAGGATTTCGAGGCGCCGGCGATCCGCCCTCTCGGCAGCACCGCGTACGCATTGTCGTACTTGTCCAGGACCAGCCTGGTGCGTTGGCTGGAACGGAGCGCGATCGGTATCTCGGTCTTGGTCCAAGTGCCCGACGAGTTCTTGCGGAGGTGGAAGGCACGGCCGTGGTTGGTGCGGTCCGCGACATAGTTCGTGGTGCATTGGCCGAAGCGACCGGGTACGTAGCTGACGATCGCATGCGGCAGGCCAGTGGAGTCCACTGCCTGGCTCTCCTGGTTCATGAGCGAGTGGTCGGCGTCGAGCGAATCGATGACGAGCCCGCTGTCGGTGACGGCGATCGGGCCCGGGCAGCCGGAGGTGCTGCCAGTGGCGCCGACGACGATTCCCGCGTCGTTGCGCCAGGTGCGGCCGCGGTCGGTCGAGTAGACGTAGCCGGTGTCGTGATTGGCGATGCCGCCGCTGGCGCCCATCACGGCGCCGTTTTGCTCGCGCCAGGTGAAAAAGGAGTGCACTCGGCCGTCGAGGTCGTAGTCGATGCCGTGCAGGTACATGTTGCGCGCCGCGCTCGAGCCGTGCTCGCTGCGGTATACGCCGGTTGAGCTGGTCCACTCACCCAGGTTGGTCCATGAGGTGCCGTCGTATTCGGCGAGAGCGTTTCGCCCGTTACCGGAGATCCCTGCCCGGTAGCTGAGCTGAAGGTTGCCCTCAGGCGTCGAGATGAACTGGGGATACGTGAACAGCGTGGTCAACGCGAGTCCGTCAAGGGTCGGCTGCGCGGCGCCGAAGCGGTTTGCGGTCCAACTCAGGCCGCTGGGGTTGTCGAGCAGGCCCGACACCGACCTGACGTACGTGAAACTGTCGCTGTGCGAGTCCATGTTGAGGTGCAACCGGCCGTCGATTGTGGAGACGCCCATGGACATCACGTTGTGGGAGTCGTCGCTTTTGAGTGTGTGGCCAACCTTGACGGTCGCCCAACTGCTCTCGCCGAGCGCCCGACGGCCAACCACGGCGTTGCGGTCAGCGGCGTACCAGACCGCGTACTGGTAGCTCCGGTAGGTCAGCAGCCCGTTCTTCTGGAACGAGTTGTTGTTGACCAGGCCGTCGTACGAGACGAAAAACAGCGCCTGTGTGTCGACCGTGGTGCGGCCGTACGGCGTCACCGAAGGTCCGTGGTTCGCCGGCAACGTTTTCTCTTTTCATGGGCATCTCTACGGTATCTCCTGGCCGCGGGCGACGGGCCGGAGTCTGGCTGGAATGCTGCACCTGAGAAGAAAATCCAAGGAGGCGAGTCCCATGTCCGAGTCGGATACCTCGTCCGCCGCGGCTGCGCCGTCCGAACGACTCCTGCGGTGGGTGTTGGCGGTGGGGATCGTTGGCGGACCGCTGCTGCATTTCTGATCGGCGGAGTTTTCAACCCTTCCATTCATGAGTCTGGTGTCCTGAGCCTCACACATAATGCTCACGCGAGCCCGGTCACCAATGCGATTCATCTGGTCGCGTTTGTGGTGGCTTCCTACCTCCTGCCATTCGGCGCGATCGGGTTGGCGTGGCTGGCCTATCCGCGGACGCCGTGGCTGGCCTCCATCGCAGGCCTGCTGGCGGTGATCGGCTGGCTCCCGTTCTCCGCACTGACAGCGCAGGACGATGTCACCAATGCCCTGGCGCAGCTTCCGGACAGCGCCTCGTACGGAGGTTTTTGGGATCATTTCACCAATGATCCGGTGATGCTTTCGTATCTTGTTGTTTACGTCGTCGGTCACTTGACGTCGTACGTCCTGTTCGGCATCGCTTTGGGCCGCGGTCGGATCATCTCGTGGTGGGCCACCTGGATGCTGGCTGCGAGCAGCCCGTTGACCCTGACCGCGTTCGTTTTCCCTTACCGGCTGGTCGTTGGTGCCGTCGCCTTGGGGTTGGTGGTGATCGGCAGTGTGCCCGCCGCTGTCGCGATGATCAGGGGCCGGCGCGTACCGGCCGCAACGTGATCGGCGTCAGCGCGCGGGCGTCACCGCGATCGTCGTCACCGGTTCGTTAGCAATGCAAGGATTTAACCTCGCCATAAGGCGTTTTGTGATCGATTTGGCTGTTTGTTCGATTGCGACGGACCTTTCCCGTTTTTTTTTTATTGGCAAACCGTGGACGGCTGTGCGGTGCTGTGCCAGCATTCGGCTGCGCCGAGGTGCGGTGCGAAGGGATCGGTGCGGCGATGTTGTTCGCGTTATCCAACAAGTCGATCTTCACTCGCCCGGCAGTGGCCCTGGCAGTGGTGGCGGTGACCACCGTGGCGCTCACCACACCTGCCTCGGCGGCGCCTCCCCACCCGGATCCGTTGCGTGGGGTGGCGAAAATCCAGGTGCAGCAGCACGCTCGGTCGTCGGGGCTGAGACCGCTGGAGCGCGGTGAGGGCGAGGGCGACGCTCTGGAGGTTGCCGATCAGGCGGAGCAGTACGCCGGTCAGCGCAGCGCTCCGGGTGACTCGGTGTCGGCAGCTGCGCTGGTCGCCGCGCGCGGTCAGGCGGCGGCACTTCCGCTGGCACGTGGCCGTGCGAGCGAGGTCACCGGGCAGCCGCTGGATGCTGAGCCGGCCGGATACACCGATCCCACCTGGTCCAACGACGGCGCGGGTTTTCGTACGGTCGCTGGACGTACGACAGCTCTTGCGGTCGATGGGAACACCTACTACCAGGGCGCAGCTGACGGTGGCGTGTGGAAGTCGACCGACCGCGGCCAGACCTGGCATTCCATCTGGGACGGCCAGAACACACTGTCGATCGGCGCGCTGCTGGTCGGCCCGGATCATTCGCTCTGGGTGGGAACCGGCGAGTCGAACACCAGCAGCGACTCGTACCTCGGAACGGGTGTGTACCGCTCAACCAACGGAGGCCGCAGCAGTTTCACCCGCGTCGGCGGCGACGAGTTGCTGGATCACCAGACGTTCCGGCTCGTCGCCGATGGTCAGGGGCAGGTGTACGCGGCCACCAATCAGGGCTTGTACCGGCATTCGCTCCACACCAGCAACGGTGGCTGGACGCTAGTGCTCAAGCCGGATCCGAACCCGACGGGTTCCCCGTACGACACCTCGTTCATTTCCGACGTGGCCATCCGGCCGGGAACCGGCGGCCAGTCCGTACTGGCCGTGCTGGGGTGGCGCAACGGCACCGCGTACAACGGGTTCTACCTGTCCACCACCGGCGGCGGACCGGGGTCCTTCCAGCGCGTCACCCCAGCCGGGGACATTGACGCCACCGACATCGGTCGTACGACCTTGGCGTACGCGGCGGACGGGTCGCGGCTTTACGCGATCGTCCAGTCCCCAAAGAAGCTCCTGGCTAACGACGACACCAACCTGCAAGGCGTTTTCGCTTCCGCGTCAGGAAATCCGGCGGGTCCGTACACCCGGATCGCCGACTCGGACTCACTCGGGGCGTCCGGCTCCGCACTGCAGAACCTGGCGGGCTACCACGTCGGGATTCAGTCCTGGTACAACCAGGTTCTCGCGGTGGACCCCAAAAACCCCGATGCACGCCTACGTCAGCCTGGAGGAGGTCTTCCAGACCAACGACGGCGGCAGCACATTCCAGACCGCCAGCCAATACTGGAACTACGGCCTGACCTGCGGCACCGCAGCGTGCCCGCCGGCCACCCACCCCCCCCACCCAGCACGCGCGCTGGCGCTGACCGCCGACCGGCAGGTGGTGATCGGCAACGACGGCGGCACCTATCGGCGCCCGATGTCGGTGACCGGATACGGCAGCTGGGTGGATCTGAACGACACCGTACGGACGCTGCAATACTACGACGCCGCCGCCGGGCGATCCGGCCACGGGACGGCGTACTGGGGCGGCCTGCAGGACAACGGCACCTCGGCCCTTTTCCCCGGTAACGCCAAGAACATCGAGCCTGCGGGCGGGGACGGGGACGGTGGGATGGTCCTGGTGAATCCCGCCAACGGTCAGCAGGCAGTCGGCGAGTACACCAACCTGGCGATGTACCGCACCAGCGACGGCGGCCACACGTTCACCACCATCAGCCCCGAATGCGGCTACTACACAGATGCGACCGCATGCGACCCATCCGCCCGGTTCATCGCGCCGTTCCAAGCCGATATCCACAACGCCAATCACTGGGTGGCGGCGGGCAACAAGGTCTGGGACACGGTCAAGGGCTGGAATACAGTCTGCGCGACCAACTGCGACTGGACCCCCGTGCACAGTTTCGGCACCGACGCGGCCGGCGGCTACAACATCGGCACCGCGGTCGCCGTCAGCGGTGTCGTGACGTACGCGGCATGGGTCGACAGCGGCGCCAACCCCTCACCGTCGTTCGCCAGTGGAATCGACACCAACTACGGCGGCAGCTGGCACCGGATCAGCTCACCCGTACTTCCCAACCGCTACAGCCGGCCTCACCGTCGACCCCGCCAACCCCGCCCACGTTTACGCCGTCTACAACGGCTACTCCCGCCGATGGATCCCCGGCGGCGGCATCGGTGTCCTGTTCGAATCCGTCGACGGCGGCTCGACCTGGCGCAACATCACCGCAAACCTGCCAGACGCCCCCGGCGACGGCCTCGCGATCGCCGGCGGGAAACTTGTCCTTGGCACCGACATCGGCCTGTTCACCGCCGACCGACGATCGCCCACCCGCTGGTCCCGGCTTGGCGTGCTGCCCAACGTCGCCGTGACCAACGTACGGACCCAGCCTGGCGGTAACGCCGTGCTGGCAGCCACCCACGGGCGAGGAATGTGGACGGTGACCCTCGGCTGATCGTGCCGCCTCAGTGCGACAGAATGCCAGAAGAACCAGTCTCGACTGCCTCGACGTACTCAAGGAGGTCGACTCGTCTTCCAGTAGTCGGCTCAGTCTTCGGAACTTGCGAAATTCATGTCGCATCGAGCCGTATCGCGGCCGTTCCGGGCACGTTGCCGGCAAGCATCACCAGACTACTGTCATCTTACCGAAAACCCACCTCTGAGCAGCACCGATCCGCATCGCCATTCTCCTTGCGCGCGGACGTACCCGTGCGGCACTCTCACAACATTCCCGCGGCCGGTCAAGCCCGGTGTGAGCCCTGATCGAAAGTGACATGGAAAAAGTTCCCGCATAGTGAGCGTTTTGGTCGGACTTGACTTGACATAGACTTGTCCGCGTCTGAATACTCCTATCCGTGGAACGGCGCCTACTCTTGGTCGCCTGCCGATACGTCGATCTCGTACGGCAGGCCAGCAGTGTCTGTCCGGGCTCGTAGAGCGCGTTGACGGCGCTGACCCTTCTTTTCTGACCCCCGGTAATCTGGCGGTCATTTTCTGACTCCGTCCGTACGGACGGCCTCCTTTCCGAGTGCCAACTCGTGTCCTTTCCGGCGCGCGTGTGCATCGGCGTCGCAGCCACCCTTGGCTTCGCCATGCCCTCGACTGGACCAGCTTGGGCCAGCGCTGCGAATGCGCTTCTTTCCACGCCCCCTTTTCTTTTCTCCCCTCATGAGGAGCTGGCATGCCCCTACCTTTTCGCCTCCGACAACGAAGGCCTGCTGTTTTTGCGGCAGTCCTCGGATTGTCGGTCGCGGCACTGGTTGTTCCCGCCACCCAGGCGGCTTCCGGTGCCGGTATCGACCAACTCGTCTCGAGCCTGACGGGCGCGGACGGCAAGACCTATTCGGTCACCAACCATCTGGACCGCCAGCTGGCGAACACCGCGACCAGCGGTGCCAAACGCAAGGAATGGCTGCTGGTCTGGGCCGGCGACGAGAATATCGCTGACACCGCGGTGAAAACCGTGAAAGGCCTCCCCGGCGGGCTTTCCGTTGACCTCGGCGGCCTCGGCAAGACGGTCACGGATGCCTTGCCAGGTCCGGATTTCCTGGCTGTCATCGACGCCACCAAGGGCTCGCCAAGCTACGGCAAGGTGGTCAACACGGTGACAGTCGGGCCGCTGGTGGAGAACGAGCCGCACCACATGCAGTACATCTGGCACAAGGGCGACAAGATCTACGCCGGCGGCCTTTTCAGTGCGGCGACCTATGTTTTTGACGTGAAGAAGCTGCCGGAAGTCAGCATCAGTGGCATCAGCCTGCCGACCCAGACGCTGGGTGGCTCGGTGCCGGACGCCTATTGGGTGCTGAAGGACGGTACGGCGTACGGGACCTACATGGGCGGGCCGGTGGTTCCTGGCCCGTACATCTATCCGAACGGGAAAACGGCGATAGGCAACGGATTCGCCGGCTCCCCCGGTGAGGTCGTGCATTTCGACCAGCAGGGCAAGGTGCTCACCCAGGCGCCGGCCGCGACCGGGCAGTCCGAGGATGCCAGCCAGTGCCTCGATCTGCCGACCACGGTGACCACCACCTGCGCCAATCCGCACGGCATCCAGGTACGCGAGGACCTGAACCGGATGGTCACCAGTGACTACGCCGAACCTCGGAACATCATTCTGGATCCGGTGAAAGCGCCGTCGCCGTTCCTGCGCCGGCCGACCGTACGCATCTGGGACATCAGTGACCGCAACCATCCGAGGGTCACATCCGTGGACTACCTGCCCAAGGGACCGCGGTCCAATCCGGATGACCCGCTGCGCAACGAAAACCGGGCGGTCATGGAGACGACCGTGACCAATCTCCCGAACCACAAGGGAGCTTTTGCCGAGACCATGTCCGGTGGCGCGATTTTCTATACGCCGGACATCACCGCGCCGCAACCGAAATGGCGCGAGGTCTTCGACGACACCACGGCGGCGGCCGCACTGGGATCTTCCCAGTTCCCGGCCGGCAACGACGGCGGCGGCTGGGTGCAGACGAGTCTCGACGACAAATACCTGTATCACGCGGTGATCGGCCGGCCGGCCGGGATCTACGGCGCCAGCGATCCTGGCTCTCCCGGTTACGTCGTTTCGCTCAACATCGAAAAGCTGCTGGCTTCTGGCAACAACCCGAAGGTCAGCATCGACACCGCGGACGAGATCACCGGCGGCGGGAACGAGTCGGACGCACCCACGATCGCCGGGATCCAGAAGATCGACGGCGGGCCGCACTGGGGCACACTCGACAACTTCACACTGGGCAGCGACGGTTACTACCACGAGACCGACCAGACCACCCGGATCGCCACGTCGAACTATTTTGTGGCCCGTACCGGAATCGACGGCAACCACAAGGTCTGCATCGTCAACTCCAACCCGAAGACCGGCTCGCTCTCATTGGACGCCAGTTTCCGGGACGAGAACGAAGGTACGCCCTGCGTCGACTTCAACCGAGTGTCGTGGCCACACGGCAAGCTGGGCAACGCAAAACCGCACTCGGAGCTCTTTGTCGTCGCGGATGCGGATCTGAAATAGCCGATGATCACTGAAATGGCGCACGCCGGCGCAACCGGCGCCGGCGAGTTCACTTTGGCCGCTATCGCTCGGATGCTGCTTGTCCTTGGCACCGCAGCGGTGGCCGGTGGCGCACTGGTGCGTCCACTGGCCGGCCCACCGTCGCCGGTGGCTCGACGGATCGGATGGGCAGCGGCCGCAGTGGCTGCGCTGGCCTGCCTCACCTCGGTTGGCGATGGCACCGCCATGCCGATCGCGATGGCGCAGGTTGCTTTCACCCTGGTGATCGCTTCCTTGCCCACGATTGAAAACCTGTCAAGGTGGAGCGTTTTCGGCGGTGCCGCACTGGCCGCCGTCATCGCTTGGGAGGCGGTTGCCGACGCCGGCGGTGCGGTGGTGTGGGGTCGGATTTGCCCACGTCGCCGCGCTGGCGGTGTGGCTCGGCACGGCGACCGCTACGGCCACCGCCGCGGATCGTCGGGAGGTGGCCGCCCGGACCAGTGTCTTGTCCACCGTGGCGGCCGCCGTCGTGCTGGTCAGCGCGCTGGCTTTGGCCGTATTGAACGGTTTGGGCCTCGACGAGCGAATGGTACGGACATCGTACGGCTGGGCGATCACCATCGAGACCGTCTTGGTTGTCGCCGGGACGGCAGCGCAATTCCAAACGGAAAAATTAGCGAAATACCAGGCGATCGGCCTGGCTGTGGCGATCGCGGCCTGGGCGAGCCTGGCGGCTTTGCCCGCGCCCGATCCGTTGCCGACTCCCGGAACCCCCTTGCTCAGGGAGGTAAATCTCGCAGGCTCCGCAACGCCGGTACTGGTAACCCCTGGATTGCCGGGAAAGAACATAGTCCACGTGGGAGGCGAACACGCCGGTCAGATTTCGGTGGCGGTGAACGGTTCCTCGCCAGTACACGCAAAGGCTGAGCCGGGTGCCGCTGGCGGCTGGGCGGTCCTGACACTCCCCGCCGGCCGGAGCACTGTCACACTCTCGTACCAAACCCAACAGGCGTCGGTACGAGCGGACGCAGGCTTCTCCCAGCGCACGATCGCCGGCTCGGTCGGTCCGGACGCGGCCGAATGCGCTAGCGCGGCACTGGGAACCCTGATGACCGGCCGAAAAACTTGCCGCTCGCGGCTTGCCCAACCAACCAGCTTTCCAGCACGGACGCGGATTCCCTGCGATCGATGGTGACGTTCCTGGCAAGTCGGCACGTACCAGCCATCACGATAGTCGCAGACACTTCGGTACGAGCGGCGGCCGCTTCATCGCTCGTACGATCGGCGGCCGCGGCTCTGCAACTGCCTGTTGCGCCGGAAAAGCCCGGAAACCTGCCGGGCGCACTGGTTGTCGTATCCGGATGGTCACCGGCCGCCCAGAAACTTCGGGTGACCGGCACCGGAAAAGCGGGGTCGACGGCGTACACGGCCGGCGTCTGGCTGGCGCCGTGGCTGTTGGAAGCGCCGGTCCTGAGCATGAACGCCGGCTCGATCCTGCCGCTGCGCTTCAACCCACACGAATCTCTGCCGGAACGTTACGCCACCGCGCTTGCGCACGGCTTCAACACTGACTTTCCTACCACTGCTGGCTATCTCAGCTGGCTGGCCGCCGGTGGCCAGCCCGGCAAGACCGGCACGGACACCGACCCGACCCAACTCTACGCAGCCGCGCCGGTGGCGTTTTTACCTGCGGAGTTTGACATGCACATGGCCGGCCAGGCACTCGGCTGGCTGCCGAACGGCACCGTCGTCCCGATCAGCGGCCCGCTCGCCGGGCCGGCAAAATCCTGAGCATTTCCTACTTTCGGAGGTTTCCATGGCGGTCGCGGACGAAGGACTTCCCGCCGCACCGACGTTGCCCAGCCGCGCGGCCAGGCCCGCCGCGCAGGCACCACCGGTGAAATGGACGGTGGTCGCGATCGGCGCCGTCCTCACGGTCGCATTGGGCGCCTGGATTTCGCAGGTTGGCGGCGTGAAGACGGTGATTCTGTACGCTCTCGGGCTGCTGCTCGGCGTCGTACTCTTCCATTCGCGTTTCGGTTTCACCTCGGCCTGGCGGCAGTTGGTGGCGGTCGGTCAACCGCGGGCTTTTTGGCGCGCACATGTTGATGCTGGCCATTGCCTGCCTGCTGTTCGCGATCCTGCTCGGCGGCGGCATCGGGTTCGGCGTGACCCCACAGCCGCTGCTGCAGCCGGTCGGCGCCGGTGTGGTGGTCGGCGCCTTTCTTTTCGGCGTCGGCATGCAACTTGGTGGCTCCTGCGCGTCCGGCACGTTGTTTCGCGATCGGCAGCGGGCAGAGCGCGATCCTCATCACGCTCACCGGATTTGTCGCCGGCTCGGTGCTCGGCGCGGCGAACTTTACCTTCTGGACCAAGACAGTCCCACCCGGCCCGATCGTTTCGCTGGCCAAGACGCCACTGGGCTATCCCGGCGCGCTGGTCATTTCGCTGGTAGTGATGGCCGCGATTGTCGCCGTGTCGTTCCGGGTCGAGCGGCGCCGGAAGCCGCCGGCCATCGAGGAACCGCCCACCACCCACGGCCTGCTCCGGGCGATCCGCGGCGCGTGGCCACTGTGGGTCGGCGCCATCGGGCTGGCCGTACTCAACGGCGCCACCCTGTTCTTCTCCGGCAGCCCGTGGGGAATCACCTTCGCCTTCGCCTTGTGGGGCTCAAAAATCCTGCAGCTCTTCGGCGTCGATGTGGCGCACTGGGCATACTGGATGGTCCCGAAAAACGCCGCAGCCCTGGACTCCTCGGTGTTGCTGGACAAAACCTCCGTGATGGATTTCGGTATCATTCTCGGCGCCCTGATCGCGTCCGCGGCTGCCGGCGCTTTTGTCCTGCACCGGCGGATCCCGTGGAAACTCGCGCTCGGCGCGGTGCTCGGCGGGATTCTGATGGGCTACGGCGCCAGGCTGGCGGGCGGCTGCAACATCGGGGCGTACTTCTCTGGCATCGCATCTTTCAGCCTGCACGGCTGGCTCTGGGGTGTGCTGGCCATCGCCGGCACCTACGCCGGCCTCCGACTGCGGCCGCTTTTCGGCCTGACCAACCCAAAACCCACCGACTCGGTCTGCTGAGGTCATGACAACCCTGACTAAACGGCACAAGGTTCTGATCGCGGCTGGCGCTGCAGTAGTAGTGGTCGTCGCTGGAGTCGCCGGATGGCTCGGCACCACCGCCCACGGTGGATCAACTCCCCAGCTGCCGCACAGGCGCCGGCAAATCCAGAACAACAGCAAGGGCAGGCCGGACACGCCGCGGCCAAAGGTGGCCAGCCGGCGGCAAAGTCGACACCGACCCGGCACATCCAGCTGACCGTGACCGGCAGCGGCCCGGTGTCCATCGCGTACGACACCACCGGAACAGGCTTGGTACGCCGCGAAAACAGCATCGCGCTACCTTGGCACGACGAGTACAGGTGGCCGGCCAACCAGCCCCTGCAGGTCGTCCAGTTGCTGGTCCAGAGCACAAAAGCGGCTACATGCACGGTCACGGTCGACGGAAAGGTGGCGGTGTCCAAGACGTCGACGGCAGAAAACCCGGTCGCTATCTGCTACGCAAAATTCACCCCGACTCGTTGAGAATCTACGCAGTCCGGTAATCATGATGCCCGCCGCTTGACGAGCGCGACCGTCGGCCGACAGCCGGCGGTCGACAGCCGGAGTGACCCGACCGCCGACAACGCGGCGCGTGGCCTGAACGCGACAGGGTGGCTGGCCGGCGCCGGCACCAGCGGCGGGGGCACCGGCGACTGTGCGATGGCGAGCGTTGCTGCTCGCGCTGGTCGTCGTCGCCGCGCATCCGACCGCGCGAGCCGTGATCTACGTCGTCGCGTTGCCCAAGGCGGCCGTGGGCACGTTCTTCGAGCCGGCGGGCATGGCGCTGCTGCAGGTGATCGTGCATGCCAAGGACCAGGGGCGGGCCAACTCGCTGAGCCAGACCAGCACGGTGGTCGGCGAACTCGCCGGAACCACCCTGGCGGCATTCTCGTGGCCCACACTGCACACCTACTGGATAACGTTCATCATTACGCCGCGCTCTACCAGCCTCTCGCGGCGCTCGACAATATGCAGAACGCTTTCCTGGCGCCTAGAAACTGATACTGTGAAACGTGAATACATTGAATAGCGCTACCAACCAAATGTCGGAAGCACTTCTGGACGTCAATGCGTTGCGGGCGGACACTCCCGGCTGCGAATCGGTGATCCACTTCAACAACTCGGGGTGCGGGCTGCTCGCACGTCCAGTCCTCAAGGCTATGATTGACCATCTCGTCCTTGAGTCGCGGATAGGCGGTTACGAAGCCGCCGCAGCACAGGCGGAACGCGTTAGCGACTTTCATGCGTCGATCGCCGAGCTGATCGGTTGCCACGCTCGGAACATCGCGTTCGCCGGAAGCGCTACCCAGGCGTACACTAACGCGTTGTCCGCGATTCCATTTCAGCGCGGGGATGTCATCCTCACCACTCGTAACGACTTCATCTCGAACCAGATCGCGTTCCTGTCACTGCGGAAACGGTTCGGCGTGGATGTCGTGCACGCGCCTGATCATCCCGACGGCAGTGGTGTCGACGTAGCAGCGATGGTGAAACTGATGCGAGAGCTGCGCCCGCGGCTGGTCGCGGTGACCCATGTACCCACTAACTCAGGTCTGGTTCAACCTGTTGAGGCTATCGGTCGACACGTCCGCGAGTTGGATCTGCTCTACCTGGTCGACGCGTGCCAGTCGGTAGGCCAGTATCCGATTGACGTGCACCAGATCGGCTGCGACCTGCTGACAGCGACTTGCCGCAAGTTTCTCCGCGGACCGCGCGGCTCGGGTTTCCTGTATGTGTCCGACCGCGTCCTGAACGATGGCTACGAGCCGCTGTTCATTGACATGTACGGCGCGCGCTGGGTGGCGCCCGGGCAATATCGGCCAGTGAATAGCGCACAGCGATTCGAAGAATGGGAGTTCCCGTACTCGGTGGTCCTGGGGTGCGCGGCCGCGCGCGCGCTACGCGCTGCACGTGGGATTGGACAGCATCGCGGCGCGCACACCGGTGCTTGGTGCCTACCTACGTGACCAACTGGCCTCGATACCCGGCGTACGCACCCTCGACCGCGGTCCGACCCCAGCGGCCCTGGTCACATTCGACGTTGCCGGGTGGGGACCACAGTCGTTCAAACGAGCCATGGACGAGCGCAAAGTGAACTCCGCACTCAGCTTCCGCGGCCTGGCGCAGTACGACTTCGGCGACAAGAACGTCGACTGGTGCCTGCGCCTGTCCCCGCACTACTACAACACCGAGGAAGAGGTTGACATGGTCGTCGGGTTCGTCGAGGATCTCGCCCCGAGTCCGGTGTCGGACTGAGAAGCAGATAATGGCAGGAGACCTAACGCACGAAGAGGCACGGCGACGCCGCCAATTGCTTGACCAGATCACCTACGCGGTTGACATTGACCTAGCGCGCGGACCTGAACGGTTTGAGTCGGTCGAACAGGCTGACTGCGGCGGTACGTGCGGGTAGGAATCGGCCCCATTGGTCGACATCGGTCGCAAGACCAGTCTGAGCCCAGGCCAAGGGCTCGGCGTTCCCGTCTCACGCCCACGGGCAGCTGGTAGCGCTATTGTTAGACACCGTGAGTGGGAATAACACTGCCGTATCGCGGCTTACGCGGGACCTGCGGCAATTGATTGCGGGTCTCGCGCCTGGTGATCAGTTGCCGACCAGCCGCGAGCTGATGGAACAGCACCATGTCGGCCCCGGGACGGTGAGCCGCGCCATTGGCATATTGGCCCTGGAAGGCGTGCTGACTACGCGGCCCGGCAGCGGGACCTTCGTGTCGGCGACCAAGGCCACCCCGAATCGGCCCATCGACACCGGCTGGCAGGCCATGGCGTTGGCGGATCGAGTCGTCGACACGCGTTCACTGTCAGACCAGTTGGGTCCGCCCACGGATGGAACGATCATGCTGGACGGCGGTTACCTACACCCCGCGTTGCAGCCGACCAGCCTTCTCACCGGTGCACTCGTACGGGCGGCACGTCGCCCAGGTTCCTGGGATCGCGCACCCATCAACGGGCTCGCCGCATTGCGTTTCGGTTTTCGCGACATTGACGGGCGCGTCAGCCGACGATGTGCTGATCACTGCCGGCGGACAGGACGCCCTGTCGATCGCATTCCGGGCGATAGCGGTACCGGGCAGTGCCGTACTGGTCGAGTCTCCTACCTATCACGGCGCGTTGGCCGCGATCCGTAGTGCCGGTCTTCGCCCCGTCCCGGTGCCACTCGATGATGATGGCCTGACGCCGGAATTCCTCGAGGAGGCGTTCGCGCTTAGTGGCGCTCGGCTGCTTTACTGCCAGCCCACCTATCACAACCCGACTGGTGCCGTATTGTCATCCGAACGCCGCCAACGGGTGCTTGAAATAGCCCGTACGGCCGGCGCTTTCGTCATCGAGGACGACTTCGCTAGGTTCCTCGGCCACACCCCGACGGTTCCGCCGCCGTTGATCCATGATGACCGCCACGGCACGGTCGTCTACATCACCTCATTGACGAAACCGGCCGCGCCGAGCTTCCGAATCGCTGCCATGGTCGCGCGCGGTCCTGTGATGGAACGGCTGCGAGCGACGCGTCGGGTCAGTGATTTCTTCGTCAGCCGCCCGCTACAGGAAGCGGCGCTGGAGCTGATGAGCTCGGCCGGCTGGGAACGACACCTCAAGACACTGTCCGCCCAGCTTCGCAACCGATGCACCGCGCTCGTGACGGCATTGCGTACTGAGCTGCCAACGTGGACGGTCCGCCATGTTCCCGGCGGAGGACTCCACCTCTGGGTCCAGCTACCGGCTGGCCTCAGCGACATTGACATCACGGCCGTCGCCCGTCGCCAGCGAGTCGGCGTCAGCGCTGGAACTCGCTACTTCCCTGCTGAACCGAGCGCCGCGTATCTTCGGATCGGCTTCGGCGCCGCCACTGACGAAGCCGACCTCGCCGAAAGTGCGTGCCGCCTCGCGGAAGTCGTCACCAAATCATGAATAGATCCGGTAGCCGCCAAAGTGAGACCTCCTGGTACTAGCCTGTGTTGTTCACCACGACATCATCGCTGTTTCGCGCACCTGTAATAGAAGGCATGGTCTTGTCGCTGTCGATTTTCTGCGTTCACTGCGAGGTGAACGCGCGGACGGGTCCTGACAGTTCGTCGGGTCTGCTGATGGTCACCACGTTCGGCCCCGTGGCGCTGTCGCGCAGGGCCGGTAAGTGATGTCGGGCAGGGTGATGCGTTCTGTGGCGGTGGGGACGATGGCCACGCCCACTCCGGCCGAGGCGAGCGCGAGGACGCCGAGGGTGCCACTCACCAGGTGGACGCGAGAGCGGTGCGCATGGAGGCCTGGTCCGAGCCGGGTGAGTACGGTCTCGTCGTCCTCGCGGGACGCGAACACAATGAGGTTCCTGTCGACCAGGTCGGCGACGGTCACCGACGCGCCGGTGGCCAGCTCATGGTCAGGTCGCATGGCGATCGACAGCGTCGTCCTCGCGCGACAGGTGACCACGAGGTCGCCAGTGTGGTCAAGGCCAAGGTCGAGGCTGTAGCCGATGTCGTCGAGTGCGCCCTCGCGGACGCCTTGGAGCTGCGCGGCTGGGGCAAGCTCGACCAGGTTCAGTTCCACGCGTGGATGGGCCCGGTGGACACGGTGCAAGTCCGCGGTCAGGACGCCCTGCAGGACAGTGACACCGGAGAACCCGATTCGTACCGCGCCGATCTCGCCACTGATACCTGTTGGAGGTGAGCGATTTCCCGGTCCAGCGCACCTTCGCGACCAAAGGCAGCGAACTGGAGCGCGACATCAAACAATCAGCGACGGATTGGCTGCTGCGAAAGGGGGAAGCGTGATGGTCACGACAGGCACCACGGTGACCGACGTCGCCGTCTTCAACGGGACAGACCTGCTCGACGGTCGCTACAACGTCTCCATCGGAGAGTCCACGATCACCGCCATCAGCCCGGCGGACACAGCCCCGCCCCCCGGACCGACCGTCGACGGTGCCGGGGCGACCCTGCTGCCCGGCCTGCTCGACGCCCACGTGCACTTCAGCGGCCCCGATGAGCTCTCAACGCTCGCTCGATTCGGCGTGACTACAGCTCTGGACATGGGCACCTGGCCCCCGACCCTCGTCGCCACCCTGCGCACAGCCGGACAAGGCACCGACATTCGCAGCAGCGGCGCACCGCTGGCCGGTGTGGGCGGCCCACACTCTCGGATCCCGGGCTTTCCCGCCGAGAACCTGGTCGCGACCCCGGAACAGGCCCGCCGCTGCGTCGCCCAGCAAGCCGCCGAAGGAGTCGACTACAGCAAGCTGGTTCTCGAGCGGCCCGGGGCGGGAGGCCCCCCCGCCTGGACACCGCGACCGCTGCGCGTCGAGGCGGCCCACGCGGCCGGGCTGCGGGTAGTGGCGCATGCCAGCCACACCGGCGCCGTGGCCCTTGGCCTCCAGGCTGGAGTCGACGTCCTCACCCACGCCCCACTCGACGCCGTCCTCCACGAGGATCTCGTACGGGCAATCACCGACACGGAGCTCATCGTGGTGCCCACACTGATCATGATGCGCGGCAGCGCCCACAACCTCGGCAACCCAGCCCTGTCCTACGATCACGCGCGCAACACGGTCACAGCGCTGCACCGGGCCGGTGCCACCATCATCGCTGGCACGGACGCCAACAACGCTCCCGGAGTTCCCGCTGCGGTACCTCATGGCAGCAGCCTGCACGACGAACTGGACCTGCTGGTGGAAGCCGGTCTGAGCCCACGTCAGGCACTGCGGTCCGCGACTAGCGTTCCCGCCACCGCGTTCGCCCTCCATGACCGCGGCCGCATCCGCCCCGGCCTGCGCGCCGACCTGCTTCTGGTCACCGGCGACCCGGTGTCCGACGTCTCTGCGGCCCGTCAGATTCGAAGTGTCTGGACGGCCGGTCGCGCTGTTGACGTGGTGGCGCAGAACGACCGGACGGACACTGACGGCGCCAACTCGCACTCGCATCGCAGCCGGTCCGACCATGTCGCCCACCGTTGCCCGGCCGAAGAATCCACTCGCGGTTCTTGGATGCAGAGGATCTCGACCTCGAAGACTTCGCCAGGTCCGGCGGGAGCGTTCAGTAACCGTTCGACGGGTTCAGCGGCGATCCGGACCATCCTGCCCAGGTCATTCCCTCCTGCCAGGAGGGGTCCCTAACACGAACGGTGTTTCTGGCGTGTTCGGTTAGTAGGTTTCGGTGTCCGGCCAGCGACAACGGCTCCGCCCCGGCACACCCAAACCACAAAAAGCCCATCACCCCCATCCCGCAAACGATGTCCACAATGGACAGACAAATCACGGGAACACAAAGCCCTATCGTGAATTTTGAGGTTAGACGGGAAAACCCGGAGCAATTCCACATGCGACTGATAGCCACGAAACTAGTGTCAATCGACACCGGTTGGTCATCGCTGCCAGGTCCAGCTACGCAGGTGCGCCCGCATCCTGGTAACTCCTTAATGATGCTAGCACGTGAGGGCGGAGATCTGCGTGCCATATTATCGCAACCAGAGGCCACGATGCTTTCGC
>NZ_WOTO01000028.1 GCF_010993775.1 Fodinicola feengrottensis | reverse complement strand
GTACCCGGTGGTGGTGACGCGGGAGTCTGGCCGGGGCAGCGTTGCGGCGGTCTGGGTGATCCGGTCGCCCGTACGGGTCGTACGTGTAGCTGGTCTGCGCGCCCAGCGGATCGGTTGTGTTAGTTGGTAGCCCGCGGGTGTCGTAACTGGTGACACTGGTCGGGGTGATCGTCGGGCCGCCGCCGGGCGGGGTGTACGTCGGTTCGGTGACGTCGTCGTCGGGGCGTCGAGGAGGGTGAACCCGGTGGTGGTCAGGGCACCGTTCGGGTCACGCTGGCCGGTCGATTCCCCGAAGGTGTCGTAGCCGTAGGTGGTAGTTGATGTGACGTTGTCGCTTCGGGTTCCGGCAGTCCAGGTGGTCACCGCGGGCTCAGCCTGAGTGGACAGCGCGCCGCTGTTGTCGTACCCGAGCTTGGTGATGCCGCCGTTGGGATCGGTGACGGTGATGGGCAGACCGCGCGCGTCACGGGCGGTGGTCGTGGTCCGCTGATGACTGGCGTCGATCATCTGGCTGGCGGTCAGCACGTTGCCGGCGGCGTCGTACGTGTCGGTGCTGGTTTCCGTCCGGCCCGGGCTTTCTTGGCCTGTGGTGGCGGTCGTGAGGATGTTGCCGTCAGCGTCAGGCGTCAGGTCCTGTTGCCGGTAGGTGGGGGGCGGCTCCGTTGTGGAGCCGGTGGCCGGGATGTTGGTGGTGGAGGTGACAATCTGTGTTTGATTGCCTGTGGGGTCGTACGCGTAGGTCTCGTCGGTGGCGTCCAGTTTCTCGGTGACATGGCCAGCGCCGTCGTAAAAGTAGAGCGACTGGACCACGTCACGTGCCGGTGCCGTGCCGCCCTGGGTGTAACCGGGCAGTATCACCTGTTGCAGGCCGTCGTCGTCCCAGTAGGTGTACGTGTGGGTCACGCCCATCGCGTCGGTGACCTGCGCTAGCCGCCCAGCGGGGTCGTACGCGCGGGATTCCAATGCCAGGCTGGTCGCGGACGGGTCCTGCGGATCGACGCCAGCGCCGTTGGCGGTGGTGGTGAGTAGTTGATGCCGGTCGTTGTAGGTGGTGGCTAGGTGCAGCCCGGTCGCGGTCGTCGCCGAGGTCGGGTCGCCGGCGGTGTTCCATCCGGTGCTGTTGATCTGTCCGCCGGGCGAGGTCGTCGTGGCCAGTCGGCCATGACCGTCGTAGGTGTACGACCAGCCGCGATCCGCGTCGGAACCTGTGAGGTCGCTGGTGTCCAGGTGGGTCAGTTGCCCGTCGTCGGCGTAGGTATATGTGGCGCGTTTTGTATGTGTGGCGCCGGTAATCGGGTTGGTGATAGCGGGGCTGGTGACTATCGCGGGCTGGGACAGGCCGGCGTACGTATAGCTAGTGGTCCCGTAGTCGTGGCTGCCATCGTGTGTGCCGCTTGAGGTGACGCGGCCGAGTGCGTCGTAGCCGTAGTGGGTGACCAAGCCCAGCGGGTCCGTGCTGTCGGTGAGGGCGCCAGTGGCAGCGTAGGCCAGGGTGGTGTGTTGGTTCCGGCGCCCGACAACGGAGACGAGCTGGCCAAATGAACCGGCGGTCGGGTCAGTGCCGTAGGCATAGGTCGTGACCGGGTGTGTGGTGCCGTTGGCGCCAAACGTAGGTTCGGTGACGGTCAGCGGCCGGCCGTTGGTGTCGTATGTGTACGTCGTGCAGTACGTGGTGTCGGTTTGACTCGTGCTGCGCCCGTCGCATGAGGACGTGAGTTTGTCGTTGCGCGGGTCCAGCGGCCCGGCCGTGTTCAGGTAATAGCTGTAGTAGCTGGTTGAACACGAGTTGGCGTCTGTCGTATCCGAGCAGGTGGTCCGAGACAGGGTGTTACCGCGGGTGTCGGTGGTGCGGACAGTGGAGTGGTTGTTTTCGTCGGTGACCCCGGTGGCGAACCCGTCGTCGTTGTAATCCCAGGCGGTCATGGTGTCGCCGTCGGTGCGGCTGACGGGCCGACCGCCGTGGTCCACGTCGGCTACTGAGGTGATGTCCTGGTGGATGTCCGAGTGCAGGGTGACTGATCGCTGCGGCCAGGTCACGTCACCGGGGTTGGCTGGGTCTGGGGTGGTGACGGTGGGGTCGCCCAGGGTCCAGTTTCCGCCGTTGGCGTCGGTCAGTGTGGTGAGGCGTTCGGTGGTGGGCCCGTAGCCGATCTGGGCGTATCGGTGGCCGGGCTGGTCGACGGTGGTGAGTTTCTGGGTGGGAGTGCGAGCGGCGTAGTGCGCGGCGACCTGTGGCGCCCAGCGGGTGCCAGTAGATCGCGACGTCGTCGATGGTGCCGGTGAACGGGTCGTACCCGTCGACCGCGGACGGCCAACTTGTGGTTCGGGTGGTGCCCAGGAACATCTTGGTGATGGCCTGGTGGTCGATCAGCCCGGACAGCGTGCCTTGCGCGACCCCGTCCAGGTACAGCGTCTGGGTGTTGATCGCCCCCGAGATGACGGCGTGGTGCCAGTTCCCGTCGTTGACGGTCGCTGCGGAGGTGATCGGATTGATGCCTCCCTGCCACCATTGGCCGCGTAGTTTCCCGTCTGTTCCCACGTAAAGAACGGGCACGAATTGAGTGGGTGTGGCTGTCAGGGCAGTGTTTTGTTGCCCGAGCAACACGCCGCTACTCGTGGTTTTGAACCACAGTTCCGCGGACAGTGACAGCGCGGGGCTGGCGAGTTTGTCCGGCAATGACGCGGAGCTGGGACCGTTTCCACCTAGGCCGGTGGGGTCGAATCCGCCTGCGTCGAACCCGGCCGCGGTGTCGTCGCCGCCGGTCGCGCCGCTCTCGCCGAGAGGTCGACGTTGTCATAGGTGATCTGGTCTGTGCCGGGCTGACGGGCAACGATGCTGGAACCGGCGGCGGTCCCGGAGTTGTCGTCCAGTCGCCAGTACGCGTACGGATTGTCATCCAGGGCCGTGCTGCGATACCGGGTGCCGGATTGGTACTGGTAGGTGGTGCAGGCTGTCGCCGACAGTGGAGCGCAGGCGGTGGTGAGCGCGCCGTTGGTGTACTGGTAGGTCCAGGTCAGCGGCGGCGCGTTCGGGTTGGCGGGGGGTCGGTGCTGATCGACGTGACGGTGCCGTTGGTCCAGTTGACGTGCAGCGAGCGCCCTGACATCGCGTCGGTGATGGTCGTCAGGTGTCCGCTGCTGTCGTCCGTCCAGGTCTGGGTGTGCCCGGAGGTGTCCACAATGGACACCAGATGTCCCGCGGAGTCGAATATTGTTCGCTGACCACTCGGATTTCTCAGGGTGTATTCGCTGTTCGCTGCCGAGTAGACCAGGGTGACGTTCTGGCCTAGCGGCGGCGCGTACGTCCCGTCGGGGTTATGGCCGAACCGGGTTTCTCGGCCGTCCTGGCCGGTGATCACGACGTTGCCCGATCCGTCGGTGTCGCTGCGAAGCCCCACGTCCAGTAGCGACGACCAGCCTGGTCCGAATGCGCCGGTGGTACGCGGGTCAGCTGAGTTGTATGAGCGGTTCACGGCCAGCGCGGGGCCGGGGACGTTGATCGACGCGTCCTGGGTCTGGGTGGTGTAATTGCCGATCTGCGCGTCCACTCCGGGCGCGCCGCGTGGATCGCTGGTCGCGGACAGATGGCTGGTGATCTCTGGCTGCGGGGCCTCGGTGGTCAACCAAATCGGCGCTGAGGTCGGTCCGGCGGTGACCTGGTCAGTTGCTTGGACCGTCCAGAAGTACTTCGTTCCCCATCTCAGGGTGCCCGCCGGTGGTGTCCAGGTGGGTGCCACCTGCCAACCGGAAGACGCACAGCCGACCGGAGCAGCGGCGGTGCCGCCGCAGATCTTGAACGAGAACTTCGCGTTCGTGGCCGGGGTGGCCTCTGCATACAGGGTCGGTGTCAGCGACGACACCGCCGCGCCCGACCCGGGCTGGTTCGCGGTGACGGTGGGACCCACGGCGCCCACCGTGAACGGCACCACCCCGAACGGCACCGCGTACGTCGAGGAGAAGAAACTGCCCAGACGCGTTTCCCATGTCCAGCCATAACTGATATTGGGCAGGTGGCAATGGTGGCACCGTGATGGTGATCGACGCGTCGCTGCCGGGCGGCAGGGTCACCGTGGGCGCGAACCGGTAGGTGCCGGGGCCGACCACCACTGTCGAGCCCTTCATCACCCGGAACGTCAGCTTCCACGCGCCGTTCGCCGGCCAGGTCGAGGAACCCTCGTTGTAAACCACCACCCCCAGATTCCCGGACTGGTTGGGCGTGACCGGCGGGTTGAAACCGGGTTCCGGATCTCATACGCCGCGCCCTCAGGTTCGTAGGTCACGTCCAGATACGGAATGTTGGCCGCCACACCCGACTGCGCGGACGCGAACTTCTTCCAGTCATTGATGTCCGTGGTGCCCGCGCGCAACGTGAACCCGTACACCGCGGTCTGGCCATGCGACCACTTAGTCATCAGGTCCGCGTCCACCGGGAACCCCTCGCGCGCCGCTGGGCATCCAGAGCTATACCCGTGCGCGAAAGACTTCGTCACCCCGCGGCTGGTGTCGTACGACGCTCCCGGCCACTGCTTGAGCGTCGTCGCAGCCCACGAACCGGTGACCGGGAACATGCTGATCGCAGCCGCCTGACACGAATACGACCAGACCTCGGTCACATTCACCGTCGCCGCCACAATATACTGATTCCGGATCGACGGCAGAACCGAGTTGAAATCGATATACGCCGCAGCGTTGTGCCCACCGGTCGAGTCCGTGTAATGACCGACCTTCAACAAATCCTCACCGGAGTTGTCAGAGGTGTACGGCGACTGCACATAGGTGTCCCCGTCGGTGTTCGTCCGCACCGTCGGGTCAACCACGACCGGGAACTGCCGAGCCGGATCATGCAGCCACCCCGAATCCAGGCTGACCTGAACCACCCACACACCGCCGCGCGCTGGGACAGCGAATACGTCACAGCATGCGAAATCGCGCCATCGTTGGTGATCGGGCTGAGTTTCGAATCCTCCATCCAGCCAGCCGGAATCCACGCCCGCTGCACTCCGGCCGCGTCTTTCAGCACCACGGCACCAGAGCCGGGATCTATCGACGGAGTCAGGCCAGCCAGGGTCAGCGGAAAAGACCACGTCGACGGGGCATCGGGTGACGCGAGGACAATCTTCTCCTTAACGCCGTCGACAGAAGCGGCCAAATCGAGGTTCGCGTTCGGGCGAATACCGTTAAACGTCAACGAACTGCCGTCCGCCGCGGTCACACCCCGGCACAGGAGCGGCGCCGTCGACGCCGAAACCCACCGAGGTGGACCCGGTGGTCACCGTCGCCAACGACGGATCGGTGCCAGTGGTGCCAAAACTGGTCGTGACGCCGGAATCTGCTGGCACCAAACGGCTGGCGCTCGGTTTCAGTCGCAAGTCCAGGGGAAACCATCGCGCCTGACGACTGGTCACGGACATTCGCCGTACCAGCGTAAAAACGAAGCGTGTGAGTGCCGTCCGGGTTCGCGAACTCGGTTTGCCGGGACGTACGCGCACCGGGAACCTCTCGTGACGCCGCGGTCATTCCGGTCGAGGGCGGCGCCTTCTCCGTCATAGCACCGGCGTGCTGTGGCGCGGGCTTCGGCTTGGCCGGCAGAACGGGAGACGAATACTTCGTCTGTGGTGGCACGGCGCCTCGCACCGCGGGAGACGTCACCGTCCCACCCAGGTGCTTGTCGGTTGCCGAAGTGGGAACCCTGCCGAGACGACCGGCAGCCGTCCCAGTCAGCTGCGTCGGGGCGCTCGCAGCTCCACCAGCAGACCGTGCGACAGCCGCGCCAGCCGGTTGTTGAAGTCCCGGAAGGAGCTGAAAAACCAGAAGAACAGCCAGAGCACACGCCAAAAACCGCAAACGAGACATACTCGCCCGCCTTCCCCGTGAAAGCCAGCCAAACGGCCAGCAGAAAGTAACAGGGGGGGCCGGCATTCAGAAGGGACAATCTCAATTCGGCCACAAAGTCATGGAACAAAAGCCTCGTGCGTGTGGTCTAGGTCGAAAATGGTAGCCCAAATCCACCTTGGTCTTGGGTGTGGAACTCTCCGACCGATAGTCAAGATTTCCCTGTGGAATGGTGAAGAAGCCGCCAACCCGTTCCGGTTCGGAACCCAAGGCTTGGCCGCGCACCCATTCAATGGGGAGTGTCGTACCCTCCTGCCACCATGTGCCGCATGCGCTTATCCAGACAGGTGAACCCTAGAGACAGGGCAGTTTCGCGAGCGGATCCGCTGGAGGTGAAGACATTCACCTAAAACCCCCTCAGCCCAGGATGGTGGTCAGCATCTTGATGTGAGCCGGAAAAACGTGGCCGTCGATCTCGGCCAGATGCGTGGTCAGGTCGGTGTAGTCGTTCGCACGTACCCACGCTGCCAGGTCGGCATCATCCAAACCACGTACGGTCGGGAGGTCGGACAAGTGTCCCAGATCGCATTGGTGCAGCGAGGTGACCATCCAGCTTTCGCCCGAGCACCTTGGGTCCTGGACATATTGGGGCCGTCCAGCAACCCATCCGAGATGATCGTCAAGTTCAGGCCGGTCTCTTCACGAAGCTCCCGGACGGCCGCGTCCGCTGATGCTTCGCCGCCGTCCACGAAGCCGCCGGGCATCGCCCATCCGTGGCCATCGCCCCGGCTTACAAGCAGCGCCCAGCGCTGACCAGATGGCGGCTGGGTGACAGTGACCAGGGCATCGGCAGCCAAGGCTTCGCCCCAGTGGCCCAATTGATTGCGGGCCGTTGGATCGCGGGCTGCTCGCAGGGATTAACCGGTCGCCCATCCTCGACTTCGAACCAGATCGCTGCCGCGCGCTGCCGTGGTGGCCAGTCGATTTTGGTCGGATCCGCCTCCGGATCTGCCCACCCCTCCTCAACGCCGCGCGTGAATACCTCAGGCGCTGTGTACTCGGTGACCACCGCGCAGCCCTCCTCTGTCAAACAGGCGGATCTCGTGGAATGAAGCAGGCTAGTTTGTCGATCACACGTACTGCCAGGTGCTGTCCGATTCGCCGGTGATCGGCGGGTATACGGAGCGGCGAAAGCCGGGGCGTGGGGAGCAAGTGGAGCCGGGACCCGACCATCATCGCCGCCGGCGTCGGTCTGCGCTAAACGAGCCCTGTCGGCGTAGGTGCCTGGGTGGGGTGTGTCCGTTCGGCACCGGAAGTCGCTGCGAGTGGTCGTCTGAGTGTCGTCTCGCGAGCTGGCCGCGCCAGTCTCGTTCAAGGAGGGTTGAATGGCACCGTCAGGTATTCCAACTCTCGGAATACCTCGTCTGGCCGGCGCTCGACAGACCCTTGTGACTGACTGTGCCGCCACGAACCAATTCCGTGCTTGGACTGATGGCAGTGCTGCGGTCGGGATCCACTCGCGGGTCGTGCCTGCGCGCAGGCGTGCGGTCTGTGGCGATCGCAGGTGCTGTCACCTAGCCGGAGTTTCCGGCCTTTCTTGATCAACATCGACGTTTCCGCTGTTCAGCAGACACGCGTCATGACCGTTGGTGTATTACCCACCTGCCCGGTCGTCGCCTCAGCTGTACTTGCAGGTCATTAGGTACGGGACCGGCGATGTCCGACTCCAGGCGTTATCTTAGAGGACTCCTTGATCCACATGTAATGGGTAATACGCTCGCGGTGGCTAAAACTCAACGCTCACAGCAAAATCCAGAAGGTCAGCGACGAAGGCCGGAAACTCAGGCTAGGAGGCCGCTGAATAATCCGCGTGTCGCCCCGGCGGCCTCCTAGTTCTGGAGCGTTGTGGTGGTCAGGTTGGTGTGGTTTTACGTGGCGGTCGTCGGCAGGTTTGTGGTTGCGGCGTGGAAGATGCCGGCGGTTGCTAGGCGGATGCGTTGGCTGGCGGTGTCTGGGTCGGGTTGTCCAGTCTCTAGCCAGATGACGATGGCGTCGATGACGACTTGTGGCATCAGGGTGGACGCCCATGTCGCCCAGGTGGGGTCGTTGATCACCTGGCTGAGTTGGCGGTGGGCGGTCGCGCGCATGGTGGTTTGGAACGCGTCGATGTCGCTGCGGAATTCTGGTTCGCGGACGGCGTGGCGGAACAGTAGGCGGAATCCGGCGGGGTCGTTGGTTGCGGCGTGCAGGAGCGCGTCGATGCTGTCGTTGGTGTAGTCGCCGTTCTCGTTCACTTTGACGGCGGCCGTGAGGTGGTCGCAGATCCGTTTGAGTGCGGCTCGGTATAGCTCGGTTTTGCTGGCGAAGTGTCGGTAAACGATCACTCTGCTGATGCCGGCTTGGGTGGCGATCTCGTCGAGGCTGGTGGCCGCGTAGCCGGTGCGCGCGAACGTCTCGGTCGCGACGGCGAGGATCTGGTCCCGGCGGTCGGTGCGCGAGAGTCGTCGTTTGGGCTGGGTCGTCGCCTGGTTCTGCGCGGATGAGTTCGCGACTGCCATCACACCTCCACCGTTGTTTACACGAGAATCTACAACACGTATGTTTACATGAATGTTAACTTAGGGGGTGGGGATGGACGACTGCGATGTGTTGATCGTCGGCGCGGGTCAGGCCGGTTTGGCCGCTGGGTATCACCTGCGAGAGTCCGGCCTTCGGACGGTGATCGTGGATGGCGCGGACAGGGTGGGGGCGAGTTGGCGGTCACGTTGGGATTCGCTTCGCCTGTTCACCCCCGCTCGGTACGCGGGTTTGCCGGGGATGCGTTTCCCGGGTCCGCCGGAGGCGTATCCGGGTAAGGACGAAGTCGCCGAGTATCTGGCTGAATACGCGGCGGCGAGGTTCGCCCTTCCGGTGCGCTTGGGTACAGCGGTGACGGATCTGCGTAGAGACGGCGCGGGTGGTTACGTGGCCATCACCGCGAACGGTGTTCTGCAGGCTGGTCAGGTGGTGGTGGCCACCGGGCCGTTCGGGGCGCCGTACGTGCGTGCCGCCGGCGGAAGACCTGAGTCCGGATGTGCCACAGATGCACAGTTGGGCCTACCGGAGCGCGGATCATGTTGCCGGGCCTGAGATTGGGGCTGGGGTGTTGGTGGTGGGTGGTGGGAACTCGGGATTTCAGATCGCCGCGGATCTTGCCGCCGCGGGGCGTCGGGTGAGTGTGTCGATTGGTCGCCGCAATGCTTGTGTGCCGCAGCGATTGTTGGGCAGGGATATTTTCTGGTGGCAGGCCACAACGGGGCTGTTGCGGGTGAGCGCGGATTCGTGGCTGGGGCGCCGGATGCGCGAGGCGGACGGTACGGTCATCGGCTTGTCCGCGAGAGAACTGCTGCGCCGGCGCGGGATCGTGTTGCGTGCGCGGGTGAGCGCGGCTGTGGGGCGCGTGGTGCGTTTCGCGGACGGCGGCACCTTGGAGCCGGATGCGGTGGTATGGGCGACGGGTTTTTCGGCAGGATTATCGGTGGTTGCACGTGCCAGGCGTCCTCGACGAGGACGGTCGTGTCCACCATCGTCGCGGTATCACGCCCGCGCCGGGCCTTTATGTCCTTGGGTTGCCGTGGCTGCATACCACCGGTTCAGCGCTTTTGGGGTTCGTAGGCGCCGACGCGGCCTATCTGGCAGGCCGCATTCAGGAATCAGCGAAACTGAGCCTTTCCTCATGATCAATGTGGATCGACGCGCTGCCTGCGAGGCCAACGGTCGCCCCCTTCGGATCAGCGGATTCCTCCTTCAACACAGCAAAACCTGCGGAAACTTTGAGGGCCGTTGCAGCAGATGAGGCATCCCTTCACGGATCGAGCGGGAGCCGACGTTAGGCGGTGCCGTCCCAGACCAGGGTGGTTAGTTCGCGTCCGGAGGAGCCCAGGTCTGGTGGCAGCTGTGGATCGATTCCGCTGCGGCGCAGGACTGTGTCCACGTCGGCGCTGGCCTCGGGTGGGAGGCAGAGTCTGCGGCAGGTCACCTCCACGAGGTCGGTCCAGGTGGCGTGTTCGGCTTCAGGTGGTCGCGACCAGCGGTGGACGCGGGGGTGAATGCCGAGTTCGGCGAGGGCGGTGATTGCGTCGGCCACGGTGGGGCCGGTGGGGCGGTCGATGCCGTGGAAATGGCGCCAGTACGGATTCAGGTCGGTCAGTGGGTGCTGGTCGGCGATCTCCACGATCACCGTTCGGCGCGCGTGCCGGGTCAGCGCGTGGATGAAGGGAGGCAGGTCCGCGATGTTGTAGAGGACGTTGCCCACCAGCACTACATCGGCGGTCAGGCCGGCGGTCGGGTCGTGGTGCTCGGTGTTGACGGCGGCGTCCGGCCAGCCAGCTCGCAGACAGCGTGCCGGGAGTTCGAGGTTTGTCGCGCGGGTGGCGTACGCGTTCAGCAGTGCGGTGTCGGTGTCGATCGCGGTGACAGCGGTGACCGCGGCGCGGCCGGCCAGCGGCAGGCTGGTGGCGCCGGCGGCGGCACCCACGTCCAGCACCGTGCCGGGTTCGGTCAGGGCGGCGCGCGCCTGCTGGTGGGTGGCACCGATCGGGTCGGTGATTTGCCGGTCGGCGCGGCGGATGAACACCTCGCGGCAGCAGCACCCACGGCGATCGCGCCGGTTGTGGGATGGTGGCGGGGATCTGCCAGGCGGCCAGTTGCCGCGCCCAGTCCGTCACGGCGCTCACGACGTCACCGTTTGGTGGGCGGCTTGGGTGAGCAGCGCGGCGGCGTGCTCGATGTCGGTCTCGGTGCTCCACCGGCCCAGGGTCAGCCGTAATGCGGCGTTTGCCTGGTCGGCGGGCTGGCCCATCGCGGTGAGCACGGGTGAGGGTTGGTCGGTGCCTTCGTGGCAGGCCGAACCGGTCGAGGCCGCGATCTGATCGACGGCCGCGAGTAGTCGGTTGCCGGTCGTCCCCTCGATGCGGATGTTCAGCGTGTTCGGGAGCCGCCGATGGGAATGCCCGTTCAGGTGCACTCGCCCCGGCAGTGCCTCGTCGAGCTGTTGATGGAGGGCGTCGCGTAGCCGCGTCAGGTGTGCGCCGGTCTGGGTGTCGACCAGGGTGGCGGCGCGGCCGAGCGCGGCGATGCCGACGATGTTCTCGGTCCCGCCGCGGCGCCCGCCTTCCTGCCCGCCGCCGTATACCAACGGCTCCAACTCCACTCGTGCCCGTACGTACAGGGCGCCAACCCCGGCCGGCGCGTACATCTTGTGGCCGGTCACCGTCACCAAATCCGCACCCAGCGCGGCGACCTCGACCGGGATCTTCCCCATTGTTTGCGAGGCGTCGGTGTGCAGCAGCGCCTTGCCTGCGTGTGCGATCGCGGCCAGGTCGGCGATGGGTTGGATCGTGCCGGTCTCGTTTGTTGGCGTGCATGATCGTCACCAGCACGGTGTCTGGTCGCAGCGCCGCCGCCAGCGTGTCCGGGTCGACCAGGCCGTCCCGGTCGACGGGCAGCACGGTCACTTCGAAGCCGTGCAACCGGCGCAGACTGTCGCACGCCGCGAGCACGGCCGGGTGTTCGGTGGCCTGCGTGATCACATGCCGGCCATCAGCGCGGCGCGCCAGCGCGGCACCTCGGATCGCCAACGTGTCGCCGTCAGAGCCGCCGCCGGTGAACACCACCTCGCCCGCCGCGCAGCCCAGCACACCCGCTACGGCCCCGCGCGCTTCATCCAACGCGGCCCGAGCGGCGTGGCCGTACGCGTGGCCGCTGGACGGATTCCCGAACGACTCGGTCAGAAACGGTGCGCACGCCTGCGCCACCCGTGGATCCACCGGCGTCGTCGCGTTGTAGTCCAAATAGATCGGACCACCGTGCAATGCCTGCGGGACCTGCATCGCCCACCTCCTCGCATCACGACACCGACTTGTTCTACACTATTCCATGAAACATTGGAGGATGTGGTGAGTGGACGTGCGGCGAAGACGGTGTTGTTCGACCAGTTCGCCCGGGTGGGCAAAGCACTGGGGTCCGGCAGCCGGTTGGAGCTGCTGGACCTGCTCGCCCAGGGTGAGCGCACGGTGGAGGCGCTCGCGGAGACAGCCGGGCTGGGGTTGAGCACCGCCAGCGCGCACCTGCAAACCCTCAAACGCGCGCACCTGGTCGCCACCCGCCGGGACGGCACCAAGATCTACTACCGGCTCGCCGGCGAGGACGTCGCCGCTCTGTACGCGCTGGTCCGTACCGTCGCGCAGCGGCGCATCCCGGACGTGGAACCAGCGCGGCGCGACTTCCTCGGCACGGGCATCGGAGCTGGCGCCGAACCGGTTGATCGCGAGGAACTACTGGCCCGCGCCCGGACCGGTGAGGTCACCGTGCTGGACGTACGCCCTGGCGTGGAATACCAGGCCGGTCACATTCCCGGCGCCCTCAACATTCCGCTGCACGAGCTGGCCGACCGGCTCGACGAACTACCCGCCGACCAGGAGATCGTCGCCTACTGTCGCGGCGCGTACTGCGTCCTGTCCCACGACGCGACCCGACTGCTGGCCGGGCGCGGTTACCGCGCCCGCGTGCTGGCCGACGGGATGCTCGAATGGCGCCTCGCCGGCCACCCGGTCACCACCGCGTAAACGACGTTCCTGTCCAGAACGCCGACCATTTCTGCAGATCGGAAAGGGACGAGCGTGACCCGCGAGGCCACCAGCATTAGCACGAGCGCCAGCTCTGGGCCGCCGCATCCCGCGCAACGGCGGATCCTCACCGCCCTGGTGCTCTCCCAGATCCTCAGCGGCGCGGGCCTGGCCGCCGGCATCACCGTCGGCGCCCTGCTCGCCCAGGACATGCTGCACTCCACCAGCCTCGCCGGCCTGCCCAGCGCCCTGTTCACCGCCGGCTCCGCGCTCGCCGCGGTCGGCATCGGCCGCCTCTCCCACCTGCGCGGCCGCGCGCCCCGGCCGGCCTGCCGCGCCGGCTACCTCACCGCCGCGATCGGCAGCGCCGGTGTCATTGCCGCCGCCGTGGCCGCCAACCCGGTGCTGCTGTTCGCGGCCCTGTTCGTGTACGGGGCGGGCTCGGCCACCAACCTCCAGGCCCGGTACGCCGGCGCCGACCTCGCCGCCCCGGCGCGCCGTGGCCGCGCGGTCTCCACCGTTCTGGTCGCCAGCACCCTCGGCGGCGTCATTGGCCCCAACCTCGGCGCCCCCACCGGCACCCTCGCCACCACCCTCGGCATCCCCGCCGCTGGCCGGGCCGTTCCTGCTCGCCGGCGCCGCGTACGCCGCCGCCGCGCTCGCCCTGACCCTCTGGCTACGTCCCGACCCACTTCTGCTCGCCCGTGCCCTCGACGCCCAGTCCCAAGCCGACCAGACCGGCGATGGCCAGGTCGCAGATCTGTGCCGAACGTCGGTCTGCGGCTGCGGTAAAAGCGACACGCAACATTGCGGTTGGAAGAGTCAGGTGTCACGAAACGTAACTACCGCGGGTCCATGTCGCCGCTCTATGCGTCAGCAATCGAATCTCGAGATTTCCTTCAGGGCACACTCCGGGCACACTAAGTGATCCACATGCATTTTGTTGCATGCTTCGCCGGCGCCAAGGCTGATTCCCAGAAGAAAGAACCGCAGGTCAGACGGCCTGCTCGACCCTGAAAGCAGAAGAAGCAGCCTGACGGGCAAAGCCGTCGGCGGTGCATTACGAGTGCGTCGCTCTGGCCAACTGAGCTAAGGCGGCATGGTGCTGTTCGCTGCTGATCAGTCTAGCTGAGTGCTGGTTTGTCCAGGTGAGGTAGGGGGCCGCAGGTCAGTTGGAGAACCCAACCGTGTTGGTCTGTGCTGGCCCGTGGGGCCTGGTTGTGATTCTTCCGGGCACACAATGGGCACACAACCGGAACGAGAAACCCGTTTATGACCTGCTCGGTGACTACACAGAGCCAAGATTGCCCCGTCAGTGCACCTCAACAATGAAGCGCGCCCCGCATCGCAAGGGGACGCGCGTGACAACACTTACGTCGCGCTTGCGTCCAGGCCGGGGGTGGCGATGAGTGTGGAGAGTTGGGCGAGCTTCTGCTTGCGGGGCCAGTAGTAGACCCCCAGGTGCCGCGGCGTTCGCAGTCGACTAGGCCGGCTTCGCGTAGCACTTTGAGGTGGTGGGAGATGGTCGGCCCGGTCAGCTCGAAGGCTGTTGTGAGGTCGCAGACGCAGCTTTCGCCGTTGGCTGAGGTGATCAGCGACAGGAGCCGCAGGCGCACAGGGTCGCCGAGTGCCTTGAATGCTTTGGCCAGGTCAACCGCGTCGTCGGGTGTCAAGGGCGCGGTGATTAGCGGCGCACAGCAACCGCCACCGACGATGCGGGCCGATTCCATGGCCAGACTCTGATTTGACACTCCTCTATATTGACATCTATCTATTCATGTTGCAAGCTTGCCGTCGCCACCTTGTTTAGATCAATGTCTAGACAGAGGATTGGGTGGTGATTCCAAGCGGAGGAGCTGGTCATGAGCACGGATGTCACCTCAGGCGGGTTCGCCGGAGATCCAGCGCAGGCGTTCACCCCAGCCGCGACTGGTAGCTGTTGCGGAAGCGCTCCGACCGAGATATCGGCAACGCCCAAAGCAAGTGCTGGTTGTTGCGGCGAGCCGACCACGACCGAGTCGACGGGCGCTTGCTGCGGAGCACCGACCTCAGCGGCATTGGCCGCGCCGACACAGACGGACACTTGCTGCGGATGAGTACGAACGCGCTCCGCGACCACCTCGCCGCACGAGGCGACGTTTCCGTAGCTCGGCTGAGGTCGACGGTCGCGCGGTTGTCCGGCAACGAGTTCACTGGGAGACGCGTCGGCACTGCCGGCGGCCTGGCATCCGGTGAATGGCTGGCCGGACAGCTGCGTACCGCTGGAGCGAACGTGAGCGTCGACCATTTTGAGGTCGCGGCTGTTCTGGAGTTATCCGAGACTCCGGTATTGGAGTGGAGCGGTCACAGGGGAATGCGAGTTTTGGTGCATCGGCGGGATTTCGCGGAGCATCTACGCTCTGCCTCGCTGCCAACGGTTCAGACGGGCTTGCTTGGTGCGATGGACGACCAGGACTGGAACGGGCGCTGGATTGTGGCTGCCACGCCGCAGCAGCGGGTGCTGCAACGAGCCTGGGCCGAAGGTGCGGTGGGGTTGTTGGTGCCGCGGGGTGTCGATGAGGCGGGCTGGATGCCGAAGATGATCGCCGGCCCCGGAGCAGCCTCGGTTCCGATTTTGAGCGTACGAACCGATCTACACCTGGAGATGGCGGCGTCGTCAAGCCGCGGCGACCGAGCGTCTGGCTCGGTGCCGCTGCAAACGGTGGCGGCGACTGGGACCAATATCTGCGGCCTATACAC
Organism: Fodinicola feengrottensis; assembly: GCF_010993775.1. Taxonomy (GTDB): domain Bacteria; phylum Actinomycetota; class Actinomycetes; order Mycobacteriales; family HKI-0501; genus Fodinicola; species Fodinicola feengrottensis. The sequence continues at coordinate 95,524 of NZ_WOTO01000028.1, read as the reverse complement.
GAAAAGTCGACCGGGTGCTGTGTCGGTGTTGTTGACCGCGCATCGCGATGATGGAGTGGGTGATGATCTCGATCAGCGCCTGCCGGCCGCGGCGGACAATGCCTCCGGCGTGGCCGTGATGATGGAGGCCGCGCGGCTGCTCGCGCTCGCGTTGCCAGATGGTGTCGGGTTGGCGGTCGCGTTGCTCGATGCGGAGGAAGTCGGCGCGTGGGGTTCAGCCCACCACGCGCCTCAGGTGTCGGCAGGTACGTACGTCATCAACGTCGACGGCGCCGCCCAGCTACGTGAGGCCGTCGCCGTGGAGGCCGGAGGTCCGGCCGAACCTCTGCTGTCGGCCTTGGACCAGGCGGGCCGTCAGGTCGGGGTGCCATTGCGGGCTGGGCCAATGCCGTCGGACAACCGCCGGTACGCCGCCGCGGGACTTCCCGCGATCGGTATCGGCATGGGAATGCCCGGCTACCAGACCCCGGCCGAAACGCCCGACCGTGTCGAGCCGGCGACGCTGCTCGCGGCCACCCGTCTGATCGTCGCCACGGTGCAACTCCTGGCGGCTGGCGGCATAGGTGGCGGTGTCGTCCAGGCTCATCAAAGGGGTCAACGTCCTCGTCATGATTCGCGATTATCGACCGTGATCCAACAGCATCGATAGATGAAGGTGAGCAATGAATAACCAGGTTTTCCCTGTGGTGGTGGTCGGCGCCGGCCGGCCCGATCGGGTTGGCGGCGGCGGCGCAGCTGGTCGAACGCGGCTTGGAGGCGCTGGTGTTCGAAGCCGGTGACGCGGTCAGCGCGGCGGTGCGCGAATGGCATCACGTGCGGCTGTTCTCCCGGTGGTCCGGGCTGATCGACCCGGCCGCGCGGCGCCTTCTGGAAAAGTCGGACTGGCAGGAGCCCGACCCGGACGGGTATCCGACCGGGCTGGAGTGGGCGACTCAGTATCTGCAGCCGTTGGCGGACGCGCTCGGGACCGTCGTGCGGTTGAACACGCGGGTCGTCGGAGTCGCGCGGCGTGGCCGTGATCGGGTGGTGGACGCCGGCCGGGACAATGAGCCGTTGGTCGTACGCACTGTCAGCGCCGACGGCGTCGAACACCGGGTGGTAGCGCGCGCGTGTGATCGACGCGTCCGGGACCTGGGGATCCCCCTCACCGGTCGGCGCCGATGGCCTGCCGGCCATCGGCGAGCGCGCCGCGGCGGACAAGATCAGCTATCGGGTGCCGGACCTGACCGACGCCGACAACGTGGTGAGATACGCTGGGCGGCAGGTGGCAGTGCTCGGTAGCGGGCATTCGGCGCTGACCGCGTTGGTCGCGTTCGCGGGATTCGCCCAGACGCATCCGGGAACCCGAGTGCGGTGGGTGCTACGGCGCGGCGCGGTCGGGAATGCCTTTGGTGGCGGCGAATCCGATCAGCTCGCCGCTCGCGGCGCACTCGGTCAACGCGCGCAGGTGGCGGTGGACGCCGGGCACGTCGAGGTGGTCACCGGATTTCGTACGTCCGATATCGAACGGGCCGGCGACCGGCTGGTGTTGGTCAGCGACGACGGTCGGCGACTGGACGCGGTGGACGAGGTGGTGGCGGTAACTGGATTCCGGCCGGACCTGTCCTGGCTGTCGGAGGTCCGCCTGGACCTGGACGCGCGGTTGCAGGCGCCGGTGGCGTTGGCGCCGTTGATCGACCCGAACGTACATTCCTGCGGCACGGTGTATCCGCACGGCGTCAAGGAACTGACCCATTCAGAGGCCGGGGTGTTCCTGGTAGGCATGAAAAGTTACGGACGGGCACCGACTTTCCTTGCGCTGACTGGGTACGAGCAGGTCCGCAGCGTCGTTGCCGCGATCGCCGGTGACCATCAGGCCGCCGAGCGAGTGGACCTGATCCTGCCGGAGACGGGAGTGTGCGGCGGCGCCGGACTGTTCGACGAGCCAGTCAGCGATGCTGGGGCGGGTGGATGCTGCGGCGTACCGGCGCCGGTGGAACTGACGCTTACCGCGAGCCCGCGCGACTGATCCGTCGCGAGGAATGACCATCCCCAGGCACAAAACGAACGCACGTCGCCGATGGGCGCTGGTGGGTCTGTGCGTCACCGAGATCACCAGTTGGGGCGTGATGTTCTACGCCTTCCCAGTCCTCTCCCCATCCATCACCGCCCACACCAGGTGGCCGGCCACGGTGGTGACCGCCGCGTTTTCGGTTGGGCTGGTCATCTCCGCGTTCAGCGGGATCGCGGCCGGGCGATGGCTGGACCAGCACGGCCCCCGCGCCCTGATGACCGCCGGCTCGATCCTGGGCGTGGTCGCGATGGTCTGCGTCGCGACCGCACCAAAACCTGGTGGTGTTCATCGCGGGCTGGGTATTGGCGGGACCGGCGATGGCCGCGACGTTCTACCCGCCCGCGTTCGCCGCGGTGACCCGCTGGTACGGCCCCGACCGGGTGAAAGCCCTGACCGCGCTCACGCTGGTCGCCGGTTTCGCCAGCACCGTGTTCGCGCCGCTGACCGCCGTGCTGGACTCCTGGGTCGGGTGGCGCGGCAGCTACCTTGCGCTGGCCGCGCGGTGCTGGCGGTCGTCACCATCCCCATCCACGTCTTCGTGCTGCACCTACCGTGGCCGGCGCCCGACCACTGCCCCGCCGGTCACGCTGCCCCTGGTCAGGGGGGTGGGAGCGATCGTACGTAGTCGCGGGTTCGTGGCGCTGCTGGTGGCGGTGGGGCTGGGTGGTTTTCGCGATCTACGCGGTGGTCGTGAACCAGATCCCGCTGCTGATCGGACAGGGGCTGAGCCCCACGGTCGCGGCGTGGGCGCTGGGGTTGGGCGGCGCCGGGCAGGTCCTGGGGCGATTGTTTTACCACCCGGTGCTGACCCGGATCCCGGTGGTGGCCCGTACGGTCACGATCTTCGCCGCCGGTGCGATCACCACGGCATTGTTGGCGATCCTGTCCGGGCCGGCGGTCGCGTTGATAGCTGCGGCGGTCGTTGCCGGCATGGCCCGGGGGCTATACACCCTGGTACAGGCCACCGCGGTGAGCGACCGATGGGGATCAGCCGCGTACGGCAGGTTGACCTCGATCCTGAGTGCCCCGACCACTACCGCGACCGCGATCGCCCCGTGGGCCGGTGCCGCCATCGCCACTGCCTTCGGCGGATACCGCGTGTTGTTCGCCGTCCTCGCCGTGATTTGCCTTGCGGGTGCCGCAGCGGCCGTATGGACCCGACCCACCGCGGCGGCGTCGTCCGCCGAGGCCATGGTCGCCGTCAACTAGCCATCCAGACCGGACGATGTTGCACGCAGGGCGACAGCGGACGGTGGTGTAGACATGCTGGTGTGGACGAGCGACGCCGACCAGCGCACGAGCTGGAACTTCAAGCATTTGGGGATCCGCCGAGGTTTGACATGCGAATGTTCCCGCTTCTTGGGTACGACGGGCGGCGCGACGGGAGGGTCATCCTGGCCGACACCTATGAATTGCGGGAGGTAATGGAACTGGTGGGGCGGCAGTTCCAACGGGAAAGCCATTTCGACTTCGCTCCGTTTGATGTCGAAGAATACGGGCAGGTCGGCGTTTTGTTTGACTCAGCTCGTCATTCAGCGTCCTTCCCGATCGTGGCCGGGGCGCTGGGCTGTGTCGTGAGGAGGACGGGTGGGTGCTGGAATGGATCTGGATTCATCCGTACGATCGCGGCGGGCGGGCGGCTGTTCTCGCAGGTGTGGCCCGAATTGGAAGCGACCTATGGCAAGTTCCACATTCGCGGGCCCTATAGCAAGCCAATGGAGGTCGCTCTCCACGATCTTGGCATCACCGATGGCCGCCTGATCTAACAGCGACAAAACCAAAAGGGGTGCGGGTCAGGCGAGCAGGTCGCGCAGCGCTTCCCATCGGTCAGGGACAAGGGAATACCAGGTCCAGGTTCCCCGTGGCTCGCGCCGTAAAAGTCCAGCGTTCACCAGCACCTTCAGGTGGTGGCTAACCGTCGGCTGACTCAGCCCGACCGGTTCGGTCAGGTCGCAAACACATGCCTCGCCGCCTGCGGTGGCCCGGATCAGGCTCAGCAGTGCAATCGAGTGGGGTCCGCGACCGCTTTCAGCGTCTTCGCCAACTGCTCTGCGGTCGGTCGATCCAGCGGCGCCTTCGTCGGGCCGGCGCCTACACATGCCTCAGCTACCGGTGACACCGTGGCGTCCGTACGTGCCGTCGCCGTCATCGTCCACCTCGACTCGTCATCTCAGCCAAGCCTCGACCGCATGTCCACAACCATACAGTGGACATTGATGTTCATCTATCAATGCTGCTACCGTCCCCTTTCATAGATGGACATCAATGAAAGGGGGGCGAGTGGCCGCTGAGACCAGTTCCTTGGCCGCGGTGCGGCCGGGGGTGGGTCGGTTGTCGGTCCTGGACCGTTTCCTGCCGGTGTGGATCCTCGCCGCCATGGGCGTCGGACTGCTCCTTGGGCGGCTCGTGCCTGGCTTGAATGTGGGGTTGGATGCGGTCAAGGTCGGATCGGTGTCGTTGCCGATCGCGCTCGGACTGCTGCTGATGATGTATCCCGTGCTGGCCAAAGTCCGGTACGGACACCTGAACTCGGTGACCAGCGACCGGCGAATGCTCGTCTCGTCACTGGTACTGAACTGGATTGTCGGCCCGGCGGCGATGTTCGCGCTCGCGTGGTTACTGCTGCCGGACCTGCCACAGTTCCGTACCGGCCTGATCATCGTCGGGCTGGCCAGGTGCATCGCGATGGTGCTGATCTGGAACGACCTGTCCTGCGGTGACCGGGAAGCCGCCGCGGTCCTGGTGGCGATCAACTCACTGTTCCAGATCGTCGCATTCGCCGCGCTCGGCTACTTCTACCTCACCCTGCTGCCCGGCTGGCTCGGACTGCCGCGGACCGACCTGAACGTGTCGATCTGGGTCATCGCCAGCAGCGTTCTGATCTTTCTCTTTCTCGGCATGCCGCTGCTGGCCGGCTTCCTGACCCGGTTGATCGGCGAGCGTCGTAAAGGCACGGACTGGTATGAGAACCGGTTCCTGCCCAGGATCGGGCCGCTCGCGTTTGTACGGGTTGCTGTTCACGATCGTGATCCTGTTCGCCCTGCAAGGCCACACCATCACCTCCGAGCCACTGAACGTGGTCCGCATCGCCCTGCCGCTGCTGGCGTACTTCGCCCTCATGTGGGGACTTGCGTTCATCCTCGGGAAACTGATCGGCCTGGCCTACAACCGCACCGCGACGCTGGCGTTCACCGCGGCGGGCAACAACTTCGAACTCGCGATTGCCGTCGCCATCGCCGTATTCGGTGTCACCTCAGGACAAGCACTCGCCGGTGTCGTCGGACCCCTGATCGAGGTCCCCGTCCTGGTCGCTCTGGTCTACGTGTCTCTCTGTGGGCCGGCCGCCGGTTCTTTCCCGGCGACCTGACCGTGCCCGCCCACCCCGACATCCGTCCCATCGCTGGCAAGGAATACTCGTGACCGACCTCCGCACACCCGCCGTCCTGTTCGTCTGCGTTCACAACGCCGGCCGATCGCAAATGGCCGCCGGCTGGCTCAGTCACCTGACCGGCGACGCCATCGAGGTCCGCTCCGCCGGATCAATTCCTGCTGACCAGATAAACCCCGCCGCCGTGCGAGCCATGAACGAAATCGGCATCGACATCACCGGCCAGAAACCAAAAGTCCTCACCACCGACGCTGTCCAGGCTTCCGATGTCGTCATCACGATGGGGTGCGGCGACGCCTGCCCCATCTCTCCCCGGCACACGTTACGAAGACTGGGAACTCACCGATCCCGCCGGACAACCCATCGAGATTGTCCGCCAGGTCCGTGACGACATCCGCGACCGCGTACAGCATCTGGTCACTGAGCTGCTCCCGAACCGTGCCACCCACCAGCGGACAGTGCCCAGCAATGTACGCACGGGGACCGCCAACGGCGCGGGTGACCTCGCGTGAACTGTCTGGACTGCAACGGACCGGCGGTAGCGATCTGCACCCACTGCGGGGCCGGGACCTGCCGCGACCACACCATCGTCACCATCGACCACCTCACCCCCGCACCGTGCCACTGAACCGGCAGATCCAGGTCGAACCGGCCGCTCGACGAATCCGTTGTCACGCCTGCGAGACCGCCGTCAACGTCGCCCGACAAACACACGCTCCCTAACCGTCGGGGACAGTCGCAGGCTCCGGTGTACGAGAGGATCCGCGGAAGCGCAGGTCTAATTTTGCCGCCCGGCGTGGTTGGGCTTGACGATCGTCCGTACGCGTTTGATCATCTGCGTCGTGCAAAGGACTCGACGAGCAGCCAGCATCCGGACCACTGCCAGCACTGTCGCGTCGATCGTGGCCGGCGTGACGATGCTGTTGTCTGTGGTGCCAGCCGCGGTCGCCGCCCCGGCGAGCAGTGTCCGCGGCTGGGGTGACAACTCCTACGGTCAGCTCGGCGACGACACCACCACCGACAAGACCGCGCCCGTGGTCGTCACCGGCCTGACGAACGTGACCGCGATCGCGACCAGCGAAGGCTTCTCGTTCTTCCTTGCCGCGGACGGCACCGTACGTGCGGCCGGATCGAACGCGTACGGCAACCTCGGAACTGGCGACCAGACCTACTACCACGTCCCCACCCCGGTGGCTGGCCTGGCGAACGTCTCCGCGATCGCGGCCGGCGCCACCAGCGCGATCGCGCTGCGCGCCGACGGCACCGTCTGGACGTGGGGCGACGACTCGGGCGGACAGCTCGGAGACGGCCGATTCGGATCCGGCGTTCAGGTCAACCAACCCCAGCAAGTCCCCGGACTGACTGGCGTGACCGCGATCGCCGCCGGCGCCCGGCACCTGGCCGCGCTGCGATCCGACGGCACGGTCTGGACCTGGGGATCAGACGTGTACGGCGAACTCGGACAGAACAAAACCGGTCATCCCAGCGGCTGCAACTGCAACCCCACCCCCACCCAGGTTCCCGGCCTTACCGGCATCAGCAGCCTGACCGCCGGCCTGTCCACCACCGGCGTCCTGACCACCGGCGGCGCGGTGCTGGCATGGGGCAACTCGGACGCCTTCGGGGGCATCTACGAACACGACACCCCGACCGCGATCACCGGCCTGCCACCCATCACCCAACTGTCCGAGGGATTCAGCCACACCCTCGCCCTGACCAGCGACGGCACCGTCTGGTCATGGGGAGTCAACCTCGACGGCGAACTCGGCGACGGCACGTACGGCAGCGTCCTGAACAGCCCCAAACCGGTCCCCGGCCTGACCGACATCACCCAAATCCAGGCCGCCAGCGAGTTCAGTGCCGCGCTCGCACGCGACGGATCAGTGCAAACCTGGGGAAACAACAGCCAAGGACAGCTCGGACTCGGCACCACCGACGCCCGCGCCACCACGCCCAGCAAAATCCCCGGCATCCCCACCACACTCCTGCTCAGCACCGGCAGCTACGCCCACCACATGTTCGCTGCGAGCTAGAACCTTCCGGGCGATTTTGGCCGTGTTTCTTGGCTCGATCCGCGTCAGCAGGGGCTGGCTGACGCGAGATCGACCATTGGACGGCCAGCGCCCTGAAAACTACCAGCGTAGATCGCCGCGCGCGTCGGTTGAGGTGAAGCCCCCAAGCACCGCCAAGTGGTACGAGCCAATGCCAATATCGCAGGTCCAGGACGCAGGCCCGGCCTCTGCTGAGAAGTCGGTCTGGCAGACCGCCACGTTGTCCCGGTTGTCTTGATAGAGCCACCAGTGCCCGGTGCCACTGCCATTGACGTCCGCGTCGATGGAAATCCGGCCGCCTTCGAAAAATACGGTGGGGGTGGTGCAGTTGATGTGGGCCAGATGGCAACTTGTCCGTACGGCGTCCGCCGGTGCCGCCGACGCGGCCGGCGTGAGCGCGGGTGACAGGACCAGCAGCAGGCCGGCGGCGGCGCCGGCGAAGATCTTCGCTGAATTCATCATTCCTCCCAGTGACGGGTTTCCATTCCTGGGTAAGGTATTCAGGTGGATCCGGTTGGACAACCTTTTCGGCCTCCGTCGAATGCATCAATCATCGTCTGATGCTGCGGCGATGAATTTCCGGGCTACGAAAAGGGTTCCGGCGCCGGAGAGGAGATAGACGGCGGCGAGGATGAGCCAACCCGCGATGCCGAGCTGGGTGAGCAGTATCGTCATGAGCCCTGGCGCGATCATGAGTGCGACTGCCTGTCCAGTGCCGAACATTCCCTGGTATTCGCCGTGAGCGTCGGCTGGGGTGAGGCCGACGGAAAGGCCGAGGCCGCTGCCGACGAAGCACAACTCACCGACGACGTGGACAGCGGCGGCGACCAGGAGAATCGCGACGACAGTGCCTCCGCTGGTGTGATTGCTGGCCGCGAAGATGACACATGACACCGAGAGTGCGATTCCGGCCCGGTTGGCCAGCCGCGCGGCTCCGGCGATGGTCGTGCCTGCTTTGGTGACCTTGGTGATGAAAAGCGCCATGATCACGGAGTTAAGGCCGATGAGTACGCCCATTGTCCACACCGGGGCCCGAGTGTGGGTGGTGATCCACAGCGGTACGCCGGCGTCGAGCATTCCCCAGTTGAGCGCGAGTACGCCGTTGAACGCCGTGAGGAGCAGGAAAGGCCGGTCTCTGAGGACGAGCATGCGACGCTTGACGCGAAGGTCCGAAAGAGATGTCACGTGTGGCACTCTGGCCAGCAATGCCAAGAAAAAAACAAGGGTGATCGTTCCGCACCCCAGGCACAGGGTCCGGTAGGCCGCGTCGGTGTCGACGCTGAGTACGACCGTGCCCACGACGGCTCCGCCGATGGTGCCGAGTTGGACCATGGCGTGAGCGGTCGAGACGCTGGACAGTCGCTGGTCGGGTTCGGCGAGGCCGGAGACCAGCGCGACGCGCATTCCCGGGGTGGCGCGCTCAGCGCGCGACGAGGACGCAGGTGACGGCCAGAATGGTGGGAAAGTCACGTACGACAGCAAAGGCGAACATGGCCGCGCATTGCGCGATTCCGATCGCCAGGAGGGTTTCGCGGGTCCCTATCCGGTCGGCCAGGTAGCCGAGCGGACCGCTGATCGCCAGACCGGCGATCCCGGCGGCGGTGACGCCGATGCCGAACTGTGCCGTGCTCAGGCCGATGCCGTGCAGGAAGAACAATGCCCAGCAGGTGAACCATGCTCCTCTGCTGATGCTGGACACCAGGACGGCGAGATGGACCGAGGCCATCGGTGGCCGCCGGCCGGTGTGGCGGAGGGTTTCCGGTGCGGTCATGTGGCGTCCAGGATCCGCGAGATGACGGGCCGGCGCAGGTGCTGGCGACAGGCCTGCACGATCGGGATGCCTGAAAGGGATGTGTTGCTGGACAACGACTTCTCGATCTGAGCAGATGAGGGGGACCGGTCGTTTGTCAGTGCGACAGCCAAAGCGGCAGCCGGTCGGGAGGCTGGACATGCGCGAATCCGCTGGTGCGCCACTGTCGTACGCGCAGCGGCGGCTGTGGTTTCTGCAGCAGCTGGATCCGGACAGCCCGGCCTACAACATGCGGTGCGCGCAGCGGGTACGTGGTCGCCTCGACCTGACCGTTCTGCGCCGGGCACTGAACGAGGTCGTCCGGCGCCATGACATTCTGCGGTCCACAGTGGACGATGACGGTGCCGGGCCGATGCTGCACTCCCGTACGACGGCCGATGTCGACATCGCGCTGACGATCGCCGCTCTCGACGAGGTGCCGGACCTGGCGCGCGACCGGCTGCGCCGGCCGTTCGATCTGCGCCGCGGGCCACTGCTGCGCGCGCGCGAAGTCTTCCGGATCGGTGCCGACGACCACGTGTTCCTGTTGTGTCTGCACCACATTGTCCTCGATCATTGGAGTTTGTCCGTCCTGTTGGACGAGATTTCCGCGTTGTACGAGCGTTTTGTGTCCGGCCGGCCGGCGGATCTGCCGGCGCCCGCGCTGCAGTACGCGGCATTCGCCAGTTGGCAGCGTGATCGGTTGACCGACAGCGTCCTGGCCGGTCAGCTGCGCCGATGGCGGGAACGCCTCAGTGGCATCCAGCCGGTCGCTCTGCATCCAGACCGGCCCCGTCCGATCTTCCAGGAATGGCAAGGCGAACGCGTACGACACACCTTGCCGGCGGAGGCGTTGCAGGACATTCGCGCGTTCGCCGCCGGCCACCGTGCGACGGTTTTCATGGTGGTGGCGACCGCATTGTCGGTGTTGCTCAGCCGGTACGCGCGGCAGGCCGATGTGTCGTTCGGCGCGGCGTTCGCGGATCGCAGCCGCAGCGAGCTGGCTGGCATGATCGGGTTTTTCGTCAATACGCTGGTGTTGCGGACGGACCTGTCCGGCGACCCGGGTTTCGCCGAGGCGCTCGGACGCGTCCGACGGACGGTTCTGCGGGCACATGACGACCCGGATCTGCCGCTGGAGCGGCTCGTCGACCTGGCCGGACCAGATCGGGACCTGAGCCGTCCGCCGCTGGTCAGCGTCGTGCTGTCCTATTTGAACGAAGCAGCGTCTGGCCTGCGGGTTCCTGGCTGCGACACGAGCGAGTTCGCATTTGATCCGGGTATTGTCCGGTTCGAGCTGGACCTGACGATCGGGGAGTTCTCCGATGGTCTGGAGATCGACCTCGACTATCGGAGCGATCTGTTCGACAGGCCCGCGATGCGGCGGCTGCTGGCGCATCTGGTGCGGCTTCTGACCGGTGGCGTAGCTGAACCGGACCGGCCGATTTCCGGTCTGCCGCTGCTGTCCGAGGCCGAGCGAGCCGAACTTCTGGCCTGGGGCAACGTCGACGACACGACCGCCGCGCGCGGGCCGAGGGCTGGCGGCGCTGGTCGCCGAGCAGGTCGCGCGGCGGCCGGCTGCGCCGCCGCGGTGCGCGACGGCGAGGTGGTCATCACGTACGGCGAGCTCGCCGATCGAGCGGCGGCGATGCGGGAAACGCTGCGGTCGTACGGTATCGGGTCTGGCAGTTGCGTCGGTGTCTGTCTGGAACGATCCGTTGAGCTGGTAGTGACGCTGCTGGCGGTGGTGGAAGCCGGCGGCCACTACCTGCCGTTGGATCCTGGCTATCCGGACGAACGGCTCGCCTACATGCTGGCCGCCACCGGTACGTCGGTCGTCGTCACCACCACCGCGCTGGGAGAGCGGCTTCGCGAGCCAGCGGCGACCGTGCTGTGGCTGGACGATGGACTGCCGTCCGGAGTCGCCGCCGGTCGCGCGTACGACGCGGATCCCGAGGACCTCGCCCAACTGCTCTACACGTCCGGGTCGACCGGCCGGCCCAAGGGGATCGAGCTGTCCCAGCGGGCCGTCGTCCATCTCGCCATGAACAACGGTTATCTGGAGCTCGGCGCGGATGACCGCGTGGCGCACGCGGGCAGCGTGTCGTACGACGCCGCGACGCTGGAGATCTGGGGTGCGCTGCTCAACGGCGCGGAACTGGTGGTGATCCCGCGATCGGTCCTGGTCGACCCGCAGCGGATGGCAGCCGCGATACGCGAGTACCGGATTACCGCGCAGCTGGTGACCAGCTCGCTTTTCAACCATCTCGTCGGCGCTGTTCCGGATACGTTCGCGCCGGTCAGGACGGTAGTGGTGGGTGGAGAGGCGCTCGACGTCGGGACCATCCGCGCAGTGCTGCGCAATGGCAAACCACAGCGGCTGCTGAACGGCTACGGGCCGGCCGAGAACGGCACGTACTCGACCTGGTACCCGATCGACACGGTGGCTGACGCGGACCGGTCCGTGCCGATCGGCCGGCCGGTCCGCGGTACGCGCTGCTACGTCGTGGACGACGCGCTGGAACTGGTGCCGGCTGGCGTCCCCGGCGAGCTGTGCCTGGCCGGGCTCGGGTTGGCCCGCGGGTACGTCGACGATCCGGGGACGACGGCGCGGGCGTTCGTGCCAGATCCGTACGGCGGACCAGGCGAGCGGATGTACCGCACCGGCGACATCGTGCGCTGGCGTCCGGACGGGACGCTGGATTTTCTCGGCCGCCGCGACGGACAGTTCAAGGTGCGCGGCCAACGGGTGGAACCGGCGCCGAGATCGAGGCGCGGCTGCGCGACTGTCCCGGGGTACGGTCCGCGGCCACCTTGCTGCGCGGACCGCACGAGTTGGTCGCGTACGTGGTCCCGGATGACCAGGCGCGCGAGCTGTCTGCCGCCGCGCTGCGGCGAGCGCTGGCCAGCAGGGTGCCGGCGTACATGATCCCCACGGGTTTTGTGATTGTCGACGAGTTGCCCTTGAACGCGCACGGAAAGGTCGACCGATCCAGGCTTCCGGAGTCGCCTGACGACGCCGGCGGCATGGATTTCGTGGCGCCGCGCAACGACACCGAGAAGGCGGTCTGCGAGGAATGGGCGCAGGTCCTGGCGACCGGGCTGGTCGGCGTCACCGACGATTTCTTCCAGCTGGGCGGTCATTCGCTGCTGGCCACCGCGCTGACGGCACGGCTGCGCCGGCGGCTCGGGATCCGGGTGCCGGTACGAATGTTGTTCGACCATCCCACGGCCGAAGCGTTCGCCGCCGCGATCGACGATCTCCTGGACCGCCGGTGACGCCGGAGATCTGGCTACCGGCGGCCGGAGTCCAGCAACGGATGTGGTTGGCCGACCGACTCGAACCCGGTGCCGGCCGGTACGTGGTGCCGCTGGCCTGGCAGGTCGATGCCGAGATTTCCGTTCCAAGACTGGAAAAGGCGCTGGCCAAGCTGGTCGAGCGGCACGAGATCCTGCGGACGTCGTTTCGCGAGCGCGATGGCCGGCTCTATCAGGTGGTCGGACGGCCCTGGCTGCCGGCGGTCGAGGAGGTCGGGGGCGACCGCTCCCGGTGGCTGCGCACTGCCGCGTCGCGTCCGTTCGATGTCACGACGAATCGGCTGCTGCGGGTCAGCCTGGCCCATCGTCGGGTGCTTTTGTTGTGCGTACACCATCTCATCTGGGACGCGGCCTCGATTCCGTTGTTTTTCCGTGAGCTGGACACGCATTACGCTGGACGGCAGGCACCTGCCGTCGTTCAGTTCGAGGAATTCGTACGCGCTCAGCGCGCGATGGCCGACGAGGCTGAGGGGCTCGACTACTGGACGGATTTTCTTGCTGGCGCACCGGCATATCCGGCGGTGCCGCCGCCGCTGCGCACCGGCCCGCCGGGGGCTGTCCCGGTGCGCGTACCGGATGACCTGTTCGACCGGCTGGCCGCGATGTCCGGGGTACGGCACATATCATGGTTTATGGTGCTCGCCGCCGGACTGGCGGCTCTGCTGCATCGCTGGACCGGCCAGGACGACGTGACCATCGGGGTTCCGGTCGCTAATCGGGACGACTTTCCCGAGACATTGGGGCCCTGCCTGAACACCGTCGTGGTGCGCTCGCGGATCACCGCCGCGACGACGGTCCGGCAGTTGCTGGATGGCATTCGCGACCAGGTGCTGGACTCGCTGGAATACCAAGGCACGCCGTTCGAGGCGGTCGTGGGGGCGTTGAACCCGCCACGGCGACCCGGCTGGGTGCCGTACGCGGACGTCACGCTCGCGGCCACCACCGCCTTCCGCGACGATCTGCGGCTGGGTGACGCGCGACTGGTTCCGTACGCGCTCGACCACGACGACGCCGGTTACGCCGGAAAGTTCGGGCTGACGGCGACCTTCGAGGAGATCGATGGCCGGCTACGTGGCGTGTTGATGTATCGCGGGGACCGGTTCACCACCGCTGAGGTGCGGCGGATGGCCGGCTGGCTCGGCCGTTTCACGCATTCCTTCGACACCGCCCTGGATCTTGCGGTCAAGACGCTCGATCTCCTGGATGTGGCCGAGCTCGCCGAAATCCACCGGTTCGAGGCCGGTCCACCGGCGCCCGCAGCGGCCAGCGTGCCAGCGTGCCAGCGGCCTTCGACCAGCGGTGCGCCGACCAGCCGGACGCCGTCGCCATCGGCTCATTAGAAGGCGACCTGACCTATCGCGAGCTGGCCAGCCGCGCCGATGCGGTGGCGGCCGTGCTGTCGCCACTCGTGCGGGATGCACTCGTACGCGGCCGGCGGCCGCCAGTGGTCGTGGTGGTCCTTCCCCGCGGCCCGGACCTGGTCGCCGCGATGCTGGCGGCGTGGCGGGCCGGTTCGGCGTTCTGTCCGGTCAGCCCCGGCCAGCCGGTCGACCGGCTGGCGTTCATCCTGGCCGATCTCGATGCGTCCGCGGTCATCACCGACGATCCGCGGGCGATCCGCGCCGCCGCGGCCACCGGGACCGCCGTGCTGCGCAGTGCCGCCTTTGTCGGTACGTCCGCGCAGCGCAGGCCTCAGCTGCCAAACCCGGACGACACGGCGTACGTGCTCTACACCTCGGGCACGACCGGCGAACCCAAGGGGGTCACGTACAGCCACCGCAGCCTGGCGTCAGCGACCCGCGCGTACGCGGATTTTCTCGGCGTACACAGCGAAGACCGGATCAGCTGGATCCACGACGTGTCGTTCGACATGACACAGTGCGAGGTGTGGCCGGCGTTATGCGCCGGCGCGACCATCTGCCCGTACGAGCACAGCGTGGTGGTCGCGGATCTCGCCGGCTGGCTGGCCTACCGCCACGTCACGGTGGCGTTCACCCCGACACCGCTGGCCGAGGTGTTATGGACATCCGGCGCCGACCTGACGGGCCTGCGCTGGCTGGTGTTCGCCGGGTCGCCGCTGACCGCGTTGCCACCGGCATCGGTCACCTATCGGATCTGCGACGCGTACGGGCCCACCGAGACCTTCATCGCCACCATGCACGCGGTCTCCCCGAAGTCGGCGACCGCACTCAACTGCGTCGGCCGGCCGGTCGCCGGAGCCCGCGTTTTCGTCCTGGACCAAGCTGGCCAGCGATGTCCGGTCGGGATGCCCGGCGAGATCCACGTGGGCGGCGCGACCGTCGCGGACGGCTACTGGCGGCGACCGGAGCTGACCAGCGAACGGTTCGCCGAGCGGACGTATCGAACGGGCGATCGGGGCCGCTGGCTGACCGACGGGACACTGGAATACCTCGGTCGAGCGGACCGTCAGCTCAAGATTCGGGGCTATCGCGTCGAACCAGCCGAGATCGAGGCACGCCTGCACAGCGATCCGGCGGTCCGGGCAGCCGCTGTCCACGGCCACGACGGCAGCATCCTGGTGGCGTATCTGGTTGCCGCGGCCGGTACGCCACCGGACACCAGCGCGGTGGTGGCGCGGCTGCGTACCTGGCTGCCGGCCTTCATGATTCCCACCGCGATGGTGTGGCTGGCCGAGTTGCCGATGAACGAGCGCGGCAAGGTCGACACGGCGCGGCTGCCTCGGCCCGGCGGGGTGGACCTGGTCGGACACCGTCGATGGACGCCGCCGCGGACCGAGCTGGAGCGGCGGATCGCGGCGGTGTGGACGGCCGTGCTCGGCGTCGAATCGGTCAGTGTGGACGACAACTTCTTTGATATCGGTGGAAACTCGCTCCTGCTGGCCGCACTGCACGCGCGGCTCGCCGCCGAGCTGGACGCCGGACTGACCTTCCACCGACTGTTCGAGTTTCCCACCGTACGAGCACTCGCGCGTGCTTTCGCCGTGGACACCGTCCCGGCGGACGCCACCGACGACATCGGGCTGCGCGCGCGGAGAGCTCGCCAAGCGCGAGCCGCCCGCGTACGGCCTCCCCGCCGCGACGAAACGGATCACTGATGACCGACCACATCGCCATCGTCGGGATGGCCTGCCGGCTGCCTGGTGCGAACAACGTCGAGCAGTACTGGCGAAACCTGCGCAGGGGGACCGAAAGCATCAGCCGGTTCGACACCGCGCAGCTGCTGGCCGCCGGCATCGATCCCGACACCGCACGGCATCCCCGGTACGTGCCGGCGCGCGGAGTCATCGAGAACG
The DNA here is from genome assembly GCF_010993775.1 of Fodinicola feengrottensis. GTDB lineage: Bacteria > Actinomycetota > Actinomycetes > Mycobacteriales > HKI-0501 > Fodinicola > Fodinicola feengrottensis. The sequence continues at coordinate 79,651 of NZ_WOTO01000028.1, read as the reverse complement.
CCGAGTTCTTCGACCGCGCGTTCTTCGGGATGAGCCCGGCCGAGGCGGCCGGCACCGACCCACAACACCGCGTGCTGCTGGAAACCGCGTCCGTCGCGCTGGACGACGCCGCCATCGACCCGGATCGGTTCGGTGGCTGGATCGGGGTGTTCGCCGGCTGCGCACCGGTGAACGTCGACCTGCTCGCTCGCGGCGATGACGACCTGATCGAGATGATCGGCTACGACAAGGACTTCCTGGCCACCAAGGTGGCGTACAAGCTGGGCCTGCGCGGCCCGGCAATGACCGTGCTGGCCGGCTGCTCGACCTCTCTGGTGGCCGTCCACCAGGCCGCGCAGAGCCTCGCGAACTACGAGTGCGACGCGGCGATCGCCGGTGGCATCGCGCTCTGGATGCCGCAGACCACCGGCTATCTCTACGAAGAAGGCGACATCCTGTCCCTCGACGGACACTGTCGTACGTTTGACGCCGACGCCAGTGGAACGGTCGGCAGCAGTGGCGTCGCGCTGGTGGTGCTGCGTCGGCTGGAGGACGCCGTACGCGACCGTGACCGGATCGTCGCGGTCATCCGCGGCTCGGCGTTGAACAACGACGGATCCCAGAAACTCGGCTACACCGCGCCTTCGCTGGCCGGTCAGCGGGACGTCATCGCCTTCGCTCAGGCAGAGCCGAGGTCGACGCGGCCGATATCGGTTACGTCGAAGCGCACGGCACCGCCACGAAAATCGGCGACCCGATCGAGGTGGCGGCGCTGACCGCGGCGTTCCGCAAGAGCACCGACCGCGCCGGCTACTGCTGGCTCGGCTCGGTCAAGAGCAACCTCGGCCACACCGCCGCCGCCGGCGGGGTGGCCGGCCTGATCAAGACCGCGCTGATGCTCCGTCACCGCGAGCTGGTGCCGACTTTGCACGTACGACGGCCCAATCCGGAGCTGGAGCTGGACAGCAGTCCGTTCCGGATCGCCAGCAGCACTCAACCGTGGCCAGCGGATGGGCCGCTGCTGGCCGGCGTCAGCTCCTTCGGGGTCGGTGGCACCAACGCGCACGTCATCGTGGAAAGCGCACCGGCGACCGTACGCAGCGCCGCCACGAGTCGACCTGGTGTCTTCGTCATCTCCGCGGCCACCCCGAACGCGTTGCGGCGGCTGGAAAACGACCTCGCCCGAGTCACTCGAGTCCGGCACGCAGCCGCTGCCGGACGTGGCGTGGACCCTGGCCACCGGCCGGCGCCGATTCTCGTACCGGCGTGCCATCGTCGCCACCACGACGCAGGAACTGGTGGCCGGGCTGCGGACCGGGTCGCCGGCAGTCGGGTCCGGCCGGCCGGCAATGCTTGCCGCGCAGTGGGAACGCGGCGTCGACATCGATGTGCCGGTGGATGGTGAACCGCACCGTTGCGTACTTCCGCCGCATCCTTTCGAACGGACCGAATGCGACCGGACGCCGGCGCGGGCGGCCGTCGTTCGCAGGTCGGAGCCACGATGGATCCAGATCACCGAGACGATGGTCGCCGGCCACGACGCGCTTGTCATGGTCGACTGCGAGCCGGTCGCGGATCTGGTACGACAGCTGGCCACCGCGGACGCGCACGTTTCGGTCGGACCAGCCGGCGTGGAGCGCGTTGGTCAGCGGCCCGCGTTGGTCGTACGGCTGCATGACGACACGAACATCGGCACCCTTCCCACCGACCGTCGGCTGGTATTGCTCGGCAGCGGGCTCGCGGACGTACTCGGAGACGAACAGCTCTCACCACGTACGGCCGATGTGCAGGCGCTGCTGGAGAAACACCGCGGATCAGTCATCCTCTTCGACCTCGGCGAGGGCTCGATCCCGACATTTTTCCCGGCCATCCAGCCGACCGTGACCACGTACGCCTGGCGCGGCAGACGCTGGTGGGGACTGGAACAGTCGGCCGCCTCCGCTGTCGACCCCGGCACGGCTCATCGCGACGACGTCCAGGCGATCATCACCGAAGTCTGGAGCGATTTGTTCGGCTTGCCAACCGTTGGCGTACGCGACAATTTCTTCGGCCTCGGCGGCCATTCACTGCTGGCGGTTCAGATCGCCGCTCGGCTGCGCGCTCGGTTCGGTCTGGATATCCGCACCGAGGCGATCCTGAAAGGCCAGACCATCGACGCGCTGACCGGATTTGTCATAAGTCTCAGCGGAAAGCTGCCGTAACGCGGCCTCGTAGGTGGTGGTGGCAGACGCGTGGTAATGCCGTGGCGGCAGGGTCGTGACCACGGTCGTACCGATCCGAGTGCCGGACACGAACGACGCCAGCGTCCGGCCGGGGCCGACCTCCACCAACGTCCGGTGATGCGCGAGCAGCGTACGCAGGCCGGCGTCAAAACGTACAGTTTCGGTCAGTTGCCGCGTCCAATAGCGCGGATCGGTGGCCTCCGCAGCGGTCAACCAGGTCCCCGAGATGTTCGACACCACGGGAATTCGCGGCGGCCGCAGGTCGAGGCCGGCGATGACCGCATCGAGCTGATCGGTCAGTTGGTTTAGCTGCGTCGAGTGGAACGCATGCCTGGCGGCCAGTCGCTGACATGCCACCTCCGTACGCTCGAGTTCCCGCTGCAGTCGCACCACGTCGTCCACAGGACCGGCTACGACACAGAGCGACGGCGTGTTGACCGCGGCCACGGACAGCTCCGCGGTGATGAGGGAACGTACCCGGTCCTCCGGCAGCAGGACGGCGAGCATGGCCCCCTCGTCGAGCGTTTCCACCGCTTTGGCCCGTGCCGTGACCAGCAGCGCGGCGTCGGCAGGGGTGAACACCCCAGCGACGGTCGCCGCGATGATCTCGCCGAGGCTGTGGCCCATCACCGCGTCCGGCCGTACACCGGCTTCCAGCAGCGTCTCGGCCAGCGCGACGCCGACGGCGAAGGTGGCCGGATGAGCCGCCAGCGTACGGTCCAGCGACTGCTGCGCCGGATCGGGTTCGTCCCGGCCGAGCAGCCGCCGCAGAGATCTGGCTCCGCCGTACGAATGGGTTGGTCCACGTCCGGGTAGATGACGGTGTGCAGGTCGAATCCGAGCAGCGGCGACAGCAGTCGGCAACACCTGTCGACGCCGTCCCGGAACACCGGCTCGTCCTGGTAAAGCTGAGCACCCATGCCTGGATACTGGTCACCGGCGCCGGTGAACATGAAGGCGATCCCGCTCACATTTGGCTCCAGGTCGAGGAAACGGTCACGTGCGGTGCAGGAGTGGTCGGTGTCCCGTGGTGTTCCAGCAGCTGTACGCCGTCACGGCTGCCGACCGCACGGAAGCCGGCCAGCCGGTAGCTGATCCGCATCGGCCGGTTGACTGGCGTCGGGACGAATTCGCCGCGCAGTCGGGTTTTCTGCCGCTGGCTCTGGGTTATCAGGTCGTGCAGCAGAACTGTGCCGATTCCTCGTGCGGACACCCGGCAGGACATCAGCAACAACTTCACCGTCCACACCTGCGGGTCGTGGGTCAGCAATGCGAGGCCGACGATGCCGTACGAGCCGAACCGGTCGGACAGCTCGACGACGATCAGGTCATGAACCGCCGAGCTGGCCAGCTCGGCCAGCTCGGCCCGCGAGTACGGGTAACCGGTCGCGTTGAGCTGGTTTGTTCGTACCGTCAGTTCCTCGGCGCGGTCGAGGTCGCCGAGTGCGGCCCGGCGGATCGTCACGTTCATCTGCAATGACGCCAAGAACTCCGGCGCCGGGCCGGTGAAATCCTGTTCGGCGCGCCGACGGCGGAATTCCGCGTGGTACATCAGCCGCCGGCGCCGACCCTCGCCGGTCACCGCGGCCGGAGTGAGATCCGGACGGGTCAGCAAGGCGGGGATGTCGGCGTCGGCGACTCGTACGTCCGGGTGAGTGCTGGCGACCTCGGCCCGTTCGACCGGGTCGTCGTCCACGAACAGCAGGGTGTCCAGGCCGATCGACAGTTCTTCGGCGATCCGCCGTACCGAACCGGATTTCGCACCCCAGCCTAGCTGTGGCACCAGGAAGTAGTCCGACAGGCCAAAATCTCGTAGCGCGGCGGTCGCGCGGGCGCCGTCGTTGCGGCTGGCGATCGACTGCAGGATCCCCCGGCGGTCCAGTTCCCGCACGGTGTCGACCACGCCCAGCCGCAGGTGAATCGCGTCATTCTCCAGCAGGACACCATTCCACACCGTGTCGTCCAGGTCCCAGACCACGCATTTCACCAGCTCTGTCATGAGCGGCCACCGGCGAGCCCGTATTCGGTGTAGCCGTACCGGCCGATCAGTTGCTGGTGAATTTCGTTGCTGCCTTCGATAATCTCCAGCACCTTCGCGTCCCGGAAATACCGTTCCACTGGCGCGTCGGCGGAACAGCCGTACGCGCCGTGAATCTGGACCGCGTCGCGGGCCGCGTCCACCGCGTTGCGCGCCGCGACATATTTGGCCATGCTGGCCGCCATCGGTGCCTGCGGATCGCCGGCATCCAGTAATTCGGCGGCCTGCCGGCACAGCAGGCGGGCCGCTTCGGTGCCGGTGATCATCTCGGTGAGCATTCGGTTGACCAACTGATGGTCTATCAATGCGGAGTCGCCTTGGCGGCGTTCGGTCGCGTACGCCACGCTTGCGTCGGTACACGCCTGCGCGACGCCAACACCGCCGGCCGCGACGCTGAGCCGGCCCAGCGTGAGGGCGTGGCCAGACACCAACGGATGCGCGTTCCGGGCTCGACCGACGACCGCGTCGACGCCGATGGGGCAGCCGTCGAATGCCAGGTGTGCGAGCTCGGCGCCGCGGCAACCGAGCAGTCCTCGTACCGGTTCCCGGGTCAGGCCCGGGGTGTCCGCGGTGACCAGCAACGCGGTCACGCCGTCGTCTTCTCGCGCGAAAACCAGGAAAACGTCGGCGACCTGACCGCCACTTACCCACGTCTTCTTTCCGGAGAGCCGATATCCATCACTCTGCCGCACGGCCACGGTATCCACCGGCCGGCCGTCGCTGCCGGAACCGGGCTCTGTCAGCGCGAATCCCGCGAGTGCTCGTCCGCTGGTCAGCATGGGCAGCCACTGGTCGCGTTGGTCGTTTCGGCCGCACCGAAGGACGGTCCTGGCCACCATGTCATGTGCGGTCAGAATCGTCCTGGTGGCGCTGCAACATCGGCCGATCTGTTCATGCAGCATCGCGTACGTCATCAGATCGAATCCGCGGCCACCGTGCGCCGGCGGGACAAACGGCGCGAAAAAAGCCCTGTCCCGCCAGGATTGTCCGCAGCCCCGGATCCAGGTGCTCGCGTTGGTCGTGCCAGCTCGCGCGGGTGCCGATTTCCGCTCGCGCGAACTCCGCGAACCCGCGGATCGCGGCGGACCGCTCCTGGATCGGCTCAACGAGCACTGGGTTTCCTCGCGACGAGGGCGGCGATCGCGTTCACCGTGGCGAAGTTCTCCATGTCCAGGTCGTCATCCTCGACGATAATCCCGAACGCGCGCTCGACGAACAAAACCAACTGCACGGCGAACAGCGAACTGAGGTGGTATCGCAGGAACATCCGCTCGTCGTCGGCCAGCCCGTCCAAACCGGCCGCATCGACGACGAACACCCGTACACGGTCCCGGATCCCGCTCACATCCACCGGCATGTCAGCTCCCGGCCGCCGGATCGTACGCGAAGAAACCAGCTCCGCTCTTGCGACCCAACCGGCCTCCTCGACCATCTTGCGCAACAACGGACAGGGCCGGTATTTGCTGTCACCGAACGCCTCGTACAACATCTCGATGCTGTTCAGCACCGTGTCGATCCCGATCAGGTCGGCGGTGGCCAGTATCCCCATCCGATGTCCGAGACCACCGGTGAAAAGTCGATCGATCGCGGCCGGCTCCGCGACGCCTTCCTCGACCAGGGACGTGGCCTCGTTGACCGCCAGCATGAGCACCCGATTCGTCACGAATCCCGGCGAATCTCGGACGCCAACCGCTTCCTTTCCCATCCGATCCAGCAATTCCATCACCCGCGCGACCGTTGAGTCGGAGGTGTCACGGCCTCGGATCAGCTCCACGGTCGGTTTCAACGGCACCGGATTCATGAAATGCAGGCCGACCACCTGATCGGGCCGATCCGTCGTCGCGGCGATCCTGGTGATCGGAATGGTCGACGTATTCGCCGCGAAAACGGTTGCTGTCGGACACGTCCGACTCAACTCCTGGTAGACGGACTGTTTGATATCCCAGTTTTCCGGGACGTTCTCAATGACGATGTCGGCGTCCGCGAGACTTTCGTAGTCTACCGAGGGATGAATCCGCTGGAGCAGCTCTCGACTGCCGGTCGTCGTACCGGCGCCGCCGTCCAGCAGTCGGTACATTCGGGCGTTCACCCGGATCTCGTCCACCGCGTCGGTCAAAGTCCGCGCGTCCACGTCGACAAGCACGACGTCAACGCCACTTGCCGCAACCGCGTGGCACACTCCGCGACCAATCACGCCAGCTCCAACGACACCGACCAGCTCCACACTCAAGCCGACGACCTCTCGTCTGGTATGACTCCCGACCCGGGGAGGCAGGACAATCGACAGTCTGACATCACCGGGCACCGCGACAGAAGGCCGCAAAGCCGGGAAAACTCGGGAAATCCCTGCACTCGCGGGTTCGTCGTACGGGCATTGATCGGTGCACGGAAGTACGCGCGTTCGCACCTGCCCGCACCGTGCGAGAGGCAGCGAACGTTCGTACTGACGCCGAGCGGACGCAGAACCGGAAACAGGGTTGTCGGCGACGACCTGACGGGAGCAGCGTGACTTCTCAAGACCAAGTCGAGCAACTGGTCATCGACGTGTGGCAGGCGGCACTGCGGGTAGCCGACATCGACATCAACGATGATTTCTTCGCGCGCGGCGGACATTCCGTCCAAGCAATGGCCGTAGTCACCGCCCTGCGTGAGCGGTTGGCCATCGAGCTGCCGGTCAGCCTGATCTTTGAGGCGTCGACAGTCGCGGAATTCGCCGCCGAAATCAGGCGCGTACTCGCGAACAAACAACAGGTTCCATGAGCGGCGACCAATTGGTGGCACTCGACCTTCGGTCCATCGGCAGGCGTACCACTGGCCCGGCAGGCAGCGCCGAGATCACCATCCCGCTGCCGGACCCAGTCGTCACCGCGATCGGAAAACTCGCAACCGAAACGAAAACTAAGTCCTTCGCTGTCATTCTGACCGCACTGGCCGCGACCTTTTCCCGCTACACGGGGCAAGCCCGCGTACCGATTCTCGTCGCGCCAGGGGGTCGCTGGCAACTTTTCGACCTCGAAATCGACGGCGATCCGGTCTTTCGCGAACTGCTGCGCCGAACTGCCGCCGGTGACCTCGTTCCGGATCCCACCGACCCCGCGATGTGCCAGGTCGCCGCACACCACCGCGGGACCGTTCCGCCGGATCATTCCCCACGTGTGCGCTTTTGCGTTGAATCGGCGCAGATACGCATCACGTACGACAGCGCGACGATCGATGACGGCGCCATTGCGCGGTTCGCCAGCCACCTGCTCACGCTGCTGACCGGCGCGGCCACCGAACCGGACACCCCGCTGAGCAAACTGCCGCTGTTATCACCCGCAGAGTTCACCATGATGCTCGACCGATGGAACGACACTGCTCAAGACCTGCCGCAAGACCGTTGCCTGCATGAACATTTCACTGCTCGCACCGAATTGACTCCCGACGCGGTGGCGATCATTCATTCCGACGGCATCCTTACGTACGCTGACCTCGACGCCGCGAGCAACCGTCTTGCCAGCCATCTTCAGACCCTCGGCGTCGGCCCCGACACCATCGTCGCCATCTGCCTCCGCAAAACGCCTGATCTGGTGATCAGCATGCTGGCCATTCTGAAAGCCGGCGGCGCTTTCCTGTCGCTGGATCTCGAATACCCAACCGCGCGACTGGAATTCATCCTTGCTGACTCCGCTTGCCGAGTCGTCATCACCACCAGCGACCTGACCGGGAAGCTGCCTCCCGGTACTGGGGAAACGGTCGAACTCGACCAACTGCTGGCTGGGCCAACGAATCCCGGACCGCCACGTTCAGCCGTCACGGTCGACAATCTCTGTTATCTCATCTACACGTCCGGATCCACTGGTACGCCGAAGGCCATCGCCGTCACACACCGCGGAGTGGCCAACAATCTGCTCGATCTGAACACACGTTTCAGCCGGCCACGGCGACGCTGTCATTAGCTTGTCGTCACCCAATTTCGACATGGCCGTGCCAGAACTGCTGGGGATCCTCATCGCCGGCGGCACCGTCGTGCTCCCCACCCTGACGCGAGCCCGCAATCCACGGCACTGGTCGCAACTCATCACCGAACATCAAGTCACCATCTGGAATTCGACACCCGCGCTGCTGGAGATCCTGCTCGGCTCCATCGAATTCCGTGGTGGCCCGGCACTGCCGACGGTGCGCCTGGCGATGCTCGGGGGTGACTGGATTGACCTCACCCATCCCGAACGCCTTCGCGCGATTTCACCGAGCGTACGGTTCATTGCTCTCGGTGGCATCTCGGAAGCCTCCATTCACTCGACCATCTACGAGGTCACCGACCGCGACCCTGAATGGCGAAGCATCCCGTACGGCCGTCCGATGGCCAACCAAACCACGTACATTCTCGACACCGCTGGCCAACTCGTACCCGTCGGGGTGCCGGGTGAACTCCATATCGGCGGTATTGGCCTCGCCCGCGACTACCTCAACCGCCCCGACCTGACCCAAACGAAACGAAATCCACTGGCACGCACCCGACGGCCGCACCCGCCGCCTCCTGCGAACCGGAGACATCGCGCGATACGGACCAGATGGCATCATCGAACTCCTCGGTCGTATCGACTTCCAAACCAAGATCAACGGCCTACGCGTCGAACTCGGCGAAATCGAGGCGCACCTGCTGGGTTATCCAGCAATCGCGCGCGCCGTCGTCACCGCCCGCCGTACCAAAGGCAATCATCAGCTTGTCGCGCATGTCGTCCTGCGCTCCAACTATCCCGTCCTGGACACTGATGACCTCATCCAGCACCTCCTCGCCCACCTGCCTAAGGCAATTATTCCTGGCGAGATCGTCACTCTGACCGATCTTCCCTTGACACCCAACGGCAAAATCGACCGAATGGCACTGCCGTAGATCCCACCAACTCGGCCAAAAACTCCGGCCAGCGTTCACACAGGTGACGTTCAACGGATGCCGGATTTTAGTTGCCCGAGCGGGAGATTCCCTTGAGACCGTCGCAAACCGCGATGCACACGTCGTTGGTGCCGCGGTTCTTGATCTCCGATAGCACCCGCATCCAGCACTTGGCGCCCTCCCCGTCGCCGTGCTCACCGGCCACAGCCCGAGGATGTCGCGGGTGCCTTCGGTGGCGACGGCCAGCGCGACGTAGATCGGCCGGTTCTGCCACTCGCTCATGCCCTCCAGGACCCGGTCGGTGATCGCGGAGATCGTCGTCTTGGACGCGGTCGCATCGTACACCTCGGCCAGGTGCGCCGAGATTCTCCCCGGTGGTCAATTCCTTCGCGGACAACGAAATCACGAGGTCGTCGATACCTGATGCGCGTCGCTGCCGCCGGCCCAGCCTCGGTCGCCAACGTTGGACCGCTTCCCGTTACGGAGTTACCGCCGTCCCGACCGACCGGATCATGCTTGGAATAACGAGATGCTCTCATCCATCTCCCCATCCAGAGCCGACTCGACCACGATCTTGGTCAACCGAGCCAGCAGCCCACCCTCACCGGTCAGCCTCAACCCCTCGCCCCGCGCTGGCTCGACACGGGTTCAGGTCTGTTGAGACGGATGGGGTGATGGTTCGTCTGCAGGGTTGTGGGCCGCCGGGTGTGGTGGTGCCCGGCGGCCGGGTGGGTTTTTTTCTATGCGGCGAGTTGGTTGATGCCGCGGATGGGTCTTCGTTCGCGGTCAACGTACGCGGGCGGTAGGAATTCAACGATTCCGTTGACGATGCGTACGTCCCAGCCGCCGTGATGGACGAGGCGATGGCAGCGGTCGCACAGGAGCACGCAATTGTCAAGGCAGGTATGCCCACCGTCGGCCCAGTGCTGCACGTGGTGCCCCCTGGTCCAGCGGGGTGGTCGGCCGCATCTGGCGCAGCCTTTGTCTCGCGTTATCAGGGCTTTGCGTAGGGCTGGTGTGATGAGTCGTTCGTTGCGTCGTCGACGTCCAGCCAGCGGCACGCTGTCGCTGCCCAGCACGATCGGGATGATGTCCGCGTCGCACGCGAGCCGGCGGACGCCTTTGGGGGAGATGGGTGCGCCGCTGTGTGGGTATGCGACTCCGAGGCGGTCGCGGAGCATGTCCCAGTTGATGGTGATGGTGAGATGCGGCCGCTCGGCGCCCTGGACGGGGGGTTTCCCGGAGTCCGCGATCAGATTCAACGCTTCCGCGAGCGCGTCCCCGTTGCGTTCGGACACTGACCGCTGATCAGGGGTGCCATTCTCGGCGGGGCGGGGTTTGGCCAGGGGGCTCAGAATTTCACTGAACAAAGTGCCGGTTTCCCCGTCGAACGAGCCACTGAAGTTCAGGCGTCCGTCTGTGCCGGTGTGTAGGGATAGTTCGCGGCGTGGTTTCTCGTTTTCGTGTTCGGACGGCGCCGGTCCGTCGGGGTCCAGGTGATCATGGATCCGTCGCCCGACTTTGGCTAGGCCTGGTGCGGTGTACCGTTTCGCGTGTTCCACCAGCGACGCTTCGGCTTCTTCGCGGTCTTTGATGGTCACCCTGGCCGGGAGCCTGGTCACGACCCCAACAATCGTGTCGATTTGGGAGTCCGCGAGTTCCCCGCGGCGCATCGCCTCACTCGCGATGCTGAGTGTGGGTGCGAGTGTTTCCCCGGTGAGGGCTTGGCTGGGGGCACAGGTTCAGGGCTCGTTTGTAGCGTCGGGATGCCTCTGTGGGGGACAGTCGAAGGAGGTCTTGCAGCATGCCCAGGGTGTTGCGGTGCCCGAGCGTCTTGCCGACGTTTCCCCGGTGGATCGCCGCGACAATGTCCAACACTTCGACCTGTAGTAGCCGGACCGCTTTTTCTTTCTCCTGTAGCAGCTCGCCGAGCTCGTCCGGGTCACACCTCCAGAGCTCTGGAGAGGTGACTTCGTCGCCGGCGGCCATGACATTAATTCTACCGCCGGCACCGACAATATGATCGCGTACGGGTAATCAGGAAATGCGTACTTTCACAATAACCCCAACGAAACATAGAGCGCGCGCGTTCAACGTTTTGTGAGCGAAAGCGTTGGGATGGACGGTGCGGTTGCTCCTGTGACTGCAGTGAAACCTGAGAAGATCACGCCAACAAATATCGCAAATTTAGAAGCGACACGCTACTACTAGGCCGGCAGTTTCCTAGCCGGAGTTTCCGGCCTTTCATGATCAACATCGACGAACCCGCTGGTCAATGAGCATGACTCGGACGCCCCTGGCGTATTACCCAGGTTGCCAGATTCTCGCTATGACGTACCTGTAGGTGGTGGCGCAGGAGTGCGGAAGTCTATCGCCAGGCGAGACCCGACAAGAATCGCGGTCCCTGCGCTACTGGGTAATACCGCCGGAAGGGTATCGCAACGAAATGAATTGCCGAGTCCTCAAGCCCGGAAACTCAGCCTAGTGGATATTTGCCGGGCCTCATCGATCGGTCGGGTTGTTGTCCGGCCGCCGAGTGTGGGACTTTGCCCCCGCTCGGCGCGGACAGTGGGGGTTTTGTCCCACTCGCGATTGTCCAAGGGCCTCACGGAAGTGCGACTGGCGCAGAAAACGCGCCGTTCAACGCCAAGAGTCGCCATCTCGGTCACACTCGGCGAACGCCACCAAAAAGGGGCACCGACTCCGCAGAAGTGCAGGTCAAGCCTGCGCTTTGAGGGCGGCTCTTTCGCGCGCCCGACTCGCCCAAGATATCTCTTGAATCAATGCCGGCTTAGTAGGCCGTCCATTAGGAGATTTAGTAGGCGACCGGCCTTGGCTTCATGCTCGGGCCGGGGGGCCACGGTGAAGATGCCGATGAGGGACGCGGCTATGTCTTCGGCGGTGACGTCGGAGCGGAGGTCGCCCGCCGCGCGGCCGGCCTCAAGAATGGTCGTGATGGCCGCCAGTAGCTCGGTCCGGGTTTGGGTGTGCGCGATTTCGCCTGACTCGATCATCGCAAGCAGCGTGTCAAGCATGCCGTTCTTGGTCGCGATCCAGTCACCGAACAAGTCCATCCAGTGCCGCATAGCCGCGGCTGGGGGCAGCTCGCCGAGCAGTTCGCGGGCGCCGGTGGTCAGCCGTACGACCTGGTCCCGGTAGACCGCATCGACCAGCGACTCGCGGGTCGGGAAGTGCCGGTAGAGCGTGGCGATGCCGACCCCAGCCTCGCGGGCGATCGCACGCATCGATGGCTCGGCGTCAGCCGACACGAACACGCGGGTCGCCACCGCGAGCAACTGGTCACGGTTACGGGCCGCGTCCGCCCGTGGCGCGCGCATCTCCCCATCGGTCGAAACGGAACGCGCTCCGGTTGTGTTATGGTCGTCCATGCAAACGGAGCATAGTCCGTTTCGACGTGTTCCCTCGGTCCAAGGAGACAGGCGTACATGCAGCAACAGAGCGATCAACTGCCGACGGGCCAGAGCAGGGCGGTCCAGCTCGAGTCATTCGGCGGCCCCGAAGGCCTGGACATCCGGGATTCCCGCCCCGCAGGCCGGACCGGGACAGGTACGCGTGCGGGTCACCGCGGCCGGTCTGAACCCGATGGACTCGATCATGACCGCCGACGCGAACACCGCCGCCCGGTTTGGCTTGAGCCTGCCAACCGGGTTCGGGACCGACTATGCGGGTGTGGTTGACCAGGTCGGTGCCGGAGTGACCGGCTTCGCAGCTGGCGACCGGGTGTTCGGGGGCGCCCTGTCCCGCGCGGTCGCCGACTTCGTAGTGATCGACCCGGCCGGGGGGATCGCGGCGAACGAGGCCCATCACACCCCCCCGATGGCGTCGACGACCGCACCGCCGCCACCCTCACGATCGCCGGCCGTACGGCATCGGCCGCCCTCGCCGTGGTCGACCTCGGCCCGAACGACACAGTGCTGATCGGCGGCGCGGCGGGCGGGGTCGGGGTGTTCGCTGTCCAGCTGGCCCGGATCGCAGGGGCGCGGGTGATCGGGACCGGATCGGCGTCCTCGTCCTCGATTTCCTGCGCGATCTCGGAGCCGAGCCGGTCGCCTACGGCGACGGTCTGGCCGACCGAGTCCGGGCCCTGGCTCCCGGCGGGGTCACCGCGGCCATCGACCTGCATGGGACGGAAAAACAGTGCACGCCGCAAGGGAACTCGGCGTCCCGGACGGCCGCATCTGCACCATCGCGACACAAGTCGACGGTGTGTCGGCGGCCAACGGCGCGAACGCCGCTCTCGGCGCCCCCTGAAGCGGTCGCCCTGCTGGTCGCGGCGGGCCAACTCCGAGTGCCTCTCGCGGCGAGCTTCCCGGTCGAGCAGATCCGCCGCGCTGCCGAGCTCCAGGCCGGCCGGCACGTACACGGCAAGGTCGTCGTCGATCTCTAGATCGATGAGGGCGGAGAATGGCGGTCATGTCGTCTCGCCCCAAGACCCGCTCGCCGCGGCGATGCCCGTGCGGCGGCATGCCACCGTACGACGAGTGTTGTGTGCCCCGCGCATGCCGGCACCTCTCCTGCCTGCCGCGACCGCGGAGGCCCTGATGCGCTCGCGCTACTACTGCGCTTTCGCCATGGGTGACGCGGCCTATCTGCTGCGCAGCTGGCACCCGACGACCCGGCCGAAAGCGCTGGACCTGCAGCAGGGGCCGCGCTGGGAGCGGCTCGAAATAGTCGCCACCACAGGTGGAGGGCTGTTGCATGTCGACGGCACAGTGGAGTTCCGCGCGTACTACCGGACACCCGACGGCTCACCCGGCGTGATGCACGAGGTTAGCCGGTTCGTACGAGAAAAGGGCCAGTGGACCTACCTCGACGGCCACCAGTTCTGAGCCCGCTTACGTTACGAATGCACCGTGATGCACGGGTGGCCGTTGAGGTTCTTGTGGCCCTGTGTTCCGCGAATTTCGGCGCAGATCTGAGTGCCGTTCGCGAAATTGCGGTTGATGTTTACGTGCATCGGTTTCGGTCCCCATCCGTACGGGACCGTGCAGAGTTCGTTGGACTGGTAGCTCTGCTTTCCCGTTCACGAACAGGATCATAAATCCACAATGGATGCTGTAATTCTTGTTGGAATAATATCCGTCCACGCCTGATACATTCAACTTCTTGCCGTGTACGTCGAAACAGACATTCTGGTTGCAGTGAAGTCCGGTTTCCGCTGCGGCCGGAGCGCCGCTGGCGAAAACGGCTGCGAGCAGGATGGTCAAGACAGCAAAAATTTTCGCGCCTCTGTTCATAACTTTCCTTCTGTGTCGGCAGACCTTGATCTTGACGGCTCGTCTTGCGGGAGTGTTTCCCGATCCGTGTCGAGGCGTCAACGGTTTTCGGCCTGAGCCGAAAATGACTCTCGGGCGCACGCCGAAGAACGGCGCCGTTTATGTTGAGCCGATGCCGTCGCGCAGCATGGCGACCGACACGTCGAGCCACTCGGCGAACGCGGTGCGCCGTCTGGACTTCGGCCGGCCGCGCAGATAGCCGAGCACCTCGTCTGAGGCCAGCAAACGGAAGATCGCGATCAGCTGGGCAGCGATGACCCGCGGCCGGGGAGCGTGCTCGTCGGTGCCCGCTTCGGCTGCCAGTTGCCGGGCCAGCGCGATCTCGAATCGCTCCCACATCAGCCGCATGCGGGCCTGCAGCACGGCACTGTCGCGGACGGTCGCACGCAGCCGTTCCAAGTCGTCAACGGACGGCGTGGCCGACATCTCCGCGCGAAGCAGCGCCTCGATCGCGTCCAGTGGCGTCTCGCCGTCCGCCCGGTCGCGCACCCGCGCGACCGGCCGCTCGCATATCTCGTTTTCACCGTGGAAAACCAGGTCGTCCTTGGCCGGGAAGTAAACGAACAATGTCTTGGCCGAGATGTTCACCGCGTCGGCGATCTCAGCAACGGTCACGTTGTCGTAGCCACGCCCGGCGAACAGTTCGGCGGCGGTGTCCAGGATCGCCTGCCGAGTCATCAGCTTCTTGCGCTCACGCAGCCCCAGCGTCTGGTTCATGGTCGTATGCTACCGGTGATCTACGTCACTCGGTGTAAAAAACAATAGAGGTGAAAAAGTGACTCGACTCCCTTTGGCCGGCGCGGCGGTGGTCACCCCATCGATCCATCAGCTCCAGTTATCGCTGCAATCCACTATTGGCCGTTGATACGCAACGGTAAGGCTGACAATCTAAACCCGGTTTTGCACAACAAAAGGAGTGTTAAATGAACAAGCCCGCGCGCGGCCGGGTCGACGCCCCCATCTCGCGTCGGGTGTTGCTCGCCGCTGTGATCGGCACGGCCGTCGCGGGGTGTGCACGTACGAACGCTCAGCCGTCGGTGAAGTCAACGTCCGGGCCGGCGACGGTCGGCCAGTACGCGTCCGCCAATCCGGGCTCGGTGAACGTGTTTTGGTTGCATACCCCCAAGGGACTGGTGGTCGTCGACACCGGCCGCGCGCTGTCCGATGCGCGGCAGGCGCTGGCGCGGATCCGGCAGACCGGCAAGAGCGTCTCGGCGATTCTCCTCACCCACTCCCCTCCCATCCTGACCACGTCGGCGGAGCCGGCGTTATTAGCGACGCGTATCCAGCAGCGCCGATCTATGCCTCCCACGCGACCGCCGAGCTCATGCGGACCGATCCGCTGGGGTTCTATCCACTAACCCGCCAGGGACTCGGCGCCGACTATCCAGCCAAGGTCATCCCACCCACCCGGACCTTCGACCCCGGCGCGACGATCAAGGTCGACGGTGTCACGTTCCAGACGGCGGAGTTCGGACCTGGCGAATCGGAATCCGCGACCGCCTACTACGAGCCAGTCAGCCGTTCGCTGTTCTGCGGCGATCTGCTCTGCAACAAGGCAACGCCAGCGTTGCTCGAAGGACACAGCTGCGGCTGGCTGACCAACCTGGACCAGCTTGAGCGGCATTTCTCGCAGGCGAAAACGTGCTATCCGGGCCACGGCACGCCGGCCGACACGCGTACGCTCCTCACCGCCCAACGCGCGTACCTTCAGCAGGTACGCGGACTCGTCCATAATGCGACGGCCCCCGGCGTCGCCAGGTGGCGTAAACGTCACAACGCCGGAACAACAGTCAATATTGGCCGCGATGGACCACAGTTACCCGCGCTATCCGTCGGTCGCGTCGATCCCGAACATGCCGCAACGCAACGTCGCTGCCGTCGCTACCGAACTCACCCATCCGACCGGCCAGGCGCACTGCTGCTGCGGATCCTGACAGCCGCCGGAACCATCTACTCATTCCCAACCCCGAAAAGCGTTGGCCGTTGGCCGGAAGTAACACGGGTCAGAATCGCGACCTTAAGCTGACCCAAAGGAGATGGGAGACGCTCTCGCTGCGGTGTGAACCTCCGACCGAATCGAGCGAGCGATGCGTGACAGGGCAGCTGACCAGCGCAAATGCGGCGACGACCGGCCGCCGGCCGGGGGCTGGCGAGAGCGGCCGCAACCAGCGCGGATCCTGGGTCTGCAGCGCCAAGCCGGCAATGCGGCGGTGTCTGCGCTGTTCGGCTCCCAGGCGGCTCCGCTTCAGGTCCAGCGCAACGTGGGTGTCGAGCTGGAGGAGTCCAACTGGCAGGTCACCGACAGTGCTGGCGGGAAGGTCGGCAAAGGTACGCCACTGGTCTATCGAACGTACTTTCAGTTGCAGGCCGAGGACAACGGCGCTCGCGAGTCCAACATCGAGCTGGTGACCAATCCGCCCGGAGTCGTCGACGTGGCCGAATGGCGGCAGATGAAAGCGGCGATGCGGCTGTTGATCGGGCAGTTGGCCGACCAGCCAGCGGGACGGCGGTTCCACACGACTGAACTGCCCGGTGGAGTGCCTGGCTACTGGTTGACTCCGCCCGGAGGCGGCGGGTTCCATCCCGACCTGCAGGTCACCGTTGGTGTTCCGCTGCGTGCGGTGCCGCATTTCTACGATCTGCTGGCCGGCGGTGCACAGCCGATCGCGGACGTACGGCCCGTCGACACCGCACTGGTGCGCCGGATGGCCGGCCGCAAGGCAAGCCCGGAGCTGCTGGGATCATCACGCTGATCCAGTCCTATTTGGCCGCGACACCAGCCGGAGATGACCCCCTATACTCGATCTCCTTTCTCAAGGGGTTGACCAAAGTTCTGGCGCGCACGGACTTCGCCGCAATGTTCGCCCTGCTGCCGGACGATGACCGGAAGGTGATTCTGGGCGACCTGTCCGGCTGGGTGCACACGATGATGGACATGTCGGCCACCGCGATCGTCGAGCGGCGCCGCCAAGTGCTTCGAGGCGACGAGCAGCCGCCCCAGCCAGACCCGCGGCAGATGGCGACTTCGCCGCTGTTCAACGCGGTCGTACACGATCGTCGGTCCGGCATCGCGCCGAGGATGCTGACGACCAGCCGAGGGCAGTGGCTGCTCGCGATGACGCAGGGCGCCGATTTGTCTTCGGCAGCGGGAAAACTTCGCTGGGCATCGATGCTTAAGGCTCCCGACGAGAACCTGAGCGACGAAGATGTCCCTGAGCTTGTCGACCGAATGAAAACGACCCCGCCACCCTCGCCGCTCGCCTTCGGGCGTGGCGTGAGCGGACCAACGTCGACAATCAGCAACTTGCCAAGCGGGAGTGGCCGGTGCCGGATGTGTCGCCCACCGAAGCGGCGCGCCGGACCGCGGTGTTGGGCCGCGATGTCGTCGATCTGGACGGAAACGAGCTGCCACCACGGACCCGACGTGACCCCGATCTGGCCCGGACCTACCACGAATTGACTGACTTGTTTGAGGGCCTGGGCGCACTTGGCGGGCGTACGGACACGGTGCGATACACCGGCAGCCGCGGTCGTAGGAAGGATGAGGGCTCCGTCATCCTGGAGATCAGATCACCGACTGGCGACGACAAATGGGCCGCGATGGACAATGTCTTCGACGCCGCCATGCAGGCGATCGCAGCGACAGCACCAAAACGGCGACCGGCGGAGTTCGTGCTCACCGGAACCGGACGGCAGTTGCGCGACGACGTGCGGCGCGCGCATCGCCGCGCACTCGAACTCGAACGCACGGAAGCGTCCAAGCGCGAGAAGGGCGACGACACCTGAGGGTCCGCTGTGGCGTCGTTCCAGGACGGTACGACTGACGGTCAGCCTAGGGAGGCGGTGGCGGTTCGCAGGTCGTCGAGCGCCTTCAGCGTGTACGGCGCGAGCTCGTCGACGGGGGGTCGGTCGGATCCGGACCACTCGGTGAAGCCTCGTTTGAAGGCGAGTACGCCCAGTTCGCCGGCGAGCTGGGCGGTCGGGTCCGGTACGCCGCGGGCGACCAGGGCGGCGGTCATCGCGGCGGCGAGGCCGACGCTTTTGAGAGCGTCACGTTCCTGAAGCTCGGCGTTGGCGTCGATGGCCGCCTTCAGGCGCGGGCCGAGTTCGCGGTTCATCGGGCCCATCGCGCTCGACGCGCGGACGAGACCGGCGGCGACCGCTGCCAGCGGACTGGCGTCCGGTGGCGCGCCGGCGATGCCCTCGGTCAGCAGTTGGCTGAGCGTCTCCTGCCCGGCGGCAAAGAAGCTTGCGTTTGTCGGGAAAATGCCGGAAGAAAGTGCTTTTCGTGACGCCGGCGCGTTCGGCGATCTGCGCGACCGTGGTTTCGTCGTACCCCTGCTCGGTGAACAGTTCCACGGCAGCCAAAACGAGCCGTTCCCGTGCCCCTGGTTCCCACCGTGCCATGGACCTCAGTCTAGTCGATGGGACTCTTGTCCCATCGCCTGGTAGTGTCATGGGATAGAAGTCCCATCACTTTTCGGGAGAGTCTTATGCACGTATTTATCACCGGCGGCACCGGGCTGGTCGGGTCCGCTGTCGTCGCCGAGCTCTTGGCCAATGGTCACACTGTGTTGGCCCTCGCTCGTACCGAGTCGTCCGCGAAAGCCGTCGAGGCAGTCGGCGCGAAGGCGCTGCGGGGAAGCCTCTCTGACGTGGACACTCTCCGCGTCGGCGCTGGTCAGGCAGATGGAGTGATCCACTTGGCGTTTGCCAACGATTTCAGCAGCGCGGACGCGGTCGCTCTCAGGCGGTGGCCCAGGAGAGCGCCGCCATCGCTACCTTGGGTGCGGAACTTGTCGGGAGCGACCGCCCGTACGTCGTGGTTTCCGGTACGCCATACGTGCCTGGCCGCCCCTCCGTTGAGTCGGATCCAACGTCGACCGAGGGGCCGGTCGGCGGTCGCGGAGTCGCAGTTGCGGCGGCCCTGGATCTCGCCTCGCGCGGAGTCCGGAGCACCGCCATACGCTTGCCGCGTACGGTCCACAACCAAGGCAACGGTGGATTCGCCGGCTTGCTGACCACCATCGCCCGCGGATCCGGAGTGTCCGGCTACCCAGGTGACGGCGACCAACGCTGGCCGGCCGTACACGCCCTCGACGCGGCCGTCCTTTTCCGGCTGGCCCTGGAAAAGGCACCTGCCGGGACGGTTTGGCACGCGGTGGCCGACGAAGGCGACGCCGTACGCGAGATCGCCGCCGTCATCGGCCGTCGCCTCGGGCTGCCGGTCGAACCGGTGGCAACGCAGACTTTCGGCCCGCTCGGACCGATTTTCGCGACCGACCAACCGTCTTCCAGCACCCACACCCCGTGAAGCGCTCGGCTGGAATCCAACCCACCCAAGCCTTCTCGACGACCTGGAAAACATCCAGCCCTGAAGCGGTCGCGAAAAAGGGGGCCGACCATTAGTGACCTGAGACGCGGGCCGCGCGGGATTCGAGAAAGCGGCGCTCGGTGATGCTGGCGGTGCCGCGAGCGGCCAGCAGATAGTTCGTACGAGCGCCCGTCAGATCACCGGCCTTTTCCAGCAGGTGCGCGCGTACTGAATGCAGCCGGTGGTGGTTCGCCATCCGCTCATCACTGTCCAATGTGGACAGCAGCGCGAGGCCGGCCGGCGGCCCCTGGGTCTCGGCGAGCGCGATGGCGCGGTTGAGGGTGACCATCGGGTTCGGTGCGATCCGCTCCAGGATCTTGTAAAGCAAGTGCACCTGGGCCCAGTCGGTGCCCTGCGCGCGAGCAGCCTGCGCGTGTACGGCGGCGATCGCGCGGCCTGCAGTTGGTACGGCCCGAGGGCGGACGCGGCCAACGCCTGGGTGACCAGTGCGGTGCCCTCGGCGATCTGCTCGCGGTCCCAGCGGGCCCGGTCCTGCTCGTCGAGCGGGATCAGGTCACCACCGGGTCCCGTCCTGGCCGCTCGCCGGGAGTCGGTCAGCAACATCAGTGCGAGCAGCCCGGCCAGTTCGCCGTCATCGGGTAGCTGCCGGCGCACCATCCGGGTCAGCCGGATGGCCTCACGGGCGAGGTCGGCACGATGCAGGTCGGTCCCGGAAGAGGCCGTGTAACCCTCGTTGAAAATCAGGTAGAGCACCTGCAGAACCACCTGCAACCGCTCCGGTAGCTCGTCGGCGGCTGGCCGGTGAAAACTGGCTCCCAGCTGCCTTGATGCGCTGTTTGGCGCGGCTGATCCGGGCTGCCATGGTGGCCTCGGGCACCAGGAAGGCCTGGGCGATCTCGGCCGTCGTGAGCCCACCGACGGCCCGCAGCGTGAGCGCTGTCTGGGAGGCCGCGGTGAGCGCCGGATGACAGCACAGGAACAGCAGAACCAGCGAGTCGTCGGTGTCCGGCACGGTGTCGTCGACCGCCTCCGGAACCCGCGCGGCCAGCACGTTCTCCCGTACCCGCCGCGCGTGTTCGCGCGCGCTGCTGGTCGATCAACCGCCGGGAGGCGACGGTGATCAGCCAGCCGTACGGGTTCGTCGGTACGCCCTCGGCCGGCCATTGGACGGTGGCCGCGAGCACCGCCTCCTGGACCGCGTCCTCGCATTCCTCGAACTGGCCATGCCGGCGTACGAGCGCACCAAGGACCCGCGGCGCACACTCGCGCAGCAGGTCCTCGGCGGTCGAATCAGTGGTCACACCTCAAGGTTCCCATCGGAGAACATCACCTGGCGGACCTCCACGCCGAGGCCGTCGACCTTGGCGTCCGGGATCTCGGCCGCGAGTTCCAGCGCACGCTCACGGTTCGCAGTCGATCAGGTAGAAACCGCCCAGGTATTCCTTGGCCTCCAGATACGGCCCGTCGGTGACCACCCGCTGGCCACCCCGCACCCGTACGACCGCGCTCTGCGACGGGTCCGCGAGGCCCTGGGTGGTGATCATCTCGCCGGAAGCGGTGATTTTCTCGATGAAACCGCCGTGCCCGTTGCCGATCTCGGCCCGCTCGTCCTCGGTCAGCGCGTCCCAGACCGCCGGGTTCATGTGCATGATCAGCAGGAATTTCATGTCCACTCCTTGTGGTGCGCCGCGGATCCCGATGCGGATCCGTCGGCGGTTGGTCGAAGCACGCCGGCCGTCCTTGACATTGTCGACGGAACTTTTTCCGACTCGAACCTTGGCACGGCGGTGGCCTTGTTTGCGGTGTGTTCCGCGCAACACCGTGCTGCCGGATCGGTCATTCCGTTGCGTACGTGCCGCTGCGAGGGTCGGGTCGCGGCCGGGTGAAATTTCTTCTCATCCAGATGTCAAGAAGCCCGCGACGGCTGCGACCAACCGGTGAACCGATCCGAGGCGAACGAGGAGTGGACATGCCGAACACGATGCACAGCGAGGTCGCCGGCCGGCGAGAATGGGGCTGGGGCTGACGTTGCTGGCGCTGCCGGCCCTACTGGTGGCGATGGACATGACCGCGCTGTTCCTGGCGCTGCCGCGGTTGAGCGCGGACCTCGGGGCGACCAGCATCGAACAGCTGTGGATTTCGGACGGGTACGGCTTCATGGTCGCCGGCTTCGTCATCACGATGGGCACCCTGGGCGACCGGATCGGCCGCCGCAAGTTGCTGTTCGTCGGCGGAACGGCGTTCGCGCTGATGTCGGTGGTCGCCGCGTTTTCGGTCAGTCCCTTGATGTTGATCGTCGCGAGGTTGCTGCTGGGGGGGATCGCCGGCGCGACGCTGACGCCGTCGACGTTGGCGCTGATCGGCAACATGTTCCGCGACCCGGCGCAGCGCGGCAGGGCGATCGCGATCTGGGCACCTGCCAGTTCGCCGGTGGGGCGCTCGGGCCGGTGCTCGCCGGTGCGCTGCTGCAGCACTTCTGGTGGGGTTCGGTGTTCCTGGTCGCGGTGCCGGTGATGGTGGCCCTGCTGGTGGCTGGCCCGTTCCTGCTGCCCGAGTTCAGCAATCCGACCGGGAACCGGGTGGACCTGGCCAGCGCCGGACTGTCGTTGGCGGCGGTGTTGCTGCTGGTGTACGGCCTGAAGCAGCTGACCGTCGGCGACTCGCACAACCCCGTCGTACCGCTGCTGTCGATCGCTGCCGGCGTGGTTGTCGCAGTTGCCTTCGTACGCCGCCAACTGGTGTTGGAGACCCCGCTGCTGGACCTGCGGCTGTTCGCCAACCGGGCCTTCACCGCCGTTCTCATCTCGCTGGTCTTCGCCGGCGTCGCGATGGCCGGCACCGGCCTGCTGGTCACCCAGTATCTGCAGAGCGTGCTGGGCTTCACCCCGCTGGAGTCGGCACTGCTCTTCGCCCCGATGGGCATCGGAGTGGCGGTCGGTACGATGCTCGCCCCAGCGCTGACCCGGCGGATGCTGCCGAGCACCGCGATCGCCGGTGGGCTGCTCATATCGGTCCTGGGCTGCGTCTTGTTGACGCAGGTCAGCGCCACTGGCGGGCTGCCAGTGGCGATCGCGGCGGTGACCGTACTGGCGCTGGGCACCGGCCCGCTGTTCGCGCTCGGCACCGGCCTGGTCATTGGATCGGTACGCCCGGAGCGGGCCGGCTCGGCGGCGGCCATGTCCGAGACCAGCAACTACTTCGGCGGCGCCTTCGGGATCGCGCTGCTCGGCGCGATCAGCGCAGCTGTCTACCGTACGCAGCTCGCGGGCTTCACCGGCGTACCAGCCGCCGCCCGTGAGACCTTGGCCGGCGCGCAGGCCGCCAGCGCGCACCTGCCGGCAGCGCAGGCGTACCAGTTGCTGCAGACCGCCAAGGACGCCTTCACCAGCGGGGTCACCATTTGCGGAATCATCGCCGCGGTGATCTTCGCGGCGCTCGCGGTGGTGGTCGTACGCACTGGCCAGCGCGCCGAAACCGCCGCGCCGGAGAGCGAAAACGCGGCACAGACCGCGGCGCCGGTGGCCTCCTGACCGCCCGTCGTACGTGCGCGCCGGAGTCGACCTCCGGCGCTCACGTACGCGCGCGGTTTCATCGGCCGCCAGCTGGTGTGACTTCGCCCCCGGGTGCGCGTTCATCTGGGGGACCAAAGGACTATCGACATGGCTGCGAACCAACTGGAATTCAGGGCACTTGGACCGCTGGAGGTCACCAGGGATGGACTGTCGCTCGACCTCGGACCGGTCCGCCAGCAGGCGTTGCTGGGAGTTTTCCTCAGCCGACCCAACGAAACCCTGACGGCTGACACCCTGCTGCATGCGGTGTGGGGCGATGATCCGCCGAACAGCGGGACCCGGGTGGTGCCGACGTACGTCTATCGGCTCCGGCAGTGCCTCGGACCGGACGTGTGTCGCGCTGACCGCCATCGAGCGAGCCCGAGGTGGCTACCAGCTGCGGGTTTCGTGGGATTTACTGGATACCGAGCGTTTCGAGCGGCGGATCGCCGAGGGGCACCAGGCCCGGCGGGCCGGCGACGAGCAGCTGGCTCGGCGACTTTTGGCTTCCGGGCTGTCTTATTGGCGGGGTGTGCCGTTCGGGTCGTTGCCTGGTCCAGCATTGGCCGTACGTCGTGAATATCTGACCGAATACCGGTTGGTCGCGCTGGAAGACCGCATCGAACTGGACCTGCGGTATGGCGATCCGGCCGCGATCGTTCCGGAGATTCGGCTGCTCCGGGCCGGTTATCCGGCACGTGAGAGGTTCACCGCCCACTTGATGTACGCGCTGTGGCGGTGCGGTCGGCAGGCCGAGGCCGTGGACGCGTATGGGGAGACTCGGCGTCGGCTGGTCCGGGATCTCGGGGTCGAACCCGGCACTGCGCTGCGCGATCTCTACTGCAAGATCCTGCGCGCGACGAGGGGTGGAACGCGCCGCTCAGATAGGGCTAGCGGTGGGTGGGGACGCAGATTTCGACGGCAGCGACCAATCCGTTGGCGTAGCGCTGCTTGTCGGCGGCGTTGAGGCCGGAAATACCGGCGCTGTTCCCGCCGGCTTCGTTGTAGATCCACGGAACCCTGGACAGCAGCTGGACGATCCAGATGTTGCCGGGCGCGAGGTCGCGGTCGCCGAGGTCGTAGCCGACGTCGCCGCGGACCGCGACCGAGTGGCCTTCGGCACGGGCACGCTGTTGCTGGAAAACCTGACCGTACCGGGCGCTGATGTCTGCGATCGTACGGTCAGTGAAATAGACGCGTTTGCCGCTTCGGGTCGCCCGGTAGGTCCCGACTTTCTGGTAGTAGACGGTGTTGTTTCCTTGGTTGAAGGCAATCCCGCCCTTCGGCCCGGCCTGGTCGTGAATGCTCAGCGCGAGGGCCGCGTGGGCGTTGTTGGCCACCGCCGACCGCTGCGCCTGGTTGACCCGGTCGGTCGCGCAGGTGCGGCTTGGTCATAATGACCTGGTAGCCAGCGGCCTCCAGCTTGGCCTTGACCAGCAGCGCCACCGCGAACACGTCCTGCATCTCCGGCTCGTTTTCGTAGCCGGAGACGTCCAGGCCGCTGGCCGGATCGATCGCCTTGACGGACGGGGTGTGGCCCGGATCGAGCACGATCACCGGGCGGCTGGCGGGCAGCGGGCGGGCGGCGATTGGAGGCCGGACCGAGAGCGGCTGATTGGGCGTACCAGCCGGGCTGGGTGAGGTCGACGGACTCGCAGAAGCGGATGGGCTGGTGGTGTCGCTCACCGGCACAGTGGGCGGGCCGGCCGATCCACAGGCCGTGGTGGCGACGGCCAGGGCGCACAGGGTCGCGGCCATCGCGACGGCTCGTCGTGGTCGCGTCCCCGTGTTACTCATCAACTCACTGTAACTGTTGGCGGCGGCGATCCCGGCATCCCCTACCTAAACGGGCAGACTTTTCGCGTCAGTTGGGCAGCTGGCTGCGCTGATAGTGCCGGCGAGCCTTCAGTCGGTTCCCGCAGACCTTCATCGAGCACCAGCGGGCCGTGTTCGGCCGGCTGTGGTCGAGCAGGAACAACTGGCATTCACCGTTGGCGCAGGCCCGCAGGCGTCCCGGCAACTGCTCCCGTACGCGACCCCAGGCCAGCAACGCCTCGGTGGCGAGCCGGCGGTCGGCTGGCACATCGAGTCGCCAGTCGATGCCCGCATCGGTGAGGTCGGGCCGCATGCGTACACCCCGCAGTGCCGGCGCCAGCGTGGTCACCGGCTCCTTTCCGCGTACGACAGCCTGCAACTGGTCGCGGACCCGGCGCAGGTGGCTCGCCTCAGCCGTTGAGCCGGTGCCGCCGCGCGTACGAGCCCAGTCCCCCGCTTGGTCGTCGGCCGCCAGCAGGTCGACGGGACCGTGCTCGGCCACTGGAGTGCTGTTCAGGAGATCGAGCAGCAACTGCTCTTCGCCAGTGTGTGCCATGCCATCATCCTAACCGTTATAACTATCTTGACAAGTTAGAATGATGGGGTGTCTACTCGGGTCACCTAACCAGCCAAAGAGCACTAAGGAGTTAGCCGTGGCGAAGTCGCTGCAGGGCAGCCGGGTGTTGGTCATCGGCCGAGGCAGCGGCATCGCCCGCGCTATCGCGCTGGCGGCCCGTGACGCCGGCGCCGAGGTGGTGGTGGCCGGACGTAACCAGGAGGCTCTGAAGGCCGCGTACGCCCAGGAGTCGGGCATCACGACGGAAACCGTCGACGTCACCGACGACGACGCGATCATCGCGCTGGGGGAGCGGCTCGGCACCATCGACCATGTCGTGTCCACCGCGTCGGCCCGGGCCCGCGGCCGGTTGGAGGATCTGAGCCGTGAGTCGGTCCAGGCGTCTTTCGACACCAAGGTGATCGGCCCGCTGATGCTGGCCAAGTATTTGCGGCCGCGGATCAACGAAGGCGGTTCGTTCCTGTTGTGTTTTCCGGTGTGGCGGCTTTCAAAATCGCGATCGGCACGATGGCGGTAGCCATCACCAACGGTGCCGCGGACACGCTTACCCGCTCGCTCTCATTGGAACTCGCGCCTATCCGGGTTAACGCCCTCTCCCCTGGGGTGATCGACACCGGCGCTTGGGACGGCCTCGGCGAGACCGCCAAAGCCGAGCTTTTCAAGGACATGAGCATGCGCAACCCGGCCCGTCGGATCGGCACCGAAGAAGACATCGCCAGCGCCGCGATTTTCGCTCTCACCAACACTTTCCTGACCGGTGTCACGCTCGCCGTCGACGGCGGCGAAGCACTTGTCTGACGACGTCACCGTGCTGCTGGACGACCAGGCTTTGCGATGGGAAGCTGACACCGCGTGGCATCGACGGTGGTCTTGATATCGAGGAGGTCGGATAGTGTCGACCGTGCTGTCCTTGAATGTCGGCATGCCCCGCGATATTTCCTGGAACGGCTCCACCGTTTACACCGGTGCCTGGAAAGATCCGGTCGACGGGGCCGCGATGGCGCACCGGCTGGGAGTTGACGGCGACGGTCAGGGCGACACCGTTGGTCACGGCGGTCCCAACCGGGCCGTGCTCGTCTACCAAGCCGAGTCTTATGACTACTGGCGCGACTATTTCCACCGGGATGATTTGGTCCCTGGCTTCTTCGCCGAAAATCTCACTGTGCAGGGCCTCGCTGACAACGAGGTCTGCATTGGCGATCGCTATCGGATCGGGGCCGCCGAATTCGAGGTCAGCCAGCCGCGGGTGACCTGCTATCGAGCCGGGCTGCGGATCGGCGAACCGCGGCTGGCGGCGCTGCTGGTTTCCCATCACCGGCCCGGTTTCTATATGCGGGTGGTCAAAGAGGGGCTCGTACGGGCCGGCGACGATATCGTCCGGACTTATGCCGGGGTGGGAAGTGTGAGTGTCGCCGCCGTCGACGCCCTGCTGTATTTGCCGGACAAGGACCGCGAAACGCTCCGCGGGCCGTCGACATCTCGGCGCTGAGCCACGGCTGGCAGGAATCGCTGCGGCAACTGCTGGACCCTGACGAGACTCCGGGTCCAGGGTGGACCGGGTTCCGGAAACTGCGGGTGACCCAGGTCGTACGAGAAAGCGCCACGATTTCCTCGATCCACCTCGCCGATCCCGATGGCGAGCGGCTACCGCCGGCGCGGCCAGGCCAGTATTTGTCCGTACGCGTGCCAGTCGGCCCGCATGGCGCGGTCCGCAGCTATTCGGTGTCGTCCACGGACGCATACCGGATTAGTGTCAAACACGAGCCCCATGGCCAGGTCAGCGGCTACATCCATGTGACCGTACGAGCCGGGGACACCCTCGAGGTCGCCGCGCCACGCGGAGATTTCGTGCTGGGGGAGGACAACCGGCCGGTCGTGCTGGTCTCCGCCGGCGTCGGCATCACGCCGGTGCTGGCGATGCTGCACCGGCTCGCCGCCCAGCGGTCCGAGCGCGAGATCTGGTGGCTGCACACCATCCGGCGGCCGCAGGAGCAAGCCTTCGCCGGCGAGACGCAGGACCTGCTCGCCTCGCTGCCGCACGTTCATGCCCGTACGTATTACAGCGCCGAGAGCCGACTTTCGGCGGCCCGGCTGGCCGAACTGAAGCTTCCAGCCGATGCCGTCGCGTACGTGTGCGGACCGACAGGGTTTATGACCGACATGGCCGAAGGCCTGCGGGCGGCCGGACTTGATCGTGTCTACAGCGAAACTTTCGGCACACTCGCGCCGATCACTCCCGGAATCAGGGACAAGAACACCAAACAGCCCCACCAACCGGCCGGAAAGCTTGGGCGAGGACCGGAGATCACTTTCGCTCGCAGTGGTATTTCGGCGGCCTTCACCGAAGGAAGCATTCTCGAATTCGCCGAATCGTGCGATGTCCCCGCGCGTTGGGCGTGCCGTTCTGGAGTCTGTCGTACGTGCGAGACGCCGTTGCTGTCCGGAGAAGTCAACTATTCGCCAGCACCGCTGGAAAATCCGACGCCTGGCACCGTCCTGCTGTGCTGCGCCCGTCCGCGTACTGACGTTGTTCTCGACATGTAAAGGAAAGCGATGGACCACCAACTCGAAGATGGATCAACATGAACTGGAATGTCCGGCACAGGCTCGCAACACTGGTCCTCAGAACGGTGGTGGTGGGTATTCGTCGTTGGGTGTGACGTCGTAGGTGCGTCCGGTGGGGCTGGTCCAGAGGAATCGGCCTGGTGTTGGTTGGGTGACGGTCCAGCCGTGTTCTTTGATGTCGTTGTGGAATTTGCATGCTGGTCCGGCACTGTCGTACGCGGTTTTCCCTTCCGGGTCACGGAAGGGGGTGGTGTGGTCGAACTCGCAGGTCGCCGCCGGCCGGTTGCAGGCGGGTCCGCAGCATCGTTGGTCGCGTGCGTTCACCAGGTCCCGTAGTGCCTTGGTGGGGCGGTAGCGCGTACGGCCGTGGTCGATGACCACACCACTGACTGGGTCGGTGAGGATGCGGTACCAGTCGCTGTTTTCGTCGCCGGCGAGTTCGCGGGCGCGTTGCGCGGTCATCGGGCCGTATCCACTCAGGATCGCGGGATTGTCGTCCAGACCCATCAGCGTGGTGGCGTCTACGCGGAGTTCGATTTTGGTGCGTACGTTGCTGGGCACGCCCAGACAAAGGTCGGTAAGAGCGTCGGCGCGGAGCGCGTCCATGGTGCGGGACTCGTCTTTGGTTTTGAGGCTGCGGGCGATGGTGTCGATGATGCGGTAGATCGCTTCGGCTGATTCGGCGGGCAGGAACGCGCCCAGTAGAGCCATCCCGTCTTCGCAGGGCTGCTTTTCCACCCGTCGTTCGGAGACGAGTTTCTTGCGGCGGGTTTCGGCAGCGGCTGGGTCGATTTTGATGACCTCCCGGCGGGCCCTGTCCCTGATCGATCGAGGCGTCTTGGAATCGGCGCCGGGTAGGACCTTTTCTTCGACTTTCTGTGCGTCTTCGGGTGAGAGGTGGCTGACCTGGTCCGCGAACGTGAATGCTTTACGCAGGTCAAGGTGACCGTGAGACATTCCCGCCATGGTGCCGGGGAGTTCGTGAACCAGTTGGTACGCCAAATTCAACCGCTTCTGAGCCGCGGACACGCTCCACGTGAGCGATGCGGCGATTTCACCGGCCGCGTACTTGGAGAACGGTGCACCTACGGCGGGGCGGGCGTTGGTGAAGCGGTCCATGAACCGCATCTGCATCGCCTGCGTGTAGGAGATGACTTTGTCGAGTGTCTCGACCGCGGCCAGTGCCGTGTCCGCGTCGGCTCGGCCGTACCGGTCGAGTTCCTCCAGCATCTGCAAAGGAACCCAGCTGGGTGGCAAGGTCCGCCACGGTTGTTTGTTGGGGTCGGTGAATTCCGGTCGCCTTCGTTTTCTGCTCATGACCCGATTTTACCGGCTGCCACCGACAGTTGGGACGCCAATTTTGTTTCTGTGGATAGGAATGGCCCTTGTGGGAAAAGACAAAGAATGATTGTTGTTGTTGATCATGGAAATTCCCGCACTTTCTCGACTTCGTGTCAAGTGCGGGACACTCCCATGATCAACAACTTAGTGCGGGGTGCCAGACGGTGAGTGAGACGGACGTGCCGTATGGCGCTCGGCGCACCGGGAATGCTACCGGAGTAGTTAGCGGATCCCTCCCCGGCGCAAACACCGCGAACTTGACGTTCTCGCAGTGTCTATCGGCGTGTCGGCAGTGAAAACGTCGAGTTCGCGAAGAACTTCGTCTTTGGGGATCCGCTGGAGTCTACCGTCGATCGCGAGAGGATGAGGTGGGAAGGACCACTCGGACCGTCAGGCCGCCGCCTTCGCGCGGGAAGGCGGTCGCGGTGCCGCCGTGTGCGACCGCGACGGACCGGACTATCGCGAGGCCAAGTCCGAAGCGGCCGGTGCTGGCCGTCCGCGGGCCGAGCCGGCGAAAAGGCTCGAAGATGGCCTCGGTCAGGTCGGCTGGTACGCGGGACCGGAATTGCTGACGGTCAGCACCGCGCTTTCTTGGTACTGAAAGGTTTCCACCGCGACCCAGCCGTCTGGTTGGTTGTACGTGAGCGCGTTCTGTACGAGATTGTGGGCTACCCGCTCCAGCAGCACACCGGTCCCCGTTGACCGCCGCCGGACCCAGCGAGGTGCGTACGGTGTCCGCGGCGGATTCCGTTGCGTGCCAAGCGATGTCGGCGAGGTCGACCGGTGTACGGGTAGCCAGCCCCTGGTCGCTGCGGGCCAACGTCAGTAGCCCGTCCAGCAACTGTTCATGCCGGGTGGTGGCGATCAGTAGCTTGCCGCCGAGTTCGCGCAGGTCGGCGGAGGCGTTCGGCCGGTTCATCGCCACCTCCAGCAGCGTACGGTTGACCGCGAGCGGCGTTCGCAGTTCATGCGATGCGTCCGCGACAAACCTGCGTTGGTGCGAAAAAGCGCGGTCCAGCCGGGCCAGCATCGCGTCGAAGGTGTCGGCCAGCTCCTTCAGCTCGTCGTCCGGCCCCCAACCGATCCGCTCGTGCAAGGTGGAGTCCGCGACCGTACGAGCCGTCGCGGTGATGTGGTGCAGCGGCCGCAGTGCCCGCCCGGCCAGCAGCCATCCGCCGGCCAGCGCCAGCATCGCCACCAGCCCGAGCGCGATCGCACTCTCGGTCAGCAACGACTGTTTGGCGGCCGTTTCGGCCGCCAGTTGGCGGCGGTTGAACTCGTCCGCCAACTCAATAGCCGCCTCTTCCCGCTTGGCCGCCTGCGCGTCGGAAAAGCGCGGGGTGGCGGCCACCCCGAGATCCTGAACGATTTTCGCCGTGGAGCGGGGATAAATACGATCGGTCGTGGCGGTGATGTTGTTGTGCAAGGCGTTCGCGAACAGGACGTACGTGATGCTGACCAGACAGAGGCCGGCGACCATCACCATCGCGCCGTACCAGAGCGTCAACCGCACCCGTACGGTCGGCTGTTTCGTTACGACAGCTCGTATCCGGCGCCACGGACCGTGGTGATGAGTGGGGGCTGGCCGAGCTTGCGACGCAACGTCATCACCGTCACCCGTACGACGTTGGTGAACGGATCGATGTTCTCGTCCCATACCCGCTCCAAGAGACATTCCGCCGAGACCACCGCGCCATCGGCTCGCATGAGTTCTTCCAGCACGGCGAACTCCTTGAGGGACAGGTAAATCGGCCGGTTGTTCCGGAGCACCTCGCGGCGGTTCGGGTCCAGCCACAGCCCGGCCTTTTCCAGCACCGGTGGCGCCAACGGCCGGGATCGCCGGGCCAGCGCCCGGATCCGGGCCACCAGCTCGACGAAGGCGAATGGCTTGCCCAGATAGTCGTCCGCGCCCAACGAAAGTCCGCCGACTCGATCGTCCACTGTGGTCGACGCGGTCAGCATCAGCACCCGAGAATGGCCCCCGGACAGCACAATCCGCCGGCAGACTTCATCGCCGGAGAGCGTGGGCAGGTCCCGGTCGAGCACGACCAGTCGTACTCGTTGACCGCCAACCGGTCCATGCCGTCGTCGCCGTCGTACGCCACGTCGGCGGCGATCGCCTGCTGCCGCAGGCCCTCGGCGATCGCGTCGGCCAGCAGCTGTTCGTCCTCGACGACCAGTACGCGCATTTTCCCTCCCGCTGTTCCCGCTCATTGTGGTGATGTGTGTATAAGCGGGGGATAAGGAGAATTCCTTACGCTGTCCTTAACTACCGATCTCTTGACTGTGCCTGGAGAAAGTCCCAGCACCTTCGGAGGCCGAAATGAAACACCGTCATTGGTTGCTCGCCGCCTCGCTGGCCGCGGTGGCGATGACCAGCGCGTGCGGCGCTGGTACGAGCGTGCCGCAGGTGGCGTCGGCGAACGGCTCGTCGGCTCCGGCCGCGTCGCCCAGCGCGGCGGATCCGCACGCGCAGGCGGTGAAGTTCACCCAGTGCCTGCGCAGCCACGGCATCAAGATCGATGACCCCAAGGGCGACTCCGGCGGGTTGCCGCGACTGCCCGCTGGCCAGGACCCTGGCAAGATGCAGGCCGCCTTGCAGGCATGTCAGCAGTACGCGCCGCAGGGCAACGTGGGCAAACCAGCGACCGCCGCCGACCTGGCCAAAGCCCGCAAATGGGTGGCGTGCATGCGCGACCACGGGGTGAAGAACATGCCCGACCCGAACCCGCAGGGTGCCATCCCGGAGCCGTCAAACGTGGACAAAGGCACATACCAGGCGGCGCAGAAGGCCTGTCAGTCCATCTTCGGCAGCGACAGCGGCGGTCGCTGATGAACGTGCGATCCCATACGGCCGTGCTGGCCGGCGGGGTGGGGGCGGTGGTCGTCGTCGCCCTGGTCGCCGGCACGGGCGTACTCACCGCGGCCAAGAGCGGCCCACCCCAGTCCACCGGCCTGCCGCCGGCGACCGCGACGGTGAAAGTCGGGGATGTCACCGAAACGCTGGACACCACGGGCAAGCTGGCGCACGGCTCGCCCGTCGACGACCTCGCCGCGCACTCCGCCGGCACGCTCACCTCGCTGCCCGCGGCCGGTGCCAAGGTGGTGCGCGGTGGCGCGCTTTATTCGGTCGACGCGAAGCCGGTTTTTCTGTTCTACGGAACGGTTCCGCTTTATCGGCCGGTGCATTCCGGCGACACCGGCGCGGATGTGGCGGAGGTCGAAAACAACCTGTCCAATCTCGGCTATGGCGGGTTCACCGTCGACGACAAGTTCACCGACAAGACCGCGCAGGCCATCAAGAACTGGCAGAAGGACGCCGGCGTCCCGGTCACTGGGAGCATCGACGCGGCCGATTTCGCGGTAGCGGCCGGGCCGGTCCAGGTTTCGCAGCTGCACCACGTGCTCGGTGACGCCATCGCGCCCGGCCAGCCGGTCCTCTCGTACACGTCCGGTGGCCGGGTCGTGACCGCGTCGATCGACGCCTCTGACCAGCAATATGCGCAGGTCGGTGCCTCAGTCACCGTCGAACTGCCGGACCACAGCAGTACCGGAGGCACTATCGCCGCGGTCACCAGCGCGCCGCCGCCGAGCACCTCGGACGGGAACTCGTCGTCGTCGGCGAACCTGACAATGACAGTTTCCTTGCAGAATGCCGACAAAGTCACCGGAGTCGATGGCGCGCCCGTCACGGTCCATGTTGTGACCGCCCATAAGGACAACGTGTTGACGGTCCCGGTGATCGCGCTCTTGGCGCTGTCCGAAGGCGGCTATGGCGTCCAGGTGGTGGATGGCGCGAGTACGAAGACCGTTGCTGTCAAGACCGGGCTGTTTTCGCAGGACACGGTGGAAATCAGCGGGGCCGGCGTGAAAGCCGGAATGAAGGTCGGGGTGCCGTCGACGTGACTGTGACCGCGTTGAACGACCACCGCCCGCCGGTGCTGGAGCTGATGGAGGTGGAGAAGATTTACGGACGATCGGGCTCGCAAACGCCGGCGTTGCGCGGAGTGTCGATGACCGTACGAAATGGCGAATTCCTGGCCATTGTCGGCCGTCCGGCCGGCTCCGGCAAGACGACCATGTTGCACTTGGCCGGCACGCTGGAAAGGCCCACCGCCGGGATCGTACGGGTGGATGGCGAGGACATTTCCCGGCTGCCGGACCGGCGGCTCGCGGCTATTCGAGCGTACCGGATCGGCTTTGTTTTCCAGCATTTCTTCCTCTCTGCCGGCAACACCGCGCTGGAGAATGTCGCCGATGGGTTGATCTATGCCGGGGTCCCGGTCCGTCGGCGTCGAGTGCTCGCGGCACAGGCGCTGGAGCGCGTCGGGATGTCCCACCGCGTACGCCATCGGCCGCACGAGCTCTCCGGTGGCGAACAACAGCGAGTGGCGATCGCCCGCGCGGTCGTCGGCGAGCCCGGGTTGTTGCTGGCCGACGAGCCGACCGGCAACCTGGACAGCGAGTCCGGCGCGGGGGGGGGCTGGCGCTGCTGCGGACACTGCATGCGGCTGGTACGGCCATCGCCCTGATCACCCACGACGTGCCGCTCGCGCGGTCCATTCCGCGTACGGTCACCATCCAGGATGGCCGGATCGCGCAGGACTCCCGATGAGCAAATCCCGGCTCCGCCCCTCCGACCTCGCCCGTGCGGGTCTTTATGGACTGCGAGCCCGGCCGATCCGGATCGTGCTGTCCGCGCTGGGCATCGCCATCGGCATCGCGTCGATGGTCGCAGTGGTGGGCATCTCCACCTCCAGCCAGGCCTACCTGAACCAGCGGCTCGCGCGGCTGGGCACCAACTTGCTGAAGGTGCAACCGGGGCAGAACCTCGCCACCGGCGGCACCGCCGCGCTGCCGGACACCGCGCTGTCGATGGTCGGCCACATCATCGCGCCGGTCACCTCCGCGACCGCGACCGGCATGGTGCCGCACACGCACGCGTACCGCAACGATCACATCGCGGACGTACAGACCAACGGCGTCGAGGTGGACGCGGCCAAACTCAACCTGCTGTCGACGGTCGGCGGCACGCTGTCCAGCGGTACCTGCTGAACGCGGCCACCCAAAACGTCTCCGCGGTCGTACTGGGGCACAACACCGCCCAGCTGCTCGGCATCGGTTCCGCTGGCCCCGGCGTGCAGGTTTGGCTGGGCGGCAAGTGGTTCTCGGTGGTCGGCATCCTCAACCCGGTGCCGCTGGCGCCCGAGCTGGACAACTCCGCGCTGGTCGGATGGCCGGTGGCGCAGAAGCTGCTCGGCTTCGACGGGCACGCCACCACCATCTACGAAAGATCAGCAGACGACGCCGTACCAGCCGTGCTGGCCGTCCTCGGCGCCACCGCCAACCCGCAACACCCTGAGTCGGTGAACATCAGCCGCCCGTCCGACGCGTTGGCCGCCCAGAACGCGGCGAACCAGACCTTCAACGGCCTGCTGATCGGGCTCGGCGCGGTCGCGCTGCTGGTAGGCGGCATCGGAGTGGCCAACACCATGGTCATCTCGGCGCTGGAGCGTCGCCGCGAAATCGGCCTGCGCAGAGCTCTCGGAGCCACCCGGCCACATATTGCCGGGCAGTTTCTGGTCGAGTCGGTGCTGCTGTCCGCACTGGGGCGGGGCCGCGGGTTTGCTCTGCGGGATCGCGGCGACGGCCGCCTATGTGCTGCCGCGCGGCTGGGTGGTGGCTGTGCCGGTCTGGGTCAGCCTCGCGGCCGTTGTGGTGACGATGGGGATCGGCGCGCTGGCTGGTCTTTATCCGGCCGTACGCGCCGCCCGCCTGTCACCGACATCAGCGCTGTCCAGCGGGTGAACTCGTCGATGAGTGGAGCTGGTCCTCAGATGCTGCCGGGGTCTTTCTGGAATGCGGGCGGTGGCGGCGTGAGCTCCGGCTTTTGGCGCTTCTCCCGGAAGAACCAGCCGCCGACAATGCCGGCGGCGAATCCGAACAGGTGGCCTTGCCAGCTGATTTGTTCGTTGGTCGGGAGCAGGGCGGTGAGTTGGTACGCGAAACACAGGGCCATTACCGCGCCGATGACGATATCGATCAGGTGCCGGTCAAAAATGCCGCGAACCATGATATAGCCGAAATAACCAAAAACCAGCCCGCTGGCGCCGACGGTGATCGCGGACGACGGGCCGGTGAGCCAGATGCCCAACCCGCTGGCGGCGATGATCAGCGCGGTGACGCCGAGGAATTTCTTCACTCCGCGGTACGCGGCGAGGAAGCCGAAGATGAACAGCGGTCCGGAGTTTTCCCTCGATGTGCGCCCAACTCGCGTGCAGGAAAGGGGCGGTGACGATTTCCGGCAGCGAGCCGATGTCCCGCGAGGTGATGCCGAGGTCCTGGCTCAGCCGGTAGCTGTCGACCGAGTTGAAAAGCTGCACCACCCACATCAGGGCAAGCAGCCCCACCATCACCCACAGCGCCTTCTTGGCTTCGGCGATCATCAGCTCGGCAGCACTGCGGCCCTGCGGATCAACGGCGTTTTTCAAGGCCATGCATGCCAGGCTAGTCGAGAAAGGCCGCACTATGAGGTGATCAGAGCCCGAAGGGCAGTGGGTGATTCCCCGAAGTGCTCCCGGACGGTTCGGCACAGGTGCCCCTGGTCGGCGAAGCCGAGGTCGGCGGCGAGAGTGGCCAGGCTGCGCTCGCCGGCTTCCAGCCGGTCCAGGGCGCGGCCGGCTCGTACGCGATTTCTATACCGAGTCAGGGAAACTCCCATCACCGCGGTGAAGTCGCGGCTCAGCCGGTAGGGCGAGACCGCCAGCAGGTGGGCCAGCGGCAGCAGCCCGGTGGCGGCTGGGTGGCCGGCGAGGATCGCCTCGCGGGCCGCGGTGACCATGCGATTGTCATGAATCGGGCGCAATGTCTGGCCGATGGTGGCGCGGACCAGCGCGAGCAACCGCTCGGTGAGCGCGTAGTCGACATCGCCGCTGTGCCCA
Organism: Fodinicola feengrottensis; assembly: GCF_010993775.1. Taxonomy (GTDB): domain Bacteria; phylum Actinomycetota; class Actinomycetes; order Mycobacteriales; family HKI-0501; genus Fodinicola; species Fodinicola feengrottensis. The sequence goes on along the minus strand of NZ_WOTO01000028.1, from coordinate 43,111 downwards.
GCGGCGAGCAGCCGGCGATGGGCCAGCTCCAGGCGCGCATCGACATACACGGCCGGGTTCGGGTGTTCGGCTGCCCAGGCCGGCCACAACGCGCGGGTGAGCTCGATGCTCGTACAGTCGTCGCCGCCGGCCGGATGCGCGAAGGACTCCTCTTCGTCCGGCACACCCAGATAGGCGGTCGTCCTGTCGAGGTCGGCCACCGCATCGGCGACCCGGCGGCGGAACCGCCCGCGCCGGATCAGCACCACCCGAAAGTCAGTCCGCGCGGGCTCGGCGGACCAGCCGCGGTGGTCGTCTCGGCAGCTCACCGCGGCGACCCGGAAATCGGGCCGCTCGGCGAGCACCACCTCGGACAACATGAGATCCACCATAAACGGCGGGCGCAGGACACTAGTACGACAGTGCCCGCAAGGATCTCCAATACATCGCCGCGACCGGCGGGCAGCCTGATGCCCGCAGGTTCTGTCGCAGTCGAAGGAGCTATCTCATGTCAGGAATCAGCAGTGTCGTCATCAACTGCGCCGATCCGGTCGCGCTCGCGCATTTCTACCAGCAGGCGACCGGCTGGAAAATCACCGCGAGCGACGCGGATTACGCGGCTTTGTCTGGAGAAGGCAGGCACCGTGCAGCTGGGATTCCAGCGGGTGGACGACCACCAGGCGCCCGGCTGGCCGGGCACCGGAAAGCAGCATTCCCATCTGGACATCGACGTCGTCGACCTGGCCCAGGCGACCAAGGAACTGCTGGCGATCGGCGCCACCCAGCCCCAGTTCCAACCCGGCGGCGACGACTGGGTGGTGCTCGCGGACCCGGAGGGTCACGTTTTCTGTTTGGTCACTGGATAACTCGCGGCGGCGCTGGCGGTCGCCTACCAGCAGAAGTCCGGCAAAAGCCAGCGTGTAGGCGGTGATCCGCAGGTCGCGGTGAAACGGAACAGTCATGCTGACGATCAGAACAAGTGCTGATCCGGCGAGCTGTTAAACTCCCGGCATGACCTCAGGGCTCCCGCCGGCGTTGCCTCAGCGCAGCCCGGCGGATCGCCGAGCCTATTTGTTGACCTTGACTTCGCAGGGAAAACGCGCACACACAGCGTGGCGAGCGACTTGTCGATGGATGTCCATGAGTGCGGGACTGAGCATTGGGCAGGTGGCCGAGCGGACCGAGCTGAGCGTGCACGCCCTGCGCTTCTATGAGCGCGAAGGGATCCTGGTCGGCCCGGTGCGGCGGGATCACAACGGCCGACGGGTTTATCACGAGTCCGATGTGGAATGGCTGACCATTTGCACGTGGTTCCGGGTTTCCGGCATGTCCTTGCCGACTATTCGGCGATATGCCGAACTCGTCCGACAAGGCGTTGGCAATGAAAAGAACCGGTTGGCGATCCTGCGCGAGCACGAAGAACGGGTGATCGGTCAAATCCGTGCGCTGTCCGAATCCCTGGACACGATCAAATATCTGGCGAGCGCGTACGAGAGCCGGATCGCCGACGGCAGCGCGACCGGCCTGTGGACCACATCATTCGGCGCCGCACAGACTGCACAGACTGACCAGACGACTTAACGCACGTCTATCGTCGAGTTCATGGCGAACTGGGGAGATCCGGCGCTCGCGCCGGTTCGGCGGCGGCTGGACGCCCGCGCGTTGGTGGCGGCGCTGGCGGCGGATGCCGGCGTGCGGCTGGAGGTGCTGGGGCCGGCACCCGGCGGGCAGGTCGGCGCCGCGTACGTACGCTGGCCGGACGGCCGCGAGGGGGTGCTGACCTGCGCCTCGCCGGGCTCCGCGGGACGGTTGCAGCGGACCGACGAGCTGCTCAAGCTGGCCCGGCTGCGCGGGATTCCGGTGCCGGCGTACGAGCTGATCGCCGACCTGCCGGACGCGGTCGCGATCGTGCAGGAGCGGTTGCCCGGCGACCAGCCCGATCGTGCGGATCTGCCGTTGGTACGCGCGATGGTCGACCTCAACGAGCGGTTCGCTGGTCTGCTGGCCGACCGCCCGGACGTGCCGGCGCCGGAGCTTTACCTGACCAAGAGCGGGCCGGGTTTCTGCGTCCACGAGTCGCTGCGCGTACACAGCCGCCGCAGCCAGGCCTTGCTCGACTGGATAACCGAAGTTGGTCGGCAGGGACCGTCGACGATGAGTGGTGACGACCTCGTGCACCTGGATTTCCATCCGGAAAACGTGTTGGTGCGGCACAACGCGATCAGTGGGATCGTGGACTGGGACGGCATCGGCCGTGGTGACCGGCATTTCGGGTTGGTCACCCTGCGATTCGCGTTGGTGGGCGGCGATCCGGCGGCCGCCCGCTGGGTGGACGACCGGATCGACGCGACGCTGGACGACGAGACATTGTTGCTCTATCAGGCCCACATGAGTTTGCGAATGGTGGACTGGGCGATCCGGCATTTCACCGCGGCCGACATCGAGCGGTGGCTGGACTTCACCGAGGACCTCAGCCGTTCTTGGGGATGATTCCGTTGATGTCCCGTACGGTCGTGGCCAACGTCGGTCCGACCGGGCGCTCCCCGCTGAGCATCTGATCCCACGAGGATTTCAGGATGTTGTTGGCATAAGTGGCCCACGGTTCGACGAACCGGATGCCGACCTTGCCCGGTGAGCTCTCGTATTGGACGGTCGGACCCACCGATCCGTCGCCGACCTTCTTCATGGCGGCGAAAAATAGGTGACCGATGCCGGCGCGTAAGCCGAAGGTGCGACCGGCGCGGCGGCCAGGACCTTGGCCAGCGCGGTCGTCTCCAAATACGTCATGACCGACCAGACCTGGTCCGGGTTGCGCAGCGTTTTCGGTGCGCAGATCCCGACGGCATCGAAGGGTTGCACACGCCGGCCGTTTTCCGGCATCGGCGCGAAACCCCAGCCGAAGGCTGGCTTGGACTGTTGGATGGACGGAGCCAGCCACTGGCCGCCGAAAAGCATCGCCGTACGCCCGCCGCTGAAGGCCGCGGTGGTGTCACCGCTGCCGGCGCCCGGCTCGGTCATCTCGCCGGCCTTGATCGCGGTCACCAGTTTCTCCACCGTCTGGGTGAAAAGCTGATCAGTCTGCACCGCATCGGCGCCGACCGGTCGGTTTTCGAACGGCTTTCCGCCGGCCGAAAAAGGGACGCCTGCGCGATCCCGAATGGCCCGTACAAAGTCGATCCCCAGCCGCCGTCATGCGCGTCCACCACGACACCAGGGCCGGTGTGCCCGTCGGCCTTGGTCAGCGCGGTGGCCGCGGCGAAAAGCTGGGCGTAGGTCCAGCCCGGTTGAGGCACCGGCACGCCGGCCTTCGCGAGCAGCTTTTTGTTGTAATAGAAGCCGTACGTGTTGACCAGCGTGGGCAGCCCATAGAGGCCGCCGTCCGGGCCGTGCCAGTAGTCCAGCGCGCCCGGCACGAAACCGGCCGGGTCCATGCCGTTCGTACGACGGGAAAGATACGCGTTCCAGTCGAAAAGCAGCCCCTTCTGGCCAAGGCTCTGCGCGGTGTCGTTGCCACACCAGAAGAAGTCCGGTGCCTTGTTCGCGAGGAAGAGCGCGGCGATCTTCTGGTCGTAGTTGTATCCGGGCGACGGCACCCTTTCCAGCTTTACCCCGGTCGCCGGTAGGCTGGCCATCGCCGCGTCCGATGGCCGCGTTGGTCTGCGGGGTTTCCCAGGTCAGATACGTCACGGTGTCCGTCGCCGTCCCGCTGCTGGCCGCGCAACCGCTGGCCAGCAACGCAAAAGCGGCCAGCGCACCGACCAGTCGAAGGTGGCTTCTCATCTGGACGCCGTGGTGCCAAGGGCGCTCAGGCCCTGCATGAAATAGCGCTGGGCCAGGAAGAACAGCAGTAATGGCGGCAACATGTAGAGCAGGTTCGTTGCCATGTAGTAGTTGTACTGGGTGGTGGCGACACCGGCGAACCCGCCGAAGAAGGATCCCATTCCCAGCGAGAGGACGAACTTGGACTCGGTGGTGAGGAAGATCAGCGGATTCAGGTAGTCGTTCCAGATGGACTGGAAGGCCAGGATCGACATGGTCATCCACAGCGGTCGGGTGATCGGCAGCATCACCGTGAAGAAGGTCCGGAAGTAGCCGCAGCCGTCGATTTTCGCGGCCTCGTCGAGGGAGTACGGGATTGGTGAAATACTGCCTGGCCAGGAAGATGAAGACCGGGTTGGCCAGCCAGGCCGGCAGGATCAAGGGGATCCAGGTGTCGTCGACTCCCAGCAGGACGTAGAGCCGCAGCAGCGGAATGATGCCGACGATCGGCGGCAGGAACATGCTCGCGGTGAAGACGTAGAACCAGATCTTGCGGCCGGGAAACGGAATTCGGGCGAGGCCGTAGCCGACCAGCATCGAGCTGAACACCGAGCCGATGGTCGCCAGCACGGTGACGATCAGAGTGTTGCCCAGCATCTGGTAGAAGTTGATTTGTTTTGGCCCCGCGACGAAGTTCTCCAGGTGCAGTTCCTTGGGGAAGAACTGTGGCGGGAACTGCAGGATGTCACTGTCGCCCTTCAAGGCGATGGTGACCATCCAGAGCAACGGCATCAGCATGAAGGCCGCGAGCAGCAGGCACAGCAAATACCAGGCGGCGCGGGACACCGCGAGGGGTACGCCCAAGTCGGTCCGCGCGCTCGTACGAGTGAGGACCGCATTGTTGAGAGTGGCCATCGTCGACTCCTAATCCTGCGTGTTGTCGGCGTAGACCCACAAAGACGAGGTCCGGAGGGTCAGCGCGGTCACGATCAGGACCAGGATGAACAGCACCCAGACCTCGGCGGTGGCATAGCCCAGCTGCGGGAACTTGCTGAAATTCTGGAAACCGTCGAAGTAGATCTTGTACATCAGCAGGTTGGTGGTGTTTTCCGGGCCGCCGTTGGTCAACAGTTGGATCGGGGTGAAGGTCTGGAAAGCCTGGTTGATCTGCAACACGATTTGCAGCAGCAGGATCGGCGTGATCATCGGCAGGGTGATCGTGAAGAACGCCCGAATCGGTCCCGCGCCGTCGATCCGAGCCGCCTCATGCAGCTCGGCCGGCACGGTTTGCAGGCCGGCGAGGAAAATCATCATGGTGGCACCGCAGCCCCAGAGCCCGATGATGACGATCGAGGGCAGTGCCATCTGGGTGCTGCCGAGCCACAGGCTGGTGGGCAGGTGCAGTGCGGTGAGTGCCTGGTTGGCGAGCCCGTACTGCGGATCGTAAAGATATTTCCACAGTGTCAGCACGGCGACGGCCGGCAACACGACCGGCAGGAAGAAAATCGTCCGGAACCACCGCACGCCGGCAAGTGCGCGGTTCAGCAGCATCGCGAGGCCCAGCCCGACAATCAGGGTGGCCGGCACGCTGATCAAGGTGAACAACAGGGTCGCCCACAGCGACGGCCAGAAAGTCGGGTCCTGGGTGAAGAGGTACGTGAAGTTGTGCCAACCGGTCCAGGTAGCCGCGGTCAGGCCGTTCCAGTCGGTGAACGCGTGATATCCGCTGAAGATGATCGGATATCCCACCAGCACAAGGAAACCAATGATCGCCGGCGCGATGAACAAATAGCCGGCACCGATGTCCCGACGATGTTTGCGCCACCATTTGCGGCTCGCCGGCCGGCCGGTGGCTCGAGCCGGCGCGAGCGGTCCGGAAACCGGCCGCGACGGCCGTCGTGTCGGTCGACATCCACACCTCCCAGGCGTACGCCCCGAAACTGTCACCGGACAGGCTGTGACATGCGTCTCTGGCAACGTTCTCAGGAACGTAACGACGAGCCGTGCTCCGGTCAAGCCTCACTCCGGCGAACAGTCTGAAGGGCGCGAAGATGCGCGACATCGCCTACGCTGCCGCGCATGAACCGGAACCGCGCGTTGGTGGCCTGTGGCGTGATCGGGCCGCTCCTGTTCGTCGTGGTGTTCCTCATCGAGGGCGCGGTCCGGGCCGGGTACAGCCCGTGGCGGCACCCGGTCAGCTCGCTGTCGCTGGGCCCGCTGGGCTGGATCCAGGCGGTGAACTTCGTGGTCAGCGGGCTTTTGGTGATCGCGTACGCGATCGGGCTGCAGTCCGCGGTGCGGGCGTACGGCGGCGGATTCTGGACCCCGATGCTGATCGCGCTGGTTGGCTTGGGCCTGTTCGGTGCCGGCTTTTTTTCGCGACCGACCCGATCAGCGGCTATCCGCCCGGGACCGCGCCGATAACGGCCGTACGTACGGTCCACGGCGTCCTCCACGACCTGTGCTCGACACCGGTGTTCACCGCGCTGCCGGCCGCTTGCTTCGTGGTGGCCTATCGGATCGGGAAGCGCTTCTGGGTGGTCTACTCGATCGCCAGCGGGGTCGCGTCGCTGGCCTGTTTTGTGCTGACCAGCCTCGGATTCCAGCAGAATCCGGCCTTCGTGTCGGTCGGCGGGCTGCTGCAGCGGCTGACCATCGCGATCGGCTTCGTCTGGATGTCCGCGCTGGCCGTGCACCTGCTGCGCCGGACTGAATAGGGCACGAATGGGCGGGTAGCCGTGCGCGCGATGGCGACTGTGACGGCGGTCTCGTTTCTAGCCTGCTGACCAGAGACCAGCTGGCGAAAGCAGGCGCGCATGCGTACCGAGATGTTCGTGGACGGCAAGTGGATCGGCGCCACCGGCGGCACGTTCGCGAGTGTCGATCCGGCCACCGGCGAAGTGCTGGCCGAGCTGCCGGAGGCCACCGAGGCGGAGGTGAACGCGGCCGTCGACGCGGCCGCGAGGGCCTTCGAGTCGGCCGAGTGGGCGGGCATGTTGCCGGCCGCGCGGGCTCACGTGCTGCTGAAGGCTGCCGACCTGCTGGCGGCGCGTACGGCCGAATTCGCCCAGCTGGAGACCCGTGACCAGGGCCAGCCGCTGGCGATCAGCGCCGGTTTCTCGGTGCCCAACGCGGTCGAGCACTTTCGCTACTACGCCGGCTGGGTCACCAAGATCACCGGCATCACCGCGCCGCTGTCCGTGCCGAACGTCGACTACCGCACCCGGCGCGAGCCGCTCGGCGTTTGCGCGCTGATTACGCCATGGAACTTCCCGCTGATGATCCTGGTGTGGAAGCTCGCGCCGGCGCTGGCCACCGGCAACACCGTGGTCATCAAGCCGGCCGAGCAGACCCCGCTCACCACCCTGCTGCTCGCCGAGGTGCTGGCCGAAGCGGGCGTGCCAGCCGGAGTGGTCAACATCGTGACCGGCGGTCCCGAGGTCGGGAAGGCGCTCGTACGACACCCCAAGGTCGCCAAGATCTCCTTCACCGGCTCCACCGCGGTCGGTCGCGAAATCGCTTCGGAGGCTGGGCGCGCGCTCAAGAAGGTGTCGCTGGAGTTGGGCGGCAAGGCGCCGAGCATCATCGACGCCGACGCGCCGACCTCGACGAGGCCATCGAGGGCAACCTGATGAGCGGCCTGCTGAACTCCGGCCAGGTCTGTGCCGCCGCCACCCGCTTCTACGTCGACCGCAAGCGCGCCGACGAGTTCGCCAGCAAGGTCGCCGCGATCGCTGGCTCGATGAAGCTCGGCTCGGGCCTGGACGAAACCAGCCAACTCGGCCCGCTGGTGTCCCTTGAGCAGCTCGAACAGGTCGACCGCTATGTCCAGATCGGCCGCTCCGAAGGCGCCGACCTGCTCACCGGCGGCAGCCGCGCCGACGGCGACCTCGCCAACGGCTTTTTCTACCGCCCCACCGTCTTTGGAAACGTCACCCAGAACATGCGCATCGCCCGCGAGGAAATCTTCGGCCCGGTGCTTGCCGTTCTGCCGTACGACGACGCCGACGACCTCGCTTCCCGCGCGAACGACACCGATTACGGCCTGGCCGCTTACATCTGGTCGCGCGACATCGGTACGGCCAACCGGCTGGCCCACCAGGTGAAAGCCGGAACCGTCTGGATCAACATGCCGCCACTGCTGGACGCGGGTGCCGCCTGGGGCGGAATGAAGGCGTCCGGCATGGGCCGCGAGATGGGTTGGGCGGCGATCGAGGACTTCACCGAGGTCAAGAGCATCTGGACCAGCCTGGCCTGACTGCGACCAAAGGCCAGGAAACCTACGCAGTGAAGAAGTCGCCGACGGCCACCGCGAGTGACTCAGCCGAGGCCTGGTGGAACTCGCCGTCCAAGGTGGTCAGCGAGCCCTGTTCCAGGGTGTCCGCGAGCCACTTCGTGGACGTATGGGCCCAGTCCTCGACCTGGGAGCCGACGAGGATCAGCGCGGGCATCTTGGCGGCGGCGGTGCGCTCGGGCGACAGCGGGTGGCCGATCATGGTGCCTTCCAGGATTGCGCTGTCGTAGATCAAAGTGGGCGCGACTTTCTCGTACTCGGCCCAGGTGGGATCGGCGCGCATATATGGGATGGCTTCGGCTGGTACGCCGACGCCCTTGACGAAGAAGTGTTCGGCGGCTTCGCCGCGCCGGCCGGCGACCACGAGTTTGACCATGTCGTCGAGGTAGCCGGGCGGCACGGGCGTACGGGAGTCGTCGATGACGAAAGGTGGCTCGTACAAGGCCAGTTTGGTGATGGGGAGGCCGCGGTTGGCGGCTTCCAGGACGAGGGCCGCGCCGGATGACATGCCGTAGACAGCGGCCGAGCCGCCGGCGACGGTGAGCATGGCGGCCAGGTCGTCGATTTCGCGCTGTACGTCGTAGCCGACCGGGCCGGCGTTGTCGCCGCTGTCGCCGCGGCCGCGGCGGTCGTAGTTGAAGACGGTGAAGGTCGCGGACAGCAGCTCGGCGAGCCGGCCCATTTCCGGATTGAAGGCGCGGTGGCCGAGCGCTGGGTGGACCAGCACGACCGGTGGCCCGTCGCCGAGCCGGTCGTACCCGATGACGGTGCCGTCGGTTGAGGTCGTGGTGTCCATCGGAGATCTCCATTCACTGGCGAGCTGACACCAGGGGATCGAAGCATGCCGCCGCGGTTCTACATTTCCCGCGAAATTTCCCGCGGAAGTTCCCGCGGAGTTTCTCGCGACGATTGTCGGATGGCCGCCGCGGTCTGCCCGAACTCGCCCTTCAGGGCCCGGCTGAGGTGCGCCGGGTTCAGGATTCCCCAGCGGGCCGCGATCGAGGCCACCGTCCGGTTGGCCAGCCCCGGGTCGGCGAGGTCGTGCCGGATCCGGGCCAGCCGCTCGCCGCGAATCCACGCGGCCAGCGTGAGATCTCGCGGCTGTAGCAATTTGTACAGATATCGTACGGAAATTCGGTGTGCCTGGGCCACTGACTCGACCGTCAGCCCGGGATCGCCCAGTCGGGTCAGGCAGTACGCCAGCAGCCGGTCGGCGAGCTCGGACTCCGGCCGCCGGACCGGCACGTCGACCAGCTCGGAAATCACCATCGACACCAGCGCGTCGGCGAGGTGCCGGCCGGCGTCGCCGGCGAAGACGTCCGGGCCGGCGTCCAGCGGCTCGCTGACCGTACGGAAGAAGGTCGCCACCGCCGCGCGCGGACCGCGCCACCGCTGGGCACTGCGACGGCGGTCTGGCGGTCCAGGTCACGAGCGTGCAGGCCGAGCCGGCGCACCGGGACGCCGATGACCACCGCCTCGTACGGCTCGGTGAAGGTCAGTTTGTACGGCCGGCTCGTCACGTAGTTCACCAGGTCACCCGGGTGCAGCAGGCTCTGTCGGCCGTCCTGCTCGACGCGTGCCGTACCGGTCGCGTGCAGCGCCACCTTCACCAGCTCGGGATCGGACGAGCCGATCAGGGCGGGCGTCCGCAGGACCGTACAAGGGGCGCCGGTGATCCTGGTGACCCGTACGTCGCCGGCGGCCGCGCTGCGGAACGAGTTCCGGAAATCGCCGCGGCCCGCCGGAGCGATCTTCAGCGGTGCGAACGCCTGGGAGGCGGCCGTCTGGAACGACTCCACCTGGCCGTCGAGCGCGTCCGCGAACCTCGCCATGGCCGCATCATTGCCGAAACCAGCCCGCGTTGTCAGCCGGAAAACGGACGAAAGGCACAGGATCTTTCCTTGGCGTTCGGCGAAGTTTCGCGCTTAGCCGCGGCTATTTCGGATTCGGTTAGAATGCCCGCGGGAAGACGGGGAAATCAAAAAAGCGAGGCAGCCATGACGGCACCGACGGGGGACGGGCCGCTCAGGTTTGAGGTCCTGGGTCCGGTGCGCGCGTACGCCGGGGACCGCGAGCTTGACCTGGGCCCGTTGAAGCAACGTGCGGTGCTCGCGGCTCTGCTACTCAATGTCAACGAGACTGTTTCGGTGTCCCGTTTGGTGGACACCGTCTGGCCGGACAATCCCCCACACAACGGGCCGAACGTCGTACAGAAGTACGTTGCTGGCCTGCGTCGAGTGCTGGAGCCGGATCGTGCCGTACGCGCCCCGGCCCAGCGACTGCTGCGGTCCGACGGCGGCTATGTGCTGCGGGTGGACCCGGGCGGGTTGGATGCCGAGCGGTTCGCGCAGTTGCAGGGCGAAAGTGTGAACGGCGATCCGACCCTGTCGATCAGCAAGCTGCGGTTGGCCTTGGACCTGTGGCGCGGCGAGCCGCTCGCCGGCCTCGCCGGACCGGCGTTCGCGCATGCCCGGATACGGCTCTCGGAAAGCCGCGCGGTGGCCGCCGAGACGCTTGCCGAGACCGAGCTCGCGGCCGGCCGGCACCGGGAGTCGACCGCCGATCTGACCAGGCTGGTGGCCGATTTTCCGCTCCGCGAGCGGCCCCGCTACCTGCTGATGCTGGCGTTGCACCGGTCCGGCCGGCCGGCCGAGGCGCTGGCGGTTTTCGACGACGGCCAGCGACTGCTGACCGAGGAGTTCGGCATCGACCCCGGTGCCCGGCTGCTGGAACTGCGTGCGGAGATCCTTGGTGCCCGGACGGCCGAAATCGTTCCACGGCCGGCGGTGACCGCGGTCGCCCCGGCCGGTCGCCTCGGCTGGACGTGGGTACGCAAGGTGCTGGCTGGCCTGATCCCGCTGGTCACGTTTGGGTTGGCCAGCTGGGCGGTGGTGCTGTCGGCGGCGGTGGCCCGGCGGAGCTGGCGGTTGGGACTGTTGGCCGCGCTGTTCCTGGTCCAGGCCGCCGCAGTGGTGGTCGCCGCCATCGAAAATTATGAGCCGCCGAGTCCACTGGTTGCCGCGGTGCTGAGCGGCGCGTACGTGGCCAGCATCCTGTGGGGTGCGATCGCCGGCCTGTTGCTGGTGCGTGCGCCGGCCGGCTGGCTGGCGGCGCGGCGAGCTCCCGGGCCATCCGGCTGGTGGCGGCGGCGATCCCGTTGTTCTCCTTCGGGCTCGCCACCTGGGCGGTTTTCGGGTATTACGCCATCCGGCGACGCAGCGTCGGGTTGGCGCTTGCCGCGGTCGGCTACTACATCCCGTCCGCCATCCTCTTGGGCGCCGCCGTCTTCGACCCGGATGCGAGTGTTGGCTCGACTCTGCCAACCCTGGTGTATTTTCTGGTCGTGGGCGTCGGTGGGATGGTGCACGCGCACACGCTCGACCCGGACCGGCATCAGGTCAGCTTCCTGCCAGCCGACACCAGCCGGTGAGCGCTACCCCGAGTTTGCGGTCCGGCGCGGTGGGCCTGGGCGGCGCGGTCATCATGTCGGCGGCGCTGATGGGCCCGGCGGTGTCGGTCTACTTCAACCCGCAGGTGGCCGCCCAGCAGGCCGGCGCGGCGACACCGTTCGTTCGTCTTCGTGATCCGCGCTGGTGGTGGTGCTGGTGGTGGCGAACAGTGTGGTGGAGATGGCCCGGGTGTTCCCGAGCGCCGGCTCCTTCTACACGTACGTGTCGAGGGCGATCGGCCCGCGCACCGGCTTCGTCACCGGCGGCCTGATGTTCGTCGCGTACGCGCTGCTGGTGCCCGCGGAGCTGGCGCTGATCGGCACGTACACGCACGACATCCTGGCCGGCTACGGCGTCCAGATCCACTGGACGATCATCTCGGCGGTCTTCGCGGTGTTGGTGGTTTTCCTTTCGCTGCGCGGAATAACCGGTTCGCTGCGGACCGCGTTGGCGCTTTTCGGCGCTGAGGTGGTCGTCATCGTGCTGCTGAGCGCGGTGGTGGTGCTGGCCAAGGGCGGCGCGCACGGCCTCAGCGTGCTGCCGCTGCTGCCCACCGAATCCCCGAACGGCCTGTCCGGCCTCGCCCTCGGGATGGTTTTCGGCATTCTGTCCTTCGTCGGTTTCGAGGCGGCTACCACGCTGGGCGAGGAGGTCCGGCTGCCGGCCCGCAACGTGCCGCGCGGGATCTATCTCTCGCTGTTTTTTTCGTCGGCGTGATCTACCTTTTCTGTACGTACGCGGAAATGATCGGGTTCGGCGTGGACGGAGTGTCCCGGCTGGTCGCCGACGCGGCACCTTTCACCACGCTGGCGGACAAGTACGCGCCGTGGCTGAAACTGCTGGTCGGTCTGGCCGGCATTTCCAGTATTTTCGCCGTCACGATGAACTCCAACAACGGCATCGTCCGCATCCTTTACGCGATGGGACGGGAAGGTCTGTTGCCGCGGCTGTTGGCGAAGGTCCATCCAGTGCACCGGACGCCGACGGCGGCGATTTGGCTACAGGCCGCGGTGGCGGTGGTCTTCACGTACGTGGTTGGGCTGATTTCCGGGCCATTCAACGCGTACGTGTATCTGGGCTCGGTGCTGACCCTGGCGATCATTCCGGTCTACATGCTCACCAGCGTCGCCTGCATCCGGCACTTCGCCGGCCGCCGCTCATGGTGGCGGCATCTGGTGTTGCCGGTGCTGGGGATCTTGCTGCTGCTCATTCCCGTCTACGGCCAGGTCTATCCGGTGCCGGCCGCGCCGCTGCGGTATTTCCCTTATCTGGTGCTGATCTACCTTGTCGTGACGGCCGCGATCGCGATCGTCCTGGGTCGTACCCGCCCAGCGGTGCTCAGCCGGGCTGGCGCGATTTTGGCCACCGCTAAGAGCGACGGCTAGCCAGTACGACGATTTCGTTGACCACCGCCAACAACAGCACCACGATCGACACCACGACCGAGAGAATGAAGACCAACCGCCAGCTAAATGCCTGGGTGAGCACCAGACCGGAGACTGGGCCAAGGATCAGTGCGATCAGGATGGCGAATGACAGCACCGCGGCGGCGACTTTTCGAGCGCACGACCAAAAGCGCGGCCGTCGCGATGACCGCGCCGGCGCCGAGGCCGGTCAGCACCCGGCCGACCAGCAACACACCGCGACGCTGGGCGCGAATGCCATCGGCAGCAGCCCGAGCACCATCAGCGCGACACCCGGAAGCAGAGTAGCCGCCGGCCATCGCCGGCCGAGCACCACGCCGGCCGCGGCGGTCAGCAGCGCCGGCAGGACAAACGCCACCAGCGACCAGAGCACGAGACCTGAGTCACCGTGCAGATCGCGGCGTACCGCGGTGAAAGTCGGTCCCACCAGCGAAGTCAGCAGGAAGGCCCCGAGCAGGGCGGCCAGGCCCGGTGCGGCCAGCGACCAGAGCGGTCGGCGCGAGTTCTCGATCACGGAGGGAGTCTAGTGATCGGGTCAAGGGCCGATGCCGACGAAGGGGAGCGAACTGTGGTCCGGCACCTTCATCTCCGGGGCCGTGGTGGGCAGCGCCGAATATCCGTCCTGTTTGGACACCCAGAGCCGGTAGTCGTCGGTCAGGCCGATATTCGTACCGTATTCCCGGCCGCCGATCACCGCCGGCGACTTGGTCATTTTCCCGATCAGGACAGCGATCCACAGCTCCTTGTTCACCGACTCGGCTGGTACGACCGTGTTCAGCGGCAGCCGCAGTGGCGTGGATTGCTGCAATGAGGCCGAAACGTCCTCGGTGGAGGCGAGCAGCTTGTGGGTAGCCGGGTCGTAGACGCCCAGATACGACTGGGTGAGACCGGTGCCCGCGGTGACCACCGCGATGAACGCGTCATTCGAGGCGCGGGACTGGTCCACATAAACCCGGCAGAAATAGATGATTCCGGGACTGAAACCGGGCGTGCTCGGCATCACCGCGGGATCGCCGGTGGCCGCGACCATGCCGAGCTGCGCGGGAGTCCAGGCGCCCTGATGGACGCCGTCGCCAGCGGCCGGCGGAGCGGGCTTGTCGGGGCTGTTGCTCGTACAAGCGCTCAACAGCACGGCGGCCAGGGCCGCGATCGTGACAGTTTTCCTCATATCAGGCACTTTTTGCGTCGGCGTACGGACAGGGCCCACATCACCAGCGGGACCTGCAGCGGCAGGCGTCCCCAGGCGATCGCCTGATACCACCTGGGTTTGCGGGTTTCCGGCAGCGACGAGTCGACGGCCATCTGGATATTGGCTGGGAAGACCGAAACAAAGAGCGCCGCAGCGGCGGCGCCGCCGAGTGTGCGGGTACGCGGAATCGCGACCAGCGCCGCGCAAGCCAACTCGGCTACCCCACTCGCGGCGACCAGCAGCTCTGGCTCGGGCAGCACGCGCGGCACAATCGCCACGAAAGGCTTTGGTGCGGCGAAATGCAGCACACCCATGCCGCCGAGCACACCGGCCAGCACCCAGGGTGAGGCTTTGGTCCATCGAGCCGCCATCGTCGCCGACCTCTCACTGTCGCTTTCGGACGGCGTTCAGCATCGCACCCGCGAGAGTGGCCGCTTCACCTGGTCCACGGGAAAGGCGCCAGGTCGGGGCCTACCCAGCCGGTCCGGGCGGCCTCGCCAGCCAGCGTCGTCGTCGAGCGGTAGAAACGGGTCAGCAACCGCTTGTCCAGCAGCGCTGAATGGTGTCGTACGAACGCGTCGAAGTCGGTTTCGGCGGTCTCCGTCACGTGGTGGCCGACCAGCTCCACCCAGGCCCGGCTGACCGTCACGTGGTATTTGCGCGGTGCCCCGGCATATCGCGCGGTCCGCTGGATCCCGTCGCTGACCAGGTCGATCGCCGCCGGTACGCCACAGCGGCGGACCGCCAGCCAGGTCAGGTGGACGTGTTCGCGATGGCCGAAACGCGGCGCGTCGGCCAGCACTTCGTTCATCAGATCGGGGAAAGTCGTCATTCGGGCACCTCCGTCAGCGCCTGCAATCCGGCGCGTAAGCCAGCGACAGCGTCTGTGGGCAGCCCCCCGAGGGCCTGCCGCTCCAGCTCGCCGAACGTCTGGCGGATGGTGGCCGCGGTGTCGCGGCCCAGTGCGGTGAGTGCGATCACGACGGCCCGCCGGTCGCCCGGCCGGTTGCCGCGGGTCAGCTGGCCACGCCGCTCCAGCCGGTCCAACACGCTGGTCAGCGTGGTTGGCCGCAGGCCCATAAGTGCGCCCAGCTCAGACACCGTACGGTCCCGCCCGTCGGCCAGGTTGGCCAGCGCGTTGACCTCCGACGCGGTCAGGTCCAGATCGACCAGCCGAATCGCCAACACCTGCAGGGTCATGTGCGTCGCCCGTTGTACGGCCAGCAGCGCCGACCACTCACTATCCACGATATCGGATTATACGAGATCGTACTATTGACCGCAACGACGCGATGCGGTCAGCGGATTTGCGGGACACTAGCGGGGCGTACCGAAGACCTGGGTCCAGTACGTGCCGTAGCTGCCGCCAGCGGCGAGGCCGACCCCGATCTCGGTCAGTTCACCGTCCAGGATGTTCGCTCGGTGGCCGGGGCTGTTCATCCAGCCGTCCACCACCTCGACGGGCGTGCGCTGCCCGGCGGCGATGTTCTCGGCGATCTTGCGGTAGCGGTAGCCGACCAGTGCGCCCGGTCCCAGCACTGCGCGCCGTCCGGGTTCTGGTGGTCGAAGAAGTTCCGCATCACCATGTCCAGGCTGTGCATCTCCGCGGCCTCGGCGAGCTGCTTGTTGGCCGAGAGCGGCGGCAGGCCGTGCTTGGCCCGCTCGGCGTTGGTCAGGGCGATCACTTCGCCGTACGGGCCGCTGGTCCGGCTCGGCGGCGGACCGGCACCTGGCGCCGCCGGTGGAGGCGGCGGGAACGGAGCAGGTGGGAACGGCGCCGCGGCCGGGACCGGGGTGGGAGCGAGCGGTTGGGCGGCCCACTGGATCACTCGGGCCGGTGCTGGCTCGTCGATCACGTCGACGCCAAAGTCGCGGGCGAGGCCGGCCAGGCCGTCGGCGTACCCGTGGCCGATCGCGCGCAGCTTCCACTGGGAGTTGCGCCGATAGATCTCGGCGAGCTGGGCGGCGGTCTCGGTCCGCAGGGCGGTCAGCAGGATGCTGGCCAGTTGCCGGCCGTTCCGGTCGGCGGCGACCACGGACGGTCGGGGCAGCTGGCCGAAGGTGCGGCCGATCTCCTCCGGGCTGGCGACCAGGACGACCCGGTCAGCGCCGGAGCGCAGCCGGCCGGGGTCGATGGTGACTGTACGAGTGCGCAGCTGGACGCCTGGCGCGGTCGGCTGGTTGTAGAAGACGAAGTCGGCGTCGCCGCCCACTCGGCCGTCGCTGCCCAGCACGATCGCCGACACGTCGTACGGACCGGTCACCGCGATCGATACCGGCCCGCTGGGCAGCGGCATGTTCGCGCCGGCGACCAGCTCGGCCATCCGCACTCCTGCCGCCGGGACCAGATGCCTGTTTCAACTGCTCATAAGACCACTAGGTTCCCGGCACGTCACGACGCCACGTCATCGGGCGATGACGTGGCGTCGGAGCTTGCGAACTGCCTACCGGCCGACGCCGGCGATCGGCATGTCGCTGATGTTGGTGATCTTGACCGAGTCGCCGGGCTCCGGCGCGTGGATCACCTGGGTGTGGCTGATGGCGATCCCGACGTGCTCGAAGCCGTAGAAGAAGACCAGGTCACCGGTCCGGATGTCGGACTCCGAGACGTGCGTGAGAGCCGCGTACTGCAGGTGCGCCGAGTGCTCGAGGCTCTTGCCGATCTGCTGGTACGCCATTTCGGTCAGTCCGGAGCAGTCCCAGGTGTCCGGTCCGGCGGCACCGAAGACATACGGTTTGTCCAGCTGCGCGTACGCGAAGGCGACGTTCGCCGGCGACCCGGGCGGTGCGATGGCGTGGTAGCTGTTGTCGCCGAACGTCGGGCTCATCTTGGCCTGCAGCGCCAGCAGCGGCTGGAGCTGCGAGTTGAACGAGGCCTTGCTGGTCGTCAGCGTCTGGACCAGCGTGTTCGCCGACGTGACCAGGCCCTGCAGCTTGGTGTTCTGGGCCGCCTGAACGGCCTGCTCGGCCTTCAACGCCTTGAGCGGGGCTTCGGCCTTGCTGGTCAGCGCGTCCACGTGGTCAGCTGGTCGAGGAACTGGTCAGCCGAACCGGTCGTCATCATCGAGCCGAGCATGCTCATGTCGCCGCCCTTGTACGCGTTCACCGCGTACGAACCGGCCTGTTTGCGCAGCTCAGCGACCTTGATGTTGGTGTCCGCCAGTTGCTTGGAGACGGTGGCCTGCTGGTTGCGGACCTGGCCGAGCTGCACGTTGGCGGTGTTGTACTGCTCGTTTGCCTTGTCGATCTGACCGGTGAGCGCGGTGATCTTGGCCTGCACGTCGCTCAGAGTCTGATCGGCCATGGCTGGGGAGGAGTCCAGGAAGCTGGTGCTGACCAGCGCCAAGACCATGAAGAGGGGGACGAAAAGGGCATGCTTGCGCCGAGGCGCCCAAGCGCGAGTCACTCTCGCGAGACTCCTTCTTCCACTGCTACCGCCTACCGAGTTAGCTGACGGATTCGGACGGGGAAGAAAAATCGCCCTACCACGGCAAGCCGCGGATTCACCCCAAGTGCTCGGGTCCCCGGTTCAGTTCCCAGTTGCCTGGTCACCGATTCGGCGGCGTCTGATGAGGGCGCCGGGTTGGCGCCGGAAAATCACCGGACCGAAGCGACCCTACAAGGAATCGCTACGGTTGTTCTATCGCGGGTCCGAATCGTGGCGTTACGGGTCACGCATCACAAATATTATTGGCTTCACCGCGAGGTTTCGCCCGTCTTGAGGAGTTAGCGGCCTGGATTTTGGTTAAAGCAGCCTTATCCATAGCAGGTTTTCGCAGGTGGTGCGGTGTTGTGGATTTCACAGCCCGAGAAAACTCAGCCGGCCAGTCTTGTCCGCAACCGGTCCACGGCCGGCGGCGGCGCCGGGTCCACCCCGATCTCCGCCATCCTGGCCACGTAGCTGCGGTAATGCCGGTGCGCCGCACTGGTCCGTCCGGTGGTCAGGAAGGCCTGCACCAGCCCCAGATGCGCGGCCTCGTCGAAGGCGTCCCGCTGCAACGCCTGCAGGTGGTAGGACCGCGAGGTGATGCTGGCCGCTGTCCGCGCTCAGTTTCGCCAGCGCGCGTACGACCTCGAGATAGTTGGCCTTCGCCGTTTCCCGTACTGGCGCGGTCCACTCCACACACTGGTCCGCGGGCAGAAAGTCGCCAACATAAAGTGATTCGGCGAAAGCCAATGCGTGAGCCGCATCACGGTCGCCGCAATAGTGGCGTTCCAGTGCGACGGTCGCATGAAAGACAAAGATCTCGGCGTCCACCGCCAGATTGCTGAGGGTGACCGCATATCGGTCGGCGGCAACGAAAAAGTCGGCCGGATGGACGCGGTCGGGGTCGAGCACGGTGCGTACGGCCGAAAGCGCCACAGACAGTCGGTTGGCCACCCGGCTGGAGGATTCGTCCGGCCACAACACGTCCATCAGCAGTTCGCGCGAGGTGGCCCGGTTTCGGCGGGACAGCAGGAACTTGAACAGTTCCTGGGATTTCTTCCACCGCCATACCGAAAGCGCACCCTGCGCCCATCCCGGTAGACCTGGAAATCACCGAGAGTGCGGATGCGTACACATGATGACGGTAAAACTTCTGGCTGGACTAATTTGGTTATGGTCATGGTGAGCTGTCCCCGTTCCGGCTGCGCCGCCCGCACCGGAAACGACAAAAAGGGCGGCAAAAGCAGAGCTGACTTACTTATCCGGCCAGCATGGAATTGGGGCTGTATAGATTCGGCACAGAATCCGCACACGCGAGGGTGCGACTTACTCTTCGCGTACGAGGCAGAACTCAGTGCATGGTCAGATGCGGGAATCCCAGTCGATGTGGTGGTCGCGGAGCCAGTTCGCGTTGCTGGACCGCTGGTCGGGGCGCTCCTGGGTACGCCGCTGGCTCATCGCCGCGCTGGCCTGCACCAGCCGCTCCACCCGCTCCCGGCTCCCGGCGGTGCCGCTCGTACGTGTCGAAGGCGGTCGCCGGGTCGGCGATGTCCCGCAGGCATTTGGCCAGCACGACCGCGTCCTCGATGGCCATCGAAGCGCCCTGGGCGGCCGCTGGGGAGGCCGCGTGGGCGGCGTCGCCGGCAATCGTCATCCGGCCGTTGTGCCAGGTGGGGACGGTCGGCACGTCGTAGTTGCCGGTGCCCACGATCGGTTCGGTGGTGGCCGCGACGACCGCGGCGGCCGGCGTGCGGTCCGCCTCGAAGACGGCGATCAGCTGGTCCCGCCACTGCGCGGTCGTCACCGCGGCGGCCTGCGCGCTGGTCAGCTCCGGTCCGGACACCCGGGCGAACCACCACAGCCCGCCGGCCGGCGCCCCGGTGATGCCGAAGAAACCCTTCTCGCCGCGGATCATCTGGTACGTGTCAGCTGGCACTTCGACCGGTGTTTTGTCGGTGAATCCATAGACAATGTGTTGGCCGGTGTAACGCGGCTCTGGCGCGGCCGGGTCGATGAGCTGCCGGGTGACCGAATGCACACCGTCCGCGCCGATGAGCACGTCGGCCCCAGCACTGCTGCCGTCGGCGAAAGGTGGCTGTCACGCCGGCCGTGGTCGCGGTGCCGTCGACCAGCCGTTTGCCGCGCTGAACAGGCAGGTCGCGGGCGGCAAGCTCGTCCTGCAGCACCCGGTAAAGGGCGGCGCGTTTGAACGTACGGGGACCCAGATCCGGCCGTTCCGAGCCGGTGATCGGCGCTTGCCCGACCTGCTCGCCGGCCGCGTCGAAAACCTGCAGCCAGCGCGCTGGTACGCCGGCCGCCGCGACCGATCGGTCCAGATCGACAGCCTGTAAAGCGTCGATGCCGTTGGTTCCAACGGTCAGAAATGCGCCAATCTCATCGGCCGGCGTGGCGTACGCCTCGTAAACCGTGGCGCCGATTCCGGCTTTGTGCAAGGCGATCGCGGTGACCGCACCGGCGATGCCACCGCCGATAATCAGAGCCGTTGTCATTTGCACAGACTAGTGTGTGACGTGCCGGGGAGGAGTTGCGGAGAATTGGTGTTGTTCAACCGGAGTCGGGGGCCGTCCTTTTGGCGGTGGTGCTGGTTTTGGGCGGGCTGACAGCGGGTGCCTCGGTGCAGGAGGACCCGGTCCGGCTGCCGATTCCCGGCGTGCCGACCCAGGCCGCCCAGGTGTCGACGCGGCCGAACCAGAGAGCTGTCGCGGCGCATTTGAAACCGGCCTCGTTCGTCTACGAGGACACCGGCAGCGCCGGCATCCAGCTGACCTTCGACGACGGTCCGAGCCCGCTCTGGACGCCGAAAGTCCTGCAGGTGCTGGCCAAATACCACGTACACGCGATCTTTTGCATGGTCGGCTTCCGGGTCCGCGAACATCCCGAGTTGGTACGAGCGGTCGCCGACGCTGGTCACACGCTGTGCAACCACACGGTCGAACACGACCCGAGCATTGGCACCTGGTCGGTGCCTGACATCCGCGCCGACCTCGTCGAGAACAACGAGTTGATCACGGCGGCCAGCGGTGGCGTGAAGCCGGTCTATTTCCGGTCTCCGCACGGCGATCACTCCGCGCATCGTCGAGGTGGCGCGGGAGGTCGGCCTCGCGTCGCTGGGGTGGAAGGTCACCGCCACCGACTGGGCCGACCCGCCGCCGCCGCCGGCCTGGGACATCGCGGCCAACATCCACCACCACGTGCGCCCTGGCTCGATCATCCTGTTCCACGACGCCGGTTCGCCGGGCACTCACGCGCAGACCGTGGCCGCTCTCAAGCTGGTCCTCGACGATTTCCAGCGCCGCCACCTCAAGACCGCTTACCTCTAGTGTCCTGCGCCCGAGGTTCGCTACTTTCTCCGGCGCCCAGACGGCGACTGAGAGCACCGGAGAATCGCCCACATACGCACCAGTATGAGGGCGATCCTCCGGCGCAGTCAGATCACCGTCTGGATCACCGAATAAAGCAACGAACCTCAGACGCAGGACACTAGACCTCCAGCAATATCTTCAAAAGATCGTCGCCGGCCAGCCGCATCACATTGTGGCCGACCGGGAGGTCGTGGACTTTCCAAGTCGCGTCCTGGGAAAGCCGCTCGTACGTAGATGCGAACGGCGTTCCGGACCAGCCGGAAAGATAGACAAAATGCCGCCGGGTCGGCAGCTCGGCGCCGGTCAGCTGGATCGCCTGCAGGAAAGTCGCGAGCGGCTGGGAGGTGGCCCGCGGGTCCATTCCGGCCGGCGGTTCCACGTTTTGGCCGTCGCCGGTCGCGTTGGCCAGGAAGAGCCCTCGGTAGACGTCGCTGGTCAGGCTCCAGCAGGAGTCGCCGTCCTGGGGCAGATACGCGTCGCAGTACGTGACGGCCTCGACCCGCTCCGGCGCACGGTCGGCTACCCCGCTGACCACCATGCCGCCGTAGCTGTGCCCGCAGAGCACCGCGTCGGTGATTTGCTCCGTCTCCAGCAGGCTCAGCACATCCTGGATGTGGGTGTCCAGGTTCACCGCCGCCGACCGCAGGTGATGCCGGTCGCCGACCCCACTCAGCGTCACCGCATAAGCCTGATGGCCGTGCCATCGCAGGTGTTGGGCCAGCGGCTCGAAATACCAGCCGCCGTGCCAGCCGCCGGGTACGAGAACGTACGTCGCCATGCCAGTGCCTCCCCGATCCAGAGTCCCTCGCCGCAGGGACTGTAGACGTACCCACTGACAAAACCGCGACCGCGCTGGGTGCGACCAGCGTCACCGTTGCTGACGACGGCGTGACCAAATATGCTTATCTGGTCACCGCGTTCAGATGGAGGTGTGAGACGTGCCGGAGAACCGTGGCGTACGGGCCGAGCGAGTCCTCGACGCGGCCGCCGAGCTGATCGTTCGGTGGGGCTACGACAAGACCACGATCGAGGACATCGCGCGCGCGCGCCGCGGTCGCGCGAAGGGCACCATCTACCTGCACTGGAAGACCCGTGAGGACCTCTTCATCGCGCTGCTGCGGCGAGAGAGCGGGTGGCCCTCATGACCGATGTCCAGCAGCGCGTCGCCGGAGACCCGGCGGGCGCGACGTTGCGTTCGGTGATCGAGAAGATCGCGGTCGCGTACGTCCGACGCCCGCTGCTCAAGGCGGTGTTGCTGCGCGACATGGAGGTGATCGGCAAGCTGTCCCGCCAGCGGGAACTGCAGCGGACGCCGAAACTGCAGCGCGCGGGCTGGCTCGCTATGTGGCCGATCTTCGGGACCTCAAGCTGGTGCGTACGGACCTCGACCTGCACGCGCAGCTGGCCGTCCTGAGCGCTGTCTTTCTCGGGTTTTTTCGGCACCGCCGCGGTGATGCCGGCCGAGTACGCGCTCGGCGAGGAGCAGATGGCCGCGCTCAGCGCGGAAACGGGTGGCCCGGATGTTGGACCGCGGCACCGCGTTGGACGACGGGGAACGAACGGCGGTCGCGGACATCACCGACCGGTTCCTGGCCGGTACGCTCGCCGAAGAGCGGGCGAAATACGAGCAGATGTCCGGTTTAGAGTAGGGGGGGTGCTCTTCGTGAGCGAGGAACGTTTCGTCGTACCGCTGGACGATCCGGCCGCCGAGCTGGCGCTGGTGGGTGGGAAAGGGGCGTCGCTGGCCCGGCTGGCCGTCGCCGGTCTACCGGTGCCACCCGGATTCCACCTCAGCACCGCTGCCTATCGCGCTTTTGTCGCGTACAACAGCCTGCAGGACCAGATTTTGGCTGTGATCCAGGAGAATCAGCCGGATGCCGCCGCCGAGCGGATCGCCGCGCTTTTCGCCGCCGCGGAAATTCCGGCCGAGCTTGTCGAGGCGATTGTCAAGGCGTATGCGCTGCTGGGGGACATCGCGGTCGCGGTACGTTCGTCGGCCACCGCGGAAGACCTGCCGGAGCTGTCTTTCGCCGGCCAGCAGGACACTTATCTCAACATTCGCGGGGAAACCGCGGTGGTGGACGCGGTGAAGCGATGCTGGGCGTCCTTGTGGACCGCCCGTGCCATCGGCTATCGGGCCCGTCATCAGATCGGGTCCGAAGACGTGGCCTTGGCCGTTGTCGTACAGGAACTGGTGCCAGCGGACGCGGCCGGCGTGATGTTCACCGTCGACCCGGTGACCGGGGATTCCAGTCAAGTGCTGATAAATGCGGCTTGGGGGCTCGGCGAGGCGGTCGTCTCCGGGCTGGTCACTCCGGACACTGTCGCGGTGGACCGCGAGTCCGGCGCGGTTGTGCACCGCCGTACCAGCGAAAAAGCGGCGATGACCGTACGGACCGCCGACGGCACCCAGGAACAGCCGGTGCCGGTCGAGCTGCGTCGAGCCGAGGTGCTCACTGATCGACAGGCCTGCGAGCTGAGCGTTTTGGGCGTACGCATTGAAAAACTCTACGAGCGGCCGATGGACATCGAATGGGCTGTGCACCAGGGGCGGCCCTTCATCGTGCAGGCCCGGCCGATTACCGGCCTGCCAGCCAAAAGTCTGGCACTGGAGGCTTGGAACGACAGTCTGGACGGCGACTATCTCTGGACCAACGCGAATCTCGGTGAAGCGGTGCCGAGCGTCATGACGCCGGCCACCTGGTCGTTGATGCGGATTTTCATGAGTTGTGCGATGGCGACCACGGCGATCGACGGGATGCTTGGCTACGGCCAGATCGGCGGCCGGCTCTACATGAACCTCAGCATGTCGCTGTCGATCCCGGCCCGGTTCGGAGTCACCCCGAAGCGCATTCTGGGCATGATTGGTGATGTTTTCGGTCGTATCCCGGAAGGTGTTCAGCTGCCGATAGTCCCGCTGCCGCGAGTGTGGATGCTGCGCCGGCTGATCCCGACTTCGCTGGCGGTGGTCAAACGCGTACGGGCGAACAAGAAAATCCTGCCCGAGCTGCTGGCGGCCGCACCGACCAGATTCCAGGGCATCCGGGCCCGGATCGAAGCCGCCGCGACGCCGGCCGAGCTGGGCAAACTCTGGGACGCTCAGGTCCACGACTATTTCCTGCAGTCCAGCTATTTGCTCGAAGCGGCCACCAAACTGGAGTCCGGCCCGCTGACTTTCACTCGTACGCTGCGCAAACTCGTCGGTGAAGCCGACACGAACGCGCTGCTGACCGGCCTGAACGCGGGCAGCGGCGGGTTGGCCAGTCTTGGCCCGCTGCTCGGGTTGGCGCAGGTCGCGCGCGGTGAGATGGACGCGCAGACGTACGCACGAGACCACGGTCACCGGTGCCCGGACGAGTTCGAGGTCTCGGTGCCGCGACCGGCCGAGGACCCGCACTGGCTGGACCGCCAGCTCGCTGGTTTCGCTACCAATACTGTCAAACCCGAGGAGCTGCTGGCCCGTCAGCTGGCCGCTCGCACGGCCGCCTGGGAGCGGCTCGAACAGCGTTTCCCCAAGAAAGCGCCAAAAAAAATCGCCAGACAGCTGGAGCACGGTGGAAATGTCGCGCGGGGCCGCGAACATGCCCGGTCAGAGGTGATTCGCGGGTTCTGGGCGATGCGGATCTTCCTGCTGCGTGCCGGCGAGTTGACCGGTCACGGCGACGACGTCTTTTTCCTGAGCCTGGACGAAACGCTGGCACTGCTGGCCGGCGATGAGCGGGCTTTGGCGCAGGTGCCAGCGCGCCGCGAAACGTACCGCCGCTATAGTGCGCTGCCGCCGTACCCGGCTGTCATCCGTGGCGCGTTCGACCCGTTCGAGTGGGCCGCCGACCCGGACCGGCGCGGCGATGTCTTTGATGCCACCGATGCGGTGCATCCGGTCAGTGACGCCGTCACCGGTTTCCCCGGCGCGCTGGGAGTGGTGGACGGTGTCGTACGCGTCCTCACCACCATGGACGAAGGCGATCAGCTGCAACCGGGCGAGATTCTTGTCACCACAGTCACAAACGTCGGCTGGACCCCGCTCTTCCCACGCGCCGCCGCGGTCGTCACCGACGTGGGCGCGCCACTCTCGCACGCCGCCATCGTGGCCCGCGAGCTGGGAATCCCGGCCGTTGTCGGCTGCGGCAACGCCACCATGCGGCTGCACACCGGCGACCACGTACGCGTCGACGGCGAACACGGCACCGTCACCCTGCTGGCCGGGTAAGAAGCACGGCCAGCGCCGCCCGGTCGGGCAGAGTTTCGCGCAGATGCTGGTAAAAAACTCGGCGCTCAGCGGGGCCAGCAACAACTCCGCGCGGACGTGCGGGTGATCGACCGACAACTCGTGGAACAGGGTGGTCAGGTGCAGGCGCCAGAACTGGTACGAGCCACCGCGAAAGCGGGCACCGAGGCTGTTTGTCTCTGACATCAGCACGAGATCTCCGTGCTCGTCGAGGAATTCGGCGTACGCGCTGACAAAAGCCTTGATGCGTACGTCCGCTGGCGCGCCCGGCCCGAGCGGCGGCGGTCCGTTGAGGATCGCCGCCTGCAGTTGGCGCTCCTGCTCGTCCAGCAGTGCGATCGCGAGGCCGCCCTTGTCGCCGAACCGGCGGTAGAGGGTGCCCTTGCCGACGCCAGCGGCGGCCGCTACGTCGTCCATCGACACTTCGGCCACTCCGCGCTCGGCGAACAGTCGCTGGGCGGCGGCCAGCACCTTCAGCCTGTTCCGGGCCGCGTCGGCCCGTTCGACCACCACGCCGGAGCCGAGCACGGGCAGGCTTCTTGACGATCCGGACTGTGGTCCGCTAACGTCTCCAGACATGAACCGGACTCTAGTCCAGATGGGCTCGGGTCACCATCACCGACACGAAGGAACGACCATGACCGCGACCATTTCCCGCCACGAGCTGCAGAAGCTCATCGACACCGACGCCGTCACCGTGGTGGACGCGCTCGGTGGGTCCTACTACGAGCGTGCGCACCTGCCCGGCGCTGTCCCGCTGGTCGAGGCTGACCTCGCCGTCCAGGCCGGTGCGGTGCTGCCGGACAAAACCGCCGCCATCGTCACGTACTGCTCCAACACCGCGTGCGCGAACAGTGGTCGGGTGGCCGCCGGGCTGGAGAAGCTTGGCTACACGAACGTCCGCAAATACGCCGAGGGCATCCAGGACTGGACCGAGGCGGGGTTGCCGGTCGAGGGCAGCGGAGTGTGACCCTGCTTGACAATCTCCCTCGCCGTTCGGTAAGCAGCGCTTGAAGTTTTGCTGGATCCGTCGTCATCGGGGGCCGCCGTGATCGCTTGTCCGTACGCGCCCATGGCGTCCTCGTGACGACCGAACAGGTCGCCGCGCCGGCCGTAAGGCCGCCGGTCCGCGGTCGCTCCAGCGGTGGCCGGCAGCCCAAAGGCGACCTGTGGCTGCTGGTCCTGCCGGCCCTCGTCCCGATCCTGCTGCTCAGCGTGGTCCCGCTGGTGCAGGGCATGGCGCTGGGTTTCACCGACTCCAAGCTCGGCCTCGGCGCCACCACGCGGTTCACCGGCCTGGACAACTTCGGCCGGCTGTGGGGCAACGACCTGTTCTGGAATTCGTTCCGGATCGGGGTGATCTGGGCGGTCGCGGTGACCGGCCTGCAGTTTCTGTTGGCGATGGGCTTGAGCCTGCTGCTGAACGAAAACCTGCGGTTGCGGTGGCTTGTCTGTACGCTCGCACTCACTCCCTGGGCGATGCCGCCGGTGATCATTGCCATCACCTGGAAACTCCTCCTGGACCCGACCGTCGGGCCGGTCAGCTCGACCCTTTCGGCCGCCGGGTTGGTGGACGGTTCGGTGAATCTGTTGGGAGACTTCCGGTATGCGTTGCCGGCGGTCATCGCGGTCGGTGTGTGGGTGGGAATGCCGCAAACCACCATCACACTTTTGGCTGGCCTGCAGTCAATTCCGGCCTCGCTGCACGAAGCCGCTGCCGTCGACGGCGCTGGCGCCGTGCGGCGGTTTTTCAGTGTCACACTCCCGCAACTGCGTCCGGTGATCGTCGCGATCACCGCGCTGGACGTGATTTGGAATTTCAACTCCTTCGCGCTGGTGTACGTCCTCACCGCCGGCGGCCCGGGCGGGCAGACCATGTTGCCGATGCTTTTCGCGTACAACGAGGCTTTCCGCTACGGCCAGTTCGGTTACGCCTCGGCGATGGGCGACGTGATGGTCGTGTTGGTCGTCATCGTCATCGTGCTGATCGTCTACCTCCGATCGACGTTGCGAGGGACCAAATGAACCGGACACCGCTCGCCGGCCGGATCGCGCAGTACGTCGCTTTGGCCGCATACATGGTCTTTCTGGCCTTCCCGCTGCTCTGGCTGCTCTCGGTTTCTTTGAAGAGCCCGGCCGAGCTCGCCTCGGTCTCGCCGCACCTGATCCCACGCGGATTCGATTTCGGCAATTACGTCGAAGCCTTTACCCAGCAGGGCTTGCCCGGCGCGGCCTGGAACAGCACCGTGGTGGCGATTGGCAGCATGCTGCTGACCATCGTGGTGGCGTTGCCCGCGGCGTACGCACTGGGGCGGTTTCGCAGTGTGTTGGGACCGATCGCGACCATGTGGATCCTGGTCAGCCAGGTCTTTCCGGTGGTGTTGATCGCGATCCCGCTCTTTATGATCATTCGCGGAATTGGTTTGCTCAACACCCTTCCCGGGTTGATCCTGGTCTATTTGGTGTGGACGTTGCCCTTTCGCGTTGTGGATGCTGCGCGGGTACGTCAGCGCGCTGCCGATCGAGCTGGAGGAAGCGGCTGCGGTCGACGGCGCCAGCCGGCCGCGGATCCTGCTGAGCGTGGTGCTGCCGCTGCTAAGGCCAGGCATCATCGCGACCGCGATGTTCGCCTTCATCTCCGCGTGGAACGAGTTCTTTTTCGCTTTGGTGCTGCTGAAAAGCGACACGCTCACGCTGCCGCTCGTACTGGCCCGGTTCGTCGGCGCGGAAGGCAAGGTGAGCCTCGGACCGCTCGCCGCGGCCTCGGTTTTCGCCACCCTGCCGAGCCTGGCCATTTTTGCCATCGTCCAACGGCGGTTGACTTCCGGCCTGCTCGCGGGCGCGGTCAAGGGATAGGGGAGTTCGGATGAAACGACGGGCGCTGATGGGCGCGTTGGCCGGTGCGGCGGTGTCCGGGCTGGTGGCCGGCTGCGGCGGTGGTGATGCGGAGCTGAGGAACGGCGTGGTGACGCTGTCGTTCCAGAGCCTCGCGTACCAGAAACCGACCATCACCGCGGTCAAGAAGATCGTTTCGGACTGGAACAAGGCGAATCCGAAGATCCAGGTGACGTACCAACAGGGCAGCTGGGACGCCGTGCACGACCAACTCGTCACCCAGTTCGCCGGCGGCACCGCCCCGACGATCATCCACGACGAGGCGGCCGACATCGCCGGCTTCGCCCAGCAGGGCTTCCTCGCCGACCTCGGGCCGTATCTTTCCCCGGACGTCAAGGCAAACGTGCCCAAGGGCATCTTGGACACGGTGACCACGGACGGCAAGACGTACGCGGCGCCGACCCTGTTGCAGTCGTACGTTGTCTTCGCGAACACCGATCTGCTGCAGAAGCAGGGCGTGACCGTACCAACCGGCGGCACGATGAGCTGGGAAACCCTGGCCGCCGCTGCGAAGCAGGCGACGAAGGGTGGGGTCTATGGCCTCGGCTGGGGTCTGAAACAGCCGACCGCCGCGGTGATGAGCCTGGCACTGAACTTCGGCGGCAAGTTCTTCACCGGGGCTGGACAGGACGCCAAGGTTTCCGTTGGTGACGCCGAAACGCAGGTGCCCAAGCGCATCCACGACATGGCCTACGTGGACAAATCCATCGCCTTGACCACCCTGACCCAGTCCGGCACCGACATCCTTCCCGACTTCTACGCTGGCAAATACGCGATGATCGTCGCGGGCAGCTACGTCGCCCAGCAGATCACCGAAGAGGCACCGAAAACCTTCCACTGGCAGGTGCTGCCAGGCCTCGCCGGCACTTCACCCAACCAGGCGGCCGATCCCCAAACGCTGTCCGTTTCGGCCACCAGTAAGCACATTCCCGAGGCGACCCAGTTCATCAACTATTTCATGAAGGCGCAGAACCTGGCCGCGGTCGGCCAGGGCGACTGGCTGATCCCCACCACCGGCCCGGCCCGCGACGCGATCTCCCAGGCCACCGGCGGGAAATCCGGCTGGTCGCAGACCCTGGCCGGCGCCACCAGCATGACCGACGCGCCCTTCCAGTCCGTCACCAACTACCCGCGCTGGAAAGACCAGATCGCCACCCCTGCCTTTCAGCAATATCTCGGAAACAAGATTACCCTCGACCAGCTGACCGGACAACTCACCAAAGGCTGGTCCCAGGTCAACCAATGACTTTTGGACCAACAACGGAAACCAGGCGCGTGGACGACGACTTTTCTGAGCTGAGGCACGAGTTCGAGGCAGCTGATGGCAGCTTCCTCATCGGGCTGCGCTCCCCCGCTGGAATGGGATCGAGCGGCCTTCAGCCGTTTGGAACAGGCGATGCGAGCGGCCTGCTCGCGATGCCAAGGTCAGGATCTGTTGGAGCGGTGGATGGCCGACGGGTTCCACTACGTCAGTCGATTCGTACGGGACTGGACATCGCACCCGAACTTTCCCCGACCCGAACCGCTGAGCTATCACCACGACTGCCTCGAACGACTGGACGACCTCGCCGACTGGTTCTTCCACGGCAGCCACAATTACCAGGATCCGCACGTGTGGCGGGACCTCTAAATGCCTGGTTACCTGCGGCGCGTCAGCCAGCGAACCAGCCAGCCCGCCGTCCAGCAGACACGCTTAGAACGGTGGCGGTGGGTATTCGTCGTTGGGCGTCACGTCGTACATACGACCGGTGGGGCTGGTCCAAAGGAACCGGCCTGGCGTCGGCTGGGTGACCGTCCAGCCGTGTTCCTTGATGTCGTTATGGAATTTGCAGGCTGGTCCGGCACTGTCGTACGCGGTCTTGCCTTCCGGTTCGCGGAAGGGGATGGTGTGGTCGAATTCCCAGGTCGCCGCTGGTCGGTTGCAGGCGGGGCCACAGCATCGTTGGTCGCGTGCGTTGACCAAGTCGCGTAGCGCCTTGGTGGGGCGATAGCGCGTACGGCCATAGCCCGCGGAGAACACTGAGTTGCGGATAGGTCCGTGACTGTAAGACCGACGCTCCTCCTTGACCGCTTTGCAGGGCGAGCCCGAGCCGATTCGCCGGGTTCCACCCGTACCGCACGCCTCCAGGTACCAGGTCGCCGCCAGTACCTTGACAGGCACAGTACTTGGGCGTACGTTGTGCATCGGAGGTGGTGAGATGAGCGCAAACAGGATCACATCCGATTTGTTGCGTGGGAATACCGACACGATGATTTTGCGACTGTTGACGGAGTCGGACTGCTATGGCTACGAGATCGTCAAGGTGATTGCCGAGCGTTCGCACGGTGAGTACGAGCTGAAGGAAGCCACGATGTATTCCAGTGTCCGGCGCTTGGAGACGGACGGCGACATCACGTGGTATTGGGGCGAGGGGTCCCAAGGTGGCCGGCGCAAATACTTCCGGATCACCGACAAGGGCAGGGCGACCTATGCCCGCAATAAGAGCAACTGGGAGTACGCGAAGCGCGTGCTTGACACATTGGTCTGAGGAGACAAATCGATGAGCGACAAACTGAACGAATACGTGGACGGCGTTTTTGCTCCCGTACGAGGGTGCGAAGAGCATCACCGAGCTGAAGGCCGACCTTCTCGCGGATCTACACGAACGGTTCCTTGAGCTCAAGGCTGAGGGCAAGGACGACGCGGCGGCTTTCGAGTTGACCATTGACAGCATTGGCGATATCGAGCAGACCGTACGAGAGGTCTCCAACCTTTCTCGATCGCTCGAGCGTCAACTGGTGACGAGGTTCGATGCCAGTGATCTGAGGGGAAGCGACTTCGCCGGCGTGGTGGCGCCGAACCGGAAGTTCGAATCGAGCGCGTTGCGCGGCTCCGATTTCTCTCGCGCGGATCTGACCGGCAGTTCATTCAAGAGCAGTGATGTGGCGGACTCGAATTTTGACGGCGCTAATCTCACCGATGTGAACATGTCGGTGATCGACCTGTCCCGAGCAACATTCCGTGGCTCTATACTGGTGCGTACGGACTTCAGCAAGTCAGGTCTGAACGAGGCCCGATTCGCCGAGGTCGCTCTCACGGACGTCAAAAGCTCCGCATGACCGACCTGCGGCGCACGACTTTCGAGAACTGCACCTTCACCGGAGTAGATTTCACCGCCTCCGATCTGCGCGGCGTGAACCTGGATGGGGCGGTCTTCACCAGCGTGAAATTCGACAAGACGGCGATGACCGGTGTCACGTTCCGTGGCGCGATGCTGCGGGATGTGTCCTTCCGTTACTGGAGCAAGAAATACCGCACTGTTTTCGATGGAGCCCGAATGGACAAGCTGACGTACGCCGGTCTCAAGGGCATGGGTGCGGACCTGTCAAACGTGATCGTGGAATAGGGAGTTAAAAATGCAGGAGAAGGGCGTGGCGATCCAGGTTCACGGATTGCGGAAGTCCTATAAGGAAGTGCAAGTGCTGAAGGGTGTCGACTTCGAGGTGGCGAGCGGAAGCATTTTCGCCCTGCTCGGATCCAACGGCGCGGGCAAGACCACGATCGTGCGAATCCTCAGTACTCTGCTCAAGCCGGACGAGGGCACGAGCCGTGTAAACGGATTCGACGTGCTGTCGGAACCGGCGCGGGTAAGGGAATCGATCAGCCTGACCGGCCAGTTCGCGGCGGTGGACGAAGTTCTCACCGGCCGGGAGAACCTGATCATGATCGCCGAGCTGCGGCGGGTGAAAAGGTGCGCGCAAAGTGGCTGACGATCTGCTCGTACGATTCGGCCTCGCCGACGCCGCGGACCGCCGGGTGTCGACATATTCCGGCGGCATGCGCCGTCGCCTTGACATCGCCATGAGTCTTATCGGCCGCCCGCCGATCATTTTCCTGGATGAACCGACCACCGGCCTGGATCCAGAAGCCCGCATCGAGGTATGGCAGGTGATCCAGAACCTCGCTGACAGTGGGACGACCGTGTTGCTGACGACCCAGTATCTCGACGAGGCGGAGAAACTCGCCGACCGGATCGCGATTCTGCACGAAGGCACAATCATCGTGTCCGGCACGTTGGCGGAGCTGCGAAAGCTGCTCCCGCCGCCGGCGAGGTCGAATACGTGGAACGGCAGCCCACCCTCGAGGAGATTTTTCTGGCGATAGTCGGAAGCGACAAGAAGGCGCAACGATGAACACATCTTTCTTCAACAGTACGCGCGTGATGGTCAAGCGTTCCATGCGACACGTCACCCGCAGCATGGACACCATCATCACGGTGACCATCATGCCGATCGCCTTCATGCTGTTGTTCGTATACGTCCTGGGCGGCGCCATCAAGGCGGGCACTGACAACTACGTGAACTACCTGCTGCCCGGCATCTTGCTCATCGCGATTTCCAGTGGCATTTCCTATACTGCTTTCCGCCTGTTCAACGACCTGAAAAGTGGCATCTTCGAAAGATTCCACTCGATGCCGATCGCCCGTTCGTCGGTGCTGTGGGGGGGACATGTCCTGACCTCGTTGGTGTCCAACGCCATATCGGTCGTGGTCATTATCCTGGTGGCACTCGTCATGGGTTTCCGCTCGTCTGCCGGGGTGCTGCCGTGGCTCGCAGTGGTCGGCATTCTCGTACTCTTCACGATGATGCTGACCTGGATAGCGGTGATCGCCGCGCTGTCCGCGAAATCCACCGACGGGGCGATCGCCTTTTCGTATCCACTCATCTTCCTTCCATTCCTCAGCTCGGCGTTCGTGCCCACCGCTTCGATGCCGGGACCAGTACGCGTCTTTGCCGAAAACCAGCCGGTCACCTCGATCGTCAACACGATCAGAGCGTTGTTTGAGCAGCGGCCAGTCGGAAGCGACATCTGGATAGCTCTCGCCTGGTGCGTGGGCCTTCTTCTTGTCGGCTATGTGCTCGCCGTCGTGGCTTACCGTCGCAAAATCGCCTGAGACAAGCGGATCGGCCGAGAGAACCAGATCGCTTGGGGACAGGTCCCGGGTGCGCGTCGTACTGTCCCGAAAACGGAAGGGACGGGTGTGATGCGCGGAAAATGGTGGATGGCGACAATGGTCGCCGTGGTCTTGGTGATCGTCGGGTTTTCGCCTGGTCAGGCTGCCGCGGATGGCCCTGATCGCTGGGAGATCAGTCCCGGAGTGACATTGCCGTACTACGCCAGCTATCCGCTTTCCGGCTCGTCCAAGGTCACCGGCGCGGTGGTCGTCATCCATGGCACCGAGCGGAACGCGGAGCACTACTTCGAGCTGACGCAACGGGCCGCGGCGGCGTTCGGCGACAAGGCCGAGATCGTCGCACCCTGGTTCCAAACCAACGACGACAAGCCGTCCAGTTCGGACGCGTACTGGACAAATGGTGGCGATGGATCGTGGAAGGACGGCGGCGACGCGGTCCGACCGAAGGGCCTCAGCTCGTACGACGTGATCGACCAGATCCTGCGGAAGCTGGCGGACAAGTCGACATTCCCGCACCTGACGAAAATCACCCTGCTGGGACATTCAGCCGGCGCGCAGTTCATCCAGCGGTACGCGGCGGGAGCGCCATCGATTGCCGCCAACATCCACATTGTGGTGGCGAACCCGTCGTCGTACCTCTATTTGAACTCCACACGGCCGGCCAGTACGTCGGGTTGCTCGGACTACAACGACTACAAGTACGGCTTGGATAATCGCAATCGCTACATGCGGACGTCGAGCGACGAGAAGAAGATCGTGCAGCAGTACACCTCGCGTCAGGTGACCTACCTGCTGGGTGAAGCCGACACCGTACAGAACGGCGACATGGACGAGTCGTGTCCGGCGAATGCTCAGGGCGAGAACCGTTTTGAGCGGGGAAAGTTCTACTTCTCGGCCATTCACTCCGCCTATCCGTCGGCTCCACAGGATCTGTCGACGGTGCCAGGGGTCGGCCATGACAACGAAGCGATGATCAACTCGGCGCAGGGTAAGGCCGCGATCTTCCGCGGTTGGTAACCCGGCGAATTCGCTGGACGGACCACAGATAATAGGACCATGAACGTGACAGAGCTGTTGGGGTTTCCGGCTGATGCCCGGTTGCTCATTCTCAATCTTGACGACTTCGGGATGTATCCGGCGATCAACGCAGCCGTCGTACGCTCGATCGAGGACGGGATTGCCACCTCGTGCAGCCTGATGGTCCCGTGCCCGGCCGCGCCGGCGGCGATATGCCTGCTCAGGGACCGACCGGAGATCCCGTTCGGCATCCACTTGACCCTTTTCTGCGACACGACCGACTATCGTTGGGGACCACTGAGCGCCGCTGAGAAGGTGCCATCGCTACTGGACAAGACTGGTGCGTTGTTCACCCCCAAAGAGGTTCCCACGCTGCTTGCCCAGGCGCACCTCGACGAGGTCGAGCTTGAGTTCCGTGCGCAGATTCGCGCTGTAGTCGACGCGGGCCTGACACCAACGCATCTTGATTGGCATTGCCTCGCCGACGGCGGTCGTACGGATATTCTGGAGATGACGGTGTCGCTGGCCGCGGAATACGGTCTGGCGGTGCGGATCTGGCTCGAACCCGCGTTGGGGCGATTCCGGGAACAGGGCTTGCCGGTTGTCGATCACGATTTCCTGGACAGTTTCAGCCTTGATCTCGATGGCAAAGCGGATCGTTATGCGCGCTTGCTGCGTGAAGTGCCAAGGGGGCTGACCGAGTGGGCCGTGCATCCGGGGATGGGGGATGCGCAGGCTCAGGCGATCGATCCCGGTGGTTGGCGCGTACGAAGAACCGACTACGAGTTCCTCATCTCATCGCTGGCCAGGGAAATCCTTCAGGAGGAGGAAATCTTCGTCACGGACTATCGAGCCGCCCAACGAATCTGGCCTGGGCCTTGATTTGGCCCGGTAATCGGCCCAGTCCTGGGTGATGCCGGTTTTGTCATTACCGCAGTGATCCCCGGCGCACCCAGACCGACTTCTGGATCACCGAACCCGCCATCTCAAATCAAAGACGGACCACTAGCCCGGCCAGGCCGCGATCAGGTCATCCGCGGTGAAAGAGCGGATCGGAAGATCGCCAGCCGGAGTTCGACTCACCGCGATGGGCTGGGTTTGTGGATCGACACCGGGAATCATTGCCATGTCCCGTACCAAAGTGTGGTGGTCGTGGAGGTCGAAAGGTGTGCTGGCGTGCCATTTGATACTCCCGACGAAAAGAATCTTCCCGGCGACGCCCGCGCGGTCCGCGCCCACCAGGTCGACTTCGGGATTGTTCTGGCGATTCCACCAGCCACCGACAGCCTCCACCTCCGGCCAGCCAAGTTCCGGGGCGAGGCGCAATAATGCCTCCCTTACCACCGGCTCCACCGCGCGACCCCCCCACGCTGTCCACGAGCGCTTTACTTGGCGTATCAACAAATCGGCTCGGCCTCGCTCCACCAGTGAAAGCCCTGAACGCAGAAACGCCAAGTAGAACCGAAGATAGGGGTCGGCGACCCGATAGCGTCGGTCCTTCTCCGCTGGCTTGGTGGACAGCGGTGTCTCTGCGGCGACCACTCGCTTTGCTTCCAACAACTGCAACGAGTTCGTCAATGAGCTGGCCGCCATCTGGTCGGTGCCGGTCGAGAGCTTTCCGCGGATGCCGCTCCAAGTTCGTTCACCATTGCCGATCGCGGCCAAGACGTGTTGCGCTTGTAGATGGGCGGGGAACTCGGCGGCCAGCGAGCGTTCACCGGAGACGAGAAGAGCTGAGGTGGGTTCGCTCAGTGTTGCGCAGAGGAAGGCGTCGAGGGTGTCGCCAGGCGTCCATTCCTGACAGACCAAGGGAAGTCCGCCGGTGACAAGAAAAGCGTCGATAGCATCGGCGGCCGGCAGCGCCAGCATCGACCCGACCTCGGCCGGGCTCAGCGGTGGGAGCACCATCACCGTGCCGCGTTGGTGGAATGGCCGTTCGTAGTCGTCGAGGCGCTCCATCATCGCGAGATCCGAACCAATCAGCACGAACAAGACCGGCTTTCGCGACAGGAGGGTGTCCCACGCTGTTTGCAGCGCCCCCTCCAGACTGGGGTCCGACTCCAGCAACCATGGCAGCTCATCAATGACCACGATGCTGCCCTGGTCGTCGGGCAACGCGGGCCAACTGACGAAACAGCGCCATCCAGCTGGACAAGACGGCTTCTGGTGCGAAGAGATCCCGCCCGGGAAGGCGCGATTCCGCTATGGCGGCGGCGAAATCGGCGCGTTGGCTGGCCGGGCTCGCGCCCTGGCTCGCCTGGAAGAAGACCGATGGCACACCGGATCGTTCGCAGAACACCTCGACGAGGCGGGATTTTCCGACCCGGCGTCGCCCACGCAGCAGAACCGCGACGCCAGGCAGGTCACGGTGTCCATCTTGGACACGGCTGAGCAGCCTCTCAAGCCGGCCAAGCTCGGTCGTACGGCCGACGAATCCACCAGTCATCGAGTTAACTCCTGTCGACTGAACTACAGTTCAGTGTAGTTCAGTCGACAGGAGTTAGCTGGCGAAGGCTGCGCGGAGAGCGGTGCCGGACTTCGCGACCGCGTCCCGGGCCGTGTCGAGCACACCGGTCATCTGGAAGAAGCCGTGGATCATGCCCTCATATTCGACAGTTTCGGTGGGCACGCCGGCGTCGGCGAGCCTCTTCGCATAGGCGGTGCCCTGATCGCGGAGCGGGTCGAATTCGGCGGTGATCACCAACGCCGGCGGCAGTCCGGAGAGGTCGGCGGTGACCGCGGGAGAGACCAGCGGATCGGCGATGTCGGCCGGATTCTCCAGGTAGTGATTGATGAACCAGTCAATGAAAGGTCTCGTCAGCAGGTAGCCTTCGGCGTTCTCGATCATCGACGGGCTGTTGTCGGCCGCGTCGGTCCCCGGGTAAATCAGCAGCTGCAGAGCCAAAGCTGGCCCGCCGCGGTCTCGCGCGAGCTGTGCCACCACGGCGCTCAGGTTGCCGCCGGCACTGTCGCCGCCCACGGCCAGCCGAGATCCGTCGCCACCGTAGTCGCCGATATGCTCGGCGACCCAAGCCGCCGCCGCGTACGCATCAGTGACGCCGGCTGGGAAGGGATGTTCGGGAGCGAGCCGATAGTCGACCGACACGACGACGCAGCAGTCGGCGGCCACCGCCAGCGATCGGCAGGTGCGGTCATGGGTCTCGAGGCTGCCGATCACCCATCCGCCACCGTGGTAGTAGACCAGTACGGGCAGTGGCTTTCCCTCGGACGGCGTGTAAATCCGAACTGGGACAGCGCCGTTCGGGCCTGGAACCGAGGTGTCGACGACCGAGTGGACTGGGGTCGCTGGGCCGGCCAACTCGCCAAGTTGGCTCATCATCTCGCGGTTTTGTTCGACGGTAAGGTCCTGCGGTGGCGGCCCTTCGATTTGGCCATTTCCTCGAGCAGGTAGCGCACCTGGGGGTGCAGCGGCATCCGAACTCCTGTCAGCGTAGGAAGGCGAGCACCCGCTCGCGTACGGCTTCGATGGCCTCCAGCTGCACGAGGTGCCCGGCCCCATCGATCAGAACAGTGTCGGATTTCGGCAGCAGAGCGGCGAAAGACTCGGCGTAGACCGGTGGCACCAACCGGTCTTCCCGGCCCCACACCAGCAGCGTTTCGGCTCGTACGCGATGAAGGCGGCGCTTGAGCCCTTTGTCCGGGATGGGCCAGATGAAGTGCAGGATGCTCGCCATCCGCATGGCGGCCTCGAAAAGTGCCAGCGGGTCGTCGGCCGGTGGGGACAGGCCGATCGCCAGCGGGCCGGTCGGGTCCGCGAGCAGCAATTCGGGCAGTCGGGTGGCCGGGGTCGCCGCCAGGTCCAGGATCGGTGTGTCGTCTCGCCACAGCCCGAGTGGCGCGAGCAGGGCGAGTTTTCGGACCCTGCGCGGACTGTTCGCGGCCAGCTCGGCGCCGACCATGCCACCGAAGGAATGTCCGACCACCGCAGTGGTTTCCAGGTCCAACACGTCCAGCAGTTCGTCGTAATAGAGCACCAGATCCCAGATGCCACGCAACTGGCGAAGAGCGTCCTCATCTCTGGCGCCGGGATGCTCGGCCGCGTAGACAGTGTGCTCGGCGGCGAGCGCTTCCAGGAATGGATCCCAGCTGAGCCCGCCGGTGCCGTGCAGGAAGAGCACCGGATCGCCCTTCCCGGCAACCAAAACTCGGCCTTGAAGCTTTCCACCTGCCAACGGCAGAAGTCGTTCGGTGACGTGTGCGGGTGCGGCGATCGGCATTGTCATCCCCCTCAGACCGCCGCGGCATTGCGGTCGGCAGCGCCTTTTGGCCACCATTTGTGGTCCCAGCCCTCGTCCGCCCACAGTTTGCGCAGCCGCGGCAGCACTTCCTCGGCGAACAGCGTGATGTTCTTGACCGTCAGGTCATGCGGCATGGAGCCAATCTGCAGTAAGGCGTGCAAATTTCCCACCCGCAGCCCCTTCGCCACCTCGATGAGCTGTTCCGCGACGGTGTCCGGGCTGCCGCCAATCACGAAGCCTCTTTCGGTCAGCGTCTTCCAGTTCTTCTCTTCGGCGGCAGCCGCGGCGAGGTCGCCGGGCTGGCCGGTCCGGATCGCGAACTCGGCACTGCGCCGGGTCCGGTAGCCCGGAGCAGTCATGAAATGCGACGGGATATGCAGGCATTTGTTGAAGAAGTACGAGCAGTGATCGAGATACTCCTGCTCGGCTCGCTCGTCGGTCTCCGAGACACAGATCAGCTGGCTGAAGCCGGCTCTGTATGGGTTGCGGTCAACGCCGAGCTCATCCATTTTCGCCCAGAAGCCGTCCATCAGTTTCTTCGCGAACTGATAGCCGAAAAAGCTGAGGTAGCTGTACGTAAAATCGCGGTGCGCGGCGAGTTCCCAGGTTTTCCACCGAGCCACCGCCGGCTAACCACACGGGCGGGTATGGCTTTTGCAGCGGCTGTGGCCAGGGGTTGACATATCGGAGTTGGTTGAATTCGCCGTTGAAAGCGAATGGTCCTTCCCGCGTCCAGGCCTGGATAATCAGGTCAACCGCCTCGCGGAACCGTGGTCGCGTCTCGGTTGGCGTGATCCCGTAACAGAAGTTGACGTCCATCGAAGTGCCGACTGGGAAACCGGCCAGCAGCCGGCCGCCGGTGAGCACGTCCAACATCGCGAATTCCTCGGCGACCCGGGTGGCTGGCGAGTAGAGCGCGAGAGTGTTGCCCAGCACGCAGATCGCGCTGTTATTGGGCGTACGACGGGCAAGCGCGGCGGCCATCAGGTTCGGCGAGGCCATGAAACCATAGCCGTTCTGGTGGTGTTCGTTGACACCAACACCATCGAAGCCCAGCTTGTCCGCCAGCTCCAGCTCGTCGAGATTCCAGTTGTAGTACTGATGGACCATCGCCGGGTCGCAGAGCGTGGTGTTCGGTGGCGTCACCCAGATGCTTTCGTGCTGTTGCTCGAAGTCGGCCGGGAGGTCCCTATACGGCATCAGGTGGAACATGATCGCCTTCACGCTGGACCTCCGGTCGCGCGGTGCCGCGGTTCACCTGTCACAGGCTATGTAACGTCCCGTCGCGATGTCTGTCAACGGCCCTGGTCAAGCCCGTCGTTCGACCCGCATCTGGAGCCGCGACGGAAGCAGCGTGGCGGAGGCCTTTTCCTTGGTGTCGCCCACCGGAACCAGCCGCCACTGGGCTGCGATCGTGCTGGTCACGGTCGCCATCTCCAGGGTGGCGAAGCCCTCGCCAACACAGTTCTGTGGCCCCGCACCGAAAGACAGAAAGGCGTGCCGCGGCGCCTGCGCCGCGCGCTCGGGCAGCCAGCGGTCCGGATCGAAGCGGTCGGCGTCGGCGTAGCTGGCCGGGTCTCGTTGCACCGCGTAAGGGCTGAAGAGCACCTGGGAACCGGCGGGCAGTTCGTACGCACCAAGCTGGAGCGGCTCGCGTACGCGCCGAGAGACGAGCCACGGCGGCGGGTAGAGGCGCAGCGTTTCGCGGGCAACCCGGTCGACAAAGGCCGAGTCGCCGGCCTGGACCTGGCGTTCCGCGTCCGGATGGGCGCCGAGCGCGTGCCACAGCCAGGCCATCGCGTTGCCGGTGGTTTCGGTGCCAGCGAACAAAAAATTGACCACTTCGTCGCGGACCTGGTTTGTCGTCCAGGGCCTGGCCTGTTTCCGGGTCGCGGGCGTTGAGCAGCAGCGACAACAGGTCGCCGTTGTCCACACCGGCCGCCCGATAGCGTTGGACCACCTGGTAAACCACGCTGCGTAACCGGTTGTTGGCCGCGGTGAAGCGACGGTTGGCCGGAAGCGGAAGGCTTTCCAGCGTACGATTGGAAAGCAGCACGCGCCACGCGACGCCCCGAAGGACCGCGGGCAGGTCTTGCTGGATGGTGGTCACCGCATCGCTGCCCAAGTCCGCCGAGCACAGTGCGCGGGCAACGATTGTCAGTGCCAGGGCGCGCATCGCATCGTCGATCGCGATCACGTCGCCCGGCCGCCACTGCTTGGCTTGGTCAGCTCCAACGTCGCCTCGCGCATGGTGACTTCGTGCTGTGCGACGCGTTCGCGGTGAAACGCCGGCTGCATCAGCCGGCGCCGGTCTCGATGTGCTGTCCCACTGGTCGTCGCCAGCGAATTTCCCCGCAGGGTGGCCAACTTCTCGTATTGCACACCCTTGTCGAAATGCCCCGCGTCGGCTACCAGGACCCGCCGGATCAGGTCCGTGTTATGCACTAAATAGGCCGGTGTGGTGCCCAAGTAGACGGTGGAGACATCACCGAATTGGCGCAGTGACCGGACAAACGGCAGCGGTCTGCGCACCAGCGCTGGCAAGTGTCCCAGCAGCGGCAAACGGCCGGGTGCGACCGGAATTTCCTGGCTAGACGGCATAATCGCCGGCCATGTCATAGTCGTCGTACGCCTGGGTATACATCTTCTCGTGGAAATCGACGAATCGTCTCGCCATCACCGTCGTCCGGTGATCGTGCAACCGGCCGTCGAGGTCGGTCAGCTGCTCGCCGAATGCCACCTTGTTCCTGGCGTAGAGATCAGCGAAGAAATCAAGGCCATTGGCGAAGGCGTCCATGCCCGTCCGGAGACTGTCGGACCGATAAACCTCGTAAAGGCAGATGTTGAACTCTCTCCGTTGAGCAGGTCCTTGCGGAACCGGTTGAGCACCGGTTCGTTGACCGCTTTGGTCAGCAGGGAGATGGCAGTGTCCAAAGGCTCGGCCCGGTCTCGCAGGTGCTGGAGGAACGCAGTTCTTTCGGTCCTGGGCATGAGCAGCAGCGGTGTCCCAATGTCATTTTGCAGGCGTACGAGCAAAGACCCGGTGTCGAAGGCGGCCAGCAGCGATCCGTCGTCGAGAGCCGCGTGATAGCCCGGATCATCTCCCAGGATTTCCCCGAAAACGGTGCCGAAGTAGCCGAGAGTGGGGGTGACCAGGATGGTTTGCGTGCTGGTCAAAACCAGGTCGTCACGGGACAGTCGAAGGGTCGTGAGCGTGCGGTCGACCGCCTCGTAGCGCTCGATCGTCCGGGCCCGCATCGCTGGTTCCGCGTGCGTGCGTGCCGGCGAGCGCGGCGAGCACATCCCGGCCGGATTCGATGTTGGCGACCAGCCCGCTCCACACCGTGTGTTCGAGCACGTCGAGATCCAGGTTTCCCACGCTGGCCGCGTACTTCTGGGCGATGGTGGAATGGAACCGCTCAGCGAGACTCTGCGCGAAACTGGAGACCTGGTGGGTGGGCGCTTTCAGGTGTGCGAGCAGCTCGGTGGCCGGCCGGGAGGTGGGATGGCAGAGGTCGTCGGCCGCGACGGTGTCGAACGCGACGACCAGGTCCCGCAGCTCGGAGTCGTCGTCGGCGCGTACGTCGGCAAGCCCGAGGCTCAGGTTGTCGGAGACCACTTCGAAAACCTGGTAAAGGTTTACCGGAAGCGCCTGGTTTACCAACGTAGGCCAGTCGTCATTGCCGCCAATGTCGGAAAGCACCGCGGTGGTCAAATGGGCGAGCTGATCCAGCGCGATGATCCGGCAGAACAGCGCCTGGTCTGGATTCTGGTCGGACAGTGCCCATCGGAAGTAGTCCCGGTGGGTGGTGTCTGGCAGGTAGCGATCAAGGTTCGCAGCCAATGCGTCACGAGTAGCACGCAGAGCGTAACGACGTCTTTCGATGACATTTGTCATGGCGTGTTTTCCCGCTGTCAGGGTCGAACGGACGGCCTTACCTGGCACTACTGCGCCGCCAGAATAGTTATTTTCCCGGCCGCTGTCGATGGTTTCCGGTGGTCACTGGTGAGGCGAATCAGGGAGACCAGCGTCCCGCATCCACCGATTGGTTGACGGGGACTGTCGGTTGGTGGACGGAGTCGGTCAGTGGACCGGCGGTCGCATCGTCGCGGCTTGGCCGATTCGCCAAACCGTTCCACCGGCGATGCTCGATGTATCAAGCCCGCCGACCAAGGAGCCAGTACGATGACCAGTAAACGCACCACCGTCGCGGAGCCTCGAGCCAGCCGGCTCGATCCACGGATCGCGGCTTTGCTGCCCGCGTTGTTCGACCTCGCGGTGCCAACCCTGGTTTTCTACGGCCTGCGCTCGGCCGGCGTCGGCTTGTGGTGGGCGCTGGTTCTCGGAGGTCTGGCGTCGTACGGATCGTCTGGGGGATCGTACGGAACCGCAAGCTCAACGGCATCGCGCTGTTCA
The DNA here is from genome assembly GCF_010993775.1 of Fodinicola feengrottensis. GTDB lineage: Bacteria > Actinomycetota > Actinomycetes > Mycobacteriales > HKI-0501 > Fodinicola > Fodinicola feengrottensis. The sequence continues at coordinate 436 of NZ_WOTO01000028.1, read as the reverse complement.
CGATCAGCATGATGGTGGTGGGCAACGCCATCTCGTTGCTCACCGGTGATCCGCGACTTTTGCTCGCAAAGGAAGCTTGGATGACGATGGTCGTCGGGTTGTGGATGCTCTCGTCACTTTTCGCCCGGCAGCCCGTCATCTTCACCGGCGCCAAACTGATGATGCCGAGCCAGCAGGCCCGTGACGACTGGGAAGAGTCGTGGACTCATCCCGAATTCCGGCATGTCATGCGGGTTGGCACAGTGATTTGGGTGGTGCTTCTGTTCGCGGACACCGCCGTCCGGGTCGTGATGGCTTACACGCTCCCGGTGGACCAGGTGCCGGTACTGAACGTCGTCACTTGGATCGTGTTGATCGCGGCAATGCAGGTTTGCGTCCGTGCGTACGGGAAAAATCTATGCACGCGCGACACGCCTTCAAGATGGTCGGCCCGAAG
>NZ_WOTO01000027.1 GCF_010993775.1 Fodinicola feengrottensis | reverse complement strand
CTGCTCGTAGAACTCCAGCCGATGCCGTTTCGGGTCGCGGATTGTAGACACTGTCCTGGATGCCGCGGTCCGGGCCCAGATAGTCCACTCCAGCCGCGTCGAGTTTGGCCTTGATGGCGGCGAAATTCTGCGGCGACGTGGACAGAGCGAGGTGCTGCACCGCACCGATGGTCTCACTGAATTCCGGATGATCGTGGCCGGGAAAGTCGAAGAATCCGAGCAGGTTTCGGTTGCCGATATCGAAGAAAAAATGGCTCGACCCAGCGTAGTCCCGGTTCTCCACCAGCTCGACCAAGCGGGAAGCCCAGGAACTCCTGGTAGAACTTGATCGTCGCTTCCACATCCTTGCAGATCAGAGCGAGGTGGTGGACCCCCTGGACAACGGTCGCCGGGCGCTGCGCGGCCGGCCGCAAATACTCGGCTCGCAGCTCGTTCCGGCGCGCCCTGACCTTCTCCAGCTCATCGCCCTGCGGTTGCGGCATGTCATCCTCCGGTGTCCGTGCGTACGCCACCATAGTGAGCCTCCGCCGGACCGACTGCAAGATCGGCCCGGAAACATGCTGTTTACCTCGGAAACCAGGTCATAAACAAGCCGGAAACACCGACTCAACAGCCAGCGGAAATGCTGGACGCCGATCTCCGATGCCCACTCCGCATGAGGTGGACCGATGTCCGAAACCGTGAAAATCAGAGCCGAGGCGCCCACCGGCACCACCCGCACGTACAACAAGTGGACCAGCAACAGCACGCTGGAGGACTACTCGCTGCGGTACGCGCCACGGTCGTTCCGCCGCAAGGGTCACCGTACGTCGTGGCAACCACCGCACTCGGCGGCATCGCCTATCTGGCCGACTTCGCGATCGGCGGTTCGATCGTGATCACCCATGGTTTCACCAACGCGGTGGTGGCGGTTCTGGTCGCGGCACTGGTGATCTTTCTGACCGGCATCCCCATCTCGTACTATTCGGCCCGCTACGGGATCGACATGGACTTGCTGACGCGGGGGGCCGGCTTCGGCTATCTCGGGTCGACCTTGACGTCGATCATCTACGCGAGTTTCACCTTTATCTTCTTCGCACTCGAGGGCTCGATCATGGCGCAGGCTTTCCAGCTGGCGCTGCACATCCCGCTCGCGGTGGGATACCTGGTCGCCGCTCTGGTGGTTATTCCGCTGGTGATCTTCGGCATGACCGCGTTGTCCAAGCTGCAAGTCTGGACCCAGCCGATTTGGCTGGTGCTGATGTTCGCGCCGTTCGTCGCGGTTGGCATCATGGATCCGCACAAGTACGTGGAGTGGACGCATTTCGCCGGCGACTCACCCACCGGTGCGGGATTCAGCATGATCGGTGTCGGACTGGGCGCCGGAGTCGCGCTCTCGCTGATCGCGCAGATCGGTGAGCAAGTCGACTACCTGAGGTTCATGCCCGAAAAGACACCGAAAAACTCTCGCCGCTGGTGGACGGCCGTGCTGGCCGCCGGGCCTGGCTGGGTGATTCTCGGCGCGTTCAAACAGTTGGGCGGCGCGTTCCTCGCGTTCTATGTGGCGGACCGGGTGGGCCTGGTACGGGCCGGTGAGCCGATCGAGCAGTTCCTCGGCGGCTTCGGCGGCTTCATGCCGGCGATCGCACTCGGGGTAGCCGCGTTTTTCGTGGTGTTGTCTCAGATCAAGATCAACGTTACCAACGCGTACTCCGGATCGTTGTCCTGGTCGAACTTCTTTTCCCGAATCCTGCACAAACATCCGGGCCGGGTGGTCTGGCTCTTTCTCAACGTGGGCATCGCGCTGGCCCTGATGGAGTTCGGTGTCTTCGGATTCCTCAACACCGTGTTGGGGTTCTATTCCAACGTGGCGATCGCGTGGATCGGTGCGGTGACCGCCGACCTGGTGATCAACAAGCCATTGAAGCTGAGCCCTTCCTACATCGAGTTCAAGCGGGCTCACCTGCACAATTTCAATCCGGTCGGGTTCGGCTCTATGCTGATCGCCTCACTGGTGTCGATTTTGGCCTTCTTCAACGTTTTCGGTCCAGCGGCACGGGCTTTCTCACCGTTCATCGCGATCGGACTCGCCTTCGTGCTGTCACCTTTGCTGGCCGTCCTCACCAAGGGCCGCTTCTACCTCGCGCGCGAGGACAAGCTGGAACCACCGCTTTTCGAGGGCGGCACGCTTTCCGACCATCTGATGACCTGCGTCTCATGCGGGAACGAATTCGAGCGACCGGACATGGTTACCTGTCCGTACCACTCAGGTACGCTCTGTTCGCTTTGTTGCAGCCTGGAAAGCTCCTGCCACACGCATGTGCAAATCAGTCGGTCCAGTCGATTTGGGAGTGCCAATCATACGGTGAATTTGCCCTTTCGGGCGCCGGACGGCATCGATGGGGCAATTCTCCTGTTTGGTGGGGCCTGTACCACTCTAAGGTGGTGCTTGTTCTATGCCTAACCATTGAAAGGACTTCGCCGATGCACCGCAAGGCAGTCGTGGCCGTTCTGGCCGCCGCCGCAGCACTGGCGCTGGGAGCCTGCGGACCCACCGCAACGAAGGCGAACAGCGCGCCGAACAACCAGCCGAAGGCGCCAGTGGCACTGACGCCGGCCGACAAGATCGCAGCCGCGTACGACGCCACTCTCAAGGCCGGTACGGCGAAGTTCACCGCCGCCCTGAGCACCAAGATCAGCGGGAACCAGATCGATCTGACCGCTGCGGGCATGGTCCAGTTCAACCCGCCGCTCGGCGAAACGACACTGACCGGCAAGGGCACCAACGTTCATATCATCTCGGTAGGCGGCGTTGTGTATGTCCAGAACGACAACGGCAAGTGGACGAAGGTGGACCCGACCCAGGCCACTTCCACCGGCGGCAACGACCAGGTCGACTATCTGGGTTTCCTGAAGGGAATCACCGGGGAAGTCGCTTCGGCCGGCACCACGACCATTCACGGCGCGTCAGCGACCGGCTACAAGGTCACCGCGGACATCTCCAAGGCCATTCAGAACTCTCCCGGTGGAGTGAACAAGCTCCTGGAAAAGATCAAGAGCGGCGGCACCAGCAGCTTCCCGATCGAGCTCTGGCTGGACGATTCGGGCCGGCTCGTCCAACTCAAATTCCACTATGACGCGAATGCGCGGGGCGCGGACATCGTCAGCGATGACAGTGTGCAGTATTACGAGTTCGGCACGCCGGTGAATGTGACGGCGCCGCCGGTCGGCTGACGATTTTCCTCACGAAATGAGCGCCCTTCCCATCGCAAGGGCGCTCATTTCGTTTGTTGCCCACCCCCCCCCCGTGATGGTACGGGTCGGATAGCATTCCGCTCATGTCCTATTCTCCGTACCCACCACCGCCGCAGCGGTCGGGTTCTACCGCTAAAATCCTGATCGGTATCGCGGTCGCCGTCGTGGTTCTCGGCATCCTTTGCTGCGTCGGAAGCCTTATCTTCGTCAAGGTCACTGGCGGCGGCAGTGTGAACTGCAGCACCGGCCACGGCTGCACCTCTCGCCCTGGCGGCGCTACCAACACATTTTTCCTGGCCTGACCTGGGCGCGTACGGGCCTCGAAGCGGCCCGGGAAGCATCGGACGGACGACGTCGTCGAGCGGCCGCGTGCTGCTGAGTCATCCTAGTGACCGGCCGCCATCAACGACGATGCGTTGCCCGGTCACGAAGCCCGCACCGTCGGACGCGAGGAAACTCACCACGTGGGCGATGTCCGACGGCGTACCCATCCGGCCCACCGGCACCGTCGCCAAATAGGCGTTCCGATTGTCGTCGGGCACGTCCGCGTGCCGCTCGACCGGAATGAAGCCGGGCGCCACGGTATTAACCGTGATGCCGCCCGGCGCAAGCTCGCGAGCCCAGCTCAGGGTCAGGCCGATCTGCGCGTTTTTTTGCGGTGGCATAAGCGGAACGCCCTGGCGGTGGCCGGTGCGCGACCTCCGAGTCGATCTGTACGATCCGGCCGTGGCGACGCTGTCGCATGCCGGGCAGCACCTCGGCACCGAGCAGAATCGGGCTCTTCACGAAGAAATCCAGCTGGGCGAGATGCTGTCGCCAGGTCACGTCGGCAAGCTCGGCCTCCGGCTGTGGACCGGTCGCGTTGAGCACCAGCACGTCGATCGGACCCAGCACGTCCGAGATAGCCGCCACCAGGCCGGCGACCTGTGACGGATCGGTAACGTCAGCCGGAAAGTACTCGGCGGTGCCACCGCTCTCCCGGATACCACAGACCACATCGGAGAGTTGAGGGTCGCCTCGTAGTCCATTCACCGCGACCGCGAATCCGTCTGTGGCCAGTCGCCGGGCAATGGCCGCTCCCAGCCCGCGCGAGCTGCCTGTCACCAGGGCCACCCGTTCGTACGACCGAGTCATGAAGCCATCCTTCCACGGGTTCGCGCTCAAAGCGCTGCTGGGAAGGCCATTTGCCGCTGCGGATTCCAGAGTGTGCAGACACCGACGATCAGTCGGCCGGCTCTACCCAATAATGCTGTTTGTGCCGGTGCCGCTCAAACTCATCGATCCGCGCCTGCGCTGCCTCTTTGGTGTCGTACCGCGCGACCTCGACCTGGTTCCCGTTGTCGTCCACCCGCCACAAAACCCACCGGGGACGGGCTGTGCGCCGTTCCTCCATCGCCTCAGTGTCGCAGATCCAGCGACATGTGGTGAGAGAGATTCAGCTATCCCCCCCCCCCGACGATTTTCGGGATCAGGAGGTGTTGGGGGTTCCGGAAAGAAGTACGCGACATTGGCCACGTCGGCAAGGAGTTTCGCCAGCTCGAGCAAGGCGACCCGAACTTCCTCGAGCTCGGCGCGCAGCTCGCCGGCACGCGCCCAGGCCCGCTCGTGGGCAAGCGGTCCCACCCCGGCCGGCCGGCCGAACTCCCAGTCCTTCAGCTCTGGATGCCATTTAGTCATGAACAGGCGCAATGCCGTGTTCAGAACGCCGAACGCGACTCGGCCGAACGTGATGTCATCCTGACGGTGTCGCGGTGCCAGGTCGGGCCCGTACTTGCGCAGAATTCCCCTGGTGGTGTCAAAAAGCGAGTAGAGACTGGTCAACGCGTCTCTGAGCAACCCCTGGTCCGGCGGCAACGGCACGACGGAGACTCGGCTTATCAGCTCGGTGTACAACTCCCAGGCCGCCTCGGCCTCAGCTTTGGCTGGCACCCACGTTCCCGTTATGCCACCGATAAACGGGACAGTCAGGTTGACATCGATTTTTCGCGGGCGGGCGGCGCCTCGCCAGTTTCGTCGCCGACGCATATCTACCCCTCGCTCGATTCCGGAAAGAGCAGCGAGGCGGCGTTTGCCAACTCCGCCAGCCGGTCCACCAACGGCCGCAGGCGCACCGAAACCTCAGCAAGGTCGGCTCGGAAGGTGGTTGCGTCAGGCCACCCGCGTTCGCGTGCGGTCATGCTCACGCCAGCCGGCCTGGACTCAATCCACGTACTCAGACGCATTTTCCACCGGGACACCAGCGGGTCCACCACACCCAGCAGAATCTGGTCGGCGATCGCCTCGATCTGGAAGTTGAGGCTGCCTGGATCGGGATCGGGGCGATGCCGTCCGAGAATCTCCCGGCACCGGGTAGCCATCACTTCGACGCTGCTCAGTGCCTCGGTCAGCAGCCCCTCGCCGGCCGGCAACGAGACAACCACGACCCGGGTGGCGAGCTCGACATGCAGCTCCCACGCGACTCGCTGCTCGGCGGCCAGCGCATTGGACACGGTGGTCATCGTAAGCGCCTTGCTCCGCTCACGCATGCGCGGACGGGTACGGTCGTCCAAGAGTCAACGAAACGGCGGAGGCGATGGACGGGCGGGATGCGGACGCAGCCGGGTGGGACGTGTTCCTCAGCTACAGCCGCGGAGACGACGCGGCACCGGCCCGTACGCTCGCGGATGCGTTGCAGGGACACGGTTTGCGGGTCTTCTGGGACGACCATGACATCCAGCCCTTTCAGGGGATTTCCCGCAGCATTCTGCTCGCACTGGGTCGTTCCAAGGTCCTGTTAACTTATTTTTCGGCCAACTACCCACGTCGGCGGGCATGCCAGTACGAGCTGACCGCTGCCTTTCTCGCCGGACAACAGGAAGGCGATCCGACCCGACGGGTGTTGGTGGTCAATCCGGAGCCCGGTCGCGACCATATTGATCCGCTCCAACTCCGCGATGCGCGGCACGCGCGAGCACCGAAATCGCGTCGCGACCTCGAGCAGCTGGCGAGTCAGATATCCGCCCACGTACGGACAATCGGCACTGAGATCGGTCAGATCGAGCCGCTCGCGGCACCACCACTCTGGCTGCCAGTTCCTGCTCGTCCGCGGCCGATCCGAAGTGTCGAGCGAATCACCGAACTTTGGGATCTGCATTCGGCTCTACACCCATTCGACGCCGCGTTGACGAGTGAGCCGAACCAGCCGATCGCGGTTGTCGTCGGTCCAGCCGGGGTAGGAAAAAACCGTTCTCGTTACCGAGTACGCACACCGCTTCGGAGCGGCATTCCCGGACGGCATCTTCTGGCTCGACGGCAGTGGCGACGATCCACTGCCAGCCATCAGGCGGCAGCTGTCCGCGATAGCCGAGGCGTTGGTTGGCCACCAGGTGCCGCAAAACGCCGCCACTGCTATCGCTGCCGAACTGCACAACCGCGCCGCCAGGTCATTGTGGGTCCTGGACGGTGTCCGCCCAGGGCTCGACGACTCGGTCGTCACCGCTGGCCTGGGTCCGCATCCATTGGCGCGTACGATTATCACCACCCGCGACCGACGCTATGCCCATCTCGGCGTCCTGGTCGATCTTCGACCCGGGCCGCCCCCGGGATCGGCACCGAGCGGACTTTCCGTCAGCGCAGCGGAACGTGCGATCGCCTGGCGGCTACAAGTTGAGCTCGCGTACCGAATCAGGGAAGTAGGCAGCGGCCATTTGCGCGGCGCATTGGCGGCTTTGTATGGTCTTTTTCTCTTTGTCCGGCGCCTCCTGGCGGACGCTTCGCCGACCGCCGCCGCCGTTGTCAGAATGCTGGTCGTGCTGCACTTAAGGCTTCGACCGCTGCTGACCTACTGGCATCCAACGCTCAAGTCTTACGAGCAGAGCAGAACAAGGACATCTGATCCGGTCGACCACGAGAGCCGGTGGAATCGACGCGGCGAACTGGAAAACGCTCTTGCCGTCGTACGGGCGCAACTGGCCGGCACCATGGCCGACCTGGCCGTCATTACCGGCAGCCGTTATGGAATCGCTGGGCGTCCGTGATGGGGACGTACGCCCAGCGATCGGACCCCTAGTACTCAGTTTTCCCGTGTTCGCATGCAAGTCCTCCTCGTTCTCGACGCTCTCTCTGAGAGAGGCGTCTCCGAGGATTCCTGGCCGAGCATGAGAGAACCTTGAACAGTTCTTGCAGTGCTGCTGGTCAGCCGCCCAGTGCCAGCACGACCAGCACTGTGGTGGTAGCGGTTTCCAGCAAGGAGCCGAAAACGTCGCCGGTGACGCCGCCGAAGCGACGAACCGCGATCGTACGAAGGACGACCGCGGCGACAAGTCCTGCCAGCACAGCACAGACATCGAGAATGGCTTCCCGAAAGCCACCGGTCGCGTTTGCGACGAGCCAAGCCAACCCGAGCGTCAGCACGGACCAGCCCCAGCCGGTGAGCCGGCTGAGGCCAGCGGCGACCAAAGCACCGAAACCGTCCGGGCGGGCCGACGGTACGTGCCGGGCGCAGGCCATCACGACTGCCAGCCGGCCGGTGACGGTGGCCAACACAATCGCCCGCATCCCACGTCACGTCCAGGTGCATGCACTGTGCCAGCGCGGAAATCTGCACCATGATGACGAGAAGGAGCGTCACCACGCCAAAAGGGCCGATGTCCGAGCGCCGCATGATGGCCAGCGCGCGAGCCGGCGCGGCCCGCGACCCCAGGCCGTCGGCGGTGTCGGCCAAGCCGTCCAGATGCAGGCAGCGGGTAGCCATCGCCAGCACCGAAATCGCCAACGTGGCGGCCAAATAGTCCCCCACCGGGCCGATGGCCAAGGTGTGGACGCCGTAAAGAACAACGGCGGCGACCGCACCGAGCAACACGCCGATCATCGGCAGCCACACGATCGCCGGCCGGGCCGCGGTACGGTCGGCGCGCAGCGTCGAGGTGACCGGCACCGGCATGATCGTAAACATTGTCAAGGCCAGCAGCAGCGAAACGACCGCACGGCGGGTACGACTCACCTCAGCCTCGTGGGAATCCCTGCCGTCATGAGCACCACCTGATCACTTACGGCGGCGATCCGCGCGTTGACGCGCCCAGTTCGTCCCGGAATCGGCGGCCGGCCACGGTTGCCGGTACGACGCCGGAGCCGACCTCGTTGCTGACCACCACCACCTGTCGGTCAGTTTTGCGCCAGGCGCTCACCAAGGAGTCGATCCGCTCGGCTAGTTCCGCGTCGGCGCCCGGAATCTCCGCCCACACACCGCAGTCGTCCATGACCCCGCTTAACCAGGTGGACAAGCAGTCGATCATCAAGGGCACGTCTGTGTCCAAGGCCAACAACGGCACCAGGTCACGGGTTTCGTGCGTACGCCACGACCTCGGCCGGCGTTCGCGGTGGCCAGCCACCCGGTCGGCCCACTCCGGATCGGCGGCCGTCGGTACCGGCCCGGGCGCGACGTAGTCGACAGTGTCCACAGTGGACAGCAGACCTTCGGCCGCTGCCGACTTGCCGGACCGGGCGCCGCCCAGCACCAGCACCCGGGACCTGCTCGTACGCGGCTCATCGTTTGCCGGCTCAGCAACAGAAAACGGCGGTCGGCGTCTGGTCCGTGACGCCCGCGCTGTCGAATGTCGCCACCTCACGCAAGACGCGGACCGCGCTCTGCACCAACGGCAACGCGAGGGTGGCACCGGAGCCCTCGCCGAGGCGCAGGTCGAGATCCACCAACGGCCGCAATCCCAACGCGTCCAGGGCGATCGCGGCGCCCGGCTCGACCGAGCGGTGTCCAGCCACCATCGCCGCCACCGAGTCCGGCGCCAACGCTTTCGCCGCCAGGGCCGCCGAACACGCGATCACGCCGTCCAGGATCACCGGCACCTTCCGCGCCGCGGCACCCAACATAAAGCCGGCCAGCGCCGCGTGCTCCAGCCCGCCGACGGCGGCCAGCACGCCGATCGGATCGGCCGGATCGGGCAGGTGCAAAGCAAGCGCTCGCCGGACGACCTCGATTTTCCTGCGGTGCATGTCATCGTCGATGCCGGTGCCCCGGCCGGTGACCGCCACCGGGTCCGCGTGCGTGAAGGCGGCGATCAGGGCCGCCGACGCGGTGGTGTTGGCGATCCCCATATCACCGGTCAGCAGGCAGCGATTTCCGGCCGCTATCAGGTCATTTGCGACTTCGATGCCAATTTCCATCGCGCGTAAGGCATCCGCGCGCGCCATCGCTGGGCCCGCGGTCAGGTCAGCGGTGCCCCGCCGCACATTTCGGGACACCAGACCAGGTCCGGCTGGCACCTCGGCCGCGACACCGACGTCCACGACGACAACAACGTCTGCGCCCACCTGCCGGGCCATCGCGTTCACCACCGCCCCGCCAGCCAGGAAATTGGCCACCATCTGCGCGGTCACCTCCTGCGGCCACGGCGACACCCGCTGGGCGTGAACGCCATGGTCACCAGCGAAAACAGCGACCGCGGCCGGCTCCGGCAGCGGCGGCGGACACACTCCCGCGAGGCCCGCCAACCGTACGGACAGATCTTCCAACGCTCCCAACGAACCCGGCGGTTTGGTCAACCTGCCGTGGCGCTCCCGGGCCGCCCGCACCGCGGCCGGGTCGACCGGCCGAATCGCGGCCAGGGTTTCGTCCAGCACCGAGCTCACAGCACCTCCGCCAGAATGTTCACAAAAGCATCGGTCGTGGCTGGATCGCGAACGGCGATCCGCAGCCAATCCTTGCCAAGACCGGGAAAAGTGTCGCCGCGACGGACCGCGAACCCACGCTCGCGCAATCGCTCCCATACCCGCAAACCGCCGGCAACCCGCGCCAACACAAAGGAAGAGACGGGCTCGACCGGCACCGTTATCCCTGGCAGCGCCAGCAACTTCTCGAGCAGGTACGAGCGGTGATCGGCCAACAAAACCGCGGCCTGGTTCGCCTCAGCGAGAGCCTGCGGAGTCGAACAGGCGACGGCCGCCGCGGCCGCCAGGGTGGAAACCGACCACCGCGGCTGAGCTTGCTCCACAGTGGACACCACTTCGGCCGGCGCCAGCAGATAGCCGACCCGCAACCCGGCAAGACCCCACGTTTTTGGGTCAGGCTACGGACAACCACCAATCCTGGCAGCCCAAGCCCGGCCACTGACTCCGGCTCGCCCGGCACGGTGTCCGCGAAAGCCTCGTCGACCACCAGCATTCGACCCGGCTTGGCCAGCCGCAGCAGCGAATCCGCCGGATGCAGGACAGAGGTGGGATTCGTCGGGTTGCCTATCACCACCAGGTCAGCGTCATCCGGGATCGCCGCCGGATCGAGCCGGAATCCGCGCGAGGGATCCAGAATCACCCGCTCTACTTGATGGCCGGCCGCCCGCAGGGCCGCTTCCGGCTCGGTGAACTGGGGGTGTACCACCACGATCCGGCGGGCCGTGGTGGTACGGGCCAGCAGCACGAAAGCCTCCGCCGCGCCGGCTGTCAGCAGCACCTGCTCAGGCCTTCGCCCATGTCGTGCGGCCACCGCGGCGCGCGCTTCGGATGTCCTTGGATAGCTGGAAATATCGTCCAGCGCGGAGACCAGAACGGACCGCAACCACGCCGGCGGAGCATCCGCGCGTACGTTCACCGCCAGGTCAACCAGCCCGTCTGCGACCTCGGCATCACCGTGATGCGTGAGATCGACCTGCGCTGGGAGGCTGGCGAGGGCGACCGTGGCCAACGCGGATTTCCTTTTGGGCAAGAGAAGTTCGCCACCGCCGGCCAGCGCGGCGGCCTCGGCCACGCTGGCCGTGCCAACCGCGTGCCGGACCAGCGGGCTGGGATGCGGCACCTCGACGACGTCCAACTGCTCGGCCGGATAGCTGACCAGTGCGATGCCCAGGCCAGCCGCGGCGGCCACCACGCCCGGCTCGGCGACTCGCGAGTCCACTGTGGACATTTGGGCCACCGCGGTGGCCGACAGGCCGGCCTCGGCCAGTGCGGCTGCGATCAGCCCGACAATCTCGTCCCGGCTGACACCCGGCCGGCATCCGAGGCCAACACACCACGGCGGTCATCGGGCCGCCGCCACGAAACGCTGGGCGATCTCGGGCTTTCCGGCCCAATGCAAGTGCAAGTAGGAGGCGTGCACAGAACCACCGGCGAAGCCTTCGGCGGCACCGTCCATCGACCAGGCTGCCACCGGTCCGGACCGAGGTTCCACCACCGTACGGTGAAACTCGTGACCGGTCACCGCGGTGCCGGCCGCGAGCAGCAGCACGGAATCGGCCGGCGCGCTCGCATCTCGGTAGCCGAGCGACAGTTTTGGTGTCATCTGGCCGGCCGCGTCCAGCACCGCGCACATCGGGTGACCGTCAAGTTCCCGGGCCAGATAAAGCAATCCCGCGCATTCGGCCGCGATTGGGCCGCCGGCGGCAGCCAGCGCCGCGACCTCCTTGCGCAATATCTCGTTAGCGGACAACGCTTGGGCGTGCATCTCCGGAAAGCCACCGCCGATCACCACCGCGGCCGTACGCTCAGGAAGGTGCGAGTCGTGCAGTGGGTCGAAAGGGACCACCTCGGCACCGGCGGCAGCGAGCAACTCGGCGGTTTCCGCGTACGAGAAGGTGAAAGCCGGACCCGCCGCGATCGCCACCACCGGCCGGGTAGGCGAGGAGTGCGGTGTCGGCACCCACGGGCTGCCGCCAAGAGGTCCAGCCGTACGAGCCAACGCGACCACCGCTTCCAGATCCACCGCCGCGGCGATCGCGGCACCCAGTCGGTCCACAGTGGACACCGCCGCGTCGGCGCGCTCGGCGGCCGGGACCAGACCAAGGTGCCGCGAGGGTGCCGCCACCGCGTCGTCCCGGCGCAGCGCGCCGAGCACCGGCATGTCCAGTTCTTCCAACGCGGCTCTCAATATCTCTTCGTGCCGGTCTGAGCCGACCCGATTCAAGACGACTCCACCGATGCGCAGTTTCCGGTCGTACGAGCGAAATCCAGCGACCAGAGCGGCCACCGACCGGCCCTGCGCTGCCGCGTCGACGACAAAAAGCACAGGAGCGTCCAAAAGCGCCGACACATGTGCGGTTGAGCCAAAAGCGGTGGTCCCGCGGCCGTCGTAGAGGCCCATTACGCCCTCGATGACAGCGATATCCGCGCCGGCGGCGCCATGCAAGAAAAGCGGTTCGATCAGGTTTTCGCCGCACAACACTGGATCCAGGTTCCGGCCGGGGCGCCCGGCGGCCAGCGCGTGGTAACCCGGGTCGATGTAGTCCGGCCCGATCTTGTGCGGCGACACGGTAAAAACCACGCGATGACAGAGCCGCCATCAGGCCAGTAGCCACGGTTGTCTTGCCATGCCCCGAAGCGGGCGCGGCGACCACCAGCCGGGGGATGCTCACCATTCGATCCCCCGCTGCCCCTTCTGCCCACTGTCCATCGGGTGTTTTACCTTGGTCATCTCGACGACCATGTCGGCCGTGTCGATCAGCGGCCCGGCCGCGTCCCGGCCGGTGATCACGACATGCTGGTGACCGGGCCGCTCCCGCAAGGTGGTCACCACCTCGTCGACTTCGACCCAGCCCCATTTCATCGGATAGGTGAACTCGTCCAGCACATAGAAGTCGTACGTCTGGGCGGCCAGATCGCGTTTGATCTGTGCCCAGCCCTCGGCCGCACTGGCCGCGTGGTCGTCCTGCCTCCCAGGTCGTTGAATCCACGACCAGCCCTCGCCCATCTTGTGCCAGCCGACCGCGCCGCCCTCGCCAGTCTGCTCATGCAGCCTTCCCAGCGCTCGAAAAGCCGCTTCTTCGCCGACCTTCCATTTGGCGCTCTTGACAAACTGGAAGACCCCGATCGACCATCCCTGGTTCCACGCCCGCAACGCCATGCCGAAGGCCGCGGTGGACTTGCCCCGCATCGGTCCGGTGTGGACGATCAGCAGCGGCCGGTTTCGGCGTTGTCGAGTGGTGAGGCCGTCTTCGGGCACATCGGTCGGTTTTCCCTGTGGCATCAGGCTGCTCCAGTGAACGTACGAACCGAAGCCGCGAGGGTGTCCGCGGCCAGTTCCTCCAACCGCACCGCCGGTCCGCCCAGCGCCATGGCGAGTTTCCCAGCCAAATCCAGCAGCCGAACTGGCCCACTTTCGCAGTCGACCACCACGGCCGCGGTCCCCTCGGCGGCCAACAATGCGGCCGTACGATAGGCGTCTTCGAGGTCGCCACCACCGCGCCGGGTCGCCCGGCCGTCGGTGACGACCACCATCAACGCCCGCCGCCGGGGATCACGCAGGCGCTCGACCCGCAGGACTTCCCGTGCCCGCAACAAACCGGCGGCCAGCGGCGTACGCCCGCCGGTCCGCAAAACAGTCAGACGTGCGGCCGCGGTGTCCACGGAGGACGTGGGCGGCAGCGCGAGTTCAGCGCTGTCACCGCGAAAAGTCACCAGACCGACCTTGTCCCGGCGCTGGTACGCGTCTAGCAGCAACGAAAGCACCGCCCCCCTTGACCGCACCCATCCGGGACCGGGCAGCCATCGAGCCGCTGGCGTCCACCACAAACAGGACGAGGTTGGACTCGCGCCCCTCTCGGCGGGCAAGGCGCAGATCCTGGCGGCGCAGAATCATCAACCGGCACACTCGTACGGCCGCGAGCTTTTTGCTGCGGTGCGGCGGCAATCATCGTCGAGACGAGGTGCAGACGGCCGGCTTTGCCGGTCGGCCGGCTGGATCCGGTCACCCGGCCGACATCCGTCTTCGCCCGGGAACGTCGACCGGCGGCGCCGCTGCCCACCCCTGGCACCTCCAGCCGGCGGGTCCGGAAAGTGTCGGTAGGGGCGGCAAAAGACTCGCCCGGCGCTGGCATCGGCCGCTCGGGCGCAGAGCCGGAATCAGTCGGGGAGCTGGAGTCTGCCGGCGCGGGACTGTCCTGCGGTGCCGGCGCCCCACCCGGACCGTCATCGTGGGGATCATCGTCGTTCGAATGATCATCGAGCGCGTTGTCGAGTTGCTCCTCATCCAGACCGGGAGCGTCGAACGGATTTCGCCGGCGCCGGTGCGGCAACGCCAACCGGGCGGCCATTCGTACGTCATCTCCATCGACCACGCTCCGCCCTTCCCAGGCGGTGTGCGACGGCCGTACGAGCGATGACGATGTCCGCTCGCAGCCCGTCGACTTCGAATGAGGCACACACCGATGCGATCTGGCGCAGGACCGCGTCCGGAAGTGCCACCTGAGCGAGAAGTTCCCGAGCGGTCAGAATGCGAGACGCCAATTCGCTTTCGGCGGCCGAAAACCCGGCAGCGAAAGAAGTTGGATCAGCATCGAACGACAGTCGTCGGCGAACTACTTCGGCGCGGGCGTCCACCTCTCGCGGGGCGGCCACCTCGACGGTCAGCCCGAACCGGTCGAGCAGCTGCGGCCGGAGCTCACCCTCCTCCGGATTCATCGTGCCGACCAGCAAGAACCGCGAGCGGTGCCGGATCGAGACACCTTCACGCTCCACATAGGACATGCCAAGTGCGGCCGCGTCCAACAAAAGGTCCACCAGATGGTCGCCGAGCAGGTTCACCTCATCGACATAGAGCAGGCCGCGATGGGCGGCGGCCAGCAGCCCCGGCTCGTACGCCTTCACGCCCTCGGCCAGCGCACGCTCGATGTCAAGTGCTCCCACCAGCCTGTCCTCGCTTGCGCCGACCGGCAACTCGACCAGTCTGGCCGGCCGGCTTTCCCGCGGACCGGCGAAATCGTGTGGGCCGTCCGGACAGTCCGGGTCGATATCGGCCGGGTCACAGCTGAAACGGCAGCCGCTGACCACCTCCACCGCGGGCAACACCGCGGCGAGAGCCCGCACGGCGGTGGACTTGGCGGTGCCTTTTTCGCCGCGTACCAACACTCCACCGATCGCGGGGGAGACCGCGTTGAGCACCAACGCCAACCGTAGGTCGTCCATGCCGACGACGGCGCTGAGCGGGAAAATGGGGGCAGTCACTGCGCTCCTCATGCGGGTGGTCCCGGTGGTACGAACGGCAGACCAGCCGGTGGGCCGTCCGAGATCAGCCGCATCACCGCGGCGGTGTCCAGGTGGTCGGCAATCAGATCGCCCACCAGATCGAGCCATCGTTGGCGCGTATATCGGCGAAACAAACCTCACCTGGTACAAAGCGCCGGCCGGCCTGCGCGGCGGTCTCGGCCAGGAAGGCTCGCCGGAAACCGTCGTTTTCCAAGACGCCGTGCCAACTGGTCCCGCAGACCGTGCCGGCTGAACACCCATCAAGGAAAGCCTCGCCGCCTGCCACCGAAACCCGGCCGTGCCGAATCTCGTACGCGTGCACCGGTTGCCCGTACGCCTGCCCCGAAGGACGGCCGAGCACCTTTTCTGGTCCAAAGTGGACAGTGGTGGGCAGCAGGCCGAGGCCGGGCACGATTCCCTGCCGGCTTTCCACCTCGTCGTCGATCGAGCCCGCCAACATCTGGTAGCCACCGCAGATCCCGAGGACCGGCCGTCGCTGGGCGGCCCGTCGTACGATCGCATCGGCGAGCCCGTTTTCCCTTAGCCAGGCCAGATCCGCGACGGTGGCACGGGTGCCTGGCAGGATCACCAGATCCGCATCGGAAAGTTCCTCCGGCCGGGTGACAAACCGCAGCACCACGCCCGGCTCGGCGACCAGCGGGTCCACGTCGGTGAAATTCGAGACGCGCGGAAAGCGGACCACCGCGACGCGCAGCACATCCTCGCCGACCGGCGGCGCCACCGCTGGCCGCTCGGCAGTCAGGGCGAGCGAATCCTCGGCGTCCAGCCAAAGGCCGGGTACCCACGGCAGCACACCGAGCACCGGCCGCCCAGTCAACCGGCGCAGCGAGTCCAGACCCGGTCCGAGCAGCCGAGCGTCACCGCGGAACTTGTTGACCACGAAACCAGCCAGCAACGCCTGGTCCGCCGGCTCCAGCAGCGCCAGAGTGCCAAACATGGCAGCGAAAACGCCACCCCGGTCGATATCTCCCACCACCAGGACAGGCAGCCCCGCGGCGCGCGCCAAGCCCATGTTCGCGATGTCGGTGTCCCGCAGGTTGATCTCGGCGGGCGAGCCGGCGCCTTCACAGATCACCACGTCGTAACGCGAACGCAGGTCGCTAAGCGACTCCAGCGCCGCTTCCCGGAGGCGGGGTTTTTAGCTGCCGGTACGAAAGCGCGCTGACCTCGGCGATCGGATGGCCGAGCAGGATCACCTGACTATGCCGATCGCTGCCGGGTTTGAGCAGAACCGGGTTCATCACCGCTTCCGGTTCGATCCGGGCGGCCGCCGCCTGCGCGGCCTGCGCCCGGCCGATTTCGGCGCCATCGCGGGTGACCATGGAATTCAGCGACATGTTCTGGGCTTTGAAAGGCGCGACTTTCACGCCCTGGCGGGCCAACCATCGACACAGTCCGGCCGTGACGATGCTCTTGCCCGCGTCTGAGGTGGTCCCGGCGACCAGCAGAGCGCCACTCACGTCGCGACCTTGCGGGCCATCGCGAAAAGAATGGCAGCGGCGACTCCCACCAGACGGGACAGCCGCACTGCCCGGCCAATGTCCTGGACCGTCGGTTCGCGCCCATCTCCCAGCACACCACGAATTTCCACCCGGTCGCCGTACCGGTTCACGCCCCCGAGCCGGACGCCCAAGGCACCCGCGAAAGCCGCTTCGCACTGGCCCGCGTTTGGGCTCGGGTGCCGGCCGCCGTCCCGGATCATCGCGGTCACCGCGGCACGCGGGCTGCCGTCAACGGAACCCGCGAGGGCAGCGGCCAAAAACCCGGTCAACCGGGCCGGCACCCAGTTCACCAGATCGTCGAGTTTCGCAACGGCCCAACCGAAACGCTCATATCGCTCGTTATGGTGACCAATCATCGCGTCCAGCGTGTTAATCGCTCGATAAGCCAGCAGCCCCGGCACCCCCGCCACCGCACCCCAGAACAGCGGCGCCACCACCGCGTCGGAGGTGTTCTCCGCGATCGACTCGACCGTCGCCCGACTGAGCTCGGCCACCCCGAGACCGGCCGCGTCCCGACCGCAGAGGTGGCTAAGGCGCGTACGCGCACCAGCCAGGTCGTCGGCGGCCAGCAGGGCCCGCATCCGGGCGCCCTCACGCGCCAACGACGTGCCACCCAACACTGCCCAGGTGCCGGCCGCGGTCATCGCGATCGCCGGCAGCGGTGTGCGGGCCGTACGCGCGAGGACGACGCCAGTGAGCCCCGCAGCGCTCACCAAGGCCCCACCGTAGACGGCTCCGCTGCGCCGGCTGTCCGCCCACACTCGCCGCTCCAGTGCGGCCGCGACCTGCCCAAACGCGGCTACCGGATGGCCGCGCCGGGGATCGGCGAGGGCCAGGTCCAACAGGGTCCCCGCGAGCAGGCCGACCGGGAGCGTCCACCGGGACGCGGCCATCGCGAAACCTTCCTCGGGGTGTCCGCGCCCCAGGACGAAGGGATCGACGACCGGAGTTCCTGGCTCACCGGGCTCGCACCCGGCTGACAGTGGCGGGACCGCGCCGGAGTCGCACCGGCTTCCTCCCTGGTCATCGACGAACCTTCGCAGGCAACCACAGCCGTTTCGGCACTGTCAAGGCGGCCGCCTATGACCCACCGCCACGCCCGATGGGTCCTGTTCCATTTTTGGGGCACCTTGCGGAGATGGATCCAGATCCCACCCAACCGCTTCGGCCGCTCCCTCGTACGGACCCGAAAGCACGTTCCAACGCCGACATCCCGATATTCGCCGCGTCCCGGGCGACATCCACGCCACCAGCGACAATGTCTCGTCACGCGGGCGAGATTTCGCTGCCCTCGGGCACAAAGAAGGACGCGACCAAGTCGCGTCCCAGCTGATCGTCCCGCGCGCGTCGGCGGTCAACGCGCAGGCCAGCGACAGAGAGTGCCTACTGAACAGGGAAGTTCCCGACAGGGGAACGAAAGTGCGCCGGGCCGGTCGGGGGCCCGGTCCGGCGCAGATACCAAGATATACGTATGTGCTGACATAAACAACCGCTTCCCGGAGCAGGGCGGGTTAAACTTCCGGTAAACCCCACACAGTGCCAGCCTTGCTGTGTTTGGGTCATGCCGTACGGATATCTGGTGGCACAGATCGGCTCCGGAAGGGCAAGACAGATGACGGAAGCAGCGGTCGATCCGGCTGGCGACACCCGGGGCACGGCGGTGAACGGTCGCGCGGCGGTGGTCACCCTCACCTATCTCGGCTTCACGCTGCAACTCCTGCAAGTCGGAATAGTGCCGTTGTTACCCACCATTGGCAAACAACTGCACCTCGGTGTCGCCGATACCTCCTGGCTGGTGACCTCGTCGCTGTTGGCCGGCGCGGTGGCGCTGGCGGTGATCAGCCGGCTCGCCGATCTTTACGGCAAGAAACCAATGATTATGGTGTCTCTCGCGCTGGTGCTCGCCGGCTGCCTGATCGACTGTTTCGCGACCAGCTTCCCGCTGCTGATCCTCGGCAGGGTGTTAATGGGAGCGCAGTTCCCGATGCTGGCGCTCCCGGAGGCGATTGCCAGCGACACCATGCCGAAAAAGCGCGCGCAGCTCACGATCGGCGCGATCCACGCCGGCAACGGGGTCGGGGTCGGGATCGGCGGCGGCATCCTGTTGGGCGCGCTGGTCGGCATTCACCCCACCGCCTGGCGGTCCTTTTTCGTCATCGGAATTATCACGGTCGTCATCGGGATGGCTGCGACCGGTTGGCTCGTACGAGATTCCCGGCATCGGGCGGCCGGCCGGCTGGACCTGACCGGCGCGGTACTGCTGGCGCTCTCGCTGGTCGGCATTCTGCTCGGCCTCAGCAAAGGACCCACCTGGGGCTGGGGATCGCCGCGAGTGGTCGCATTGCTGGTGGCCGGGGTCGTGTTGTTGCTGCTGCTGGCTGGTTTCGGCCGGGCGGGCGAAGAATCCGCTGATCCGGCTGAGCGACATTCTGAAGCCGCACGTGAGAGTGCCGTATCTCATGACATTCCTCATCGCCTTCGGTGTCTACGGCTCGCTCTCCGCGGTCACCAGGCTGGCGCAGACCCAGCCGGCGGTGGCCGGTTTCGGCTACGGATTCACGATCCTGCAGACCGCGTGGTTCGCGGTCCCGCAGACAATCGGCGCCATCGTGGGGATAATGTTGCTCCAGCGGCTGACCAGGCGCGGCAGCATGGCGGTGTCCGCGTGTGTGGGCGTCGGCCTCAATGCCCTGTCATTTGTGGCCTTCGCGGTGCTCGCCGGCGCCCCGATCGCCGTTTTGACCGCACAGGGCGTTTATTCGATGGGCACCGCGATCGCGCTCGCCACCACCCAGATCCTCATTGTCGGCGCGGTGCCGGCGTCCGAGTCCGGGGTCGCGCTGGGGATCTCCATTGTCGCGTACGCGGTGGGAAACTCCTTCGGCAGCGACATCGTCGGCCTGCTGCTGAGCGCCTTCGGCGGCGCCGGCGGCGCTCCCACCGAGACCGGTTTTCTGGTCAGCTTCTGGGTTGCTGCGGCGCCAGCCTGCTCGCGCTCGCCATCGGCGGCTCACTGGCCGTCAGGTCCAGGATCAGCGGCGCGGCGGCTCATGCCGCCGGCTGACCCGGGTCGGCGGGCCCGCCGATTTTCGTCCGCTCCACCGCTTTGCGGGGCGTACCAGCCGGTGCGGGTCGCGCCGCGACCGTCTCGGCTTCCAGCTCGTCCACCATCCGAAGGCCCGCGAGCGCCCAGCGGACTTCCTGTTTGGCCCGCTCGATCAGCCCGTGGTAGACGTGCACTTTGTAAGCCACGACTTGCTTTCGCAGGTGTTCCGGCGCCTGCGCGAGCCGAATCCGGAGCAGGTCGGTGTCCCGGTTCTCCAGCTGCTTGACGTGCGCCTCCCAGCGCCGCCGCCGCTGCTCTTCGTGATGAGCCCGGTGAGCCTCGAAATGCTTGCGCGCGCTGGCATAGTCACCGTATTCAAAATAGCTGCTCTTCAGGTAGGCGGCGTCTCTTTCGCGCGGCAGCGGAGAGAGTTCCTCGACCCACCGCGCCAACTCAACGCGCGGCCGTCATCGGTCAACGAATAGATCCGCTTGGTGGCGAAAGTGCCGCGCGCCTCGGAGCGCCCGGTGATCATCCCGGCCTGCTCATTCGCCGCAGCTCCGGATAGATCTGCGAATGCGGTGCGTGCCAGACGTAAGCCACCGACTGGTCGAAGAACTTGGCCAGGCTGTAGCCGCTCATCGGCTCGGCTTCCAGCAGGGCAAGCAAGGCGTGCCGAAGCGACACGGCACGCACCTCCCTTCGTCGTCCGCACGGCGCGGATGCTGCTGCACATACTACGGCCGATACGTATATATCGGAGTTGTCGCAGGATCGACAGACCAGCACGCCGCGGCGGGCCGGCAGGAACGGGAGGCAGCATGAGCGTACGGGTGCCGATCACGATTGCGTGCTGGGACTACGACCGTACTCAGGCGCTGGCCGACGGCCGGATCCGGCCGGAGGGCGTCGACCTGACCTATCTGGCCCTGCCGGTCGAGGAAACCTTCTTCCGGATGGCCCGCTACCAGGAGTTCGACGCGGCCGAGATGTCACTCTCGTCCTACGTGCTGTCGTTGTCCGGCAACGATTCTCCGTTTGTGGCCATCCCGATTTTCCCGTCCCGTGCCTTCCGGCACAACGGCATCTACGTACGAGCGCAGAGCCCGTTACGTGAGCTGTCGGAGCTGGCCGGCAAAACCGTTGGCATCCCGGAATACCAGGTCACCGCCGCGGTGTGGATTCGCGGCATCCTGGCCGAGTTCCACCAGGTGCCGGTCGAGTCGGTGCGCTATCGCACCGGAGGCCTGCAGCAGAGTGGCCGGGTGGAGAAAATCCAGCTGAGTTTGCCAGCCGGCGTCGACGTGGAACCGGTGCCGGCGGACCAAACGCTCACCGATCTGTTGCTGAGCGGGGAACTTGACGCGATCTACAGCCCGCGAACCCCACAGTCCATGTTGGACGGTGACATCTCGATCCGCCGGCTGCTCGCGGACCCGCGAGCAGCCGAGGAGGAATACTTCACCCGGACCGGCATCTTCCCGATCATGCATGTGATCGTGCTTCGGCGTGATCTCTACCAGAGTCATCGCTGGCTGGCCCGCTCTCGCTCTTCCAGGCTTTCGTCGACGCCAAGCACAACGTCCAGCAAAAACTTGGCGAGACCGCGGCAAACCGCTATATGCTGCCCTGGCTGTATGCCGCGGTCGAGCAGACCCAGTCGGTGATGGGCCGGGATTTTTGGCCGTACGGACTGAAAGCGAACGACACGACGCTGCGCACCTTCCTGCGCTATTCGTACGAGCAGGGACTGGCCGGTCGCCTCTTCGAGCCGGCCGAGCTGTTCGCACCGGAGTCTCTGCAGGCGTACCGAATCTGATCCGCGGCCGGGATGCCTCAGGACGCGGCGGCCGCCGCACGACGGGCCCGGCGCTTGCCGACACCGCGCTCGACCAGCCACCATTCGGCCAGCAACAACATTGTCGTCCAGCCCAGCCAGGCTCCCAGCGGAGCGATCTCGGCTGGTGAGGGCGATGGCAAGGCGATCGCGAAGATGATGCCCCAGATCCGGTTCGTGATAATCGAGAAAGTCAGCGCGAAACTGCGAATCATCCACCGTCGGTGGTCGGCGAACCGGCGCTTGCGGGCCATCCGGAACCCCACCGCGGTAAATGTCAGCCACAGCACCGCAAGCATCACGTCACTGGCCGCCGCCGGCGGCCCGTACGGGCTCGCCGCGCCGATGATCAGACCGCACACCCCGGCCGGCAGCACCCCGGCGAAGACGTACACGCGACCAATTCTGCGGTGCACGATCGGATACCGCTGGCGAAACCACGGCCAGATTTGCAGGCAGGCGGTCAGCATCGCGACCGACGCGAACCCGATGTGGGCCACCAGGAACGGGTAGTGCAGCGGGAAGGACGACGGCACTCTGGACAGCTGGGGATTGAGTGTTGTGTACGGCGGCAAGGAAAACGCCAAGAAGAGCAGCGCGATCAACATCAACGGCACCACCCACGGCCGACGCCACCAAGGCGTTGCGGGCCGCCGCGCGGTCTCGGCGGCCACTGCCTGTCCGGTGGATGTTGCCATGACTGGTCCTCCTTCCCTCGTATGTCACTCATACGCCGTACGGCGAAGTGTTCGTACAGCGTACCAATTGACGGCCACACCTCCCAGAGACGAAAGTATTACTCTACTGTACCGACTAAAGCATCATAGTGGCCCCCACCTCCGAGCTAGTGCACTAGCGCACCGGCGCAGGAGGGATGGTCACCAGACATAGAGGCGCACGACCGTAGAGATCTGCTAAGTTTCACCTCAGGTGCACTAGTGCACTAGGAGGGAAGACGGTGGCGATGCCCGATCCGCGCTATCAACTGATCGCCGACGAGATCCGCGGCCGGATCGAATCCGGCGCGCTGGCTCCCGGCGAACGAGTGCCGTCGACCCGGCAGATCGCCCGCGACTGGCAGGTCGCGATGGCCACCGCCACCAAGGTGCTCACCACCCTCCGGCAGCAGGATCTGGTGGAGGCTCGACCGGGTATCGGCACGGTTGTCCGCGCTTTGCATGCGAAAAAGCCCCGAAAGGCGGACCCGACCGCACCGCACTCAGCAAGGACACGATCGTCACCGCCGCCATCACGATGGCCGACGCCGAGGGCCTCGCCGCCCTGTCCATGCGCCGCGTCGCGGCCGCGATGGATGTCGGGGCGATGACCCTTTATCACTACGTTCCCAGCAAAGAGGAGCTCGTCCGGCTGATGGCCGAAGCGGTCTTCGCTGTCGAGTCGCTCCCCGACCCAGCCCCAGCCGGCTGGCGAGCCCGCCTGGAAACCGTCGCCCGCCTGCACTGGCGTACGTACGGACGCCACCCCTGGGTGGCCGCGCCGGCCATGACCTCCCTGGCGAGGCCACCGGTGCTGCCCAGTGCCATGGCCCAGGTCGAATGGCAACTCGCCGGACTGGACAACCTCGGTCTGACCCACCTGGAAATGCTCCGCGCGGTAGGAAGCCTGAACGGCTTCGTCGGCGGCGTCGCCCTAGGCCGCGGGATGGAGCTTGAAATCGAACAGAACTCCGGCATCACCAGCGAAAAACGCTGGGCCGCTACGACTCCCTCGCCCGGGAGGTCATCTCCAACGGAAACTTCCCCACTCTCAGCAAAATGCGCATCGGTCGCGGCGAGAGCGCGGACCTCGCCGCCCTCTTCGAATTCGGCCTGCAGCGCCACTTGGATGGGTTCGCCGCCTTCATCGACCGAGCCCGGCAACACCCCCCCCCCCCGCGAAGGTGACGTTCGACGGCCGGATTGCCTGCTCTATCACAACGGTTCCCGCTCGCCAAACCACAACAAAAGATCGGCCGCGCCGCAGAGTAATCTGCGACGCGGGCGACCGTACGAGCGATTGCTACCGAGCGGACACCGTCTGGCTCGCCACGTTCCAACCGGACAGGCTCACCACTGGGCTCGCGCCCTTCAGGTCCGACAGCCGATAAGTGGCCGTCAGAGTCTGGCTCTGGCCGGGCCAGAGGGTGATGTCGTTGTCGCTCCACTGAATCGGGAGCACCTGGTTGTCACCGGAAAGCGGCTGGCCGCCGAGGGTGCCACGCAGAACATCGGCCCGGGTGAAGAAAGCCGGAGTTTTCTGGCCACTCACGTTGCGGACGGTCACGGTGGTCACCGCGTGGCCATCGCGAACGGTCGTGTGCGAGGTCGCCTGCACGGTGGCCTTTCCGAGGCTCTGCAGCCCGGTCAGGTCCGCATAGCCGTTCGCGTTGTACGTGGCCCCGAAACCTTCGCCCAGCGTCTTGTTCCAGTCGATGCTGTCCGCCTTGGTGGACAGCCAGTAGACGTTTCGGCTGACGACGCTCGCACCGCGGGAGAGGGTGAGCTCCAGGAAGTACGTCTTGGAAATCCCGGCCGGCGCCTTCGTCGACAGCACGGTTTTGACGTCCTGGCTGGAAAGCGACGGAACCGACGCCTGGCTGGTGCCGGCGATTTTCCCGTTGAGGTCGATGAACTTCGCGGTGGCCTTCAAACCGGGCTGCTTGACGTTCGTCAGGTTGGCGACCTGAATCGAGCCGTCGTCGTACGAATACATGATGTGTGCACCGGCTCACCAGACTTCTTGGCTCCGAAATAGACGCCGGACTGGTCGAAGTCGTCGCCATAGATGCTCCACTGCAGGGACGGCCACGCCTTGTTCATCATCCAGTAAATGACCCCGGTGCTCGGGTTCGCGGCATCCTTGGAATGTCCGAGATATGCCTCGAACTGGGCCCGAGTGACCTCGTACTCGCCGACCTGCGCTTCTTTCTGGTACGAGGCGAGGTCGGTCCATGGACCGTACCGGTTGTAGAGCGGGGTGTTGTACTGGCCGAGCCGGCCGGCCTTTGTGTAGTTGTTGTACGTATAGACGTGATAGATGTCCGGTCCGCTCCCGCTGCCGGCGGTCGAGCTGAGGTCCCCCAGATCTTGTTCTGGTCCGCGGTGGGCAGGAAGCGGTTGAGGGAACTGGTGGTGGGGATGGTGTTTCCGGCGCTGGTCTCAGTGTCGAGGCCGTAGGCGCTGCCCGCGTTGGTGAAGGTGTCGTCGTTGGTCGGCGCGGTTTGGAGCCGGTGGCCCACCAGTAGTTCGGCGGCACGTAGTTGTACGGGCCTTCCTTGGAACCGGAGCTTCCCAGCTGCGCGGAGGATTTGTACTCCGCCGAGGAAACCTGCGGGGTCTGCCAGTCGGCGGCGGTGAAGGCGGTCAGGTAGATCGACTCCTTCGCCGGGTCCGGCTCGTTGTCGCTGCCCTGGTAGAACGTGAAAACGCTGGGGTGGTCCCGCAGTTCCGCGGCCACGTTCGACGCTTGGTTGGCCGCGTTGGCCTTCATGTTCGCGTCCCAGGTCTTGGAAAGATCCTCCCAACGATTGCAGCACTGCCAGCCAGTCAGCGCCAGGATGCCGGCGCGGTCCATCTGCTGGAACATGTCGTCCGGCGGGAAGTTTCCCTCGAACCGCAGGGTGTTCAGCCCAAGGTTGCGGATGTACGCGAGCTGGTCGGCGATGTTTTTCGAGGAGTAGCGCAGAAACATGTCTGGCGACCAACCGCCGCCACGGATCACCAGCGGCACGCCGTTGATGACGAACTGCCGCGAGCCGGACGGCAGCAGGGGGTCTTCCGGGCACCACTTTGGTCAGGTACGACGTGACCGTACGGATGCCGAAGTCATCGGTGTAGGCGTCCGAGCGCTGGCCCTGAACGACCGCGGTGGCGGACAAGTGATAAAGCGGCTGGTCGCCCATTTGCGCTGGCCACCAGATCGCCGGATGCACCACGTGCAGGCCGGGGGCATCCTGCCGGCTCACCGACACCGTGACTGTTTTGCCGGCCGGCACCGTGACGGTCTTGCTGAACGGAATCCGTGTCGCACCACGAGAAATGCAGCCGGCGAAAGTCGCCGACTGGTCTGTCGTGGTGTTGTTCCGCAGATCCGCCTTGACCGTCAGGTCGGACGTACTGAGGTCTTTGGCATTGTTCTGCAGGACATGCGTGTCTCGCAGCGAAATAGCGCCGTCCTGCGCCAACTGCGGTGCGAACTGCAGACCGGTCTGGCCGTCCGGTGCCTTCGGGTTCCAGTCCACCGTGTTGGACGTCAGATACTTGTTCGCGTCGTTTTTGTAGATGTCCAGCGCGATCGCGTTCGCGCCATCATGGACGTACGACGTGATGTCGTACTCTATCCGCGAGTACGCGCCCTGAAGTTGCGCCTCGTCGGCGAGTTTGGTGCCGTTGAGCCACAAGTTCGCCCGGCCGGAGATGCCGTTCATGATGAGATACGTGTGCTGGCCCGGCCGCGGGTGCACGGTCAGCTGGTTCCTATACCACCAGTTGACGGTGAACTGCGCGGTTGGCACCGAGGCGAGATTGTTGGAATAGAAGACATTCGGATAGCGGCCGTTCTCCAGCAACGCGGCCATCTCGGTCTCCGGCCGCGAAATCGGCAGCCAGCCAGCGGTGGAGTAGCCCGGGTCGGAGATCTTGTCACCGGTCGCGGTGGCCACCGCGGAGGTTTGCACCGCCCAGCCCTTGGTCAGGTCGGTCGTGCCCTGAGCCGTGCCGTGCAGGGTGTCGGCCGGGCCGGCCCACGCGGTGGCGGGCAGCATGCCCGCGGCGAGTAAGACGCTTGCCAGTACGGCCACCAAGCGGGGCCTACGTGCTGACATTGCTCCTCCTTGATAACTGTCAACTCAAGTAACGACTGGGTTTAGCGGGAGACATAACGCTCGCCGGACGGGCGGGACACTACCGTCGAGGCGAACCTGGTGGCCGCGCGCATTGCGGCCGGGAGTGACTCGCCATGCGCGAGGGCTCCCACCAATCCAGCATTGAAAGTGTCGCCGGCCCCCGTGGTGTCGGCGACCACCACTTTCGGTGCTGCTTCGGCAAAGGTGACACCGTCCGGTCCGGCCGCGTGGCAGCCGTCGGCGCCGAGTTTGACGACCACCCACCCGCCGGAGATTTCCTGCAGCGTACGAGCGGCACTATACGGGTCGCGGTCGTCGACCAGCGCGCACGCTTCACTCTCATTGGGGACAAATACGTCGACCAGTGGCAGCAGCTCATGCACCTCGGCGCGGGCCTGCGGGCCGAATCCGTCCGGATCCCAGGCGGTGTCGAAAAAAAACGTCTGCGCCCCGCCGGCTTTGGCTCCTTCCAACAGCTTCCGGGTAGGTTCACCACGCAGGGCGGGCGCACAGAAGTAGTCGCACACGAGCACGCTTGACGATGTCAGCGCGTCCGCCGGGATCATCGAGAAGTCGTAGGTCGCGCAGACTCCGAGCAAAGTCAGGAAAGAACGATCCCGGCCGGGCTTCTCGCAGGCGATCGTGACGCCGGTGGACTGGCCGGGCACCACCACCGTATCGGCGGCCAGCCCGCCGATCTCCTCCAACAGCCAACGACCGACGAAATCTTCCCCCACACAGCCGAAAAGTCGGGTGTCCAGCCCGAGCTCGACCATCGCGAGGGCGGCATTCGCGCCGGCGCCGCCGACCCGCATCGCCATCGTGTCAACGAACTGGGCGGCCCCCGGCGCCGGTAACTCCCCCACCGGGGCGGCGTGATCACATCCAGCTGAACCGCGCCGATAACGCTGACGGTCATCCCTTCACCGCCCCGCCGGACAGTCCGCCGACGATCTGCCTCTGGAAAATCGCCGCGATGATCACCGGCGGCAGCGCCGCGAGCACGCCACCGGCCGCCTGCAGGCCGAAGTTTGTGGTGTATCGCCCGGTGAATTCGGAAATCGCCACTGGGATGGTCTTGGACGCCGCCGTTGAGGTGAAGATCAGCGCGTAGAGGAACTCGTCCCACGCGATCAGGAAGGCGAAGAGCATCATCGCCAGCAAGCCCGGCCGGGCCAGCGGCAGGATGACCCGGAACAGCGCACCCATCCGGCTGCAACCGTCGATCCGGGCCGCCTCCTCCAGCTCGAACGGGATCGACTGGAAGTAGTTTCCCATGATCCAAAGGACAAACGGGGTGGCGAAGGAGCTGTAGACGACGATCAGTCCAAAGACGGTGTCCAGCAGGTGCAGCTGCACCATCACCAGATACATCGGGATCACCAGGGCGATCGGCGGCACCATGTACGTGGAGAGGAAGAACATCAGCACCGCGCGCCGGCCGCGAAATCGCAGCCGGGCGAAGGCGTACGCGCCGAAAACCCCGACCGTGGTGGAAATCAGCACGGTCGAGGTGGCCACGATCAGACTGTTGAAGAACGACGACCGAAAGCCCGCGAAGACGTTGTCTCCCTGTGCGGTGAAAATCTGCACGTAGCGATCGAAGGTCGGGTGCTGCGGAATCCAGTGCAGCGGGACCGCGAGCAGGTCGTTGTCGTTGGCGATGCTGGCGATCAACAGCCAGCCAAAGGGCGCCAGAATGACCACGCAGACGGCGATCGCCATCACGTGGACAAAAACACTATATCGCCGCGAGGGCGTTAAGACACTCATATCTCGTTGGCCGCCGAGCTGCGTAGGGCGCGGATGTAGAACGCCGCCAGGACAAGGATGACGATCACGATCAGGTAAGCCAGCGCCGAGCCATAGCCGAAGTTTCTCGTCGGAGAAGGCTCGTACGTATGTGAAATAGGCGATGCTCTGGGTGCCGTTGGCCGGACCACCGCGGGTCATGATGTAGATGATGTCGAAGACCTTGAAGGCCTCGATCGTACGCAACACCAGCACGACCAGGATCGACGATTTGAGCAGTGGCATAGTGATCCGCCAGAACCGCTGCCACGGTGACGCGCCGTCGACGACGGCCGCCTCGTGCAGGTCGCTGGAAATTGTCTGCAGGCCAGCCAGCAAAAAGAAGGCCACCAGGGACGTGTTCTTCCAGACGTCCGCCATGGTGACCATGTTCAGCGCCAGGAAGGGGCTGCCCAGCCAGGACTGGTACGAGCCGATGATGTGCAGCTGCGTCAAAAGGGCGTTGAGCGCGCCGTACTGCGAGTTGAGAATGAACCGCCACATCTGCGCGTTGACGACCGTCGGCAGTGCCCACGGCAACACCACGATGGCCCGGAAAAGCCACCGCAATCGCAGTTTGGCGTTCAGCAAGCAACGCCAACCCGATGCCCAGGCCGATTTCCAGCGCGGTGGACAGCAACGTGAAATAGGCGGTCCGGCCGATCGCCGCCCAGACCGCCGGATCGGTGATGATCTTGCCGTAGTTTTCCAGTCCGACAAACGGATAAGTGCCCGGAAAAGGGGTGTCCACAGTGAAGAACGAGGTGTAAAGGGTCCGCAGGATCGGGTAGAGCACGATGCCGAAAACGACGATGACACTGGGAATCAGCAGGGCCGCGGCGAACCGTGGCTCTCTCGTACGAACCAGCCAGGAACGTTTCTGGGTACCGGCGGACGGCGCAGGCGCAGCCACCGCGCCGCCCACCGGCGGTTCAGTTCGAAGCCGTGAAGGCATGGGCGGCTTCGGTCAGGGCGGCGGCGGCCGGGTCCTGGTGGCCCAGCAGCGCCTTCTGGATGTCGACCTGCAACTGCTGCGAGGCCGCGTTGTAGTTCGGCACCTGCGGCCGAAGAATCATGTCCTGCAGCTGGGTTTTTGGCGACCGAGACGACCGCCGGCGTGCCGGCCTTCTGCACCGCGGGCTCGTCGTACGAAGCTTTCCAAATCGGCAGCGAGCTGGTCGCGAACTTATCCTGCACGCTCTGGCTGGTCAGGTATTTCACGTACTCCCAGGCGGCGTCCTGATGCTGACTGCCGGAAGTGATCGCGAGCGCGGACGCGCCGTTGACGCCAGGCGCCTTGCCGCCGGGACCGGCCGGCGTGCGCAGCATGCCGACCTTGCCGGCGACCTTGCTCGCCTTCGGATCGTTTGCCTGCCCGTACATGAAAGTCCAGTTGAGGGCGATCGCCGCATTGCCCTGCGAGAACGTCTTGACGACGTCGTCCTCGATCGACTCGGCGGAGGCCGGATTGGCCAGGCCACTGGAAATCAGGTCACGCATGAACTGCAGTGCCTGCAGCCCCCCGCCGGACGTGAAGGCAGGTTTTCCAGCGGCATCGAGGAAACTGCCGCCAAAGGCGCCAACCAGAGCGGCGTAGTCACAGACGACCGCCTCAGCCTGCGCCCAACTGCCGATGAGCGGGTATTTGACGATGTTCTTGGCCTTCAATGCCTGCGCGGCGGACTTGACGCCGTCCCAGGTGGCCAGCTGCTCCGGCTTGATGCCGGCCTTCTGCAGCATTTCGGTGTTGTAGAACAGGTATTTGGTGTCCAGCAGCCACGGCATGCCGTAATACTTGCCCTCGTACTGAGCCGTTTGAATGGCTCCAGGGAAAATCCCGCTCAGCCCGGACAGCGCCTTCACTTTGTCGCTGATGTCCGCGACCACGTGCTTTTTGGCGAACTCGGCCGGCCAGATGCAGTCCATCAGCACCACGTCGTACGTGCCGGCCGGCGCGGCCGCGACGATCTTGTCGTGCAGCGCCTCGTACGCGACCAGGGTGTTCTCCACCTTGATGGTCGGGTTCGCCTTCATGAACGCGGTGGTCATGCCCTGGATGTCGGACGCGCTGTAACCGGCCTGCTGCTGCTGGTGCGCGCGCCCGGATCGTCGTCGTGCCGCTGCCCGAGCCGCCGCCACCGCAGGCCGCGAGCGCGGCCCCGGCACCAACGCCGACCGCGGCGGTCAGAAACCCGCGCCGGCTGAGCCGGGTCGCGTCAAACAAGTTCTCGGGCCGCGCTGCCATGCCGTCCTCCACGCCTGGCCGGCCCGGTGCGGGTCGGCCCCATTCGTTAAGGCTCCGAATAAATGAGGACTGTATTAGCGCACAGTACGTATGGTCAAGGGGGTGCGCAGTGCCAATTTGATCGGTAACCTTCCTGTCGAAAGGGGGTAACACGGCATGTCTCAACCAGACCAGCAGCCCGGCACGCCCGGCCGATCGCAGCTCAATCTGCTCCGCGAGCTGAGCGATCAGGCGGTGCTGGAGGCGATCTTCCGGGACGGGCCGATCACCCGGCCGGAGATCGCCGAGCACACCGGCCTGTCCAAACCCACGGTGTCCGAGGCGGTGCGCCGGCTGATGCAGGCGCGGCTGGTCCGGCCGATGGGCGTACGCGCCGGCAAGCCGGGCCGGTCTCCGGTGTCGTACGCCGTGGACGACGCGGCCGGGTTCGTGGTCGGCGTCGACATCGGCGGCAGCAACATCCGGGTCGGCGCGGTCGACATCTACGGCGAGAAACTCGCCGAGCTGGAACAGCGGACCGACACCAACAGCACCCGCGCGGTGGCCCGGCAGGTTTACGACATGGTCCGCGACGCGGTGCGTACGGCCGGCGCCACCCACGGCCAACTGCTGGCGCTCGGCGTTTCCACTCCAGGGGTCGTCGATCCGGTCACCAGGCGGGTGACTTCGTTGGCATACAACATCAGTCCCGATGGCGCGTACGATCCGCTGGCCCTGATTCGGGACCGCTACGAAGTGCCGCTTTTGGTGGACAACAACATCAATCTTTCCGCGATCGGCGAGAAATGGCGCGGGCTGGCCACCGGGGTCAGCGATTTCGTGTTCATTTCCATCGGCGCCGGCGTCGGATGGGCATCGTGCTGTCCGACGAGCTGGTGCGCGGCGCGCGCATGGGGCCGCCGGCGAGATCTGCTATCTGCCCTTCACCGGCGATCCTTTCGATCACCGGCACCGCATGCATGGCGCGTTCGAGGACGAGGTCGGAGCGGCCGGCGTGATGGCGGCGGCGCAGGCGCGGGAGGACTGGATAGGCGAGCAGCCGCGTACGGTCGAAGAGTTGTTCTCCCGCACCGAAACAGAGCCGGCCGCCCGGGAGATCGTGCAGTCCGAGGCGCTCAAGGTGGGCACCGCGATTGCGTCGGTGTGCGCGATGCTTGACCCGGCGGTGGTCGTGCTCGGCGGCGGAATCGGGTCCAACCCGGCTTTGCTGCGGCCAGTCAGGGAAACCACCGCCGCGTTGCTGCCACTGACCGCCCGGATAGAAACGTCGATGCTGAGAGAACAAGCCGCATTGCATGGCGCGATGGCGATCGCGCTGCGGGAAGCGCGGGACACGCTTTTTTTCCGCCGGGGCGTACGGGCGGCAGCTCTGTAACCTGGCTCACAGTCGCGAGCGGTCGGTCTTTCGCTTTCATCAAGGCAACCGAGCGTACGGCCTATCTGCGGCACCTCGTACCAGCTGGCGGTGCTGGCGAACCGCGATGACGTGGGCCACGGCTGACCGCGCGGTCGCCCTTTCGGGAAGACTCGGTCATTTTCCGGTGCGAGTCGATCTCGTTGCGTAGATTCCGGGACGGGGACAGCGGGAAGGCTGTCCCCACCTCTTTGACGAGAAAGGCGGCACCGTGCGGATTCGATCGGCCATCGCGGTCGCGGCAGCGGTGCTGGCGACCTTCACGGTCGCACCACCGGTGTTCGCGGACTCACCGTCCGACACCGACAGCCACCACCAGGTGCTCGGCCCGGAGGCGCGTTCTGAGCTGGCGCCGGCCGCGACCGATCCGGGCGACGGACCGATGGGCCTGGATGTCTCGCACTGGGACCATCCGGGCGAAGCGCCCATCGACGACGACGAAGGTGGCCGCGGCCGGCAAGTCTTTCGCTTTCATCAAGGCGACCGAGCGTACGGCCTACCTGAACCCCGCCTTCGCCACCGACATTCACGAAGCGGCCGCCGCCGGGCTCGACGTGGCGCCGTACCATTTCTACCGCGGCGAGTTCGACCCGAAGGAACAGGCGGAATTCTTCGTCAAGACTTTCCATTCGGCCGGCTACAGCGGCTTTGCCCCCGGTGAGTTGCCCCCGGTCGCCGACGTGGAATGGGCCGCCAACGGCGGCTGCCCACCCGGCACCACCGTCGACAACGTGCTGACTTTCCTTCGTACGGTCCAACTGCTGTCCGGCGTCCGGCCGATGATCTACACCCAGCAGTCGTTCGTGAACAGCTGCCTGGGCGGCACCACCGCGCTCGGCCACTATCGACTGTGGACGGTCGACTACAGTCGGACCCCGCCGCGGCTGGCTCCAGGATTCCCCGACTACACCTTCTGGCAATACACCATCGGCGCCGTCGACGGCGTGCCGACCAGCGCGACCAACAAGGTCGACCTGGACACTTTCCACGGCACCGCCCGCCAACTCGCCGAGCTGGCCCATCGCTGCTGGCGTCAGCACTAGGGCCCCCCCACCACGGCGAACTTACAGTCCGTGGGACGCGTCGTTGGCTGGATACCGCTTGAGGTAGCTGGCGAAGTTGTCACTGTTCAGGGCGGTCCCCAACGCGGCCGTCGCGTCCGGATTCACCCGCTCGTAGTCCACGCCGCCCATCACCAGGGTTCCATTGGTGGGCAGTGTGGAGAAAGTGATCGAGTTCATCGTCAGGCCACGAGCGGCGAAGGCGAGGTCTTTCACCGGCATTCCTGTGTCGACGGTCAGTGAGGACGTCACGGCTTGCAGAAGGTCGCTGAGTTTGTACGGATTACTGAGGACGCCAGCCGTGCCGGCCTGTTTCACCAAGGCGTGGATCAGCTGCTGCTGGCGCTTCATCCGGTCATAGTCGCCGTCGGCAGGCCGTGCCGCTGTCGTACGTAGAACTCGGCCTGTTGGCCAGTCAGGTGATGCCAGCCTTTGGTCCAGGTCAGGTGAAACTGGTCGTCGTACGTCGTCTTGTCGACGTAGACGTCCACACTCCACCGACCGCGTCGACCGCCTTGATCAAAGCGCTGAAACTGACCACCACGACGTGGTTGATCTTGATGCCGAGCAGGTCCTGGACGGTACGTACGGTGAGCGCGGGACCACCGTACTGCAGGGCGGCGTTGATTTTGGTTTTTCCGCCGTCCCATGATCCGGCGGCGGGGACGCTTACGTACGAATCGCGCTCAATCGAGAAAGCGTAGACGTGGTCGAATGTGGTGTCGATGTGGAACAGGATGATCGAATCGGACCGTTGCCCGTCCACTCCCTGACTCTTCGCCCGCGCGTTGTCCGCGTTGTCCGAGCCAAGCACCAGAATGTTCATCGGCCCGGCGATCGGCGCGCCCGATGGTGGGGCGCTGCTGGCTCGCTCGTCCTGAGGCACGCCAGCGAGGAAGTTGTTCTTGTGCACCTGATTGGCGTAGTGGTCAGCGATCGCGTTGACCGCATAGGCCGCGCCGCCACCGACCACCACGACGACGATGCCGACCACAAGACACACCCGCGCCCATCGCGGCAGCCGCTTCTTACCCCCACCCGAGGGGGCCGGCCACCGCGGGGCGTTCCATAGATCGTCAACTCCGCCCAACTCCTTTGTTGTCCGGAAGCTCACCATGTCCCGGTCTCTGCCGAAGGCGGTAGCCAAATGCCATGTCTCTCTGACGACTGATGCCCGTAACTGGTTCCCGGTGAATCGACACTTTAGCGAAAACGATCCAACCGGCAACCGTACGGTCAGGAAAACCCAGCTATCACCAGGAAACATGGTCCAAAGTTTTACCGTCGACGATTCCTTCAGTAATTGTTTAATCTCCGGCCGGATTTCGATGCGTGTCGCATATGTCGCGTTTGTAGGTTTTGCCGTATGGTCGGGCGAGCGGCCTCCAAGGCCGCTGATCGAACCATTTCCCGAAAGGAGTTTCGCCTCAATGAAACGACATGTGGCCACTCTCGGAGCCATCGCCGCGGTGGCGGTAGGCGTGGCGGGTTTCACCGGCGTAACGGCGACGGCCAGTTCCGCGGCCGTGGTTTCGCCGTCGTACGCCAGTGCGCCCACCAAACCGAAACCGCATACGGCATCGATCAACGGGGTCATCGTCGGCATCAAGATCGGCCGGAACCGTGAGATGGTGACCCTGCGCACCACTCGCGGGCTCGTACACGTTGTCGTCACGAACAAAACCAGGATCGCTACCCCGACCGGCCGGCACGCCCGGCTGCGGGTAGGCGAGAAAGTGACCGTGACCGGCATCGCGATACTACACACCCAGACAATCAGCGCGACCGCTGTCATCGTTCACTAGTGTCCTGCGCTTCGAACCCAGTTTGGGCTGCCGGTTTTCCTACCGGCAGCCCAAACAGCTAACCAGGCAGCGCGATGACCAGCAGTACGGCGGCAGCCAGCAAAAGCACCAGCCGAGCGGTCGAATCGCGCAGCCAACGGCGACCTTTTTCCTTCAGTTCCGGCGAATCAGGACCGTCGACGTCGACTTTGTTAAAGGCGACAACACCGGGAATGAACCAGATAAGAGTGGCGATCCAGGCAGCCAGGTAGCAAACGACGGCGGCGAGGACGAAACCAGCGCGGCCAGTGCCAAGATTTCCGATCGTCGCGAGGACGAGCGCGACGAAAGTGATCGCGTGCAGCGGGAGCCAGAACTTCCACGAGGTGTCCGCCTGGTATCGGCGAAGAGAGGCAGGCGGCGCCGAAAAGTACGTCGGGAAAACGTAAATCGCCTGATAGCCGCCGACACTGGCGATCGCGATCATCCCGAACGCGGCCACCGCGAGCGTCGCCGTCGCGAAAGGCATCACCGCTCCTGCTCGTACGGCGGCATCCCGGCCAGCAATCCGCCGTCGACAGACAGGCTGGTGCCGGTGATGAATGCGGCGCCGGGGCCGCACAGCCACACCACCGCCGCGGCGACCTCGGCCGGCTGCCCGAGCCGCCGCATCGGCACCGAAGCCGCCACCTTCTCGCGAGTCCGCGGCCCGGCCCGGTCGAGGTTTTCGGTGCGTACGGGCCCAGGCGTCAGCGCGTTCACCCGGATGCCGCTCGCCGCGTAGTCGAGCGCGGCCGTACGGGTCAGCCCGGTCAGCCCGGACTTGGCCGTGACGTAACCGGCGAGCCCGCCGACGGCCCAGTGCGCCGCGGTCGAAGACATGTTGACGATGGCGCCGCCGCCGCCGCGCACCATCGCCGGGATCTCGTACTTCATCGCGAGGAACACCCCGCGCAGGCTGACCTGGATCGCGCTGTCGAAGTCGGCGATCGCCACCTCCGCGAGCGGGGGGTCGGCCGGTGCCCGCCGCCGGCCGCGTTGTTGACGGCAACGTCCAGCCGCCCGTACGCGCCGAGCGTGCGCGCCACCTGGCAGACCGAGTCCGGGTCGCTCACGTCTGTTGGCACCACGATGGCGCTCCCACCGCGCGCGGTGATCTGGTCGGCCACGGCCTGCAACGCGCGCTCGTCGCGCGCCGCCAGCACGACCCGCGCGCCCTCGTCAGCCAGCGCCTGGGCGGTCGCGGCTCCGATCCCACGGCTCGCACCGGTGACCAGCGCGACCCGCCCCTGCATCGTTCCCATGATCGTCTCCCTCAGTATCGTCGCTGGTCACGACGCTAAAGCGGGAGTCCGTCCGGCCGAATCGGCGAAGTTGCCGGTGTTATCGCCGGTCGGCGCCGGTGGGTTGGGCGAGCCCGAGGATCCGGTGGCGGGTGGCGCTGGCCTCCGGACCGCGGTGCTGCTCCTCGTACATGGTCAGGGCCTGTTCCCACGCCTGTTGCGCCTGCCTTGGTTCGCCGAGCGCCGCGTGGGCGTCGCCGAGACTGTCCAACGCGGCGGGTTCCAGGTATGTGTGGCCGAGGACGCGGAAGAGCGCGATCGCGCGTCCGTAGTAGCTGACAGCGTCGGCATAACGCTCTGTGTGCAGCGCGATGTAGCCGAGACTGTCGCAGGTGTACGCCGAACCGGCCCGGTCCTGATGCCGCTCGTACCCGCTCAGCGCGGCTTCGCAATGCCGGCGAGCCTCTTCGTAGCGGCCGAGCTGAGCGCTGTACCACCCCACCAGATTCAGCGCTTCGGCCGTCATCACCGGATTGCCGACCTCCCGGAGCAGGACAAGCGCCTCGCGAGCATGCAGCAGCGCCGGCACGTCCTCGTCCTGCCGAGCCAGCACCCAGGCGAAGGTCGCGTGCGTGTGGGCCCGGCCGACCGTGTCGCCAGCGCGTTCGGCGAGCGACAGCGCCCGCCGCAGGTGCGACCGAGCCTTGGCCGGCGCCCCGGACCGGGCCCAGGCCAGGCCGATCCGCCGATGCGCCTGCGACTCGACGGCGGGATCGCCGAGCCGCTCCGCGGCGTGCGTGCAGCCCCAGCTGCCAGCTGGCGAGGCTGTCCGTCAGGCTGCCGCGGCGGTGCTGGAAGGTGCCCAGCGACCAGGCCAGCTGCCACGTACGAGCATCCCAAGCCCGCTCGGCGGACCGCCGCAAGGTTGCTAGCAGGCAGGCATATTCGCTGGTCAGCCAGGTCAGCGCGGTGGCCAGGTCGGGCATCGGCAGCGGCCGGCAGCCGGCCACCGCCGGGCTCAGCGCGATCGGCGGGCGCACGGTATCGAGCAGCCGTTCGCCGGCGTACGCGGTGTGCAGGTAGAAGTCGACCAGGCGGCGCAGCCCCTCGTCGCGCTCGACCTCCGGTTGCGTGATGGCGGCCTGTTCGGCGGCGTAGAGCCGGACCAGGTCGTGCATCCGATAGCGGTCCGGCACCGGTTGACTGACCAGGTGCGCGGCCTCCAGTTCGCGCAGCTCGGCGCGCGGTGACTCGGTCGTACGCGCCGTCAGCGACGCGGCCGCGGCCAGGCTGATGTCCGGTCGGGCGCCTGCGCCAGCCAGCGGAACACGTCGTACGCGCCGGGGCTGAGCGCGGCCATCGAGGTCTGGAAGACCGCCCGCAGGTCGGTGCTCAGCTCGCCGATCTCCAGCGCGTCCAGCCGGGCCGACGCGTCCCGCAGCTCGCCGGCCAGCCGGGCCAGCGGGAAGTCGTTGGCGGCGGCCCGGGCCGCCGCGATCGCGAGCGCCAGCGGCAGGCCAGCGCATCGCTGGACGAGCTCGGCGGCGGCGGCCGGCTCACCGGCGATCCGCCGCTCACCGAGATGGTCCGCGAGCAGCCGGATCGCCGCGTCCTCGTCCAGCGTTTCCAGGCTGACCACCGACAATCCGTGCGCGACCGAAAGACCACCCAGCAGCCGCCGGCTGGTGACCAGCACGGTGCAGGTCGGGCTGCCTGGCAGCAGCGGCAGCACCTGCTCGGAGTCGCGGGCGTTGTCCAGCACGATCAGCATCCGCTTGTCGGCCAGCAAACTGCGGAACAGTCGGCCTGGGCGGCCTCGTCCGCCGGGATGGCCGTACTGGACACGCCCAGTGCCATCAGGAAGCTGCGCAGTGCGGTCGAGGCGTCCAGCGGCGGCACCGCCGGGTCGAAGCCGCGCAGGTTGACGAAGAGCTGACCGTCTGGAAAGCGCTCCAGCCGCTCGTACGCCCAGCGCAGCGCCAGCCAGGTCTTGCCGATCCCGCCGATGCCCTCGATGGCCAGGATCGCGGTCCCGTCCCGATCGCTGTCCAGCGCCTCGGTCAACCGGGCCAGCTCCGCGCCACGGCCGCTGAACAGCCGTGGCGGAGCGGGCAACTGGCGGGCCACCGGCCAGCGCGCCAAGATAGCCGGTATCACCGCTGGAGCTGCCGCCGGAACCGGCTCCGGCGCGCTGGCCAACAGCCGCTGATACTGCTGTTGCAGCTGCTCACCGGGGTCGGCGCCGAGTTCGTCGCGGAGCCGCGTTCGTACGCTCGCATAGCAGTCCAGCGCCTCGGCGGCCCGCCCGGAACGCGACAGCACGGTCATCAGCCGCAGCCACAGCGACTCACGCAGCGGATACTGGCTGGTCGCCTCTCGCAGCTCGACGATCAGGCCCTGGTGTTCGCCGAGCGCGAGGTCGATATCGACTCGCCGCTCCAGCGCGTCCAGCCGCTCCTCGAGCAGCCCGAGGCCCACGTCGTTGGCGAGGTGTTCGGGCCGCAGGCCGGTCAGTGGCTGACCGCGCCACAGCCGCAGCGCGGCGGACAGCCGGTCTCGCCGCACCTGGAGGTCGGTCAGCTGTTCGGCCTCCTGTACGAGCCGGCGAAACAGCCACACGTCGACCTGGTCCGGCCGCACTTCCAGCAGATATCCGTTGGAGGCCGCCCGAATGGCCTCTGATCGCAGCGCGGTGCGCAGCCGCGAGACCAGGCTCGCGAGGCTGCCGCCGGTGTGGGCCGGCACGTCCGGGCCCCAGAGCCAGCCGGCCAGCCGGTCCACCGGCACCGGCTGGCCGGCGGACAGCGCCAGCGCGGCCAGCAGCGGCCCCAACCGACCGGAGGGCAGCTCCAGGTCGACGCCGTCCACACTCACTTCCAGCGGCCCCAGCAGGCCGACTCGTACGCCCGCGCCAGCCGCTGACGGGTCGGAAATGCTCATCGTTTTCCTCAGGCACTTCGTCGAGGGATGCGAGCTTCTTCCAGTGACCACGTCCAGCATCCCTCCGCGGTTCGAAATCGACCAAAGAATCACCTTATTTGACGGAACCGACAAATGGTCTACCGCACTGTCAAACCGGCGCCGAAAACGCGCGCTGACCAGATTTCCTTGGACTGCTAGTTGGAGGGAACCTTGCCGCCGTTTTCGGGGCAGTACGTCTGGACGGCGGTGCTGACGAGGAAATGCTTCTGGTCGGAGGTCAGGTCGGTCTTGCTGAAATCGGACACCACGTCGGAATAGCTCTTGCCGCCGGCGAACTCCAGGCACACCAGATGGCCAGCCGCGACCAGCGTCGAGTCCGCCGGTGGAGGCGGTGATGCCCTGACTTTTCAGCTTCGCCACGAAAGCGCTGTCGGTCGCCGCGCTGTCAGACGCCGAGGTGGACGGCGACGCCGACGGGGTCGGCATCCCCTCGGTCGGGCCCGGCGCCGGGTGCGAGGTCGGCGACGGGGTCGGCTTGGGCTGGTTGAGGGCCACCACCGCGAAGACCCCCGCCGCCGCAAAGCACCAGCAACAGAACCGCCACGCCGATGACGATGCCGATGATCAGCCCGGTACGGGACTTCTGAGGCGGCGGCGGGTACGGCGGTTGCCCACCTGGCTGATACCCCGGTTGTCCGTACGGTGTCTGCTGGTGGGGCTGTTGATACGGCTGCTGATAGGGCTGGCTATATGGCTGCGGGGGCTGGTACGGCCGCGTCGGATCGTTCTGCTGATATGGGTCATAGCTCATGCCAGTCGCCTCCAGATGGCGCCAGGTCGCCCACCAGAACGGCACGCCGGCATTCCCCCGGTTGGCGAATGCGCGCCCAACCCGGCACCCAAGACCTCCATACTGCGACCAGATCCGGCGAGAACCGACCACCTGATCGGTTCAAGGTTTACACACGTTCGGCCGAGTCGGTTTTGCCCGTAGGGGCAAGACGTTTTACCGATCGAGAGGAACACACCATTTCGCACGTGGCGCTCATCCTGACCGGCGGAACGATCGACTCACTCGGCGCGTCCCGCCTGGATCTGGCCTGGTATCCGGACCACGGCCGGCGACTGGCGGCCGGCGCGCTGGTGGCGGCGGGTGCCGGAGCTGGCCGAATTCGGCACCGTGCGGGAGATCCCGTTCCGACGGTTGTCGAGTCACGCGCTGACCTCCGCCGACTGGCTCGATCTCGCTCGTACGGTCCAAACCCTCCTGGACCGCGCGGACTGCGATGGCGTGGTCATCACGCACGGCACCAACACGCTCGAGGAAACCGCCTATTTCCTGCGGCTCACCGTGAATTCCGACAAACCCGTGGGGCTGACCGGAGCGATGCGGCCGGCCTCGGCGCTGGGTGCGGACGGCTACCTGAATCTCGTACGCGCCGTCCAGGTGGCCGCCGCACCGCAGGCCCGCGGCCGCGGAGTGCTGGTCGTGATGAATGACCGGATCCACGATGCCAGGGATGTCACCAAAGCATCCACGATGCGGGTGGATGCCTTTGTGGCGCCCGATTCCGGCCCGCTGGGCAGCACTGATACCGACGGCCTGGTCGTCTTTTCCCGCGAGCGTACGCACCCGGACTCACCGATCTTCACCCTCCCGGATGTCCTGCCACGAGTCGACATCGTGCTGTCCTATGTGGACGCTGACGGTGTTTTCGTGGAGGCAGCGGTCGCCGCCGGCGCGAAGGGCATCGTCTGCGCGGCCACCGGCGCCGGCTGGCCGACCCCGCTCCAGCAGACCGCACTGGAGCGCGCGGCGGCAAACAATGTGGTGGTGTGTTTCGCCAGCCGGACTGGCTCCGGCCGAGTGCCCCACACCCGTCCCGGGCCGGGTGATCACCGCTGTCACCGCGGACAGCCTTTCGCCATGGAAGGCCAAAGTGCTGCTGGCGCTCGCCCTCACCCGGACCACCGACCTCGGCGCGATCCAACACCTCTTCGACCACAGCTGACGGAGGTACGTCGGCGGGCGTCGCATCCATCGGACAGCGCCTCGTCAGAGGTCCTTTATCGCTACATGAGGATGTCGGGAACGACGGCCCAGCTCTTTCGTTCGAAATCTGTGCAGTTTCGCCCGACATGGGGTCAGAAAATAGGTAGGTAAGACATTTGCCGGCAGCCTGACGGACAAATACCCACATTCTCTTTAGCCAGTTCTTAGCGGATATTCAGGTTCTCCCCAAGGACGCCTTGACGCTGTCTCACGATTTCAGTAAACGGTGAGTCACCGGAAAGCCGCCACACGGCCAACCGGCCGGATGTGGGTGGACGAGAGGCCGAGACGGGATGACTGGCGCGATTGCGAGCAGGATCGGCGTACCACCGGCACCTCCCTGGAAGTGGGCGGCACCACCGCGGTACAGCTGTCGATCAATCCATTGGTCAGCCTTTTCTCCACGCTGGCGGACAGCATCGGCGGGCCGACCCAGGGCACGCCCCCGGCCGTACGCACCGCTGTCCGCGCCGCGGTGTCCCGGCCCAGCCTGCTGCAACCGCTGTTCGCCAGCGAAACCGTCGCCGTACCGGACTGCCTGCTGCCATTCGGCCGGCCCGGCCGGGTAGCCCTCGCCGACCAACTGGCCGAGCTTCGCTCGCTGCGCCCGGAGGTCCTCGTCGAGGAAATCGAGACGATGTTCAGCGGCAACCCGCCGCTGTGCTGGGCCCCCGTACTCGCCCACCCGGCCCGCTGGCTGGTCGGCTACGCGGACGCGCTGGAAGAGATCTGGACGGCCACCGAGCAGCTCTGGTCCCGCGCCCAGAACCTGC
Organism: Fodinicola feengrottensis; assembly: GCF_010993775.1. Classification (GTDB taxonomy): domain Bacteria; phylum Actinomycetota; class Actinomycetes; order Mycobacteriales; family HKI-0501; genus Fodinicola; species Fodinicola feengrottensis. The sequence goes on along the minus strand of NZ_WOTO01000027.1, from coordinate 72,544 downwards.
TCGCCCTGGAAGCCGAACGGGTCGGCATGGCCGTGGTCACCGCCTCCGTCGACGTGCTGCTCGGCAGCCTCAGCAGCCGCTACTCGTACGCGGACGGCATGCTTACCCTGCCCGACCGCTACCCGATGACCGCCACCCTCGGCGACCGCCCGCTTGTCCTCGCGCCGCTCTTCTCCGGCATCGGGGCCAGCGCCTTCAACCTCGACATGGCCGAGCTGGTGTGGGTCGGCTACCCGGTGCCCGGCATCGGCAGCATCTGGGAACGCGAAACCCCCACCACCGGCGCCGACGACCCTCTCAGCGTCCTGGTCGGCACCGTCCGCGCCACCCTGCTGCGCGGCCTCTCCCGCCCCATGAGCATGAGCGACGCCGCCACTCTCGCCTCCTGCAGCGCCACCACGATGACGCACCACTGTCACTATCTGGAGCGCGCCGGCCTGATCGAAAGGCGTCGGCGACAGCGCTCCATCATGATCCACCGCTCCCCCCGCGGCGACGGCCTGGTCGACATTTTCGCCGGCTAACTGTTGGGTCGCGGCCCGGATTCTCGGCCGAGTGCGGGACTTTATCCCGCTCTCGGCGTCGAGTGTGGGGTTTTGTCCCGCACTCAACGCCGAGCACCGCTGCCAGCGAGACTGGTGTGACGAGAGAACCCAACAAACAAAGCTGGGCGGACCGGAATCGGCCCGCCCAGCTTCACAGATCCAGGCCTAGTGGCCGATCTTGAAGATCACGTCGAGGGCGTTGAGCCCCCAACCGACCAGCTTGGCCACCTTGCTCCCACCGCCGGGGAAGCGTTTCATCTTCCCGTCATAGCCGGCTGGAGTGTGGTTCTTGTATTTGTAATCCTGGTGTTTGTCGACCGCTCGTTGGTCGGCGCCGCTCATTCCTCTGGAATTGCCACCGTGTTCTTGTACTGTGCCGGTTTGCCACTGACTGGGGTCGGGGCGGTCGGGGTCGATTTGTTGGGACACTCCGTCGAAATTGTAGCCGCCGGACGAGGCGGAGCTGGATGAGCCGGATTCGGGCAGTTCCGGCAGCGGGATGCTGGCGGCGGCTGTCCAGACCGCGACTTCGAGCAGGCCTCTTACCAGACAGCCGGCGCCCGCGGTGCCGGCGCAGGCGGCGATGGTGAGGCCGATATCCAGCGCGGTGTAGAGGATCTGTTCTCGGTTTTCCCAGGCCCATTTCGCCGCCGCCGTGGCCGCTTTCGCAACCGCCTTACCGGCGGCGACCGCGGCCGTGCCTATTGCCGCGCCGACTTTCTTGACTGTCTGTTTGATCGCGGAGGCCACCTTCTTGGCGACTTTCGCGACCTCACGGACGACCTTTTTTACTTCCTTGACTATCTTTTTGACGACCTTGGTCACCGTCTTGACGACCTGTTTGACGACTTCGACGGTTTTCTGGACGAAGGTCTTGACCGCTTCGACGGCCGCGGTCACCTGGTCTTTCACCCAGTTGATCACCGGGGTGACCACCTGGACCGCGGTCTTCACGGTGTCCACGACCCGGGTGACGACGGTCTCGGCCACGCTCTTGACGGTGGAGACGATGTCACTGAACCAGGAGGTGCCCTGCGGGTCGGTGAAGGTCACCGGGTTGTTGTTCGCGTACGAATAACCGTTCAGGGTCTGCGGATCCTTGAAGTCCGCTTCCGGGTCCACCGAGATGAACCGACCTATTGTCGGGTCGTATTCGCGCGCCCCGAGATGGATCAGACCAGTGGTCGGATCGGCCGTACCGCCCACGAACGAGCGCTGACCGGGCCAGGCCGGCGGGGCCACGGTCCCCCGGTTGTTGCCGAAGGGATCGAAGAACCGGCGGCTGACCGCCTGGGTGGCGGTGTCCGCGATCGCGGTGTTCGACGTACCGTTCTGGTCCGCGCCGAGCCAGTAGAGCTGCCCACCGGTACGAACGGCGACGGTTTGGCTGCCGTGCTTGTAATACCTGGTGCCGGCGAGCGTGCCGTCCGGTTTCAGCAATGCCTCGGTGTCACCTAGGTAAAGCGTCGTGCCGGTGCTGTCGCGCCGCAGCAGCCGGTTGCCGCGGCGTCGTAGACGAAGTCGGTGGACTTGCCGTCGGCACCGGTGACCTTGGTCAGGTTCCCGTCACCGTCCCAGGTGTAACCCTCGTTTCCGCTGCCCGCGAGCGCGCGGGTGAGCTGGTTTCCACTGGCGTCGTACGAATAGGTGTCGGTCTTGCCGCCGGACGGCATGCCGGTGCCGGTGGTATTGACCTGCGTGACGCCGTGCGGCCGGGGCGCGCCAGGCGCCGGATACGTGTACGTCGACGTGGTGGACGCCGTCGGTGTCGACTGCGTCGCGGTCTTGCGGTTTCCGCTCTGGTCGTAGGTGTACGAGTTGGAGTAAGGCGCCGGTCCACCGAGCGCGTTTTGGCTTGCGGCGGTCGAACAGTCGTTGCTGGACGGTGTCCAGGCCGCGGTCAGCCGACGCAGGTTGTCGTAGTTGAAGCACTGCGTGTCGACCGGCTGGGTGCTGGTGGACGACGGCGTGTCGGTGATCTGGGTGATGTTGCCACCCGCGTCGTACGCGTAGTCGACGCTGTTGACCCGCCGCGGCAACGTCTGCTTGTCCGTCGTCACCTTGCTGAGCCTTCTAGTGCCTTCCTCGTACTCGTACCCCAGCTGCACCCACTTGCCGCCGGTGCTTCCCAGCGTCACCAGGGAAACCTCGCCGTACGGGGTGTATTGCGTGCCGGTGACGTACGTCGTCAGGTCCGACTTCAAAGTGGTCGGCTGGTCGGCGGAGTCGTAGCCGTATTGAAGCGTTTCGGCCGCGAGTCCAGCCACTGCCGGCATACTCGCCGAGGCGATCTCACCATCGGCGTTGTACGTGTCCGTGGTGCTGTAGGTGCCGGCCAGTTTCCCTTCCGAGTCGGGGATCGTGACGGTCGCGCCGAGCGGCTTGCCCTGCGGGTTGAAGCCGGTGATCTGGGTCGTGTACGCCTTCCCGTCGACGAACCTGGTCGACGAGGTCGGCGAACCCGGCGCGGCGGTGCCGTCGGCGAGCGTGTCGTATTTCCTCGGCGATCTTGGTGCCGGTCGGCGATCCGTTGAACTCACCGGTCTTGCGGCCGATCGAGTCGTACGTGTACGCGAGGGTGACACCGCGCGCGTCCGTACTCGAGGTCATCTGGTCCAGGTCGTTGTACGTATACGTGGTCTGGCCGCGGTCCGGGTCAACGTCCTTGACCTTGCGGCCGCGGATGTCGTATTCGAAGCCCCACCGGTTGCCGCTCGGGTCGACCACGCTGGCGAGCTGCCCAGCCGCCGTGTAGGTGTAGTTGGTCTTGTCGTAGTTGCCGGTCGCCTTGCTGCCGGCGAATTCCCGCAGCTCGGTGAGCTGGCCCTGGACGTTGGTGAACTTGGTGCTCGGCGCGTCGCCCTGCGGCGGCTCGTCGGTCTGGTGGTCCCCGGAGTAGGTGTGGTTGGTCTGCCACTTCGTCTCGCCGTCGGACCGGAAGGCCTCCGCGGTGGGCCGGGCGGCAAGATCGTACGTGAGCACCTTCTGGGTCGGTAGCACCGACTCGTCCGGGTTCAGCACGTCGGTGTTCGGCGGCGCGTCGTTGTAGTACGGACCGTCGTCCTTCACTTCCAGGCCGCGGCTGTCGTAGCGGACATCGGTCAGCGTGCGACCGCCGCCCGGCGCCGGCTCCTGGGTCTGCCGCTTACGCAGCAGGCCGTCGGACATCTCGTACGTCGTACGGATGCTGTTGTCGGTCTGCAGCGTGGAGCTGGTGACGACGCTCGGCGCGTCGGCGTTGATCTGGTACGAGTAATGCATGTTCGGCACGGCGGCGTTGTCCGCCGCGGCCGCCTTGCCGGCGATGTCCTTGCCGGGTTTGGCGGCCGGGTCGCCGGCCGGGGTGGAGGCGCCGCTGCGTCCGGGCAGCCACACGTCGGTGGTCCGGCCGAGCGGGTCATAAGTGGCCTCGGTACGCCGGCCGCCCTGGTCGGTGATGGCCAGTTCCTTGCCCCAGGCCGGTTCCAGTTCGGTCACCGCCTGCTGGCCGTTGGCCTGGGTGACCGTCGTCTTGGTCACCGGCGCGGTGCCGTTCGGGGTGAAAAAGCGGTCACCGTGGTGTTGTTCAGTGCGTCGGTGACCTGGGTGGCCCGGCCCTGCGGGTCGTACTTCGCGGTGGACACCGTCTGGTAGGTCGGCGTCCCGTCCCGAGTTGAAGCCGGACAGCCGGTCCGTACGGGTCACGTCACCCTTGGTCGGTGGCGTGCTGGCCGAGGTCGCCCCGTCGTAGAAGGTGCGGGTGTCGGACAGCACCTGCGCCGAGGTGAACGACTTGTCGCAGCTCACCGACACCTTCTGGGTACGGGTCGGCAGCTCGCCAAGGCCCGCGCTGGCGTTGTTGGCGTATTCGAAACGCGTACAGGTGTCGTCGTTCGGGTTGGACACGTCGTTGAGGTCGTTCGCGGCGGTCAGTACGCCGTTGGCGTCGTACGCGTTGGTGGCCGCGCTCTCTGTCGCACGGCCCCGCCGTCCAGGCCTTCCGCCTGGTGGTTGCCGGCCTGCTGGGTCTGGTACGCGCTGGTCGTACCCCATGCCTTCACGCTGGTCGCGGTCGGCGCCGACACCCACGGATCGGTGATCGTACGAGAGACCAGCTGTGCACCGTTGAGAGTGTCCTGCTCCCGGGTGGTGCCGGCGAGCGCGACCTGGTCGGGGGCAGTGCCACCGGTCGAGTCGGTGATCGACACGCTCTTATGGCTGCCGTCGGCCTTCAGGTCACCATCCATGCCACGGAAGTACCGCGACTCGCTGACCGTCTGCGGACCGCCGGCGTTGCCCTTGAGGGTCCGTACGAGGTCATAGCCGCGCCACTGCGCCCAGGTCTTCTGACCGATCGGGACCAGGCCGTCCTCGTCATCGTGCCGCCAGGACGGCGGGTTCGGATACTGGACCTGGGTGATCACCGGCTCGGTGCCGGACACCAGATCGGACTCGGCGACCTGCTGCACCACGTACTTGTGGAACCAGTCGGTGCGCTCGGCGGTCTCCCCTGGCGGGTCCACTTCATCGGCATGCAGCGGCGGGCGTTGCTGTCCGGCGCGGACGGCACGTCACCCGGCTTGCAGTCCGGCGGATAGTACGTGACCGCGAGCATGCCGCCGGTGCCGTATTTGACCGCGCTGACCCGCAGCCACTTCATTGCCGGCTGTCCGTCGCCGGCCGCGTCCACCCGGTTGGCCAGCTGGATCGAGTCGAACGAGATCTGCGGGATCTGCACCGCACCGCCGACCAGGCCAGCGTTGGTGATCGCGTCCAGCCAGAGACCGGCACGGGTGCCGTCGCCGGGATCCCGGAAGGAGTGCGTCAGAGTCCACGAGTCGACGTCCCCGAACGCCGTACCGCGCCACACCTGAGACGTGACCCCGGTGAGCATCTTGGTGGTGAAGAACGTCGGGTTGAACTTGTTGTCGCAGTTCGTGGTGCTGGTGCACAGCTGGTCCAGCGGCGAGTCCGGGTAGGTCGTCGGCTGGCTGAAGCTGCAGGCGCTGCCGGCGCGATGCAGCGCTCGCCGGTGGTGAAGTTGATCCGACCGATCGGCGGGCTGGTGAACACCGAGCCGTCCTGCTGGCCGTAGTCGATCCGGGAGATGTTGCCGGCCCGGGTGTACGAGCTGACGGTGGTCGCGGTTCCGTTGCGGCCGTAGTTGTTGGTCTCGGTGTCGTAGAACAGGCTCATCGTGTTGTTGTGCCTGTCCACGACGTAGTCCAGGTTCCCGGGTACGCCTGCATGCACGAGGAGTCGGCGAAGGCGGGCTTGTTGCAGGGCTCGCCCGCGTTGTTGCCGAAAACCGGCAGCGTGAAGGTGGACTTGGTCTCCCGCTTGGTGTCGCTCGGCGCGCTGTCGTACCCGGGCAGGTGGTTGAGGCCGAAGTAGTACTTCGTGCCGTCCTTGGTGGTGAAGACCCAGTACTCGCCCTTGTCGCCGGGGTTGGAGCCGTTGGCCGCGGCACCGTCGTCGCCGTTGGGCGCGCCGGTGAGCCGGGTGACGGTGGTGCCGTCGTCGCCCTTCATGTGCCAGACGCCGGTCTTGTCGTCCTTGACCAGCTCGCCGCCCTTGCCGTTCAGGGTGAAGGTGGCGTTGTCGGTCTTCCAGCACTGGTCGCCGACGGCCTTGGTGCCGTTGTTGCCGGTGGTGTCCTGCGCGCAGGAGGCGTACCGGCGCTCGACCGAACCGCCAGGCGTGAGCTCGAAGCCCTCACCGACCCAGGACGGCTGGTTGTTGGTGGTGCTCGTACGCCCGTCCACCCCGCCGGACGAGTACTCCAGCGAGACCTTCGCGGACGGGCCGCCAATCGCTGGCGGCATCTCCATCGGGTACTGCCAGTTGAAGTCGCCGGACGAGCCGCCGACCGACCAGGTCGCGCTCGGCGACAGGCTGGTCGCGCCGAAGTTGCCGGCCCCACCGGACGGGCCGGCGGCCAACGCGAACGCGGTCGGCGCGGCGCCGTCAGCGGCCACCGGTACGTCCGCGGTCACCACGCCGGAGCCGTCGTTGTGGCTGGGCAACATGGTCGGCGTGCAGCCCGACGGCACCGCCGCCGCCTTGCCGCCGCCGGCCTCGTACTGCGCCTGGTTGGCGACCGCGCAGGCCGGCAGCCCGACCAGCTGCAGCCGGCTGGCCCAGTCGCCGCCGAACGCGTTGCGGAACTGCTGGTAGCTGACCTGCAGCTGGACCTTGCCGGCCTTCTCCACCCCGTCCGTACGCGCCACCCGCAGCCAGAGGGCGTTGCCCTTGCGGCCGAGGTTCTCCACCCGTACCGAGGAAGGCACTACCTGCGGGTCGACAGCGGCCGCCTTCCCAGCCACCGCTGGCAACTTGCCGCCGGCGGCCGGCGCGGTCACCCAGACCGGCAGGTCGCCGGCCCGGCCGGTGGCCGGAACCTGCGCCGCCAACGTTTTGCGAGCGGCGGCGGAACCCTTCGCGGCCGGCACCACCGAGGTGGCCACCTGAGCCTGTGCGGTGGCCGCTGCTGGCCAAGCCACCGTGGGTGTTTTCTTTACCGCTAATTGAGCTCCGGGGTCGGTCGGTAACGGTTTCGGTTTGACCTTCGCGACCGGAACCGACTTCTCTTTCTTGGGCTGAAAGACCGGATCAACCGGTTTCGTGTTGGCCGCTGCCGCTGGATCGTGGCTGGACACGACCAACGAAAACGCCACAAAGATGGTCAAAGCCGCATGCGAAAAACGGCGTAAACGACGACGTAAGGACGAATGTGGAGCGGGCATGACGGATCTCCCACAAGCCGGCGACAATCCGGGCGGAGTGTCACATGCCAGCGGAGCGCGACGCTATTAGTTCGACGATCGTCGCGGTATCCCAGGCAGCGGTAAAGCTTCGACAACGATCGCAGTAATTCCGGCCCGATTCGGTAAGTGCGAGGGTGATCTCGCCTGGCCGACGGCCGGGGAGTGCAGGCTGAGAATTTTGAGGTGGAGAATGCCCCGACCCAGCCCACGCGGTCACCGAATAGTTCTGTCCGCCATGGCGATGGTGCTCGCGCTTCCGTTCGGCGCCGCGACGGCCGCCCAGGCCGGTCCGCAGCGGCCGGCGCCCGTACCAGCGCCCGCGAAGGCGCTGGATCCGGCGTCCGTCTCACCCGACGCGCTGGCTGTCCAGTCCGCCCGGCAGAGCGGCAAGCGGGTGGAAATTCCCAGCCAGCGCACCGAAACCTCGCAGACGTTCGCGAACCCCAACGGCACCAGGACGCTGGAACAACACGCCATGCCGGTACGCGTACGCCGTGGCACCGGCTGGGTGGCGCCGGACCCGACGCTGCACAAGCAGCCCGACGGCACGATCCGGCCGGCCGCGACCACTACCCCGATGGTGCTTTCCGGCGGCGGCAGCTCGGCGCTGCTGACCATCGGCACGCCGTCGGCCCAGGTCCGGATGGGCTGGCCGGGCAAGCTGCCGGCGCCGACCCTGGCCGGCGACACCGCCACGTACCCGAACGTGTTCCCCGGCGTTGACCTGCAGATCAAGGTCAACGTGGACGGCTTCTCCCACCTGTTGGTGGTGAAGGATCGTACGGCCGCGCAGAACCCCGCTCTCCAGACGCTGCATTACCCGATCAGCGCTACCGGCGTGACGATCAAGGCCAAGGCGGACGGCACCACGGTCGCCGTCGACTCGGCCGGCAAGACCGTCTTCACCGCCGGCAGCCCGACGATGTGGGACACCCCGCCGGCCGCACCCGCTGGCCTTGGCGGCAAAGCGACTCCGCGCCGAGCCCCGGTGGGGCTCTCCCTGCTGGCCGCCGGCAAGATCACCAAGGCCGGTATCACCGGTCCGGCAGTGGCGAGTCCCGCTGAATTCGTCCTCAGTCCGGACGCCAAGATGCTGCAGGACCCGGCCGCCCGGTTCCCGCTCTACATCGACCCGTCGCTGAGCGGCGGCATGATCCGCTGGCTGCACACCAACGCGAAGTTCCCGAACGACAACGACTGGGGCTACGACACCAACGACGGCGGCGCGAAGGTCGGTTGGGCGTACGACGACAGCGGCAACCTCTACCGGTCGATGTTCCAGCTGGCCACCACCAACGGCGCCCAGACCATCGCCGGCAGCCAGATCAGCGGGGCGACCTTCCGGATCACGCTGAACTACAGCCCGTCCGGCGGGCAGTGGCCGACCGACCTCTACCTGCTCAAGGACCTCGACCCGAATGTGGCGCTGACCTGGAACAACACCGCCGGGCACTGGCTGAGCAAGCTGGACACCCGCAACGGCCAGGCCCGCAACGGGGCGACCACGATGGAGTTCGCCAGCCAGGGGCTCACCAACGCCCTCCAGACGGTCGCGAACAACCGTACGACCACGATCTCGCTCGGTCTGCGAGCGCCGACCGAGTCGCAGAATCCCAGCCAGGCGCCGCAAAACGACCCGGCGAACCTGGAGTGGAAGAAGTTCAACCCGAGCACCGCGGTGCTCGCGATCGACTACGACACCGCACCGCGAGTGCGCGCGCCGCGCGGCCTCAACATGACCCGCCGGTGCCGTGTGGTTCGGCCACCGCGCCCACCGCGATCGCGACCCACGTACCGCAGTTTGGTGCCACTGCTGACGATCCGGACTCCGGCGACAACGTCACGACCACCCTGCAGATCGTCAATCCGGCCGGCGCGGTCGCGTACACGAGCAATGTCGGGCCGACGGTGTCGCAGTCGTCCTTCTCCTGGCCACAGGTGCCCGATGGCGTCCTTTCCGACGGCGTCGTTTACCACTACCACGCATTCAGCAACGACGGTTTCGCGAATGGGCCGACCACGCCGGACTGCTATTTCATCTCCGACACGGTGAAACCCAGCGTGCCCAAGATCCAGTCCGCCGACTACCCGGACGGCGAGCCGACACTTTTCGTCCGTACCACCGGATCCGTCACCTTCAGCCCAGGTAGCGCTGCCGACAGCGATGTGGCCGAATACGTTTACGGCTTCCAGCAGGACAAAGTCACCATGCGGGTGAAGGCGGACGCGAGCGGCAAGGCGACCGTACCCATCACGATTTCCCCCGCGGCAGGCGAAGTTCCCAGCAAGAAGCTCTATGTACGGGCAGTGGATCGGGCCGGCAACGCGAGCGCGATCCGGCCGTCCTGGAGTCTGCAGGCTTTGGACGATGACGATCCGAGCGACCCGCATCCGGTCCGGCACGTACGCGCGGATGCCAGTGGTGACGGGAAAGCCGACATCACCGCGGTGGTGGACCAGGGCTTCGGTCGTACCACCGTCTGGAACGTCACGTCCGGCCAGACCTCCGGTTTCGTGAACGGCTACATCGGTTGGGACAGCGGCGAGGGCGGCGGTTTCGCGCTCTATCGCACCCGTCCGGTGCAGGGCGACTTCGACGGTGACGGCAAGTCCGACATCGCGTTGTTCCGGGAAGGCGCTGGCCGGCAGATTTCGCTTTACAAGCTGATGTCCGACGGCAACCGGTACGACGCACCACCGGCGGTGTGGACCAGCGGGGCCAACGGATTCCCGCTCAGCACCGCGCGGGTGGTGGCCGGGGACGTGGACGGTGACGGCAAAGCCGACATCGTCGTGCAGAACGCCGGCACCAACAACAACTGGCAAACGCTGGTTTTCCTGGCCTCGCGCGGATTCACCAACCCGGTCACCTGGGGACAGTCGGCGGCCGGTACCAACTGGGCGCAAAGCACCCCGTTGCTCGCCGACCTGAACGGCGACGGCAAGGCCGACCTGCTCAGCATGCGCAACGTGGACGGTTGTCGTACGGCGGTGGACGCGTACCTGTCCAATGGTTCCGCTTTCGGTGCGGCTACTACGGTTTATGATTCCGGCGCCGGCAACTACTGCTGGGACAAGAGCAAGCCGGTGGTGACCGACGTGAACGGGGACGGCAAGGACGACATCGTCGCCGTGTACGAGTACGGCGCCAACGATGCCGGCCTGAATGTGTTCCTCTCCAACGGAAGCAGCCTCACCGAGTCGTCCTGGTTGCGCCGCAGCGGCACCCTGGACCTGTCAAGGCGACCGTGGAGGCCGGCGACTTCGACGGCGACGGCAAGGGCGATGTGGCCCTGCTCTATGTCGGCGGCGCGGCCGGCCATCAGCAGGTTTTTCACCTTCCACAACACCGGAACAGCGTTCGCGGACTCGGTGCAGGGCTGGGATGGCGAAGTGGACGCGAACACCGGTCCGAAATTCGACCTGGACCACCGGAACTACGAGCTGGTCAACCGCAACAGCGGCAAATGCCTCAACGTGCTGGGCGCGAGCACCGCGGACATGGCTAACTTCATTCAGTACCAGTGTCTGCCGCTGGACCTGAACGCCCGGTTCCGACTGGACGCGATTGGCGGCACCGACCAGTACAGCATTCGCCCGATGCACGACATGCTGTGCGCGGACGTTGCCTTCGCCAGCACCGATGACGGGGCACAGCTCGTCCAACATCCCTGTGGTGGCGGCAATGGTGAGCCGTACGCGAACCAGCAGGCCACCATCCAGTACGTGGAAGGTGCCAGCTACGACACCGTCGTCCAGCTGAAATTCGCGCACAGCGGCAAATGCATCGGCGTTGACGGCGCGCGTACGGACGACACCGCGCCGGTCAAGCAGATGACCTGCGGGCAGGGCTCGAACCAGCAGTGGATCCTGCGGGCCGCGTACAACCCGACACAGCTCGGCGAGAACGGCACCGCCCGCTATCGGGTGGAGGCCGACACCAACCACGACATGGTGCTCGACGTGACCAACTGCGAGACGCCGGCGGACCGCGGCGGGGACGTACGAATGTGGGACTGGGTGGCCGGCAGCCCGTGTCAGGGCTGGCAGTTGGAAAGCCTCGGTGACGACGTTTACCGGATCATCGACCCGGATCCGCGAGCCAACCGACCGTTGGATATCGACGGCTGCTCGAAACTCACCCACGGAGAAGTCGCCACCTGGCCTCGAAGTGACTCCGAATGCCAGCTGTGGCGCATCGAGCCGAGTCCGGGTGGGACGTACAGCGTGACGCAGGTGGCACCGGCTATTCGATGGATGTGGCCGGTTGCCTGCCCGATCGCGGCACCGACGTGATCACCTGGCTCTACCACGGCGGCCCTTGCCAGCGGTGGACCTTCCGCAAGCTGTAAGAGGGCGTCGCTGACCCCGCCGGCCGAAATTCGGTTGGCGGGGTCAGTATCGTTCTGACATGACTCCTCTACGTCCTGTCAGTGTGCCAGCCAAGCCGTCCCTGGACGGCCTGGAGGAGAAATGGTCGCACCGGTGGGCAGAGTCTGCTGTATATGCCCTTCGACAGGTCCGCGACGCGGGATCAGGTCTATTCCATCGACACCCCGCCGCCGACGGTCAGTGGCTCGCTGCATGTCGGGCACGTTTTCTCGTACACTCACCCGGACATCTTCGCCCGATTCTGGCGGATGCGCGGCAAAGCGGTGTTCTATCCGATGTGGTGGGACGACAACGGGCTGCCCACCGAGCGGCGCGTGCAGAACCATTTCGGCGTCCGCTGCGATCCCTGGATTCCGTACGATCCGGATTTCCAGCCGCCGGCCGCGCCGGGCAAACAACAGCTGCCGATTTCCCGGCGCAACTTCATCGAGCTGTGCCTGCGGCAGACCGAAATCGACGAGAAAGCCTTCGAGGAACTATGGCGCCGGACCGGTCTGTCGGTCGACTGGTCGACGACGGACCAGACCATCGGGCCGCGGGCCCGAGCGTTGTCCCAGCGGGCTTTCCTGCTCGGCCTGCAGCGCGGTGAGGCCTATCAGGCCGAGGCGCCAACGCTGTGGGACGTGACCTTCCGGACCGCTGTCGCGCAGGCTGAGTTGGAGGACCGGGAACGTCCCGGCGCCTTCCACCGGATCGGTTTCACCGCCGACAACGGGCAAAAGGTCTTCATCGAGACCACTCGCCCGGAGTTGCTGCCGGCCTGCGTGGCGCTGGTCGCGCATCCCAGCGACGAGCGCTATCAGCCGCTTTTCGGGAAGACCGTGCGGACTCCGCTGTTCGGGGTGGATGTGCCGGTGAAGGCGCACCACCTCGCCGATCCAGCCAAGGGCTCGGGCATCGCGATGGTGTGTACGTTCGGCGACACCACCGACGTGGTCTGGTGGCGTGAGCTGGACCTGCCGATGCGAACAGTGTTTCGGCCGGACGGCCGGTTCGCCGCCCAGGCACCTGCCGGCGTGGATTCCGGTGCGTACGAACAACTTGCCGGCGCGACCGCCTACACCGCCCGGGAGCGGGTGGTGGCGATGCTGCGCGCGTCCGGCGACCTGGTCGGCGAGCCGCGGACCGTCACGCATGCCGTCAAGTTTTATGAAAAAGGCGATAAGCCGCTGGAAATCATCACCAGCCGGCAGTGGTATATCCGCAATGGCGGCCGCGATCCGCAGTTGCGCGCGGCTTTGTTGGCCCGCGGGCGGGAACTGCAGTGGCACCCGCCGTACATGCGGGCCCGCTACGAAAACTGGGTGCAGGGCCTGGCCGGCGACTGGCTGATCAGCCGGCAGCGGTTTTTCGGCGTGCCGATCCCAGTGTGGTATCGGCTGGACGAGGACGGCTCGCCGCTGCGCGACGAACTGGTGCTCCCGCCGTACGACAGCCTGCCCGTCGACCCGAGCAGCGATGTGCCGCCGGGTTTTGTCGAGGAGCAGCGCGGAAAACCAGACGGTTTCATTGGTGACTCAGACGTGATGGACACGTGGGCGACCTCGTCACTGTCCCCGCAAATGGTGTCCGGGTGGGTCGTCGATGAGGACCTGTTCGGCCGGGTCTTCCCGATGGATCTTCGCCCGCAGGCACACGAAATCATCCGTACGTGGCTGTTCTCGTCGGTGCTGCGCGCGCACGTGGAACAGGGTTCGCTGCCCTGGCGGCATGTCGCGCTGTCCGGCTGGATCCTGGATCCGGACCGCAAGAAAATGAGCAAGTCGGTCGGCAACGCGACCACTCCCATCGGCGTGCTGGAGCAATACGGCACGGACGCGATCCGTTACTGGGCGGCCAAGGGGCGGCTCGGCACCGACACCGCTTTCGACCCCGCGCAGATGAAAATCGGCCGCCGGCTGGCGATCAAGATCCTCAACGCCAGCAAGTTCGCGCTCAGCCTGGGCACGGCCGGCGAGGTGACCGAGCCGCTGGACCGCGCCCTCCTGCACCGGCTGGCTGGCGTTGTCGAGCGGGTCACGCAGGCCCTGACGGCGTACGACTACACCCAGGCGCTGGAAAGCACTGAGGAGTTTTTCTGGTTCTTCTGCGACGACTACCTGGAGCTGGTGAAAACCCGTGCGTACGGGTCAGATGCCGCCAGCGGTTCGGCACAGGCCACGCTGACTGTCACCTTGTCGACGCTGCTCCGACTTTTCGCGCCCTTCCTGCCTTTTGTCACTGAGGAAGTGTGGTCGTGGGGTCAGGAAGGCTCGGTGCATGTGGCATCTTGGCCGGACCCCGACGAGCTTCGCGCTCTCGCCGGCGCCGCCGAGCCGGCGGTGCTAGCCGCCGCCTCCACCGCGATTGGCGCTGTCCGCAAGGCAAAGTCGGACCGCCAAGTCTCGATGCGGGAGCCCATTTCAGTGCTGGCCGTGACCGCACCGCAGGATTTCCTGACGGCGCTTTCACCGGCCGTGGCCGATCTTCGGTCCGCCGGGGTCATTTCCGAAGTGAAACTGACCGTCGGCGACACGCCTTCCTTTGAAGTGGCTCTATAGCCTCAGTTTCCGAGGCCCGCCTGGGCCGCGGCCGGTGCGAACTGAGCCACCAGCGCGGCGATCCTGCCCAGCAGGATCGCCGACGCTGGGTTCGGGTTCGTGGTGTCGCCCAGGCCCGGGACTGGCTGCTTGAGCTGCGCGTACGCGTCCGCCACCGGCTTGACGGCCTGCGTGAAAGCCACGTCCAGCACCTGGTTCTGCACTGATGGGTGGCCGGACGGCGGCGCGACCGGCGCCGGCCGAGTACCCGGAGCCGAGCCGCGTACACCCGAGCCCGCACCGACCACCGAGTCCGCGAATTGCAGCATCCGTTGGTTCGCGAGCGGTGCGGTCCGCTCCAGCTCGATGTCGTGCCCGGTGTTCGGCACCGCGTACGCCTGCACGCTCGTGTTGTAGAACTCTTTTTCATGCTGCAGCAGGGTTTCCGAGCTCGTACAGTCCGCGCTGTTGAGGCCGCAGAAGAACGGGTCCTTCGTACCGGTCACCACCAGCACCGGCACGTGCACCTTCGCGATCGCGTTGGTCGCCGTATAACTGGCAAGCGTGACGCCTTCAATCAGATTGTCGGTGTCCTTCAACGTCTTTTCGTCGTACGCGTGCACTGCCGGATCGGTGTTCGCGGTGTTGGTGAACAAACTGCGGGTTCCCGGCTGGCTGGTCCAGAACAGCGGGTCCAACCCGGAGTTGGCGAACTTCGGATCGCTGACGGCCGGATGGTCTCGGCCGGCGATCTCCACGTACGCATTGGCATAGTTGATAGCGCTCGAAAATCCAGTCGTCACCAGCGCATCCACGTCACCGTAGATGCCGGCTTCGCCCTGCGCCACAATCGATCCAAGGCTGTGGCCGACCGAGATCACCTTGTCGAACGAGGTGCCGAAGCTGCCTTTTCGGGCTGCCTGCACAACTTCGTGGACGGTCCGGATGTCAGCTTCGGTCGTACTGAAGAGGCTGAGCGGATGCAGCGAGGCGCCCGCACCAAGCCGGTCAATCGCCAGCGTCGCATAGCCCGCGTTATTGGCCGCCCGCGCGTACGAATAGGTCTGCGGATCCAGCGAAACGTCGAAATAACCTCGATTGTAGGTCCAGCCGCTGATCAGCAGCTGCAACGTACGCGCCTTCGGTGGCACGCACAGGGTGCCGGCGATGGACCCGGACTGCCCCGCCACAGTCACCGGCACAGCGACGTTTTTGCAGGTAGTGGCCGCCGCGGTCGCCGCCAGCGCAGTCCCGCCAACAACCCCCACCGCCAGCGCCGCAGCCGCCGCGGCAGCGCCCGCCACCCATCGGTTGCGTACGAGACCCACGTGTTTCCCGAGGTACATCGTTGTTCCCCCAGCCAGTCAGCGCATGTGCCGCGAGACCATACACCCGTACGGCATCCACCCAAACCTGGCCAACCCGACAGTCTCGTACTCTTGTCACCATGAAGTCACGAACCGTCGCCCAGTTCGGCCTGACGGCCTGGTTCTTCGGGAACCTCTACGAAGCGGTCGTCGGCATGCCCCAACTGCTCGCCGACGCCCCGCCCCGCGGCTTGCTCAAGCCCGGCAGCCCTGTCCGCTACTACGCGCCGCGCCCCTCGCCCCGGTGATGCTCGCCGCCACCACCGCCACCGTGGTCGACCGATGGCGCGACAACAAGCCAGCGGCGGTCGCCACCGCTGTCAGCACCGCCTCCGCTGTCGCCCTCACTGCTTATCTCGTCCGTACGGTCAACATCCGCCTCATCCGCGAAGACACTCTTTCCGCCAACGAACAAGCCCACCTGGTCAGCCGCTGGCACCGCCTCAACGCCGTACGCCTGGCCCCCTCACGGTCGCCCTCATCACCCTCCGCCGCCCCAAGACTGACTAGATCAGCAGCTTCGACAATCTACTCGTAACAGCGCGCCCGGTAATGTATTCCGCAGTCACATTGAATTGCACCCCATACCCTCAGCGAGATGGATGACTATCAGTCTCCGCGAGCAGAGCCCGAAGGCGCCTAACCTCGCTCACAAGGCGCGGCACAGCCTCCCGCGCCATGGCGATGAAGGCCGCATTCTGGTCCCAGAGTCCGTCAACGGAATCAACATAGCGCGGCTGCTGAACCAACGTTGCGGCAATTATTTCACCGTGATCAAATTCCGGCCATCTCTCGCCAAGACCGGTGTCTGGTGTCGTGCTCACCGCCACAAGGCCCATCGCCCAGTCATCATCTAACTGCCTGACGAACCAAGGTGGCGGACTGGCCGCACCACACAGCTCCTCAATATCTTCAAGCTCATCTTCACGCATATTGGCATCGTATACACCCAGCACTGCCTCATAACCAGCGAAACGACCGCGGAAGCAGCGATCGACGATGGTGACGGCATTCTTGACGACGAACCCACCCACCACACGCACGGCCGCGCTCAATGTCGCGCCTGCTTGCTTTCACCCTCGCCGTTACTCGCCATGCGGCTTGCTTAGGACCCGGCAGATCTGTCCGCTATTACGCGTGCCGCCCGCCCCAGTGATGCCCGCCGCCAGCACCGCCTTCGCCCGCACCGCACATCTCGTTCGGCCGCGGCAACGCCGTACGCTTGACCGCCCTCACCGAACAAGCCTCTCGACCTTATCCACAGGGTTCACCGGCCACTGTTTGTTATCCACAGAAACGAAACTGGCGACCCGACTGTCGGTGGCGGCCGGTAAAATTGGGCTATGAGCAAAAAGCGACGGCGACCGGAATTCACCGACCCCAACAAGCAGGCATGGCGCACTATGCCACCCAGCGGGGTTCCCCTGTCCATGCTGGAAGAACTTGACCGTTATGGCCGAGCCGACGCTGACACGGCACTGGCCGCGGTCGAGACGCTGGATAAGGTGATTTCGTATACGCAGGCGATGCAGATGCGGTTCATGGACCGCTTCACCAACGCCCGCCCCGCCGTAGGCGCACCATTCTCCAAATACGCGGCCGGCGAAATCGCCGCATCACTAACCTGGAGCCTGTCAGCGGCCCAGAAACGACTGAATCTCGCGTACCAACTCGTCCACGAACTCCCCGGCACCATGGCGCGGATGTCCGCCGGTTATCTCGACCTGCGCAAAGCCTTCACCTTCGCCGACCAAGTCGGCCACCTCTCACCCGAAGACGCCCAGAAAGTCGAAGAAAAAGTCCTGCCCGACAGCGACTCCAAGACCCCTCGATCCATCCGAGACAGGGCCCGCCGGGAGGTCATCAAGATCGACCCGGCCGCTGCCGAGGCCCGCCGCAAGAAACTGGTCTCCGAACGACGGGTGGAAAAGCAGCCCTGCGAAGACGGGATGGCTCTTCTCTCGGCGCGTTCCTGCCCGCCGAATCAGCCGAAGCGATCTACCGCATCATCGACACCATCGCCCGCAGCCTCAAAACCAAAGACGAAACCCGCACCATGGACGCACTCCGAGCCGACGCCCTCAGCCTCGGCGTCCCCAGCAATGTATGCACCAAAATCGAACTCCGCGTCGACGCCACCACCTTGATGAGCCTGGACGACAACCCCGCGGTCCTGAGTGGTTACGGGCCGATGACCGCGCAACGCGCCCGCGAACTCGCCGGCAACGAAAACAGCGAATGGTACCGAATCCTCACCGACCCCGTCAGCGGAGTGGTCATCGACCACGGCCGTACACGCTACCGCCCCACCAAAGCGCTACGCGACTTGGTCAACGCCCGAGACCAACGATGCTGCGGACCCCCGCCTGCAACAGGCCCGCCGCGACCTGCGAATTCGACCACACCACCCCCTTCCGCGAACCGGAAGGCAAAACCGCGTACGACAGCACCGGACCAGCCTGCAAAATTCCACAACGACATCAAAGAACACGGCTGGACCGTCACCCAACCAACACCAGGACGATTCCTCTGGACCAGCCCCACCGGACGCACCTACGACGTCACACCCAACGACGAATACCCACCACCACCGTTCTAATACTTTAGTTTGTTTGGAGCCTGCTACTTCTTCGAGACCATCGAAATCCCATTCAGCGCAAGGGAGAACACCCGAACAAGTGTTTGCCGAACGTCCAGGTCTCGATCGAGCCGCTCCAGCGACGTGAACCTGGCCGGATCAAGGTCAATCGTGGCCAGTCCGCCAGCATTCTCGCCATCCGCCGTCGAGAACAACAGGAGGCATCGATAGGCCCGCACGACCCCTCCTCGCTCTTCGCGCATCAAGGACTGGAGGACGACAGCCTCATCCTTGACCTGACTGCGAAGTGCGTCCACCGAGCTCCATCGGGTTGCCCAGCCGCGGGCCTCTGCCTCCAATTGGATCTCAAGCAACGAATCGAAACTGATCTGACATACCCTAAACTCAGGATCAGCAGAATGAATTGTAGTCATCAGACTATACTCTCCGCCGTAGGCATCTATACGGATTTGCGTGTCAGGGTGGAGACGCCCGTCGTTAACCCTTGTTGGACTTCGTCCCAACGATGGTGACCCCCAAGGATCCTTCCACCTCCGCGGTGAACCTCCGCCGAGTCCCCATCCCGATCCTCCCGACCACTACCAGCGAACATGAAGATCACTGTCCACGGAAGCGGGCCCCTTCACACGACCGTGGCCACCGGACCAGTCACCTATTGAGCCGCAGACGACGCTAGTCGAATCACTTTGTCCCATTCAGATTGATAGAGTGCGGCTGGCAGCGAAAACCAATTCGCATACACGCCCTCCTCCGCACCGCCCTCGGCAATATATACAAGATCGCCGGATTGCCAAATCAAGATGCGCCACCCCTGGTCCATATCCCAGTAGGGAGACTCAGTCGAACCGTTAGGGGCATCAGCGGGAGCCCATTCCGCGATTTCCCCTTTCGGATTCTCCCACCATGGAAATGACACCACGATTCTAAGATCTTGAGCAAGGAAGCGAACCGCAGAATCTGTTCCGTCGTCAGCAAGTTCAATAACGAAGTCCGTCGATTTGGGAAACTTCTCTAGGTGGACGAACCGAAGCTGGTCGACTCCATCGATCAGCAACTTCTCCGCATCGGCCATGCCATACTCCAAATCTCAATATATCAAGGATCAACGTAGGACGTGTGCACCCGAAAACCATCCGGCATGGTAGCGTCCCGCCGCAGAACAGATACAAAGTCCTTCCAGGTACCTCACCACCAGCGGCCCGACTCAAAACGCGCGCGGCAGCCGGATCGACGATCGGATTCCGAATCGGCAACTGCGGACTACCTCCAGAAAGCCACGACTGTATGCCGGAAGCATTTAGCATCCAGGCTGGCCTGCGTTTCACGTGTTACCGCCGCGAGATCTGTATACGAGGAGGCACTGGAAGCGGCGCGGCGGCGAAGATTTTGCTGGCACCAGCTGAATCGGTACGCAGCAACAGTCGCGGGCAGTGCGGGTCCACAGCCGGGCAACCTCGAGCAGTGCCTCCAGAACGAGCTTGAGTAACTCGATGTGATCCGCGGCGGTACTGGATCAGGCGTTTCCCGGTCGGAACGGAGTCAGTGATCTTGTCACCGACCCGGACCTGCGAGATCAGCTTGCTGGACCCCATCAGCCAACAACACGGGGAGTCTTCCCAGTGAAACTGCGCATCCCGTCGCAGCTGGCAATCGAGCCAACGGATGGAAAATAGCGGGGCGAAACCGCTAGATATATTCATCTGACCAACACCGACAAGACCAGGGCGACTCGCCTTGAACATCCGCACGACTAGATCGCTGAAATTTCTTCCCGAATTGCCGGTGCGCAAAATTCATCAGGCAGCCCGACAACCAACGACTTCCCCAGCATACTCGAAATAGTCGGCGTCGCACCCAAGCCAAGGGAGCTGTCCCTACAGAAAACTTCAAGTAGTGAAGGGTTGCCACCCCCCTACTGAAAGGTGCCTCCCACCAAAGCACGCGACCTCATCCCTCCAAATAGCCTCGCGACCTCGACCACCATACGGACATTTCTTACGACAGCGATGCGATCAGAACCGACATAATGGTCGACCTTGAGCACGGTTCCACCGGAGGCGGGAACCTCCAGCGGCTGAGCGACCGCCACACGAGTGCCACTCTTCTCAACGATCATCTTGGCGCCATACCCCACGCACGCCACCAGTTGTTGTTGAATTCCTGCGGAAACTGATCAATAAACTTCCGACATATAGTTCTTGAACGATAAGCAACTCGCATCGCACCTTGCATTCTGGAGATCATCGCGTGATTCGGCGCCCATTGAACAAAATATGTGACCAGTGATCTGCTGCCCTGCCACAATTCGTCGACTGTCGTGAGGAAAACGGCACTTTGTATGTCACGACGAGAATAACGATGATGGCCGCATCACGTCGACCAAGTCCGGATTCAATTCCACTAGCCTGTCTTCAAAGCGACTCCACCCTTCTTGAATGACAAAATGTGCTTCATCATGAGAAATGGGAACCACCCAGCATGTGACAGTTGGACCGGCCTCCGTCTCACAGATAGCGAACTCATCTGGGAGATAGACCGGTGCCGCAACGTAAAGAGCATCCATATTTGAACCGGCAAACAACTTCCCGCGGGGGCCGATCACGTCTCCCCTCAGAAGGGCGGAATTTGATTCGATCGTCTCCAACCCGACCTGCTGCAACAGCCCCGGAATCGTGTTGCTCTGCAACGTGGAACCAACCAACATCATCAACTCTAGCCTGATCGTCTTTTCAGACGATCTTGACTTCAATTCCCATCCACTGAGACCGAGCGTGGTAAATGCAGTGCCACCTGCGATAACTCCGCTATACCGTGCAACCTGGAACGGCACTGAACGCCCATCTGCATCGGCGCGCCAGCCCGCGTCGATTGCGCCAAGAAAGCGCTCATAATGGCTAGTCAGATCGCCTGAACCGAGAGTTATCATTTCCTCCGCCACGATTACAAGGGACACATTCCAGCCCTACGTCCGTATTGTAGCTGTTGAGAACGTCGGCCCTCGTTGCGTCTGAGGGGAACTCCCTGTGCGTCCATGACGGATTATGGGAGCCATCCCAGTCTCGGGGCTTGGCTCTGGTACCGGTACCCGGACGTACCATCACCTCACTACGGCATGTGGGACAGACCTTACCCCCGCTCGGTCCGTCGGCTGCGCCATCCCATGCGTCTTGTACGGTCGCCTTCCGGAAGGACCCTCGGCTCGTCAATTGACCTTGTTGATTGGTGCCGCGGATTGGGCACAAGCCAGCATCGGTGTCGTGTACGAGTACTGCGGTGGTCCCAGCCGACACGTAGTAGGTGTGGAGGTCTGGGATGGTGAGGTCGTACGTGGCCGCCGTTCCGTGGTGAACGCGTACGGCCAGGATAAGCGGTGTGGCCATCTGGTTGTTGCAGGTGGTCGCCTTCGCGAAGTTGCGCGGCGTCGACGAACGCGGCCTGGGTAGGGGCCTAGCACCGAAACGGACACTGGCAACGAAACCCAGTCACCCACCGCACGGTCGGCGGCCGTGTTCTTACACGCGTTGGGCACATTCGGCGTACCACCGCCGATCGACCCGCCCATCGTCGGGCCGGGGAACGTCCGTAGCCCTCGCACGTCGAACGGCTGGTACACTGCCGCGACTTCCACTTTCTGCGCTGTGCAAGTGGATGCCCAGGTGTCGAACAAGTGCAGGTTCGCCGACGAAAACGTGACGCCTGAGCCCTCCAGACCGGAATTCGGAAACTGCAGGAAAAGACCGGGCCTTGTGCGCCTGGGCGTCCGGAACCACGCCGCCGTCATACGCCGGCAGCTCGCCACGGCCCGTACCAGGTGCGTGGCCGGCCGCGACTGCGCCCGTACCGGCTACCAGCTTCGGCGGAGTTGGTGCTTTCGGTGGCTTGCCACCGGCCTTTTCCAGCGGCTGCACCGGCAACCCCGACCACTTGACCTGCGGGCCACCCGTCAGCGCCAACCACAGTCCCGACCAGGAAGAGAGCCAACGTGGATCACTGGCCCGGCGAACGCGGTCGCCGGGTCCAGCGAAAAGGTTGTCAGGAAAACAAAGACGAGCACCAGCGCGCCGCATCGCATCAGCTGGCCTGTTCGCCGCCTGGACCGTCTCCGGCCGCCAGAAGACAGCAAGCGTCCACGTATGCCAGCAGGCATCTCGCCTCGATTCCCCGTGTGGACCTACCGAGCTGGCAGGACCAGAACAGGCATCGTCATCACCATTGCTGGATGGCCTTGTCCTTGCGGGCGGCCACTCGCGAGCCGGACTCGCGGCGGGCCATCCGACGCAGCACGATCGGCGCGGTCACGAAGCCGAAAACAGCCCACGCCCCCAAAAAAACGGCAACCATCTCCAGCTGTCGCCAGGAACCACCGGCTCAGCGGCGGACAACGCGTCCGGGAGCAGAGCCCAGCGCATGCCGAGGCCGAGCCAGTAAAGCGGGAAGACCTGCGCGACCCACTGCAGCCAGCCCGGAAATCCAGTGATGGGGTAGAAGACGCCGGAGATCATCACCAGTCCCATGACCAGCAAGCTGAGGAAGCTGAGGCCCTGGGTGTTCGGAAAAAAAAGGGACCCGAGCATCGCGCCGATCGGCAGGGTGGCGACCAGGCCGAGGGCGAGCACCCAGGCCAGGTTCAACCACGAGGACGCTCGATCCAGTTGCAGGCCCTGGAAAAGCAGGGCAGCCGGAATCAGTACGATAATCAGCACACCAATAGTCATGCCGGCCTGGCTGACGACCTTGCCGGTCACATATCCAAGCATTCCGTTTGGCGTTGCTTTCGCACGTAAAAGCGTGCCATCCTCGCGATCCATGGTGAGCGCCAAGGCCAGGCCCATCAGACCGGTCATCACCACGCTGAACCCCCGAGGATGCCGGGAATCGCCCGCGCACCAAGGGAAAAGTCCGTCCCCGGGACAGGGGTGCCACGCAACAAATACATCACAACCAGCCCGACGACTGGCAGGAAGAGCCAGCCAACCGCCTGGCCGGCATTGGTCACGGTCTGCCGGAATTCAATCCAGCCGCGCTGAAAACCAGCCCCGACGGCTGCCACGGACGGGTTCATACGGTCACCTCCGAGAGTTGCGAAGCCTCGGTACGCAGCCCTGATTCGAACTCACGCACCAAAGTCAGGTAGACATCGGCAAGGCTCGCCCGGCGCACTTCCAGGTCTGCGATGTCCTCAGTGAAATCCGCGAAAAGCTCGCGTAAGAACGCGGTCGGGTCCTGGACGGATCGCACGTACGACTCGCCGCCGCGGCTGAACCGGACCTCGGCCTGGCCGGAGACCTGGCTCGCCAGCTCGGCCGCGGTCCCGTTGGCGACGATCCGGCCGCCGGCCAGGACGAGGATTCGGTCGGACAGCTTCTCGGCCTCGTCGAGGTCGTGTGTGGTGAGCAGGATCGTGGTGTCCTCCAGGTCGGACAGCCGGCGTACCAACTCGTGGAAGTCCTGCCGGGCCTGTGGGTCGAAACCCACGGTCGGCTCGTCCAGGAAGAGCAGGTCCGGCTTGCCGACCAGGCCGACGGCCACGTCCAGCCGGCGGCGCTGGCCACCGGACAGGGTGCCGATCCGGGCATTCGCGCGGTCGGTCAGGCCGACCAGCGCGACGAGCTCGTCCGGGTCGTACGGCCGCTGCCGTTCAGCGGTGCCATAAGGACGGTAGAAGCGGCCAAGGTGGGCGAGCAGTTCGCGGACCTGCCAACGACCGTGGTCGCGCCAGGACTGCAGGACGACGCCCAACCGGGCCTGCCAGGCCTCGTCGCCGCGATCCGGGTCGACGCCCAGCACCCGCACCTCGCCGGCCGAGCGTTTCCGAAAGCCCTCCAGGATCTCGATGGTGGTCGTCTTACCGGCACCGTTCGGCCCCAGCAGGGCCAGCACCTCGCCTCGGTACGCGTGCAGATCGACGCCATGCAGCACATCCGTCGAGCCGTAGCGCATCCGCAAACCACGGGTCTCCAGAACCGGCTCTCCTCTCCCAGTTGGATAACGACCTTCTGACGGCGACACTTGGGGAACGGGTCTTTTGGGCCTGTCACTAACATCCATGCCTTAAAGTCTCTCATTGAAGCTGCGTATAGAGACTTTTCTCGGGCAACCCACACAGCTGCCGGGGTAACCTTCAAATCGGGGATGAATCTGGAGGTGCACCGGTGCGACTTCGACCCGTCGACTTGGCCGAACTGGTCGGGGTCTCGACCCAGCAGGTCCGCAACTACCAGGACGCCGGCGTGCTGCCGCCGGTGCCGCGGACGGCCGCTGGCTACCGCACCTTCGATGAGCGGCACAGCCAGGCGATGCTGACCTATCGCGCGCTGATCCGCGGGTACGGGCCGGCCGCCGCGCAGGCGATCATGCGGGCTGTCCAAGCCGGCGACCTCCCGGGAGCGCTCGCGGTCATCGACGCCAGCCATGCCGCGCTGCACGACCAGCGCCGATCGCTGCGGGAGGTCGACGAGGCGTTGGAAGCGGTCGCCGAGCAGTTCCCGGACACCTCTGCCTTGCCCCGCTCCGGCCTGCGCATCGGCGAAGTCGCGGCCTACCTGGGCGTACGAACGTCAGCGCTGCGCGTCTGGGAAAACTCCGGACTGCTGACCCCAGAGCGGGAGCGGGGCACCAGATATCGCCGCTACAGCGCCGACGACGTGCGGGACGCCCGGATGGTCGTGATGCTCCGGCAGGGCCGTTATCCGTTGCCGCAAGTACGGGCGATCCTCGCCGGCCTGCGCGAGGCCGGCAGCAGCGACGCCCTGCGCGCGGCCATCGCGCAGCGTCGGGAAGGATTGGCGCGGCAGGCCCGAGTGATGCTCGAAAGCTCCAGTTCCTTGCACCATTACCTCGACGACCGGAGAAACATGGTCCAGCTCAGAAACGTGGAAGATGCCGACATCGAGGTCTTCTACGAAGACCAGCGCGATCCGCAGGCGACCGCGATGGCCGTTTTCCCAGCCCGGCCCCGCGAAGCCTGCTTCCTACACTGGGCGAAGATCCGGGCGAACGACAGCAACATACTGCGAACGGTCGTGGTGGCCGACGCGGTGGCCGGCAACGTGGTCAGCTGGGAACAGGACGGCCAGCGGCTGATCGGCTACTGGATCGGTCGCAGTTTTTGGGGCAAGGGGGTGGCAACCGCCGCCCTCACCCAGTATGTGGAGGAGCTCAGCCAACGGCCGCTGTACGCGCATGTGGCCGCCAGTAACACCGGATCCGTACGAGTGCTGGAAAAATGCGGCTTCCAGCCGACCGGCGAGATTCTCCACGAGGGCGACATCGATGAAATCGTGCTGGCGCTGAAATAGTCAGCGCGAGCCGCTGTCGGCCGCGGCCTCCTCGAGGTCGAGCCGCTCCAGTTGGCGGCGGACCACGTCGTCGTCCAGCTCCCAGTTGTCCCGGGCCCCGTACCAAAGCACGCCGTTGGGCGGCCAGTAATTCCTGCCGAACCACCCGGATAGTGGCTCGCGCGGAGTCGCTCATCACGGCGCTGTCCACCGCGTCGTCCTCGTCGTCGGCCTTGCGCCGCTCAGCCGCCGCGGCCGCGAGCTTGTCCGCATACTGCGCGAGCACCCCCGGATCCGCGCCTTCTGGCGGGCTTTCCAACACCTTCCTCGCGGCCTGGTGAGTCGCTTCGCGACTGATCTCGTGCGCCCGGCGGATGCCCTCGGCCTCCCGCCGCTGTTCCTCCGGCGCGCTGATGTGCAGCCGGCGAATGAGCAGCGGCAGCGTGGGCGTCTGGATCAGCAAAGTGCCGAGCGCGATCACGAATGCCAGCGCCTGGATGAGGTCCCGCTGCGGGAAAGACAGCCCACCCGGCCCAGCGCCGGCACACCGGCGGCGGCCGCGAGCGTCACCACCCCGCGCATGCCCGACCGACCACGACAGTACAGCGGCGTACTTCCACGACAGCGGTTCCTCGGGCGTACGCTCCGGCCTTCCGGCGGCCCGCTGCCGCGCGGCCCGCGCGGCCAGCCGCCGAGCCACCGCCGGCCGGTTGGCCAGCCGAAGCCGCCACCGGTGGAACAGCCGGTCGTTCCCGTACGTCAGGAAAATCCACAGTGGACGGACCGCCAGCACCACGAACAACAGGGTGGCCGCTATCGCGACGAAAGCGCCCCACTCGACGCCGGTGGCCGCGAGGTCGGCGAAGACGAACCGGCACTGCAGGCCCATGTACGCGAAAACGAACGACTCCAACAACACGTCCATGCTTTTCCAAACCTGGCGGCCCTGCAACCGAGTCCCGAAACCGGCATCGGCTTCGTTGTGGCCCAAGAAAAAAACCGGCCATCACCACGGCGATCACGCCGGAGGCGTGCAGCTGCTCGGCCAGCAAGTACGCCGCGAAGGGGACAACCAGCGAGAGAACGCCGTTTCCAAACCACTGTCCCGCAACCGCTGCCGGATCCAGTGCACCACCCCGCCCAGCACCATCCCGATGAGCACGCCGCCGACGACCCTCGTAAAGGAAAAGCAGCTGCGGGCTTTCCACGACGGTGTGTTCGCCGGTTGCCGCGGCCACCGCGAGGCTGAAAAACGTCAGCGCCGCCGCGTCGTTGACCAGGCTCTCGCCGGTGAGGATGGCCATGACTTTCTTCGGCAGCCCCAACTGCCGGCCCACCGACAGGGCCGCGACCGCGTCGGTCGGCGCCACCACCGAGCCCAGCACGAGGGCTGGCGCGAGGGTCAGGCCGGGCACGATCCACCAGGCGACCACCCCGGTCAGAAACGTCGACACGATCACCAGCGCGACCCCGAGCGACAGGATCGGCCGCAGGTTGCGCATAAAACTGACGAAAGAGAAGTCCAGCGCGGCGGAATAGAGCAGCGGCGGCAGCACTACGCCCAAAATCAGCGCCGGCGGCAGCTCAAACGTGGCAGACCTGGTACGAACGAGATCGCCGCGGCCAGCATGACCACCACCAAGGACGGCTGCAAGCCCTTCCGGTTGGCCACCGCCGTCACCGCGATCGCGCCCACCACCACCAAGAGAAGCTGCATCCCACCCACCCCCGTCGCCGAACCGAGAGGCAAAGTAGCGCAGGTCCAGCGCGTACGCAGAATTTCTTGTCACCGGAGTGATGAAACGATCATCGCGGACTTCGTCTCGGAGCACTGGTTTCGCGAATAGCTCACAGTGCTCGAGTGATACACCTTTTGCGAGGTTGACACGCTTTGTGGCCCGAAATTACGATCCGCAAACACTCCATGTGACGTGCTCTGCGCGCGTACGGGAGTTCGCTCGTTCGGGAAGGGGGGAAGGTGGCGCAACCAGCCCCCGCGCGGTTCGTCGGCCCGATCGATCTGACCGATGGCCGCCAGCACCGCCGGATGCCCCCGCTCGCGGCCGTCGCGCCGCACCTGCCAGGCCGGTGCCGGCCGTGTTGCGCCAAAGCAGTCCTGTGGTCGCCACTGAAATCGCCCAGCAGATTGACCATCAGCTGCCCGAGTACGCGGAGCCGACCCGACCCTTCGCGGTCCAACGGCTCCGGCTGATCGAAAGGGCGATCGGCGGCTTCATCGACCAGTTGGAGCACCCGGTTTTCCCTACCCCAGAAGACATCCGCTGGCTGCAGCGGTTCGGCGGCACGGAAGCGCGGGAAGGCCATCGGCTGGAAACCGTACAGAACGCGTTCCTGATCGGCGCCTGGGTGGGCTGGCGGCGGATCGCGCAGGAATGCCGGCGACTCTGCGTTTCCAGTGCCCTACTGTGCGAACTCGGCGACGCCGCCTACCGCTATGCGGACGATTTGTTCGCCGCCACGGCGCAGGGCTACCACGCGGCCGGCGACATTGGCCATGCGGACCAGCAGTTCCGGAAAACCCTGATCGACCAGATCCTGGCCGAATCGCCGACCGACCCACGCGCGTTCTCGCCGGACTGGCCGCGGCGGCACACTGGCCGCTCGCCGAACAGGCCTCGGTCGTCGTTTTCGATGGCGGACAAGGCCGGCCGCGCTGGCCGCATCCCAGTCGTACGATCCTGGCCGACTTTGACAGTTTCCCGCCCCGGCTGATCACCGGCGCACCCGCCGCGGATCTCGCCGCCCTGCCGGAAGATCTCGGCGGTTGGCGGGTCGCGGTCGGCCCGCTGCTGCCGTTGGCCGCGGCCAGGCAGTCGTGGACCGCTGCCGTACAAGCACTCGGGCTCGCACGCCGCGGAGTTTTCCAGGCACAGCCAGTGATCTGGTGCGACCAGCAGCCGATGTTGCGACAGGCCGGTGCACAACGGACGCCAACTCCGCTCGGCGCGCTTTCCGAGCGACAGCGGGCCAGGCTCTGCGAGACGGTGGTGCCCTGGGTGGCGGAGAAGGCCATTCGCACCGATGACCCCAGTGGATCCGATCACACCGACGGCGGGTTGCCGCTCGTCTGCGAGCCCGCCCAACTCGATGTCCACCACCCACTTTATTCCCTGCGGATCCTGGAAAAGCGCCCCCAAGACCCGCACTGACCCTCGGGTGCCATTTATCCGCTGGCAATCCTGGGCCATTGACTTCCCGATTGGGTGAAAATAGTCTCGCAATGCACCATATGGTGCGAGGCGAGCAGAAATGGTCACCAATGACGGTGGGGCGTACGAGCAGAACGGCCGCAGCGGTCTCCGCCGGCCCGCGCCCGCGCCGCGCCACCGATCCGGCGCACGCCGACCGGACCCGCCGGCTATGGGCCGCACTGCCGCCTGACCTGGCCAAAGTGTTCCGTCCCCGGGCCGCCGAGGCGGCTCGGGAAATCCTGCAGGAGATCCAGCGCGGGGTGCCCGAATACGCCCGACCGCTGGAAGGACCGTTCGGCGAGATCATCACCGCCGGCGTCGAGTCGGCGATCATGCAGTTCATCGAGCGGCTCGGACATCCTGGCGGGCTCGGTGAGGACGAGGCGGCGATGTTCCGCGGCCTCGGCCGCCTGGAGTTCGCTGAGGGCCGCAGCCCGGACAGCCTGCAGGCCGCCTACCGGATCGGCGCCCGGATGGCCTGGCGACGGATGTCCGAGCTGTGCCAGCGGATCGGCGTGCCGGCGGCCGTTCTCGGCCTGCTCGCCGAGTCGCTCTTCGCTTACATAGACGAGCTTTCCACGCTGTCGCTGGAGGGCTACGCGCTCGCCCAGGCGCGTACGGCCGGCGCCATCGAGCGCCGCCGCAAACGCCTCGTCGACTTGCTGTTGGCCGATCCGCCGGCGTCCCCGGAGGCGATCGCCGACCTCGCGGTGGCCGCCGCGTGGCACCTCCCGGAGCAGGTGGCGGTGGTGGCGCTGAAATGCCACGACCAGTCCGGCGAACACCCCGTACCCACCTTCGACGACTCCGTGCTGGTCGATCTGGAAGGCGCCAGTCCGCGGCTGGTGGCCGCCGATCCGCGGCTGTGCGTACCGTTTCTGGGCACCGAACTGCCCCGCTGGCGGGCCGCCGTCGGCCCGGTCGTACCGGTCGCGGAAGCCCGTCAATCGTGGCTGCTGGCCCAGCGTGCCCAGCAGGCGGTGCAACGCGGCCTGCTGCCGGACAAGGCGGTGACCGACTGCGCGGACCATCTTTCCGCGCTGTGGCTGCTTTCCGACGAGCTGCTGATGCGTACGCTCGCCGACCGGGCACTCGCACCGCTGGCCGCGCTCACCGAGAAGCAACGCGCGCGGCTGTCCGAAACCCTGTTGGCCTGGCTGCAAACCCACGGCGGCGCCCCGGAAATCGCCGCCCGGCTGGGTGTTCACCCACAGACCGTCCGCTATCGCCTACACCAGCTGGAAAAACTCTTCGGCGAACGGCTCCGCGACCAGGACACCCGGTTCGACATCGAGCTGTCACTGCGGGCCCTGCGACTACTGGAATCCACGCCAACCTAGTGTCCTGCGGCCCAGTCTCGCACCTGGTAGAACGTCGTCGCGTCGTCGGCTTCCGCGCTGCCAACCGCCGGTTGGAAGTCGAACGACCAGCCGGCGGTCGGCGGTAACGACATCAGGATGGCCTCGGTGTTGCCGCCGGCCTGCAGGCCGAATTTCGTGCCCCGGTCGTACAAAAGGTTGAACTCGACATAGCGACCCCGCCGGTGCAGCTGCCATTCGCGCTGCCGGTCACCGTACGGCAGCATCATCCGTCGCCTGACGATGGGCAGATAGGCAGCGGCCAGCGTCCCGATGCCGGCGCGTACGAACGAAAGACCACGACGCCAACCGTCCGGTCCGTCCGGACGCAGCTCATCGAAGAAAATGCCGCCAATCCCACGCATCTCCGCCCGGTGGGCCAGCTGGAAGTAGTCGTCACACGTCTTTTTGGCCGCCGGATAGAGATCCAGGTCGAAATCGTCGCAGTACGTCCGGAGGGTACGGTGAAACTCCATTGCGTCCTGCGTGAACCCGTACGACGGGCTCAGATCCATCCCGCCGCCGAACCACCAGGTGTCCGCGCCGGTCTCGAAGTATCGGAAATTTCCATGGAAGGACGGCACAAACGGGTTGCGCGGGTGCACCACCACCGAAAGGCCGGTGGCGAAGAACCCGGTCTCGGGATCCAGGCCGCGCCGGGTAGCCAGCGATGCCGGCAGCCGATCTCCGTTCATCGCCGAGACATTGACGCCCGCGCGCTCGAAAACCTCCCCGCCGTCGAGCACCCGCGCATGCCCACCTCCGCCGCCCGGCCTTTCCCAGTCCCGGACCGAGAATTCGACGCTGTCGTCGAGCTCGGTGAGGTCGCGTACGAACGCCCGTTGGCCGGCCCGCATCAGCTCGACCACCTCCGCGCGCCGACCTGGATCGCCCTGCATCCCCGTATGCCTCCCCGTCTTTCGGCCGATGCAAAGGCTAGCGTCGACTCGCGGGGTGGCAGCACAGCCGAACGGCCAACTATCCCTGGACTTCTCACCATTTTCGCACTGACAGAGGTCACGCGTTTCTTTTAGCGGAACCAAAACTGCTCAGGACAGGTGCAGCGAGGCAGTGATACCGAGGTGATCGCTGCCGTTCGCGGCCAGGGTGCCGGCAGACAAAGCACTCATGCCGCGGAAAAGCATGTGATCCGGCCGGGTCACCGGGAAAACTGACGGCCAGGTGAAGCCAAAACCGGTACCAGCGGCCTGCTGCGTATCCTGGAATCCGCTGAAAACTCCGAACTCCCGGTCCGTGGTCGCCGTGTTGAGGTCACCGACGACCAGCACTCGTTGCGCGCTGTCATCATGCAGCAGGCCAGCCAATTCGGTCAGCCCACGATTGCGCTGGGCAGTGTCATCCGGCCGCGCCGACGGCAGGTGAACCACGTAGACGGCAACATTTCCTTGAGGCGTCACGATCTCGGTCCGCAGCGCTCGGGCCCAGTCCAATCCAAGCTGCAACGGTTGGGTTTGCCGCAACGGAAAGCGGCTCCACACCGCGACACTGCTGCTGCTCGTACGGTACGAATACCGCGGATTCAGGATGTTCGCCGCACAGCTGGACGCGTCGCCGGTGAGCTCTTCGATGGCCACCACATCCGCCTGCTGTGCCGCCAAAGCAGTCACCGCCGCACACGGATTCGGGTTGCCCGCGTCTATGTTCTGGCTGACCACCGCGAGTTCGGCGCTGCCAGCGGAGTTCTTCGGCAGCACCGCCGGCCCGAACAGCACCGCCCACGCCACCACCGGCACCAGCAACGCGACAAACCCGGCTCGTGCCCGTGCCAGCAACCCGATCACCGCAAGCAGCGGAATGACCAGGCCGACCCACGGCAGCATGCTCTCCAAAATCGTCGACAAGCCGGCCTTGTCGGGTATCAACTGATGTCCCACCAGCACCCCGGCCACCGCGACAGCGAGCACCGGCAGCACACCGTCACCGGCATACGACCTGGTCCGCCGCCTGCGCGCGGGCGTCATCGTCGTCACGGAGTGCGGCTGCTCCCCCCATCCGATCGAGCGATCGCCGCGACGCGGCGCTGACCCACTCCAGGCTACCCGGTCGCCCCGACCTCCCTTCCCAGCGACGAGTTCCGGCGTTAGGGGATGCTCGGTTCCGGTTGTGGCTGCAGGGGTTGGCGGGTACCGGCGGTGGCGAGCAGCGAGCCGGCCAGGATCAGGGCGAAGGCGCCGCCGACCGAGAGCGTCAGCGGTTCGCCGAGGACCAGAAGGCCAGCGAGGACCGCGACGGCCGGGTTGAAGTACGTGAAAACCATCGCGCGGGACGGGCCGACCTCGCGGATCAGCGCGAAGAAGACGACAAAAGCGAGCGCCGTACAGATCACCGCGAGGCCGGCCAGCGCGCCGAGCGCGTAGCCACTGGGCAGCTCTTTTGGCCAAGTCGCCACTGCGGCTGGCGCGTACACGAGCGCGGCCCCGGTGAGGCACGCGACCGTCATCGGCAGGCTCGGCACGTCCTTGAGCTTGCGCGCGGCGATAAGCGGCGCGGTCGAATACCCCACCACCACCAACAGCACCTCCAGCACCGGCACCACGCTGCCGGCACGCAGGTCAGGGGCGGCGAGTACGGCTACCCCGGCGAGGCCGAGCAGCAGGCCCACCCATCGTGACCTGCTCAGTCGCTCAGCGTCACCGGTCAGCCGCGAGACCACCGCGCCAACGATCGGTACGGCCGCGATCAGCAGTCCGGTGGTCGAGCTGGGCAGGGTCCGTTCGGCGTCCGCGAGCAGCCACCACGGTCCAAGGATTTCCAGCAGCGCGAACGCCACCAGTGGTTTCCAGTGCCGGCGCAGCAAATCCCAGCCACCGGCCCGAAGAGCCAGCGGCGCGAGCACCGCCGCGCCCACGGCCGTACGTACGAACACCAGCATCGGCGCCGAAACTTCCGCGACCGCGAGCTTGATCAGCAAATACGGCACGCCCCAGATGAGGCCCATCGCCACGAACATCACCCAGCCGCGCCGGCTCACCGCGCCCTGCCCTGTCCAGTAGTCACCGGCACAGCATCGTCAGCGCGGCCCACCGTTGTCTTGAACGCTGTTGCGATATGTGCCCGGCGTCACACCAATAACCCGCCGAAACCATCGCGTCATATGAGCCTGATCGGCGAAACCCACCATGCCCGCGACCTCCGACGGCCGCAGGCCAGCCGCGAGCAACACCCGGCACACGGGCCACCCGGCGCTGGGCCAGCCAAGCGTACGGCGGCATGCCCATCGACTCGCGAAATCCCCTTACCACCTGAAAACGCGACAACCCCAGATCCGCGGCAATTTCCGCAAGCGTGGGCGGCGCCCCGATCTCATCCTCCAACCGAGCCATCACCAACTGTGCCGTCGCCTTTCCCGCCACTGCCGCCACCGGCCGCCGATCCGGCCGAGCATGCCGTCGTACGAGCGCGGCCAACACCGCCGTCAACCGCGACTCCGCCTCCAGCGGATCATCACCACGACAAAGCGACCCATGCGCGGCCCGCAACTGCAACGCCAACTCCGAATCCTCAAACAACACAAACTTCGGAAAATACGGGCGATCTCTCGGAAACAGGCTGACCGCCGGATACATCACGTTGTACGCGAAGCCATCCTCCCCAGCCGGCCCGCCGGTATGCGGCTCCCCAGGCTCCACCACGACGACCGTCCCAGGCCCCAGGTAATGCAGACTGCCTTTATAACGAATCACCTCGACACCCTCGGTGCAAGCGCCGATGGAGTATTCGTCGTGAATATGCATAGCAAAATGCCCACGACCAATGCGCGCCTCAAAGAGGTCAAGCGGCTCATCGCCAACACCGTCGACCCGTGTCCACACAGCACGCTCCGTGGCCAGCGTGCCACCGGGCAGGTTCGTCATCTGCTCCCTCACTCCAGGTCTCGCTCAAGCACCGGCTCATCGACTGCGGCACAATGTCCCGCACTCGGCAAGAGCGTCGCCCCGAGATTTTCCCTCTCCTCAGAGGCAACCGCCGCTTTTGACCTTAAATCCCTTGCGCTTGCGCGCCCCCAGCCGAACTCCTACCCACCCGCACCATTCACGGCGATCCTCCGCACAATAGCCCGAGCCACCTCATCCCGATCCATCGACGACACCACTTCCACGATCCCGGAATCACTGGGGGTCTCCCAAGTGCCCCCGGCCTCATCGCCCTCTGGAGCAATCATCACGTCGGCGCGCCGAGTCTCGAAGAGAGATGGCGAGATCACCGTCAACGCGGCGATCGGGTCATGTGGATTATTCCACTCGTGGCCGTGAAATGCCCACCACTGCCCAATCTCCCGCTCGAGCGCCCCACCCAGCGGTCCACTCGCCGCGATCTCCGCCACCGCTGATGCGTCAAGTTGAAGCGTGGTCGTGATGTCGAGACCCACCACGGTTATCGGAATCCCAGAAGTAAAGACCTCAACAGCGGCGGTCACGTCACACTTCATGTTGTGCTCGGCCCGCCGCCCCGAAGCCGCGAAGTCGCCGCCCATCATGTGAATGCGCCGGACATTCTTCGCGAACCCGGGATCCTGACGCAGCGCCAGCGCGATGTTCGTCAACGGCGCTATCGCCAGGATGTCGATCTCACCGGGCTTCTCGGCCACCGCTTGTACGAGGTAGTCCGGGGCTGAAATTCCGGTCTCGACCTCTTCGATATCGAGGTCGTCGAAAAGCTTCCCCTCATGCCCGGCCCACCACACCGGCCTCCCGCTCAACGTCTGCGTCTCGCCCGGAATAATCACCGGACCGGAATCCGCGCGGCCGGCGAGCTTCACCAATCGTGAGGCCAAGCGGGCCCGCACGCCGGTGTCGCCATACACGGTTGTCACCGCCTGCAATTCCACCTCGGGCGATCCGAGGATCACCCCCAGCGCGAGCGCGTCATCCACGTCCGAGCCGATGTCGGTGTCCAGGATCAGTCTCTGTGCCATCGGATGAGCCTCTCAATCAGTTCTTTTGTGGAAGTTGGCCAATTTCGGTGCCACAGCGTTTGTCTACACGTGTTGCACGACGACGTTATATCGCACCGCTACAATTCCGGCAACCAGTTCTCCAGGAGGCTCTCGGTGACCGACGATCCCAAACCGGCCACCCGCAAGAACGTCGCCGAGCTGTCCGGGGTCAGCGGCGCGGTGGTGAGTTATGTGGTCAATGGCGGGCCGCGACCGGTGTCCGCGCAGACCCGCGAGCGGGTGCTGGCCGCGATGCAAGAGCTCAACTATCGTCCCAATGCGGCCGCTCGAGCACTGCGGCTGCGCCGAACGAATGCGATTGGGCTGATCCTTCCGGATATCAGCAACCCTTATTTCGGCGAGTTCGCGAAGGCCATTGAGGATGCCGCCTTCGATCGCGGTTTCGCGCTGATCCTCGGAAACTCCAGCAACGACCCCGACCGGGAGGCCGCCCAGCTGGACTCGTTCATCGACCGCCAAGTGGACGGTCTGCTGGTGATCAGCGTACGCAGACACGCCGAGCTGTCGATCGTACGAGACGCCCAGATCCCACTGGTCGTCATCGACCAGCCGGAAAAAGGCGTGGATCTGCCGACCGTGGTGATCGACAACTATCGCGGCGCGAGAGAGCCGCGGTGGAACACCTGCGCTCGCACGGTCATCGCCGGATCGGATTGATCGGCGGACCGCCGCTGTTGCCCGGATCGCGCGCCCGGCAGGCCGGCTGGCGCGATGCGCTGAACGAGATCGGCGACGGACAGGGAGTTCAAGCGGTCGCACCTTTCACCCGCCTCGGCGGGCTGGAAGCAGGCCTACAGTTGCTGTCCGGCCCGGATCGCCCCAGCGCCCTTTTCGTCAGCTCCGACATCCAGTCGATCGGTGTGCTGCGCGCCTGCGCCCAGCTGGATTTGCGGGTGCCAGACGAGGTGGCGCTGATCTCCTTCGACGGCACCCAAGCCGCCGAGTTCACCGCACCTCCACTGACCGTCATTCACCAGCCGGTGGACTTGATCGCCACTGCCGCGCTTGACATGCTCCTCGCCCCTACCGCACAACACAAAGTCGTCGTACACTCTCATTCCCCGCGCGTCCTGTGGCTGCTAAGTAAGGGCTCCATCGATCCGGGAAAGCTTGTACTGCCAGAGCGAGTCACCGCAGTTTCCGCACGCCGTAGTGAAAAGTACGCTGAGTCGAGTCGGGTCTGGCACGGTGCCGTATGGCGAGCGGAGGATGCCGGCGTTGTGGTTGCGACCAAAACCGGTCAGAGCCGGCCCGATCGCGTTTTCCACCTGCCAGGTGCCACCGCCGTTCCAGATACTGGCGCCGGCGATGCTGACCACTTGTAAGGTGCTACCGATGTAGTCGGGATTATCGGTCGGATACGGGTGTTGCTCGCGTACGACATAGAACCGATCACGGCTCGGATCGTACGCGAAATCGGCGTTGTTGAGCCAATCCTGGCTTCCATCGGTGCCGACGAGGCCACTCGTGGTGACTTCCAGCTGGCTGCCGACGACCGGGCCGGCTGGACCGTCGAGGTCAACCATCGCGCGCGGTACGTTTTGGTGGATCCATAACCCTCGGTCCAGAACAACAAAGCGGTGCCCTGGGCCGGATCGATGGTGGTCGCGCTGGGCTGGCCGGCGCCCCACTGGCCGGTGTCCGACGAACTGAAAGTGATGAGCGGCAGCGGATATCGCACCCATGGACCATCGAGCGAGTTCGCGTACGCGACGCCGACCTGGTTGTGTGCGCTGGCGTCGACATCGTTGCCCAGATAGAACATCGCATACTGATAGTTCACGCCGTTGTAGACCGCATTCACCCGGATAACCGACGGATCACAGACATGGAAGGAATCCCAGCCGCTGGCGCTGCCGGCCAGCACCGAGGTGTCCGTGGCCGTCGACCCGGCGGTGATTTTGGTGTAGTAGATGTGATCCCGAATGACTCCGGACTGACTGTTATGGCACGTCCAGAATCTAAGCGTATTTCCGTCCTCGATCGCCGAGGGGGGGCATAACCGTAATAGAGCCGGCGACCTTGCGCGTCCGGCGCGCCGGTCGGTTGGTAAACCTGCCGCAGCGACGATCCGTCCCAAGTCACGCTCGCGTCGGCGACGGCCGGCGTGACCAGCACGGACCCCAGCACCACCGCGACAACCAACAGCACGGGTCTGAACATGGCCCCACCTCTCTACACGTGTAGAAAAAGGATGGAACCCGCACCCGTACGAGCGCAACCAGCGGACCGGTTCTGGCCAGCCGTTAGAACTCCAGGTGGACCAACTCAGCACGCGAGGTGATGCCGGCCTTCTGGAAAACCTTGCGCAGATGGTAGTCGACTGTGCGCGGGCTCAAAAACAGCTGCGCGGCGATTTCCCGGTTGCTGGCTCCTTCGCGTACCGCCTCGACGATCCGCCGCTCCTGCGGTGTCAGCTCCAGCACTGGCCCGGCGCCGCGGCGCGCCACGGTGGCTCCAGTGGCGCGGAGTTCCTCGGCCGCCCGGCCGGCCCAGACCACCGCGCCGAGCTGGTGGAAAATCTCCTCCGCGGCCTGCAAATGCGGCCGCGCCTGCGAGCGCCGACGCTCCCGCCGGAGAAACTCGCCGAACAACAGCTCGGTCCGCGCCGACTCCAGCGGACTTTCCTGCTGGGCATGCCATTTCAGCGCCAGTTGGTACGACTGCTCAGCGTTTTCACCCGTCTGCAACAAAGCGGCACACCGGGCCGCCGTGGCGCGCAGCTCGGCTGACTCCGATGCCTGCGCCCACCCGCGATATCGTTCGTACGGCTCCAAAGCCCGCTCCGGCTGGCCGGACCGGACGGCCGCCTCCACCAATTCCGGCACGGCGTAGAGCAGCATCCCGGGATGCGCGAGGCCACCATGCACGTCGACATGTTCCAGCGCCGCCGCCGGTCGTCCGGCCGCGAGTTCCAACAGGGCCAACGCCCGCCGCGCGGCCGCGGCCGTGCCAGCGAGGCCACGAGCCCCGGCCTGGGCCAAAAGTTCGTCGGTGAGCTGGCGAGTCCGCTCCTGCCGGCCGGTCAGGGCCGCGCGACGAGGGCCAACGAGCCCTGATGGTCGCAGGCGCTGTTGGGCTGGCCAGTCTCCACCGCCAGCTGATAACCCTCCTCCGCGTACGCCTCGGCGCTGCCGAAGTGGCCACGGGACAGCTCGTCGGCGACGACAAATCCCAGCGCCCAGGCCAAAACCCCGGCTGCTCCGGCGGCGCGGGCCTGGCTGACGGCCTGCCGACGCAGCTGCCGGCCGAGGTCGCGGTCGCCCAGGCCCCAGGTCATCCCACCGGCCCAGGTGAGCTTGACCGGGTCGGAAATTCCCCGCAGTGAAGCCAGATCCGAGGGCAGCAGGCCCGGGTCCGCGCCTTCCCGGATCCGGCAGACACCGCGGAACAACCGGCTCAGCAAGGCGTCATCGGTGTCGTCGGCCAGAAGTTCGCCGATCTCGGCGATCTCGGACCACGCCTTCGCCGCGTTGGCGTGAAAACTCGCCTCACCAAAGAGCATCAGCAGCCATTGCGACCGCTCCCGGTCGGTCCGCGGGCACATCCGGCAACGCCGGCAAGAGCAGTGCCAACGCGTCCGACGGCACACCCGTACGCAACTCCATAAGAGCGCGAAGTCCGGTGATGTCCAGCCGTACGTCACGATCGGTGGGCACCAGCCGCTCGGCCCGATCCAGGGCCCACCGGGCGCCGGCCGAGTCGCCACCCTCCCACCGGCGGGCCGCGGCTCCGGCATACCTGCGGGCCCGGTCGGCCGGCGTCTCGCTCAGCTCAGCGGCCCGCTCCCACGCGGCCGCCGCCGCGGCCGAACCGGCCCGGGCAGCCGCTCGTACGGCCGAAAGCTCCAGCTCAGCAGCGATCGTTTCGTCAGCGGCATCGGCTGCTCGGCCGAGATGCCACGCCCGCCGATCGGCATCGGCCGGGCTGTCCAGCACCTCGGCGAGCGACCGGTGCGCGGCCCGCCGCGCTCAGCTGGACTCGCGCCGTAGTAGACCGCCGATCGGACCAGCGGATGCTCGAACGTGAGCGTCTGGCCGTCCGAGCTGGCCAGGTCGGCGAGCTCGGCCGCCGCGGTGGGAAAGGCCCGCCCGATGGTGTCGAGCTTGCCCTCGCCGTCGGCGGCCGCGAGCAACAGGAAGTGCTGCGCGTCGGCGTCCAGCCGACGTACGCGGTCAAGGAAAGCGCGCTGCAACCCGGCCGCCAGCGGCACCGGATCGCCGGCGCGCACCCCGCCGGCCGGCAGCTCCCGGATCGCCAGCGGGTTGCCCGCGGTCGCCCGCAACAGCTCGGCCCGCTCTCCTGCTGAGAGCTGTTTGTGCTGGTCAGCAAGCAAGCAATGCCTCGGCTGCGGCCGGGTCCAGACCAACCACCGGCAAGTCGATCAGACCGGCTGTGTCGACCGGCCGCCCCTCATCGCCGCGAGCCGCCACCAGCATCGCGACCGGCTCGTCGGCGAGCCGCCGGGCCACGAAGGCGAGCGCGGCCACCGTCGGCGCGTCAGCCCAGTGCGCGTCGTCGACCAGGCACAACACCGGCCGCTCGGCGGCCGCCTCGGACAGCAGCGACAGGGTCGCGAGGGCGACCAGGAAGCGATCCGGCGCCGGCCCACTGGCCCGCCCGAACACCACCCCCAGCGCCAGCGACTGTGGGCCAGGCAGCGTGTCGATCCGATCGAACAGTGGTCGCAGCAACCGGTGCAAGGTCGCATAGCCCAGGTCCGACTCCGGCTCGACCCCGGCCGTACGCAGCACAAACATCCCCGTCGCGGCCTCTGCCGCATACCCGAGCAGCGCGGTTTTGCCGATCCCCGGCTCACCGCGCAACACCAGGCAACCGCCGGCCCCGCCAGCCACCTGGTCGAGCAACCCGTCGATCGCCGCTCGCTCCGCGTCTCGCCCGTACAGCATGCGCCGAGCGTAACCGGCCGACTGGCGATCTCACCGATGCGACCGACGGCCGTTGGTTCGTACGGTCAGGACATCGATTGTCGAGAAAGGGACGACCATGAAGATCGAAGAATTCCTGACCACCTGGGCCGCCGCCGAATGCGCTGGCGACACCACTGCCATCGGCCAGCTCCTGACCGACGACTTCACCGCCGTCGGGCCGTTGGGCTTCACACTGTCCAAAGAGGACTGGCTTGGCCGGCACGCCAGTGGCCAGATGTCGTACGAAAGTTATGACTTCGCCGATGTCGTCGTCCGCTCGTACGAGGACACCGCCGTCG
The DNA here is from genome assembly GCF_010993775.1 of Fodinicola feengrottensis. Taxonomy (GTDB): domain Bacteria; phylum Actinomycetota; class Actinomycetes; order Mycobacteriales; family HKI-0501; genus Fodinicola; species Fodinicola feengrottensis. The sequence continues at coordinate 32,321 of NZ_WOTO01000027.1, read as the reverse complement.
CCATCGTCCGCCAACACGCCATCGGCACCTTCAACGGCCACCCCGTCCCGAGCGACCTCCGAGCCAGCATCGTCCTCGTTCGATCAGGCGATTCCTGGCTTTTGTCGACCGTACACATGAGTTTTGTCGCCGGTACGCCCGGCGCACCGCCCATCCCCGGCCGCGGATAAAGTCCGCAACGCCCCGTTGCTTGCGCCACGGGGCGTTGCTGACAAAGGTAATCAGGGTTGGCGGGTCAGGTGGAACGCCTGCGCCGACGAACCGACACACGTGCTCTGAGTCAGCTGCGTACCATCGCCCGAGGATGATCCGGTGAGGCATTTTGTGGCGTTTTCATTGACAAAATGGTAAGTGTCGCCACCTTCCCAGACTGGCTGCCACTGCTGGTTCGTGCCGCTGCTGTACGACCAGAGTTGGATCCCGGCGCCGTCACTGGTGGACCGGCTGGTCACGTCCAGCGACTCGGCGGGATTGGCGCGGTTGTTGACCCGCAGGTACGGCCCGCCGACGGTCTGGAACTGGAATTGCTGCGCCTGCGTCTGATTGCAGGTGTATTGCTGGATGACCGTGCCGTTAGCGGTGCCGGCACCGCGGGCGTCGACGCATTTTCCGTTGGCGCCGTTGACAAGAGTGAACCAGCCGGCCGGGTCGATCTGGTCGGTCGGTGCGTCGGACGGGCTGGCGCCGCCAAGCCAGAGCAGGCCGTCGATGATGAACTCGTCCTGCACGGGATCGGCGAAAGTCGACGAGGTGCCGACGTTGGCCGAGTAGTTCATCGCGTTGTGACCAAAATTAGCGTAGAGCATTTTGTAGTTCTTGTTCGTCCACATGATCGGGTAATAGCCGCTATACCAGGACTGGTTCGGGTCAGTGCCGAGCGGGAAGCTGGACGGGTCGACGGACGCGAGAATGCGGATGTTGGGATTGGTCCGCAAGTCGTTCGACCAGCTGTACCATTCGCTGATCCCGGACACGAAGGTGGCCGGCAGCCGTCGGGTTGCCGGTTGGGTGCGATCTTCCACCTTCAACACCGCGGTGGTCGGAAACCAGGTGTTGGAAACGAAGTTTCCACTGCCCAGGAACTGATTGTGATACCAGTCCCAACTGGCCGCGTCGGTGGTGAAGGCGCTGACATGGAAGCCGAAATACGCGCCGCCGTTCTGCATGTAGCGCTGGAAGCCGGACTGTTCGGCGGCGCTGTGCGGCAGGTCGTCGAGGAAGAGCACGACCTGATATTGAGCGGCCGTGAGGGAGTTCAACCGGTCCCAATTTGTCGTTGACTCGTACGAGAAATTGTACTGACTGCCGGGCTCGCGGGAACCAGAGGTTGGCCTCTTTCACGTAGCTGTCATGGGCCAGGTCGTCCACATTGCTGTAGAACGCCAGCACTTTGAAGGCCGGCGCCGCGGCGGCCGGGTGGGCTCCGATCAGTGGACTCAGGAGCAGCACGCACACCGCCAACAGAATCCGCAGTTTCGCTGGTCTCGTACGGTCTTTCATGAACGACTCCCATCACCGAAGCAACGAATGTCCATGACTGCGCAGCGAGGAGAGCTGTGACCCAGGCCTTAGTTCGGGTCTTGATTTAAGACTGATCGCACGTACGTGTCAAGAAGGGCTTTTCCCGTTCAGGCAGGCGAACGGTGCACTGGGGCAGCGATTCGGACAAAGGTTCACTCGCGGGGACCAATCACCGGTCACGGTGCACGATAATCGCCACGCAGCCCTTTCCAGGAGGACCAGATGAGTTTCGCGCAGGCCCGGTCGGCCGACGGCACCCCGATCGCCTTCGCCGCCGCCGCCGCCACGGCAACCGGCGACCCGGTCGTGCTGGTGCACGGCGCCGGCGGCAACGCCGCGTCCTGGCTGCTGGTCGCCCGCCAGTTGGCGGCCAGTTTCACTGTGCTCTCGGTGGAACGCCGCGGCCGCGGCGCGAGCGGCGCGACCGCGCGGACCATTCCTTCCAGCGCGAAATCGAGGACGTGCTCGCGGTGATCGATGCGGCCGGCGCCCCGGTGCACCTCGTCGGGCATTCGTACGGCGCCGGCCTCTCGCTTTATGCGGCGGCACAGACCGACGCCGTACGCTCACTCACTCTTTACGAGCCGCCAGTGGGACTGCGCAAGGTGCGAGTCGATTTTTGGGACGACGCCGAGGTTTTGGTGGCGGCTGACGACCTCGATCAGTTGCTGCTGCAGTTCCTGACCGAGGTCGTCCAGGTGTCCGCCGAGGAACTGCAGGCTCTGCGCACTGTCCCGCACATGTGGGAACGCACGCTCGACGGCGTCCGGCTGCTGCCCCGAGAGGGGCGGGCCTTCGCGGCCGCGATGCCGCCGCCCGATGACGTGCTGGCGAAAATCAGCGTACCGACGCAGCTCGTGCTCGGCGGCGAAACCACCGCCGAGCTCTATTTCGAGGGCCTGGAAGTCATTGAGAATGGCATCGCCGGACTGAAGCGGGCCACCATCGCCGGGCAGCGACACCTCGCCAACACGTTCGCGCCCGCGGAAGTGGCCGGCCTCATCACCAGATTCGCTTTGACAGCTTAGAAATACGTCCCACAGAACGGCGGGCGGTCGGTACGGAAGAGGTCGTCAGCCGCGGCGATCGCGCCCTCGCGGTGCTCGACCACCCGGCCGGCCACCTGCAATTGCCGCCACCGCGGACCGCTGAGATAGAGCGCGCCCAGCGTCGCCACGTCCAATGACAGGTCGGCGACCGCGTCCGTACGCACCGCACCCTTCGCGCTGATCTCGTACGTTCCGGAGTTCTCCGGCAAAATCGCGTCGGTCACCGCCACCGTGACCACGCCGTCGCCGGCGTACGTACGGCGGACCAGCGCGGCCTGCACGTCCACCAGCCGCAGCCACGTCTCGTCGTCGATCGCGGCGGTTCGCACCGCGCGGGTGTCGACCATCATCGCCGGCAGCGGGCTGTCGATCGGCTGGTAGTTGAAATTCACCTGTTTGACCAAATCGACGCTCAGCACATGGCGGAGCAGGCCCGCCCAAGCTTGGTCGGTGGTGGCGACCAGATCGCCGACAAAGAGAATTTTCGGCCCGTCGAACCAATTGTCTACGTCCAGCGGGCGATACCGGACATAGCCGTCTTCAGCGCCGGCCGGGCCGTGCACCGCGACATAGCTCAGCGGCTGCGGCCAGGCCTGCTGGTGCCGCCACCAGTACGGGTAGCGCTCGATCGCGCCGGTCCAGGAAAGGCCGGCGGCCGCGCAAAAAGCCTCCTCGAACGGCCGACTGGTGGTCGGGTCGAGCAGCCGAATCTGACCGCCGGCCGGCACGCCGTCGCGGAACCGAGCCTGCGCGCAGGTCACCTCGTACGAAGCCGCGGTGGTGGCCACGCCATAGCCGAACCGCTCGTAGATGACCGCCTCGGAGGCCCGCAAAGTCGCGATAATCTCTCCGCGCGCGGCGAAATCCGCGAGCTGGCGGCGCATCAGCTTGGTGATGATCCCGCGCCGAGTGTGGGTCGGCAGCATGCCCACGTGGGTGACGGCGGCGTGCGGCACCAGCTCGCCACCGGGCACTCGCAGCCGTGCCGAGTACGAGTTCACCGTGCCGACGATTTCGCCGTCGACCACGGCGCCGATCATCCGGCCGGGCTCGGTAAGGGAAACAGTGTCGGTGCCTTCGGGCATCGACCGCACCCCGACCAGGGAAGTGCGGAAAACCTGCCCGGCGCGTTCCAGCTCGGCAGGTTCGGACAAGAACTTTACGTCGACGGTCATCTCGCCATTGTTACCCGAGGGCAGGGGTCCGTCATCCGAGTAAATGCGCAGCAACCTACCGGATCGCGCCGGCGCGGCAAGGGTTAATGCCCGTTCGAGCAGGTCGGACAACTCCTCGGAACCGTCGCTGCGCACCCAGCGCAGCAGGGCGGTGTTAAAGGCGGCGACCCCGACCGCGACCGTCACGTCCGGGCCCAGGTCAGCGTCGCCGTCCACACCGGCGCGGCTGGCGAAGACCGTGGTCAGCTCCTGCTGCCACTCGAACTGCCGATCGAGGTAGCGAGCCCGCAGCGCGGGTGTTTCCAGGATGAGTTTGGCCAGCCGGATGGCCTTTTCCGGATGCTCCGCATAAACCTCGACCATCGCCATGAACGCTTCCCGCAGCGCGACCGGCGGCGCCTCGTTGGCCGGGCGGGCTCGCAGCGCGTCCGGCACCAACTGCCCGACCTCGCTGAGAAATTCGATAATCACGTCTTCTTTTGTTTTGAAATAACGGAAGAACGTACGTCGAGAGACACCGGCGGCGGCCGCGATCTGGTCGATGGTGGTCTCTTGGAAGCCACCGAAGGCAAAAGGCCTGCAGCGCGGCCTCGGACAGCTCGTCACGAACGAGCTGCCGCTTGCGCTCGGCCATGCTGCGCGAAATTCCCATCACCCGGTTCACTCTACACGCAGTGCTGCGTACGCCACACCATGCCTAACTTGACACTCAGTGCCATTCGCGTCAGGCTGTGTCTAACGAACCCCACCGCAGGAGATGGCAATGAGCAAGTGGACCGCGGACAACATCCCCGACCAGACCGGCCGGACCTTCGTGGTGACCGGCGCCAACAGTGGCCTCGGCTACGCCACCACGCAGGCCCTCGCCCAGCACGGAGCGCACGTCGTTCTGGCCGTACGGAATGAGGCAAAAGGCCAGGCAGCGCTGGAGAAACTGCGCGCCGGCCAGCCGACCGCCGAGCTGGAGGTACGCCACCTGGACCTCGCGGACCTCGATTCAGTACGCGCCTTCGCGGCCGGCTTCGACGGCCCGATCGACGTACTCATCAACAACGCCGGCGTGATGATGCCGCCGCGCGAGCTGACCAAGCAGGGCTTCGAGTCGCAGTTCGGCGGCAACCACCTCGGCCACTTCGCGCTCACCGGCCTGCTCCTGGACCGGCTCCGGGCCGGCCGGGACGCCCGGGTGGTGACCGTCAGCTCCAGCCTGCATCGGCGCGGCTCGCTGCACTTCGACGATCTGCAAGGCGAAAAGAGCTACACGCCGACCGACGCCTACGCGCAGTCCAAGTTCGCCAACGTGCAGTTCGGGCTCGAGCTGGATCGCCGGCTCCGGGCCGCTGACCTGCCGATCCGCAGCCTGCTCGCGCACCCGGGCTTCGCCGCCACCAACCTCACCTCCACCGGCCCCACCGGGCTGACGAGGCAGTTGATGCGGCTGGCCAGCACGGTGGTCGCACAGAGCATGGAAATGGGCGCGCTCAATCAGCTGTACGCGGCCACCGCGCCGGACGCCGAGAGTGGCCAGTTCTTCGGCCCTAACGGCATCGGCGAGTCCCGCGGCTACCCGAAGGTCGTGCAGCCGGTCGAGTCCGCCAAGGATCTGGAGACCGCGCGCCGGCTGTGGGACGTGTCGGAGGAGCTGAGCGGCGTACGCTTCGACCTCCCGGTCCACCAGGGCTGAGGCACCCGGTCACAATGGACCGATGATCGAGACCACCGAACAGGACGGGATCGCCGTTCTGCAGCTCGACCACGGCCCAGTCAACGCGTTGGACCTGGAGTTGCTGTCCGCGCTGCCCCTCGCGCTCGCTTCGGTCGCCGAGGCGAGCGCGGTCGTGCTGACCGGCGCCGGCCGCTGCTTTTCCGCTGGTGTCGACCTCAAACGGATCGTGGACGGCGGCGCCGCGTACGTGGCGGAGTTCCTGCCGGCGCTGACCGTCGCCGCCTCCGCGTTGTTCGGCCACCCGAAACCGGTGGTCGCCGCTGTCAACGGACACGCGCTGGCGGGCGGCTGTGTCCTCGCGGTGGCGTGTGACGTAAGGCTGATGTCGGCCGGTACGATCGGCCTCACCGAGCTGGCCGTTGGCGTCCCTTTTCCCACCGTGCCGATGGAAATCATGCGGCACGGCGTCGGTCCGGTGACCTCCCGGCTGGTGCTCACCGCGGACCGGCTGGACCCGGCGACCGCCCAGTCGATGGGCGTAATCGACGAGGTGGTGGCGCCGGCCGACCTGTTGCCGACCGCGCTGGCCCGAGCCGGCCGGCTCGCCGCCGTGCCAGCGGAGGTTTACGCGCTCAGCAAACGACAACTGCAGCGCCCCGCGCTCGACCGGATCGCGGCCGTCCAGCCGGTCGACGACCCGGTGGTGCTGGCTCAGTGGAGCTCGCCGGCCACGCACGATCTTCTTCTTACGTTCATGGAAAACCTCAGCCGCCGCTGATCGCGATCGCGGTCGAGATCCGATCCGCGTCGAACCGATCCGCGACCGGCAATCCCAGCGACTGCCGCAGTTCGTCCGCTGACGCGAGCAACCGTGCGGCCTCCTCGACTCGCCCATCCACCACTTCCGCGCCAGCAAGGCCCTCCAGCGCGGTCGCGATGGCCCGCCGGTCGCGCAGTGCCCGCGCGGCCGCCAGGCCGTCTTGGTGGAACGTACGCGCGGCCCTGCCATCGCCGCGCGATTCGGCGATAAAACCCAGCTCAGCAAGCGAAATCACCCGCGCCGGCCCAGGATCGGGATGCTTGCTCAACACGCCGGTCAGCAGCCGCTCAGCCTCGTCGAACTTGCCTTCCCGGCGGGCCGCACAGCCCAGGTTCATCTCGGCGAAGGCCTGCCCCGGCAGGTAACCCTGCTCCCGAGCCAGCCGCAGCGCTCGCTCGTGCAGCTCCCGTGCCCGTACGAAATCGCCGGTCATCGTCTCGATCCGGCCGAGCCACGACAGCCGGTCGGCAGCCTGCGGCCAGAGCCCGAGATCCTCGGCCATCGCCAACGCGTCCCGACCCAGCTTGCGGCCAAGCTCGTACTCGCCGTGGATCTCGGCCACCTCACCCAGCCACTCGGGGGCTTGCAACTGTCCCCAACAGTCGCCCAACTCAGCGAAAATCGCCAGACTCTGCTCGCCATACTCCCGCATGCCAACGAAATCGCCCCGGATCGACGCGAGTTTCGCGCTCGTACTCAGAGCCGCGGCCATCCCCCAGCGATCACCGCTCGCCTGGAAGGCGGCCAGCGCCTCGGCCACCAGCGCCTCACTGTCAGCCGGATCGCCGAAATCCGACCGTACGAAGCCGAAGAACCACCGCGCCCTGTCATCCGCGATCGACGGCGAGGCCGGTACGGGTTGTCCAGCCAGCATCGCGATGCCAACGTGCCAACACGCCGTTTCGGCCCGATACCGGGAATCCCCGGCCAGCGCGAGCGCGGCGGCCAGCGATCGTACGGCCTCGGCCAGCCGGCCACGCAGGAACCAGTACCAGGCCAGCGCGTTGACCAACCGCAACGCCGTGTCGACTTCCCCTTGCTGGACAGCGAAATCCAGCGCGGCCCGGAGGTTCGCCGCCTCCACGTCCAACCGCGACAGCCACTGCCGCTGCTGACTCCCGCGCAGCTCAAGGGCCGCCCGCTCGGCGAGGCTCAGGTAGTACGCGAGGTGTTTTTGGCAAGTCCGCACGGCTTCGGCGCCCAACTGCTCGCGTCCGTACGCGGCGACGGACTCCAACAGGCGATAGCGGGCACCAGCCACCACGACCAGCGAGCGGTCGATGAGCCGGGCCAGCAGGTCGACTACTTCCCCGTTTTCGACCCCCCTCACCGGAACAAACCGCCTCAGCGGCCGACAACGCACACCCATCGGCGTGGACGGCCAACCGCCGCAGCACCGCCCGCTCAGGATCGCTGAGCAGCTCCCAACTCCAGTCGATCACCGCCCGAAGCGTCCGCTGCCGCGCCGGCACGTCCCGTTTTCCGTTGGCCAGGGTGAGAAACGGATCCAGCCGGGCGGCCAGCTCGGCGACCCCCAGGGCCCGCACCCGAGTGGCGGCCAACTCCACCGCCAGCGCAATGCCTCCAGCCGCTGACAAATCGCTGCCAGCGTCGGTTCATCGTCCGCATTCAAGGAAAACTCTGGCGCGGCAGCGGTCGCGCGGGCGACAAAAAGCTCCATCGCGCTGGACTCTGGCAACGGCGGCACCGCCCAGACCCGCTCGCCGGCGATGCCCAGCGGTTCCCGGGAAGTCGCCAGCACGCGTACGTCCGGAGCGACCGCCAGTAGTCGCGCGATCAGGTGAGCGGCCGACTCGATGACGTGTTCGCAGTTGTCCAGCACCAAAAGCCGCGAGCGCAGCACGTCGTCGAGGGAGCCGGAGCGGATGTCGAGCGCGGCCAACACCACGTCGACCAGCACCGCCTCCGGCGCGTCCCGCTCCACCGCGGCCCACTCCACCCACCAGCAGCCGTCCGGAAATTCCAGCTGCCGGGCGGTTTCCAGGGCCAGCGCGGTTTTCCCGACTCCGCCGGGACCGGTGAGCGTCACCAGCCGGCTGGTCTCCAGCAGCCGGCGCACCGTGTCACGCGCATCGTCGCGCCCGACGAGTGCGCTGACGGACGCCGGCAGGTTGGTACGTACGCGTACGGGTGCCTGTTCCAGGATCGCCTGATGCGCCGCGACCACCTCCGGTCCCGGCTCGATCCCCAGCTCGTCGACCATCCGTTTGCGCAGCTCACGGTAGCTGTCCAGGGCCTCCCGCCGACGACCGACGGCATCCAGCGCACGCAGGTGCAACGCCCGCAGCAGCTCCCGAAACGGATGCACCGCCACCCACGGCGCCAGCTCGTCCGCCACCGTCCCAGCCTCAGCCAACAGCAGGCTGGCCTGCGCCCGGTCCTCGTACGCGGTCAGCCGCTGCTCCTGCCAGCGTACGATCGCCGGCCGCGCGAACTCCTCATCGGCGAAATCGGCCAGCGCCGGCCCGCGCCAGAGCGCGAGTGCTTCCGTCAGCAGCGCGACTTTCCCACGTACGTCGGCATTTTCGGCGGCCTGCCGGAGAAGTTCCTGAAATCGCAGGAGACATCCACCGCGCTCGTACGCAGGACATACCCAGCCGGCTCATAGCCGACCAGCTCCCGACCGTGCGGCGCGAGCGCGCGCGACGCAACTGCGAGACCTTGGTCTGCAAGCTGTTGGCCGGATTCGCCGGCAGCCGGTCGCCCCACAAATCGTCCGCCAGCCGGTCCGCCGACACCGGATGACCGGCGTGCACCAGCAGGTCAGCGAGCAGCGCGCGGACCTTCACTTCCGGCACCCGGACCGGCAGGCCGTCGACGGTCCACACCGCGAGCGGGCCGAGCACGCCGAAACGCATGGCCACACCGTACGCGCGCACGGCCGACCGTCAGCGAACCGTGCGCGGCGACGCGCAGGGTCGCACCACAGACCACCTTCAGAAAGGAGCGCGACCATGACCGAGCGCGCGACCCGCCGCGAATGGATCGGCCTCGCCGTCCTCGCGTTGCCCACCATCCTCGCCGCAATGGACTTCAGCGTCCTGTTTCCTTGCCTTGCCCTTGCTGAAAAAGACCTGCACGCGAGCAGTACGCAACTGCTGTGGATCATGGATGTCTACGGCTTCACGATCGCCGGATTCCTGGTCACCATGGGCACTCTCGGTGACCGGATCGGCCGCCGACGGCTGCTGATGATCGGCGCCGCCGCCTTCGGCTTGTTCTCGGTGGTCGCCGCGTACTCGACCAGCGCCGACATGCTGATCGCGGCCCGCGCGTTGCTCGGGATCGCCGGCGCCACCCTGATGCCGTCCACGCTCGCGCTGATCAGCGGGATGTTCCGGAACGAGCGCCAGCGCGGCACCGCGATCAGCGTGTGGGCAACCTGCCTGCTAGTCGGTACGGTCATCGGCCCGCTGGTTGGTGGCGTGCTGCTGAGCGTGTTCTGGTGGGGTTCGGTGTTCCTGATGGGCGTACCAGTCATGGCGTTGTTGCTGGTCACCGCTCCGATCCTGCTGCCCGAACAGCGCGACTCGACGGCCGGCCGGATCGACCTGATCAGCGTTTTTTCTGTCGCTCGGAGCCATCCTGCCGGTCATCTACGGCCTTAAGGAGATCGCCAACACGGGTCTGCGGCTGGTGCCCGCGTTGGCACTGGTGCTCGGGCTAGGCGTCGGGGCGGCTTTCGTCGTACGGCAGTTGCGGTCGAAGAACCCGCTGATGGACGTACGCCTCTTCCGCACTCCGGCGGTGGCGGTGGGACTCGTCGTCCTGCTCCTGGGCGGCGCGGCTGCCGGCGGCGTCTCGTACTTGTTCGCGCAGTTCTTGCAGCTGGTGGCCGGCCTGTCAGCACTGCACGCGGGTTTCTGGCTGGTCCCGGACAGCCTCGGGATGATCGTCAGCTCGCTGCTGGCGCCGGTCATCGCCCGCCGTTTTCGGCCCGCGTACGTGATCACTGGCGGCCTGGTGGTGTCGCTGCTCGGTTTCGTCGTCCTCGCCCACATCCCCGCCACCGGCGGGCTGCCGGTCGCGCTGACCGGCATCGTCATCGTCTTCTTCGGGCATCGCGCCGACCTGGGTGCTCGGCACTGACCAGACCATTGCCGCCGCCACTGCCGAGCGCGCCGGATCGGTGGCGTCGATGTCGGAGACCGCCAGCGAGCTGGGTATCTCCCTCGGGATCGCCGTTCTGGGCAGCGTCAGCAATGCTGTTTACCGAGGTCAGGCGCTGCCCGGCGGGGCACGGGAGTCGTTGGCGGCGGCGGTCGCGGCGAACGTACCGGCCGACGTGTTGGACACCGCACGGGCGGCTTTCACCAGCGGATTCCACGCGGCCGGCTGGATCGGCGCCGTCGTCGTCGCCATCCTCGCGGTCGCCGTCGCGGTGTCCTTCCGCCCGACGAACTCGGCAGCCTAACCAGGTCCCCGAAGGTAACGATACGGTTCACAAAACCGGGCCGTTTCGTTACCTGGGGCCTCGCGGGTCAGCCCTTGGCGGCCCGGGCCGCGATCCGGGCCTGCACCTCGGGCCGGCGCAGCGGCGGCACGGTGGCCGGGGGCTGGCGGCGAGCCGGCAGCGCTGCCAGCAGTTTGGTGGTCGCCGCGGTCACCTCCGCCACCGCCGCCTCGAACGCGTCATGGGTCGCATCGGTGACGGTTTGCACGCCGCTGACCTTCCGGACGTACTGCCGCGCGGCCGCCTCGATTTCGTCGTCGGTCGCGGACGGTTCCAACCCACGCAAAGTGGTGATGTTTCGACACATGCCTCGATCGTAACGCCTGATCAACGCCGGTCGAGAGCGAACGAAAGACGGGTGACCCGAGGGTCCGGGGGTGGGTTAACCCGACCATCAGCCGGTGGGGCCGCCTGATCGTTTGCGGATCTTCTTCGCAGGAAGCTCAAATGCATGACTACGACACCTTTTACCGGTGAGGACCGGCGTTCTCCGGTGGCCGCGACCGTCGCCGCCGCGGTCGCGATTATTTTGCTTCCCTGGATTGTCTTTCTGGCCAATACCCTGCCACCCACCATGCTGGCCGAGCGCTGGTCGACCGCGTGGGTGGGTCTGGACCTGGCCATCGCGGTCGGCGCCGGCACCGCGGCTGTTCTGCTTTTTCGGCGGGATTCCCGGGCAATCGCGGCGATGTGCGTGACCGCTGGCCTGATGTGCACCGATTCCTGGTTCGACATTTGTACGTCCAACACCGGATCCGATCTGGTGATCGCCATCGCCGAGGCATTCCTGCTGGAGTTGCCGTTGGCGGGAGCCGCGATGTGGTTCTCCGTACGGTCGCTGCGTACAGTCGGCCAGCCGGCTTCGCTGGCAGGTGTGCGATGAGGTGGCACACGCCGGCGGCGGCTTATCAACTGATCAGCGTGGGATGGCTTCGACGCATTCTCGGCGGTGACCTGCCCACTCGGGACGTACGCTGGATTCCCCCTTTTGGGACGGTGGTGGAAGTCGGCGCCGGCGCCGGCTTCTACACCGATCACCTGGCCCGGCACCTGGGCGACAAAGGACAGCTGACGGCGGTGGATCCCGACCCCCGGCGCGGTGCTGAAACTGCAGGCGCGGGGCGGGTTCGAAGCCGTCTGCGCTCGAGGGGAGAGCCTGCCGTTTTCCAGCGACAGCGTGGATACGGTGTTCTACAGCTATTCTTTGGAGGAATTCGACAACCCGGACGCCGGGCTCGCCGAGGCCGCTCGGGTGCTGCGACCCGGTGGACAACTCGTGCTGTTCCTGTGGCGGGTGAACTATCTCGGCTACCGGAAAATCATGAAGAGCAAAGCCCTGGGCGACTTCCAACAGGTCAAAGGAAAGTGGGGAGTGCAAAACACCCGGCTCGTCTTCGCATTCACCGGCGCCAAAACGCTCTCCTGCCATCACAGGCCGGCTACCTCCGCGAGAGCGATAACTCCGTATGATCGCTGATCGGGATAGCCCCATCGCCGGCAAAGCGCTTAATAATGCGGATGTATCCCTTTGCCCAGGGTGAGGAGCCCTCCCATGAGACGTCCGAAATCCATCGCTCTCGGACTGCTGAGCCTCGCGACCGCCGCCATGGCGATGGCGATGTTCGCGACTCCCGCGCAGGCCGGCTCCAGCGACGGACTCGTCGCGCCGGGGGTGGCACGTCGGTGTCCGGTTTCAGCGGCACCTACGCGGGATCGGCGGCGGAGGCCGCCGCGAACCGTGCGTTTCTCCAGGCAGTGCTGCGCTCGGTCGCCAAAAAGCGGGCAGCCTCACCAAAACTGACGGCCGTGACGGTCGTCTATGATGCGTCGCAAGCACCCACCTTCGCGTCGGAAATCGCCGGTAGCGCGCAGATCTGGAACGGCGCGGTGCACAACGTACGCCTGAGCGCCGGCGGCGCGAACGCGGACTTCTCCTATTACGAGGGCAACGACTCCCGCGGTTCGTACGCCGACACCGACGGCTCCGGCCACGGCTATGTTTTCCTGGACTACCAACAGAACCAGGAGTACTACTCGCAGCGGGTGGTGGCCCACGAGACCGGTCACGTGCTCGGCCTGCCGGACGACTACTCCGGTCCGTGCAGCGAGCTGATGATGTCCGGCGGCGGACCCGGCCCGTCCTGCCGCAACACCCAGCCGGACCAGCAGGAGCGCAACCAGGTCGACTCGATCTGGAGCAACGCCAACCTGAGCAAGCTCGCTCCGGTCAGCTAAGGGAGAAAATCACCGGCATCGGGCAACCCCGATGCCGGTGATTACGCTGTCGCGGCCGGGTTGTCACTTAGCCACTTGCCGTACTCGGGATTGCGGCCGGCACCTTCGACATATTCCTGGACGAGGAAGTCAAACGCGGCCGGGACCAGCGGTTCCCATACGCTGTCCCGGCGCCAGGCCAGGAAAAGGTGCACACCAAACGGGTCGCCGGCCATTCGCCGGACGGCGAGATCCTCCCGTGGCACCGAAGTTGGCTGACAGACGGCGATGCAGTGTCCTCGTACGATCAGCTCCCGACTGGTCGGAATATCGCCGATATTGACCAGCCGGGGAGTGAATCCGGCGGCCGCGCACACACCGGCGGATGTGCGCGGCTTCGTCGTCGCCGGAGGAATTGATCACCCAGGAGGAGTCGGCGAGATCAGTCAACGTCACGTTTTCCGCGTCGGCCAACGGATCCCCGGACGCTATCGCGACGGACTGCGGCTCGCGGACCATCACCGTCCGGCGGGCCACCCGCGTCGACGGCGGCATCGACCATCCCTCGTTTTCGTACAGATATGCCACGTCGAGCTGGCGTTGGTCCAGCAATCCCATCAGCGTTCGCGCCGAGTTGTCCACGTGCAGCACCACGTCGGTCTCCGGTGCGAGCGATCGTAGGCGTTCCAACCAACCGGCCGTCACGTGGCTGGGCGTGCACCCGACGCGGAGTTGGCGATGTTCGCCATCGGCGGCCAACCCGACAGCGGCCTCCAACAATGAATCCATTTCCGCCAGTAAGTTTCGGCCGCGGGCAACCAGAAACTGACCGAGCGGGGTCGGCCGGCAACCGTCCGCGTTTCGCAGAAACGCCGGTCCGCCCAGCGCCGCCTCGATTCGCTGCAGCCCAGCGGTGATCGCCGGCTGTGTCATGCCGAGCTGAACAGCCGCCTTACGCAGGCTTCCGGCGTCCGCGATCGCACACAGCACCCGCAGGTGACGCGCCTCCAATCGCACCAAATCACCATAACGGCGCCATCGACCCACCACCAGAAGGTAAATTTCACGGAATAGAACTCCACCTACGTCCAGGTGCGTACGTCCGGATACCACGCTGGCGGCACGACAGCGGCCCCGCCAGCGGCGATGCTGGTGTGATGACTCGTCCCAAAAGCATCGCCGCGCTGACCGCTGGCCTCAGCACCGCCGAGCGGCTCACTTACGCGGTGGGCGGATTGCTGATCGCGTCCGGCGTCGTGCATTTCCTGGTGCTGGTCATCAGCGGTGACAGCTGGGATGGCCCGCTGTCCTTCCGCAAACCGACAACTTTCGGACTGTCCTTCGGGTTGACGCTGATCACCATCACCTGGGTGGCGTCGTACGTGAAAATGGGCGTACGGGCTGCGCACCTGGTTGTTGGGTTTCTTCGGCGCGGCCTGCGTACTGGAGGTCGCGCTGGTGACCATGCAGGCGTGGCGCGGGGTTCCTTCGCATTACAACCTGGAAACCACGTTCGACGGCATTGTCGCCCGTACGCTCGCAGTCGGCGGCGCGGTGCTGGTCGTCACCATCGTGACGCTGACAATCCTGTCCTTCCGCTCAGCGCCGGACACCGCACCGAGCATGCGATTGGCCGTACGAGCCGGACTACTCTGTCTCGACGCGGCTTTGGCCGTAGGAGTGGCCATGATCGCGAAGGGCATGCTGCTTGTCTTTGAGGGGCAACAACAACTCGCGTACGCGACCGGTGGATCGCTCAAGCCCGAACACGCGGTCACCATGCACGCGGTGCTGGTGCTGCCGGTTTTGGCCTGGCTGTTGACCTTTACCCGATGGTCGGAGCGACGCCGCGGCCAGGTCGTGTGGCTCGGCATCGCCGGCTACGCCCTGGCCGCGGTCCTGGTCGTGCTCGGTCTCACCTGATCTGTCGCAGCAACCCCAGCAGCTCACCGAAAGTCTCCGGCGCCACCTGACGGAACACCACGACCGCGATGCCCAGGAACACCACCAGCAAGACGAGAGTGACGAGGCCAGAGAAGAAACCGCCGCCTCGCCTGGTCGGATGATAGTGCGAATTCGGCACGTACCGGTGCCCCTGTTGGGAAAGCCGGTTCGCGTCCTGCGCCGCGCGCATGCTGGCCTGCGCTTGTTGTTGAGCCGCCTGCTGGGCCTGATGGGCCGCTTGCTGGGCTTGAAAACCCGGGTTGGTCATGGGTCGGCCTCCGATCCGATCCGGAAGCTCCCAGTCTGCGGTCGCCCGGCGGCCGGTTGACGAAACTTGACGAACCTGGACGAGCATTGACGGGCATTGACGGCATTGCCAGCGGCGAGCCCACGGCCGCTCAACCGACGCGGTAGCGGCCGAACACCCAGGTCCCGGGGGCGGCCGGATCGTCGCCAGCCCAGAACTGGGTCCACAGCCGGCGGAATTCGTCCAGCGAAATGTGCCCGTCGGAGTTGAGGTCCAGCAAGGGAAAGATCTCGTCGACGTTGGCGTCCTGACCGGTCCACGCGGTGATGAGCTGCCGGTATTCGGCCGGCGAAAGCTCGCCGTCGGAGTTTTCGTCGATGGCCTCGAACATCGCGTCGGCGGTGCCGGTGACCGCGTCGACCATCGTCGGCAGCTGGTCGACCAACGCCATCACGTCGTCCAGGGTGACCCGGTCTCGGCCACCGGCAGCCGTACGCAGCGAGGCCCACCAACCGAGCATGATCTCGCGTAGCCGCTCATATTGGTCCGTACCCGGCTCGAGACCACGCAGCGTCGTCCACCGCTGGGCAAGCGACGCGAAGTCGCGCTCGATCAGGAAACCGCGACTGTCCTCGTCCATCGCCGCGAACACGCCGGCCACCTTGCCCCGCTGGAAATCGCTCGCCATCGCGCCGTCCCTTCGGTCGACACCGAGTATCGCGACGGCCGACCCGGCGGAGCCCACTCAAAGTTTGACGCTTTATTAGTTGGAGGCAGGCGTGGTGTCGATGCCGTGGAAGAGAATGCGGGTGACGGTCGGGGCGACCCCGTGCCGGGGCAGTTGGGCCTCGTTGGCCCCCGCACAGCCGGTGTAGACCAGGCCCCACAAGACGCTGCGGATCCAGATCGCGTCGATCTGCCGGTCGAACACTCCTTCGGCCTGGCCGCGTTTTATCAGCGCCAGCACCGGATCAACGTCTGGTTTGGGGCGTTCGCGGCCTTCGGACGCCCGAGGGTCACCGAACAGGAACAGCAGCCGGTCACCGACATCGACCATCGCAGCGACAAGTCTGGTCATTGCCTCCAAGGGCGGCCCTTGGTCCGTCGCCGCGTCCCGTACGGACTTCTCCACCGCCTGCCAGGAGTCTTCGATGACCGCGACCAACAACTCCTCGCGGTCAGCGAAAAATAGCGGTGCAGCGTCGTACGCCCGACGCCCGCTTCCTCAGCGACCATCGCGAGAGTGGCACTTCGGTCGCGGGTCAACGCGAGAGCGGCCGCGCTCAGAATGGCCCGCCGGGTCCGACCTCGAACACCGGACTCGACATCTGTGCTCACCCCCTCATAGTACCATGAGAGTCCAATTCGGAACAAGTATGTTCCATTTAGGAGCACCATCGTGCTATCGTCGTCGGTGTGACGACGACGATGAAAAAACGTTCCCGCCGAGTGGGATCGGCGCGGTGGCGTCCGGACTGGTCGTCCGGCACCTGACCGAGATTTTGCGGCAAAAGGGGGAACACGTACGAGAAGAAGGCGCTGACCGACTGTTTCTGGCTGGCGTTTCACCCACGGACGTCGAGGCGATCGTCGGCCAGGCGGTCGCGGCTGGCATCGGGCGGATCGTGCTGCTGTCCTCGCACGGAGCTCGCCACGAAGCCGCGTACGGCCGCGCCTGTTGGCATCATCTGCTGTCGAGCAGGCGAGCAGGCAGTGGAGGCGTCCGGCGTCGAGTGGACGCACCTGCGCTCACCTGGGCTGATGAGCGGCACGCTGCGATGGGCGACGGCGATCCGCGACAGCGCGGTCGTACGAGCGCCGTACGCGCAGGCCGCGTATCCGCTGCTGGACGACGCGGACCTGGCCGAGATCGCGGCGACCGTCCTGCTCGAACCAGGCCACCACGGCCGGGCGTACAACCTGGCCGGCGCGCCCGGCGTTTCGCAGGTCGAGCAGGTCAAAGCCATCGCCGCCGCGATCGGGCAGCCGATCCGTTTCGAAGAGCTCAGCCCTCAGCGGGCCCGCGACGAGTGGGAAGGCGCGGGCTGGCCGGAGGCCGCGATTCAGTTGCAACTCAAGGTCCTGAAGGACCTCGTGGACGGGCATACGGGCATCGAGGACGCCATGCCAGTCGAAGAGCTGCTGGGTCGCCCCGCTGGCAACTACGCGGACTGGGTGGTCCGAAATTCCGACGGTTTCCGGAGGCAGAACCTGTGGTGACAGTGGTGACCGGCGCGACTGGGCAGGTCGGCCGGCTGGTGGTCGAGCGGCTTCGTACGGCCGGCGAGAAAGTACGGGCGGTGACCCGCGGTTCCGTGGAACCAGGTGTCGAGACCGTACGTGGTGACCTTCGAGAGCCCGACTCGTTGGTCGGCGCCTTCGAAGGCGCCGACCGGCTTTATCTGTTCCCAGTGGCCGAAACCGCACGAGAGGTCGTCGACCTCGCACGCCGGGCCGGCATCGAGCGGATCGTGGTGCTGTCGTCCGGCGCGGTGACTACCGGCCACGACACTGACTTCCACCTGCCGGTCGAGCAGGCCGTCGAGGCGTCCGGCCTGGAGTGGACGCACGTACGCCCCGGCGCCTTCGCGATGAACAGCCTGCACCTTTGGGGACCGTCCGTACGAGCCGGCCGCACGGTCATCGATCCGTACCCGGACCAGGTCGACCAGCCGGTGCACGAGGCCGACATCGCCGATATCGCTGCCGCGGCGCTCCTTGAGGACGGCCATAACGGTGTCGCTTACACGTTCGTAGGGCCCGAGCAGCTCAGCCATCGGGACCAGGTTGCCGCGCTCGAGGCCGCGATCGGCGAGCCGATCCAGCTGCCCGAGGTCACCGCGGAGCAGGCGCTGGAGCACTATCGCCGGCAGGGTGGCTGGGCTGCCGCGAGCGCCGAGTTCCTGTTCGGCGGGCAGCCGTATTCCGCCGAGCCCGGCGAACCGCAGCCGTTCGTCCCCCGACCGAGCGAATTCCGCGCTCGCACGTACGCCGAGTGGGCTCGCGGCCACGCGGACGACTTCCGGTGAGCGGGTCAGCCGGCGCTGGCCTCTTCCAGGCCGCGGGCGGCCAACCGGTCGGCTCGTTCGTTTTCCGGGTGGCCGGCGTGCCCCTTCACCCAGTGCCACTCGACCTGGTGTCGCTCCACAGCCGCCTCCAGGCGCTGCCACAGGTCGACGTTCTTCACCGGTTTGCGGTCCGTGGTCTGCCAGCCGTTCTGCTTCCATTTCGGCACCCACTGAGTGATGCCCGACCGTACATAAGTGCTGTCTGTGTAGAGCATCACGACGGACGGCCGGGTGAGCGCCTCCAGAGCCTGGATCGGCGCTGTCAGCTCCATCCGGTTGTTGGTGGTGACGGCCGGATCGCCGCCGCAGAGCTCCTTTTCCACCGTGCCGAAGCGAAGCAGCGCACCCCACCCGCCGGGGCCCGGGTTCGGCCGGCACGCGCCATCGGTGTAGATCTCCACAGCTGCCATGCCAGCAAGATACCGGCGGACCCCGACCGCGATTGCGCGCGGCGCGAAATTCCGGTGGCGCATCGGGCCCGGTGCCGTACGGTGGCGGCGTCCGCGATCTCGTCGCACCCTGGGGGGACGATCGAAGTAACCGCTAAAAAATTGCCGACGAAGATGCGAGAGTTCCCGTGCTGATCCGATTGTTGCGTGACTTCCTACGCCCCTATCGTGCCCCGCTGGCCACTGGTGGTGCTGCTCCAGCTGTTGCAGACCCTGGCGGCGCTTTACCTGCCAACCCTGAACGCGGACATCATCGACTACGGCGTTGTCAAAGGCGATATGGGCTACATCCTGCGCATCGGCGGGGTGATGATCGTGGTGTCGATGGTGCAGATCGTCTGCTCTGCCGGTGCGGGTGCTCTATGGCGCGCGTACGGCGATGGCAGTCGGCCGGGACGTCCGGGCCGCGGTCTTCCATCGAGTGCAGAAGTTCTCCGCCCGTGAGGTCGGCCATTTCGGCACACCGACCCCCTGATCACCCGTACGACCAATGACGTGCAGCAGGTGCAGATGCTGGCCCTGATGACGTTTGTCCTCATGGTGTCGGCGCCGATCATGTGCGTCGGCGGCATCATCCTCGCCCTCAACCAGGACGTGCCGCTGTCCTCACTGCTGCTGATCATCGTGCCGGTGCTGGCCATCGCGGTGAGCCTCATCATCAGCCGGATGCGGCCGCTTTTTCGGCTGATGCAGGAGCGGATCGACGGGATCAACCGGGTGCTGCGTGAGCAGATCACCGGCATCCGGGTCATTCGCGCTTTCGTGCGGGACACCAACGAGCGCGAGCGTTTCACCGGCTCCAACACCGAGTTGCTGACCGTGTCGCTCGGCGTCGGCCGGCTGATGGCGTTGATGTTCCCGGTGGTCATGCTGGTGATGAACGTGTCCAGCGTGGCGGTGCTGTGGTTCGGCGGCCACCGGATCGCCAGCGGCGACATGAAGATCGGCGCGCTGACGGCGTTCCTGAGCTACCTGCTGCAGATCCTGATGTCGGTCATGATGGCGACCTTCATGTTCATGATGGTCCCGCGCGCGGAGGTGTGCGCCGAGCGGATCAAGGAGGTGCTGGACACCGAGCCCAGTGTGGTGCCGCCGGTCCAGCCAGTCGCCGCGGTCCCGACGCATGGCCAACTGGAGCTGCGGGGCGTCCAGTTTCACTTCCCCGGCGCTGAGAACTCGGTGCTGCGCGGCATCGACCTGCTGGCCCGGCCGGGTGAGACGACGGCCGTCATCGGCAGTACGGGCAGCGGCAAGACCACGCTGCTCAACCTCGTGCCGCGGTTGTACGACGCGACCGCCGGCGCGGTGCTGGTGGACGGCATCGACGTACGGGAGCTGGACCCGACCGTGCTGTCCAACACGATCGGTTTCGTGCCGCAGAAGCCCTACCTGTTCTCCGGGACGGTCGCGTCGAACCTGCGATATGGCAAGCCGGACGCCACCGACGAGGAGCTCTGGCACGCGCTGGAGATCGCCCAGGCCCGCGACTTCGTCGAGCGGATGCCCGAGGGCCTGGACGCGCCGATCGCGCAGGGCGGCACCAACGTGTCCGGCGGCCAGCGGCAGCGACTCGCCATCGCCCGAACTCTCGTACGCCGCCCGGAGATCTACCTTTTCGACGACTCCTTCTCGGCGCTGGACTACGCGACCGACGCAGCGCTGCGCAGGGCACTCGCGCGGGGGAACGTCCGAGGCGACCGTGGTGATCGTCGCCCAGCGGGTCAGCACCATCCGCAACGCGGACCGGATCCTGGTGCTGGACGAGGGCCGGGTGGTCGGCTCCGGCACCCACGGCGAGCTCATGGACACCAACGAAACCTATCGGGAGATCGTGCTCTCCCAGCTCACCGAGCAGGAGGCAGCATGAGTTCCCCCGCCCCCACCGTGCAGGGCGAAAGGGCCGTTCCCAAGCGCGCCCTCGGCCCAGCGCCGGGCCCCGGCCCAGCCCGCTTCATGGGTGGCATGTCGACCGAGAAAGCGCTGGATTTCAAGGGCTCCGGCCGCCGGCTGCTGCAGTTGCTGCGTCCCCAGCGGCTGATGATCACCGCGGTGTTGGTCATCGGCGTGATCAGTGTGACGCTGACCGTGATCGGCCCGAAAATCCTCGGCCAGGCCACCGACCTGATTTTCGCCGGTGTCATCGGCGCCTCGCTGCCGGCCACCACCACCACCAGGCGGCCGCCGCCATCGCCCACCTGCGAGCGACCGGCCAGAACACCCTCGCGGACCTGTTCAAGTCGGTCAACCTGGTGCCCGGCCACGGCATCGACTTCGACGCCGTCGGCCGAGTCCTGCTGATCGTGCTGGCGCTGTACGTCGGTGCGTCCGTGCTCAGCCTCTTCCAGGGCCGGCTGACCACCACGGTCGTGCAGCGGGCGGTCTTCGACCTGCGCCAGCAGGTGGAGGCGAAGTTCGCCCGGCTCCCGCTGCGGTATTTCGACCAGCAGCCGCGGGGTGAGGTGCTCAGCCGGGTCACCAACGACATCGACAACCTGCAGCAGTCGCTGCAGCAGGTGCTCAGCCAGGTGGTGACCTCGCTGCTGTCGATTGTCGGCGTGCTGATCCTGATGCTGGTGATCTCCCCGCTGCTGGCCCTGATCGCGCTGGTCACCGTCCCGATCTCGGTGTTCGTCGCGGCCCGGATCGGCAAGCAGGCGCAGCCGCAGTTCATCAAGCAGTGGAGCACCACCGGCCGGCTGAACGCCCACATCGAAGAGATGTATACCGGGCATTCGCTGGTCAAGGTCTTCGGCCGCGAGGCCGAGTCGGCGGAGATTTTCGACCAGCACAACGAAACCCCCTGTTCAACGCGAGCTTCCGGGCCCAGTTCATCTCCGGGCTGATCCAGCCAGCAATGATGTTCATCGGCAACCTGAACTACGTGCTCGTCGCGGTGGTCGGCGCGCTCCGGGTGGCCAGCGGCTCGCTGTCGTTGGGTGACGTGCAGGCCTTCATCCAGTATTCGCGGCAGTTCACCCAGCCCATCACCCAGGTCGCCAGCATGGCCAACCTGATGCAGTCCGGCGTCGCCTCGGCCGAGCGGGTCTTCGCCTTGCTGGACGCGCAGGAGCAGGACCCGGACCCGGTCGAGCCGGTACGACTGGAGAAGACCCACGGACGGGTCGCCTTCGAGCACGTCTCCTTCCGGTACGACCCGGAGACGCCGCTCATCGACGACCTGTCGCTGCGGGTCGAGCCAGGCAGCACCGTCGCGATCGTCGGACCCACCGGCGCCGGCAAGACCACGCTGGTCAACCTGCTGATGCGGTTCTACGAGATCACCGGCGGCCGGATCACCCTGGACGGCGTCGACATCGCCACCATGACCCGCGAGGACCTGCGGGCCAAGACCGGCATGGTGTTGCAGGACGCGTGGCTCTTCGGCGGCACCATCGCCGAGAACATCGCGTACGGCTGCGCCTCCGCGACCCGCGACGAGATCGTCGCGGCCGCGAAGGCGACGCACGTCGACCGGTTCGTGCGGACCCTTCCCGATGGCTATGACACCGTCATCGACGAAGAGGGCGAGACCGTCAGCGCCGGCGAGAAACAGCTGATCACGGTGGCCCGGGCGTTCCTCGCGTCACCGGCGATCCTGATCCTGGACGAGGCCACCAGCTCGGTCGACACCCGAACCGAGGTGCTCATCCAGCGCGCGATGAACTCGCTCCGGCAGGGGCGTACGAGCTTCGTCATCGCGCACCGGCTGTCGACCATCCGCGATGCCGATCTCATCCTGGTGATGGAGTCCGGCACCATCGTCGAGCAGGGCAGCCATGCCGAGCTGCTCGACGCCCACGGTGCATATGCGCGACTCTATGCGGCCCAGTTCGCCCAAGCCGCCGTCGAAGTCGAGTAGCCCCTTTTACCGCATCGACGCGATGCGTGCGTTTGGCGCACGCATCGCGTCGATGCGGTAAGTCAGACCTTGGTGGGGACGGCGGCCGTACGAGCCAGTGGCTTGCGGGTGAAACGCACGCCGTCGCCGGTGAGCCGGCCACGGCGCAGCATGATCAGGTCGCGGATGTAGTTCTGGTAGAGCCGCCAAGGAGCGCGCGCCCCCCTGTTTCGGCAGCTTTTCGACGCTGCGCAACACATAACCGGACATCAGGTCGATCAGCGGCCGGGTTTCCCCGGTTACTTTTGGCGCGACCGGCGTACAGATCTGCTGCTGACGAGCATCCATGTGGTTGAGCAACCGGCACACGTAACCAGCGACGAGATCCGCCTTCAACGTCCATGACGCGTTCGTGTATCCCACGGTGAGCGCGAAATTCGGTACTCCCGAGAGCATCATGCCCTTGTACGCGACGGTGTCACCGAGTTCCACGTCCGAGCCGTCGACGGTCAGCGAGATGCCACCAATGCCGAGCAGGTTAAGGCCGGTCGCGGTGACGACGATGTCGGCGTTCAACTCCTCGCCAGAGGCGAGTGTGACGCCTTTCTCGGTAAAGGTCTCGATCGTGTCGGTGACGACGTCGGCCTTGCCGTCCCGGATGGCCTTGAAGAAGTTGCCGTCCGGCACGACACAGAGACGCTGGTCCCACGGGTTGTAGCGCGGCCGGAAATGGGTGTCCACGTCGAAGGTTTTCGGCAGTTCCTTGAGAAGTGCCGAGCGCAGAATGCCTTTCATCGCCTTAGGCGCGTGCCGGCTGAGCTGAGCTGGCGGTCGCGCCCGCAGCAGGTGTTTCCAGCGCATGATCGAGTACGCGACATTTTCCGGCACCTTGCCGCGCAACGCCTTCTCCCACGACTCCACCGACGGCAGCGACACCAGGTAGCTCGGCGAGCGCTGCAGCATCGTGACGTGCTCCGCGTCGTCGGTCATGGCCGGCACACCAGGGTGACCGCGGTCGCGCCGCTGCCGATCACCACGACCCGCTTGCCGGCGTAGTCCAGGTCGTCGGGCCACAGCTGCGGGTGGACGACCTGCCCAGCGTACGACTCGATGCCCGGAAAGTCCGGCGTGTAACCCTGCTCGTAGTTGTAATAACCGCTGCAGACAAAGAGAAAACCGCACGTCAGCTCGACAGTCTCATCGGTGTCCGTGCGCCGCGCCTCGACCGTCCAGCGGGCGTCCTGGGTCGACCACCGCGCTCCGATCACCCGGTGCTGGAACCGGATCTTGCTCTCCACGTCGTACGCCTTGGCGGTTTCCCGTACGTACGAACGGATCGACGGGCCCGTCGGCGATCACCTTGCCGCCAGTCCACGGCCGGAAGTTGTAACCGAGGGTGAACATGTCCGAGTCGGACCGGATGCCCGGATAGCGGAACAGGTCCCAGGTGCCGCCGATCGCGTCGCGGGACTCCAGGATCGCGTACGTCTTGCCGGGCGACTCGCGTCGCAGGTGGCAGGCGGCGCCGATGCCGGAGAGCCCGGCGCCGACGATCAGTACGTCCACATGGTCGGCGGTCATCTTTGTCCCCATTCACAAACCGATCGGTCGGTCAGGGTGAGCCAGTGCACAGCATTCTGCCGTGATCGCGCGCTCACCACCACTGTCAGATTCGACACATCGACCGGTTTTGTCAACCAACCATCGGGCCGGCGACCTCCCGCCACCGGCCCTGACCTGCGGGTTTACGGATAGTTGGTCCAGGGGCTGACCTGGTGGGATGTGTTGGCGGCCGGGCCGGTGTTGTTGATGACGTGGCTGATGGTGCCGACGCGCCGCCGCGAGCGAAACCGTGACCAGGTCGTGGAACTTGACCCCAGGGGTGTCCGGCACCTCGAACGCATGGCTGGCCACGATCGAGTTGTTGGTGTTGAAGAAGCAGTAGCTGCCGACGCCCC
Organism: Fodinicola feengrottensis; assembly: GCF_010993775.1. Classification (GTDB taxonomy): domain Bacteria; phylum Actinomycetota; class Actinomycetes; order Mycobacteriales; family HKI-0501; genus Fodinicola; species Fodinicola feengrottensis. The sequence continues at coordinate 7,898 of NZ_WOTO01000027.1, read as the reverse complement.
AGGCCTCGTGGCTGGTCACCGAATTCGCCACCTTGTACGCGGCCCAGCCCTGGTTGCCGCCGCCGCTGGTCCACGACCCCTGGTCGGGCACGTCGTACGGGAGCTCGTTCTGGAAGAAGTACGTCCGGCCGCCGTTGCCGTTCCAGAGCACGTTGAACTGCTGGTAATGCTCGACGAAGAGAGCCGTACATCGTCACGTCGTTGCCGTTGACCACCAACCCGTTGTTGGCCGTGTTGACGGTCCAGCCGACGCCGTACGTGTGGTCACCGCGCCACAGCCACATGTGGTCGCCAACGACGTTGTTGCTGTTGATCAGCAAACTCTGGGTCGCCTTACCGACCGCCGCCCCGCCAATGCGGAAGAAAACGTCGTGGATCGAGGCCGGGTCAGCGACGTGGCTGGCGGTCGAGCCGGGCTGGCCAATCTGCACCAGAACCTGAGAATTGCTCGTACCAGCGTCGATCAACAAGCCGCCGATGTTGATTCCGTCCACGTCCGCGGTCGAGATCGCGGTGACACCGTTGTCCGGAATCAGGGTGGCCATCCCCATCCCGAGCAGGACGGTGTCCGGCCGGGTCACGTTCAGGGTCTGGTTCAGGTGGTAGACGCCCGGAGTGAACAGCAAGTTGAGTCCCTGCGCCAAAGCCGCGTTCAAGGTAGCCGCGGAACTGGCCGGCGAGGCCACGTAGAACTGGCTCAGCGAGATCGAGTTGCCCACCGGCGTACCGTGTCCCCAGCTCGTACCGGAGGAGTTTTGCCGCACTCCAGGGACAAAGACGTTGTAGTTTTTCCGGATCCGTCAAGATAGAGGAACGGTTTTTCCCGTACGACCGGAGTCTGGCCGACGACGGTGTCCGGCGGGCTGGGATAACTCTGCGCCGGAGTGCCGGTCGAGCCGACCGACGAAGACCATATTCCAGTTGCTGCCGGTCCAGCCGCCGTTCAGCTCGCTGTTGCGGGTCAGGAACTGTTGCTGCGAACCGGATTCCACCAGTCCATCGATCCTGCTGTCGGCGATCAGACCGCCACTGGACCAGCCGTCGCCGCCGTTCCACAGTTGAACCTGGCCACGCAGGTGCATCCTGCGATAGGGCACTGCCTGCGAAACGGCCCATCGCTCGATCTGCCCAGCGGGCAGGGTGACTGACAGATTTTCGGCGTCCCGCCAGAAATTCTGGGTGGCATTACCCAGGTTGTTCGGATCGCTGCCCTGCTGCAGCCAGTCAGCCTCGACGCGTACGTGCCCATTGATGTTCACGTCATCGGGCGACATTCCCAGGCCCGCGACCTCGGTGTAGAAACCGAGGTTCACGTCCGCGTTGTAGCTGCCCGGCTGGAAAAGCACCTCGTAGCGCTCGCTGCCGAACTGGTTAGTGTGCTGTTGGTTGAAGATCGAGGTCAGCTTGTTCTGCATGTCCGGCTGCGAGGATCCGGGGCCGTAAACGAAAACGTTCGGCCCGAAGTTGGGGATTCTTGGGATCCGTCGGCGGAATTGTGCTGCCCCCGCCCGGAGTGTGGACGGCGACTTCAAAGAGCGAATAGCCGTATGGAGTCGCGCGCTGGGTCCCATAGATCCGCAGATACCGCCCGGAACCCGTGACCGGAATGGCTTGGCTGCCGCCCGGACCAGTGGTCGTCGAGTAAATATCGGTCCACGTGTTGCCATCCGGCGAGGTCTGCAGCTCGAAGGCGCGCGCGTACGCCGCTTCCCAGGTCAGGTCGACCTCGCAGAGCTGTTGACTGCTGCCCAGGTCGATCCGCAACCACTGTGGGTCGGAGAACTGGCTGGACCAGCGCGATCCGGTGTCGCCGTCCACCGCGGCGGAGGCCGGATAGCTGGCCGACTCGGTGGACGAAGCGGTCGCCGGCGCGTTCAGAGCCGCATTGGCAGTGCCGCAAGTGGCGGCCGCGACCGGAGCCGCCGGCGCCGCCAGCAGGGAGGACAGAGCGAGCGCGATTGCCAGTGCAGCGGCCAAAAAAACGCAGCCGGCGGACCGGGGTGGGTGTCATGGGCACCTGCGTGTCTCCTTTTCCGGGCGTACGCGGCGAGAACCCACTGCGCTGGAGCGATTGCCTTTTTTCTTCAGGGGTAGGCGTTCCGGAAGGAATGTGATGCATTCAACAGCGCCGAAACCGGGTAGTCAAGACTTCCCGGCAGAACCCGTCACTTAACTACTTAACAAACCCGTGGTTGACAACCTCGACTTCCTTCGTACCATGAATTAAGGCGTCCCCGCAGCGCACGCGAGCTTGCTTTCTTTCTCCTCGTCGCTCCATCCCGCCATCTCGCGCACCCATCACCGGCTGAGGAACTCTCATGACAACCAGAAGACAAGTCCTCGGATGGACCGCCGCGACCGCCGCTCTCGCCTGGGCGATCCCCGCTTCCCCGAAACGCGCCGCCGCCGCGACCACCATGCCGTTGACCGTCGTCAACAACACCGGCCGCTATTCGAACAGCGCGGGGTGGATTTACATCGTGGGCACAAATCCGGCCGGACAGCAGTGTTACGTACGCTCCGACGGCGTGCAGGTGCCGGTGTCCACCTCGCTGAACGGACCGGACGGCTATGCCGACCTGTCCATCCCGTTCGCCGGCTCCGGATCCACCACCGTGTCGTTGCCGAACATGTCCGGCCGAATTTACGTGTCACTCGACGCGAAACTCAAGTTCCGGGTGGTGATCGACGGCAACGGCAAACCAGCCCTGCAGTATCCGGCCGGCTGGGTGACCTCCGACCCGAGCTATTCGGTGCTGCACGACTGCATGGAATTCACCTTCGCCGGCAGCGGAATGTACTGCAACACGACCATGGTCGACATGTTCAGCGTACCGATGGAAATCCACCTGACGGGCGCGTCCACGCAAACCGCCGGCACGCTCACCTCCGGCGGCCGGGACGCGATTTTCGCCGCCGTCTCAGCAAACCCTGATTTCCACAACCTCGTCGTCGGCGACTCGCTGCGGATCATCGCACCCGGCCACGGGATCGACGGCGGGCAGTTCTCTCGTACGTACTATGACTCCTACATCGACCAGGTGTGGAACACGTACGCGAACCAGGACCTGCATGTGACGATCAATGCCACCACCTACACCGGCCGGGTCAGCGGCAACCAACTGCATTTCGACCAGGGCGTAGCGACTTTCAACCGCCCGAGCACCCAGGACATTTTCTATTGCAACGGCGCCCTCAGCGCCCCGAACGACGGCCTGACCGGTCCGGTCGCGGCGCAGTTGGGCGCGGCCTACAACCGGTCGACCCTGGTCACCCACCCGAACCAACCGGTCACGGATCCGTCGCAGTTCTATCAGGCCGGGATCACCAACCACTATTCCCAAGCGATTCACCAAAACACCGTCGACGGCAAGGCCTACGGCTTTCCCTTCCGACGACGTGGGCAATTTCGCCTCGTACATTCAGGACAACGCCCCCACCAGCATCACCCTGACCCTGACCCCTTTCGGCGCCGGCGGCGGCTCCACCGGTGGGCTGCTCTCCCAGAACCGCCCCGCCACCGCGTCCTCCACCGAGAATGCCAGTTTCCCCGCCTCAAACGCATATGACGGCAACACCGGAACCCGCTGGTCCTCGCAGTTCAGCGATCCCCAGTGGATTCAGGTGGATCTCGGCGCGGTCCACTCGGTCAACCGAGTCCGGCTCACCTGGGAAGCGGCTTTTGGCTCGGCGTACCAGATCCAGACCTCGACCGACGGCGGCAGCTGGTCCACCGCTTACGCCACGAGCGCCGGCCAAGGCGGTGTCGAGGACCTTTCCTTCGGCACCCGCCAAGCCCGCTATATCCGCATGCAGGGCACCCAGCGCGGCACCCCGTACGGCTATTCCCTCTGGGAAATGGAGGTCTACGGCAGCTGACCCGCCAGTCCGCTCCCGACCACGACCGCTCGGAAAGTTAGAGTGGTCGCGGTCACGGAGAGCGAGGGACACCGGTGGAGCCCACCAGCGAGAAGAAGCGCAAGCGGTTCCCGGACAGCCTGCGGCGGGCGATCGGCTCGTCGCTGCTGGTGGTTGTCATGCTCGTCGTCGCGTACGTCCTCGACGTGGCCAGCTACCTGAAGGCCGACCACTGGTATCTGAAGCTGATCGCGCTCGGCGGCGCCGCGGTTTTTCGTCCTCGTCGGGGTGGTCGCCGTACGCTCCGTCGGCTCGGTGGCGGCCGGCCGGATCCAGCGGCGGTTGAGCGCCGGACATGCGGCGGCGCTGCGCCTCGCGGTGTCACTTTGCGGCTACATCGGCCTTGCCATTGTCGTGCTGAACACCCTGGGCGTCGACCTCGGGCAGCTGCTGGTCGGCGGCGCGCTCACCGGCGTGGTGATCGGCATCGCCGCCCAGCAGTCCCTCGGCAACGTCTTCGCGGGCGTGGTGTTGATGAGCTCGCAGCCGTTCTCGGTCGGCGATCACGTCGTCGTCCACTCCGGCGCCCTGGGCGGCCCGCACCGTGGTCAGGTGACCGAGATGGGGCTGGTCTATCTCACCTTGGAAACCGAAACCGGCCCGATTCGCCTTCCCAACAGCGCGGTCCTGAACTCCGCGGTTGCCCAGAACGGCACCGAACCCGAATAGCGGCTATCCCAGCAATCGGCTGGGCTGCGGCCACTCGCTGCCGACGCAGAAGTGGTTATGCCACAGCCAGCCATCTTGTACGAACGAGGTTCCGTTCGACAGTGACACGTAAACTTGCGCCGCGGTCCCCCGAGTGAAGGTCACGATGTCGGATTTCCCGTCGCCGTCGAAATCGCCGACTCCGGGCACCTCACCGGCGAGCGAGAAACGGTGGTGCCAGATGGCCCCGGCGCCGAATTGGGTGCCGTCCGACAACCCCACGTAGACCAGTGCCGGATTTGCCTGCGTAAACGTGACAATATCGTCGCGGCCGTCGCCATTGAAGTCGCCCACCGCTGGGGTTTCGCCGGCCGGCGCGAACCAACCGTTCCACAGGTTGTCGCCGCCGTTGCCCAGGAAACGGGCTCCGTTCGAGAGTGCGACATAGACGTCGCCGGTGGTGCCCTGCGAGAAGGTGGCGATGTCGTCCATGCCGTCGCCGTTGAAGTCGCCCACCGCCGGCGGCTCGCTGCCGTAGCCGAAGTTCGAGTCCCATAGCTGCGAGGTGCCCTCGAAACTGCTGCCCGTCGACAACGCCACGTAGACCTGCCCAGGGCCGTAAGAGGCACCGCGGGTGAAGGTGGCGATGTCCGCCCTGCCGTCGCCGTTGAAGTCGCCGACCAACGGGATTTCGCTGTCCAGCGCGAAGAAACTGTGCCACAGCTGGGGTGCCCCGAAAGTGGATCCGTTGGACAGCTGGACATAGACCTTCGGGCTGCCGCCGCGTACGAACCAGATGATGTCCGTACGCCCGTCGCCGTCCACGTCCGGTCAGCGGCACCGCCGTGCCCGGCGCCACGCCGGAGGCCACCAGCACACCGTCGCCGGCGAAGGCGGCGCCGGTCGAGGTGGCGCCGTACGCGGTGGCAGCCGTGCCCCTGGTGAAGGTGAGTACGTCATCCTTGCCGTCGCCGCTGAAATCGTTGTGAGTGGCCACCTTCGTCGTCGCCGACACCACCGCGGACGCGTCAGCGGCAAGACCGCCCGGATCCACCGCGACCACCCGGTAATAGCGGGTTTGCTTGGCCGGCAAGGCAATTTGGACGTAACTGGTGGTCCGGCTGGTGCCGATCAAGGTCGAGGCGCCCACCGGTACGTCGGAAGATGGTGAGGAATAGACCCGATAAAGCGTCGCTCCAGCGGCGGACGTCGGCTCATTCCACTGCAATCGGACGGCGTGCCGGGTGCCGGTCACCGTCAGGCCGGTCACCGTCGGCGCGGCCGGACGGGCCGTGTTCGCGTACGCGCCGACAATCGCGTCCGCCGCATAGCGAACGGCGTTCCAAGCCGGCGACCCAGCCGTCGGTGTCAACGTCACAGCAATGCTGGACTTTCCGGCCGTCACACTGGAAGGTAGTGCGTACGTGTCACTCAGCCAGCGCTGCCGGGGATTGCTCCGCGGCTCCAGCCAGGTCCCGACCGCGGTCCCGTCGACGCTCACCGCAGCGGACTGGAAGGCGGCATTCTGGTCGGACGTACGACGAAGGAGCACGCCAGCGTTACTGGAGGTGACGGCCATCGTGAAGGTGATCGGCTGGGTCGTCGAGCGCGACCGGTCGTTGACCGGCAGCGAGTCCTCGTTGCCTTCGTGGGCGCTGTAAAGCGCGGCCTCGGTCGCGCCCGGGTCGGTGTAGCCGTGGGCCGTCCGGCTGGCGGCATCGGTGACCTGCACCGAATCGCCACGCACGGTGGTCGAAGTTGGCTGGGTATAAAGGAAAGCAGTCGACGAGTAGATGCCAGCGATGTTGTCGCGCTCGCCGTGTTCCATCCGAACCTCAAGGCGGTCTGGTAGGGCACGGCATCGCCCAGCATCAGCCGGTAGACGGCGGTGGAGTCGTTCGGATGGCTGCCATCGGGTTTGATGTTGCGCGGCTGGCCGGTGAAAGCGTCGCTGTATTGCACGCCGTTCCGGAAATACCAGCCACCCTCGTAATAGTCCTCGGTGCCGGTGCCGTAAAGCTGCGGTGACTGCGAATTGTCGACGTACACCCGCTCGTCACCCTCGAGATAGCCGCGGCCGCCGCCCTGGGTGCCGCGCATGCTTTCGCTGACGCCGACGAACTTTCCGTGCCCGCCCTCGTCCGCGAACAGCCAGTCCTGCCCTGGGGTGGTGGCGCCATAGGTCGATCGAGCGGTGAAATAGCCGGCGCTGCCATCCGCCAGCGCGGTCGTCCACTGTGGATCCGGAGCGACCGTTACCTGGGTGTTGATGCCGGAAATCGCCGCGCCGGTGGTGTTGGCCAAGGTGATGGTGGCGTTCTGCGCGAATGGCATGGGCCACCAGGTGGAGAACCAGCCGTTGGCCGCCGGGTCGGAGGCGAACAGCAGCGAGCGTACGGTGCTCGGCCCTATTCCGGAACCGAAGAACTCACCGACCGGAGAGTCCACAGTGGACCGTCCATCGAAGGTGATCTTCAACCGCAGGCCAGCGAGTGAGGCCTCGGTGGGGGCGCTGGTGAATTGCAGGCGCAGCGCCGAAATCGTACCTGGACCTGTCGGTTGGGCGACCGTCGCGGTGCCGCCGGCCGGTACGCTGACGGTGCCGGCGCTGGTCTGCGCGCCGGGCGCGGCCGGCTTGGGATCGCGCGTACCAGCCGCGTTCAGCACCGACAGCACGTCTTGGGCCTGGTCCGCCCGGTTGAAGGTGGAAACCCCGTCGGCGTCCGGAAAATGTCGGTAGTCAACGTGGTAGTACGCGAGCGCGCTCTGCACGCTGACCCGCATGGAACTGCGATATGTCATCGGCACCTTGATGTAGACGCCACCACCAGGGACTGGTCGCCGGTGGCCACCATGGGATAGACGAAGGGCGCGCCGAGGCCGCCGTTCACCACGGTCTGCAGCGGCGAGTCGAGCACGGTGGTGCCGTCCAACTCGATCCGAATGTTCCCCATCGCGGTAACCACGCCGTTGTCGCGGGTGAACCAGATCGACGAGAGCTCGCCGGGGCCGCTGTCCTGCGCGATCACACAGCCGGCGCCGCCGGACCCGAGGCACGTACCACCACCGTCGTCGTTGCCGCCGGCCCGGTCGAAACTCGAATACTGCAGCGTTTGTACGCCGGAAGTCAGGTATGGCAACTGATCGAGGTGCCGGTACGTGTCCCAGCCGACCGGACCCTTGCCGACCGACGCCGCGGCGGCGGTCGCCGGATGTGCGGCGGCGGCCGGTATCGGGCTGAACGCGAGGGCGGCGACAGCGGCCACCCCCCACCCCCCCACCCCCCCCCCCCCCCCACCAGTAGATTTCGCACAGGCGCATCGCATCTCCAG
>NZ_WOTO01000026.1 GCF_010993775.1 Fodinicola feengrottensis | reverse complement strand
GTACCGACAATGACGTTGATCGCGGTGCAGCACGCCGGCCGTATGCGCGGCATCCAACGCCCCGAGCAGTGCCAATCCGATCTCGGCGACCCGGCCGGCCGGCAGCGGCCCTTCCGACTTCAGCACGTCGTCCAGGCTGCGACCGCTGATCAGTTCCATCACCATCCACGGATTCCCGTCGACGGTGAGCACGTCGTAGACCCGGACAATCGCGGGGTGCCGCAGCCGGGCGCCCAGCCGGGCTTCTTTCAGCAGCCGGTCGCACATCTCCTTGCGGACCCGCGCCGGCATGGTGCTGGGCAGCAGCACCTCCTTGAGCGCGACCTCGCGCTCCAGGATCAGGTCGTACGCACGCCAAACCCGGCCCATGCCGCCTTGGCCGATCGCCGCACGCACCTCATACCGGTCGCTGATGACCCGAGCTGTCCCCGACTGCGCTTCCGCCACCGGGCCAGCGTAGGGGCGGTCGGATACCCCCGGAATGGGCGCACGGTCCGCATCGGCGGCACCATCGCGCAGTGTCAGGCGAGCATTTCCACCAGTCGCCGGGCGGCGACCGCGGCGCCGTCCGGGGTGATCTGGCCGGCGATCGTACGAGCCTGGGCCGCGACGGCGGGTGTGAGGGCGTCCCGCAGGGCGGGGCGGTGGTCAGGGCCTGGGCAGTCAGCTCGGCGTTCGCCAGGGTGGAGCCGATCCCGAGCGCGCGGACCCGGCTGCCCCAGTAGAACTGGTCGCTGAACATCGACACCACGACCTGCGGCGAACCGGCGCGAGCGGCGGCTGTGGTCGTACCAGCGCCGCCGTGGTGGACGACGGCGGCGACTCGCGGGAACAGCGCCTGCTGGTTGACGTCACCGATCGCGATGCAGTCGCGGGCGTCGTCGATCAGCCCCAGATCCGCCCATCCCTGGGAAAGGATGATCCGCCGTCCGGCGGCACGAGCGGCCGCGATCAGGGTGCGGCTGGTCTCCGGCGTCACCGGCATGCTGCCGAAGCCCAGATAGACCGGCGGGTCGCCGGCGTCGAGGAACGTCTGCAGTTCCGCCGGCAGCGGGCTGTCGTCCGGGAGCAGCCAGGCGCCGGTCTGGGTGACCTGCCGGCCGGGCGTGGTGGGCGCCGGGCCGAGGGTGGCGTCGGCGGCCAGCCCGGGATGGTCGGTCAGGACGTACCGGAGCACGTCTTCGATCGGCTTCAGTCCGAGCCGGGTGCGGTTGTGGTTGATTCGCTCGAGCGACCTGTTGTTCCACGACGCGTACGTGTCTTCCCACCGTCGCTCGTTGTCGGCCGGCTCACCAGGCGTCCAGACCTGAGCGGGAGCCGGCGGTGGCGCGTGGTCGGGGGGAGGGCAGCGCCACCGCCGCATAGAGGGCGTTCACGTACGGGATGCCGGCCAGCTCGGCGATCGAGGGCGCCGCGTACTGATGGGCGTTGGCGCCGAGGATCGCGTCGCACCCGTCGGCCGCCGCGGCGACCGACTCGAACTGGTCGGTGATCAGGTCTGGCATCGTCTCGCGCGGTGTCGCCGGGGCGCCCGATCTCGGGAGCCGCATCTCCACACCCATCGGGGCCACTTCGAACCCGTACCCACCGACCCAGTCCAGGAAGTTGGGCGGCACGCACAGCCGGACCTGCTGGCCGAGGGCGCGCCGCCACCGCCAGCGCCAGCACCGGCTGCACGTCCCCACGCGTTCCTACCGACGACAACAAGAACCGCACAGGCTGTTTCTCCTCTGGTGTTTGCGCTGGCTGTGCCGGTTTCGGCGGACAGCTCAAGCATTCTGGCGCAGCACCGGGGCCTTGCCGCAAGCCCAGGTCTCGGCTATACGTTGAGGTGGGGCGAACGACCGTTATCGTGAGGCGGTGGCACGGGGCGGGTTCGTCGGGCGGGAGCGAGCGAGCGGGCGCTGCTGGACGAGCGCCTGAAGGCCGTCTCCGACGGCGAGGGCCACCTCGTGTTGATCGCGGGTGAGCCGGGAGTCGGGAAGACGCGGCTCGCCGAGGATGTGGTGGCGCGGTCCGGGATGTCGTACGCCTGGGGCCGGGCCACCGAGGCTGAGGGCAGCCCGCCGTATTGGCCGTTTCGCCAGGTCGTAAGAGCGATCGGCGGCGCGTCGACCGTGTGGGAGCCACCGGCAGGTGGCGCCGACTCCGCGCAGGAGCGCTTCCGGCTCTTCGAGGCGGTCACCGAACTGCTGATCGCGGCCGCCGAGCCCGACGCGCTGGTGGTGGTGTTCGACGATCTGCAGTGGGCCGATCCGGCGTCGGTGCAGCTTCTGGTGCATCTCGCCAGAGCGGTGGCCCGGTCGAAACTGCTGGTGATTGGCACTTTCCGGCACACCGAGACGACCGGTCGGGCTGCCCTTAGGGGCGCTTTGTCGACGCTGGCGAGCGAACCGGCGGTCACCCGGCTGACCTTGGCGGGTCTGACCGAGCCAGAGGTCGCCGCGCAGCTGGCCGGTGTCACCGGGTGGCCGGTGCCGGCGTCGGTGGCCGCCGCGATTTGCCGTCGTACGAGCGGAAATCCGTTCTTCGTCGGGGAGCTCGGGCGGCTGCTGGCCGGATCCGCTGACGGCGACGAGCTGCCAGCAGGCGTACGCGATGCCGTCCGTGGGCGGCTCGGCAGGCTGTCCCCGCTGTGCCGCGCGATGCTGGCCGAAGCGGCCGTGCTGGGAGCGGAGCTGGATCCGGAGGCGATCGCCGCGGCGACCGAGCGGTCGCTGGCCGAGGTGCTGGCGGCGCTCGACGAGGCCATCGCGGCCGGGATTGTGGAAGGCGGTCGGTTCGCGCATGACTTGATCCGTGAGGCGGCCCGGCTGGACGTCGGTACGGTCGAGCGGTTGGCGCTGCACCAGCGGATGGCCGGCTACCTGCGCGGACTCGGTGATGCGGACGTACGGGTCGGCCAGATCGCCGAGCACCTGCTGGAGTCGCTGCCGGCCGGGGGACGCGGCCGAGGCGGTGGCGTGGACCGTACGGGCCGCCGAGCAGGCCATGGCCCAACTCGCCTGGGAGCAAGCCAGTGCGCTCTATGGCCGCGCGCTGGTGGCCGGCCGGCTGGACCCGTCGCAGCGGGCCGAGTTGTTGCTGGCCAGGGCGCGAGCGCAGGTCCGGGCTCACGAGGTGGAGGGCGCTCGGGTCTCGGTGGTGGCCGCGGCCGAGATCGGCCGTACCGCTGGGCACGGTGAGTTGCTCGTGCGCGCATCTCTGGTGATGGAAGGCGTCGTCGACTCGTTCTGGGCCGAGACCGGCCGGCAGTTGTGCGAGGAGGCGATCTCAGTGCTGCCGGTGGGCGACAGCGCTGAGAAGGTACGGCTGATGGCCCAGTTGGTGATCAACGGCGCCTGGCGGTCGTTCGACGGCGTCGAGATGCGGTCGGCCGAAGTGTTGGCGATGGCAGAGCGGGTAGCGGACCGTCGGGCGCTCGTCGAGGCGTTGCGCGCCCGGCAGTTCGCGCTCAGCGGCCCGGCCGGCGCGGCCGACCGAGTCGGCTTGGCGGACCGGCTGCTGGCGCTGGGCGACGACGAATCGGCGCTGTGGGGGCGATTGTGGCGGTTTGACGCGTACGCACAGCTCGGCCGCATCGATGCGGCGGAGGCCGAGCTGCCGCTGATCGACCAGCTCGCCGACCGGCTCTCGGTCGCCGATGGCGCGCTGGCACGCTGTCCGCTCCCGCGCCACCCTCGAGTTCGCCCGGGGCCGGCTCGCCGAGGCCGTCCGGTTTGGCCAGCTGGCCGCCGAGCTGGTGCGGCGGGCCGGCAACAAGGGCGCGGCCTTCCCGTCCCAGGGGTTTCTGCAGTCCGTGGCCACCGTGGCCGGCGATATCAGCATGATCGACGACGATGTGATCACCGCGCATGAGCACGTCGAGACGGCGGCCGTACGGATGATGTCGGTGTCCTGGATGCTCGCCGCCGGCGACCGCGACCGTGCCGAGCGGACCTACCGGGCGCTTCCCGCGGCCGGCTTCGGGCCGGATTTCTTCCAGCTCATCACCCTGTCCTTGCTGGCAGACCTGGCCGCCGAGTTCGGCGACCCGGCGACCGCCGAGCGCGTCTACTCGCTGCTGTCCCGGTACGCCGACCTGTTCGTCTGCGGCGGCGCCGGAGTCGTCCTCATCCTCGGCTCGGTCCAGGAGTATCTCTCGGCACCGCCGCCGCCACCTGCGGCCGTCACGAGGACGCCGTCCGGCATTTGCGGGCGGCCATCAAAGCGAACGAGCGTGCCGGCATGCCCTGCCATGTCGCCTCTTCGGCATACCGGCTGGGCGTCGTGTTGAGCCGCCGCAAGCGTACCGGCGACCGCGAGGAGGCGGCCGCCCTCGCCGCGTCGGTCGCCGCGCAGCCGAGCCGAGCACCTCGGCATGGCGCCACTGGTGGCCCGGGCCCGGACATTGGCCGAATCACTGGCCGGCCGTCGTACCGGACCACTCAGCCGCCGACAGTACGAGATCGCCGAACTGATCTCGCAGGGCCTCATGAACCGCGAGATCGCCGCCGTCCTGCATTTGAGCGAGCGGACCGTCGAAACGCATGTCCAGCACATCCTGACCCGGCTCGGTTTCACCAACCGCTCCCAAATCGCGGCCTGGCTCGTCGCTGAGCGAATGCGCACCGATTCGGCATGATCAACAACGCTGTCCGTGGTGTTAGCGCTAATCGCGAGGGGCGAGGTGTGAGCGGTTGATGGTGATGTCGCCGTTGGCGGTGCGGGCTCGTACGGTGACGGTCGGTTTGGACTGGTCAGGCATGTCGTCGGCGGTCAGGGCGTTGCGTACGTCGCCGTAGACGGTCTTCGCGTCGAGCCAGACCGCGACACCTTTTGCGATGCCGACCTCAAGATCGCCATTGGCTGTTTCCAGCGAAACTTCCCCGTCCGAGACTTCGCCGACATGGACGTCGCCGTCCTCGGTCTTGGCTGTGACGGTGGTCAGCGCCCGGTCGATCGCGATGTCGCCGTTGCCGGCGTACACGGTGAGATCGCCGGTGCTGGTGCCGATCCAGATGTTCCCTTCGCCGTCCTTCACCGCGGCCGTGCTCTCGAGCTCGCGGACGCGGACGGCGCCGGTCTCGGTGGTGATCTTCGCGTGCCCGGTCGCGCGGTCGACGGCGATGTCGCCGGAGTCCGTCCGCAGGTCCAGGCTGGCGCCGGTGTCCAGCCAGATGTCCCCGTCGCTGGTCTTGAGCACGCAGTCGCTGAGCGTGCCGGTGGCCCGGAAAGTCGCTGCCCACGCGGTGGCCGCGACCCGGGATCCGGTCGGGAGGTCGATGACCACGTCAAGAGATCCGCCCTCACCCAGAAAACTGGAAGCCTTCCATCGTTTCGGCGATCCAATCCGTAGCTTCCCAGCGGAGTAGTCGACAGTCGTCGCCTCGGCGAGCCGCACGTCGTCGCTCTCTGCGCCGTTGCTCGGCAGGATTTGGACGGACGTGTCGGTTCGGTCGCTGGCCCTGATCCGTACGGTGCCGCTGACGAGTTCGAGCATGACCGAGATTGGCTCGGGCGTGTCAAAATGAGGCATCAGAAATTTCCTTTGCAAAGGGGAAAATGGCGAGCTTCGGGTCAGCGCATCCAGCCGGTGACGTGATCTGCGCCGGAGTCCGACTTCGTTCTCTTCCGGCGGCTTGATTCGGCACCGCGGTCCAGTGTCGCGGCCGCCGCCCGGACCAGCCACGCGTTGACGGAGAGCCCTTCCTGCTTGGCGGCTTCCTCGACCCGGAGCTTGAGGTTCTCCGGAATGCGTAGGTTGATGCGCAGCGCCGGTCCGTCGACGGTGGTGGCGATGCTGGTGGTGAAGTCCTCGGCGGGTACGACGGTGGGCGGCCGGGTGACCGAGAAGCTGGCCACGCGTTCTCGAAGCACCAACTCCACCGACCCGGGTGCGAGGGCCTGGCTGATCTCGTCCGTCGCCGCCGAGAGTGCTTCCAGTAGCGCCAGCCGGAGTGTCGAGTCGAGCGCCGTTGCGAGATGCCCGGCCAACTTACGGGCGTCTTCGCCACCGAGCTCGGCCGCCGCCACCAGGTCGCGGTGAACATTGGCTGCATAGGGTCCGAGGTCCATGGCACCACTATGGCACTAGACATGAGCCACTGCAAGGTCGGATGATGTCATTGTGACGTCATCGAATGAAAGGGCTCCGATGCATCAGGCCTCGATCCAGAGAAGGCGGCGACATTCCATCGTCGCCGGGTCCATCCAGCTGCTCACCATCGTCCCGTTCCTGCTCGGATCCGCGGTGGTCCTCGGGTACGGCCCGGCCGCGCAGGCGGCCGCCGAGGCCGCCGTGGTGAGTCAGGGCTCGCCGGCATCGGTGCTGGTGAAGCACGGGATCTTCTTCGGTTCGAAGGTGTCCGAGCTGCCCGTGCCGGTCGCGATCGCGATCATTCTGGTGGTCCTCGCGGTGCTCAACCTGGCTGCCAACCGGATCGGCCGGATCCTTTCGTGGATCTTCCATCCACTGCTCTTCGTTGCTGGGTGCGTCATCATTCCCGGCCAGTTGTTCACTGCCCAACTGCTGGAATCGGCGTTCAAAAACTCTGGCGATGCGGCGCTCGAGCGTCTCGACGCGTACGCCGTCGTCGATGCGGCGATGCGGGTGATGCCAGACTGGCTCACCCCGGTCGACTGGGCGAAGCTCGTGCTGACCACCGGGGGTTCGCTGGCTGTGATCGTCCTGCTCGCGGGCGGCCGCGGGCCAGGAAGATTCGCTACCCGTCAGGGGAAACGGCGTTAGTCGAGCAGTCGGCGCAACAGTCCGAGCGCGCCGGACAGGTGCGCCTGCTCGGTACGGCTCAGCCGGCTGGCGATGGCGTCGGTGAGGTTGTCGTGGCCTGCCTCGCGCCGTTCGGTGAGCAGGCGCTGGCCATCGGCGGTGATGACCAGCAGCTTGCGGCGCTGATCGTGCGGGTCGGGGACGCGTCGTACGAGCGATCTTTCGACCAGGCTCGTCACCGACACGGTGATCGACTGGTGGGTGATCTTGTCCAGCCGGGCCAGGTCGGCGACCGTGTACGGCCCGTCGCGGTCGAGCCGCTTCAGGATCGAGACCTGCGACAACGTCACCGCGGCGGCCGGTGACACCGCTCGCTGCCGCCGGACCAGCGCACCGACCACGAACTGAAGCTCATCGGCGATTGCCGCTGGGTCGCTTGCCATGCTCGCTACTATACAGTGTGACTGCGCAGTTAAACTGTGTATCTCGCGAGCGTGGGAGTGGGTACGTGATGACTGAGCTGACGGTAGGTGGGCTGGAACGTACGTTCACGATCCAGCCGCCGAGCCGCGAATCGGTGCCGCTGGTGCTGGTGTTGCATGGCGCCGACGGCACCGGTTCGATGATGCGTGAGTGGACATCCTTCGACCGGCAGGCGCAGGCCTGGGGATGGGCGGTCGCGTACCCGGATGGGTACGAGCGAGGGTGGGGACGGACGGCCGCGGGGTGAAGGCCGCCGACGCGGCGGGGATCGACGATGTCGGGTTCCTCCGCACGCTGATCGACTGGTCGGCGCAGCGCTATGGCACGTTGCCGGATCGGACCGTGGTGGCTGGCAGCTCCAACGGCGCTTTCATGGCCCATCGGCTGGCGCTCCAGGCGAGTGACCAGGTGGCGGTGCTGGCGGCGGTCGCGGGTGGCATGCCCGCGACCTGGCGAGACTTCGAGCCGACACACGCGGTGTCCGCCCTGCTCATTCACGGTACGGCGGACAAACTGGCGCCCATCGACGGTGGCCATTCCCGCCACCGTGGGCCCAACGGAGAGCTGCGCGGCGGCCGGATGTTGTCGCTCAGGGAGACGACCGAGCGCTGGCGTGCCGTGGACCGCTGCCCAGCCGGGCCAGGCGAGCCGTACGTGACTGAGTTTTCCAGCCGTACCACGGCAAAAGGTGGGGTCGGTGGGTCGCGGGTAGCCGCCTGGACAGTGCTGGGCGGTGGCCACACCTGGCCGGGTGCGTCGGTCCTGCCAGAGTGGTCCGAGCCGACCACCCAGGAATTCGACGCGGCGAAGGAGATCTGCCGCTTCGCGCAAACACTGCTCATCCCCGCTGACGCCCGCCGCCTTTAGGCCCTTCGAACAGGAGAAAAACGTTGGCAGTGTTGGGAAAAATGCTGAAGAACCGGCGCGCCGGCCAGGACGGCCTCGGCTGGAACTCGCCGAACCTGGCCGGCCCGGACGCGCTTTCGCTCAGCAGTCCGGATTTCCCGAGCGAGGGCCCGATTCCGATGGTGCACGCGGGTAAGCGGATGGGTGGTCAGGATCTGTCGCCGGCCTTGACCTGGTCGCCCGCGCGCGGCTGGTACGGCACAGTTGTTGTTGGTCATCGAGGATCCGGACGCGCCGACGCCGGCGCCGTTCATCCACTGTGTCGCGTTGCTGGAGCCGTCGGTGACGACCCTCGCGCAGGGCGCGCTGGACGCCGACAGTCCGGCCGACGGCGTACACGTGCTGAGGTCTGGGATGGGCCGCGGCTACCTCGGTCCGGCGCCGATCAAGGGCCACGGCCCGCACCGGTACGTGTTCCAGCTTTTCGCCCTCGCGACCGCGGTGACCAGGGCAGTTGGTGGCAGCACACTGAAATCGGCCAAACCACGTGACGTGGTGGCCGCCGCCGCCGAGGTGTTGGCCCGCGGCCGGGTCGACGGTTTTACTACGAGCGGGCCTGAACCGGTGGTGTAACCCCGCCGTGTATCTCAAGGTGGAGTGGCTTTCCGCTGCTCCCACCGAAGAGGGCGGGATGGTGAAAGGTGCTGCCGTACCAGTTTCGGGTGGGACGCAAGGTGCCGGAGCCGGCGGACCGGGCCGGCGACGGTGCGGTCGTCCGGCCGGCGCGGCTGCACTTGGTGGGTGACGATGTTTACCAGGACTGGGACGCGATTTATCGCGACAACGTGGACCGCGTCTATCGCATCATGTTCGCCAAGGTGGGCAACCGGGCGGACGCCGAGGACCTGACCGAGGAGGTGTTCCTGGCCGCGCTCCGACCGTTGCGGGTGTCCGCGAGCGTGGGGGAGGTGCGCGCGTATTTGCTGACGGTCGCGCGGACCGTGCTGGCGGGCTATTGGCGGCGTACGCTCGGCCGACCGGTCACTACGCTGGACGACGAGCAGGTGGCGGAGGTGTTCGCGCCGGCCGAGCCGGGCACCCGGTCGCAGGCGCGAGCCGAGGCGATCCTCGCCGCGTTGCCAGCTCGGTACAGGCGCGTGCTGGAGTTGCGGTTTCTTGCCGCCTGCACGCTGAAGGAGGCCGCGGCCGAGTTGGGAGTGACCGTGGGCAACGTGAAAGTGCTGCAACACCGCGCGTTGCGGCAGGCCGCGGTCGTCGCTGGCAGGATCGAGTCGTGAGTACGCGCGGGTTGCGGAGATTCGTTGCCGACCTGTTGCGCGGGCCGGCGGCCGCGGACGTTCGGCGTTGAGCCGGGCGACGAGGCGTACGTACGGACCGCGATCGAGCTGCGGGCGGCGGGTTCGGCCGATGCCGGGCCGAGCGAGGATTTCGTGGAGTCTCTGCATGACCGGCTGAGCAAGGCGATGGCCGAGCCTGACCCGGTTCCAGCGCCAGCGGCGAAGACCGGTCGGCGCCGGTTCGTCCAAGCCGCCGCGGTGGCGGCCGGGTCGGCCGTGGTGGGTGCGGGAGCCGAATTCGTCCTGACCAGGCCACCAACGCTCGCCGACGCGCCGATCGCCGCGCAGACCCTGACGCCGAACGTCGGGGAATGGCGAACAGTGGCTGGCAGCCACGAAATCGGCGACGGCGGGGTGAAGCCCTTCGATCTGGGCGTCGTCACCGGATTTGTTGAGCGTACCAGCGGAAAGCTGCGCGCGGTCTCGGGTGTTTGTACGCACCTGGGCTGCCGCTTGGTGTTGGACAATGCGCAGAAACAACTGAACTGTCCGTGTCATCGCGCGTCTTTCGCGGTCACCGGCGAGGTTTTGCGCCATCAGCTGCCCATCACCCTGCCCCCGCTGCCGCGGTTGGCGGTACGGGAAATCGACGGGCTGGTCCAGGTTTTCGCGCCGCACGTGTAACCCGGTTGGCTATCGGTAGGTGAGATCCGCGGACCGCGGATCCGCCACCGAGGCCCGCGATGATCGGGGCCGGAGAAGGAAAACCATCATGAGAACAGCTGCTCAGCTGCGCTGCGCCTCGGTCGCGGTGGTGACCGGGGTCAGCCTGGGCCTGCTTGCCGCCTGCGGCGCGGCGGGTACCCTTCCGGCGGCGTCGCCGTCGGCCGCCGCGCCGATGCCCGGCATGTCCATGCCGGCGTCCAGCGCGCCGGTCACCACCGCGCCGGTCGCCACCACTTCGGTCTCAATAAAGAACTTCGCTTTCGAGCCCGTGACCATCACGGTGCACGTCGGCGCGGTGGTCACCTGGACGAACGCCGACCAGGACTCGCACACGGTCACCTCGGTGCCGCCGGCGAGCCAGTTGCAGTCGCCGGCGCTCAATACGAGCGGGGTCTATCGGCACACCTTCACCGCGGCCGGCACGTACGCGTACCTGTGCACCATTCACCCGTTCATGACTGGCACTGTGGTGGTGACGCGGTGACCAAGCCTGACGCGGAAATCCCAGCCGAGCAAGAGAATCCCGGTCCGCATGGCATGACCCGCCGGCAGCTCATGCGGCGGCATTCGGCGTGGTTCGGGTCGGCCGTCGTGTTGGTGGTGGCCGGCGGCGAGGTGATCAGCCATGTTGCCGGGCAGCCGGCACCGCCCATTGTGGACGATCCGCATGCGTTGAAATTCGTCCAGATCAGCGACAGTCATCTCGGCTTCACCGGCCCCGCCAACCTGGCCGTCACCGAGACTTTCTCGGCAGCGATCCAGCAGATCAACGCGCTGCCGTACCGGCCGGATTTCGTGATGCACACCGGAGATCTGACGCATCTGGCCACCGCGGCGCAGTTCGACCAGGTCGCCCAGATGATGAAGGGTTTACACACTGGGAAAACTTTGACCGTACCGGGCGAACATGACTCCATCGACGACCACGGCCAGAAATACCGGCAGTTCTTCGGCGCCGGCACGGTCGGCGACGGGTGGTACAGCTTTGACATGAAAGGCGTGCATTTCCTGTCGTTGGTGAACACGTTGAGCTTGGAAAAGCTCGGCCATCTTGGTACGGCACAGCTCGAATTCATTCGCCGGGATGTGGCCGGGCTGTCGTCCGACACCCCGATCGTGGTGTTCAGCCACATCCCGCTTTTCGCGATGTTCCCGGGCTGGGGGTGGGCCACCGATGACGCCACCCAGGCGCTCAGCTACCTGCGGCGGTTCTCGTCCGTGACGTGCCTGAACGGCCATGTGCATCAGCTTTTCACCAAGACCGAAGGGAATGTGACCTTTCACAGTGCGACCACCACCGCCTATCCACTGCCGGCTCCGGGCAAGGCGCCGGCACCGACTCCGATGGTGCTGCCGGCGGGCAAGCTTAAGCAGGCCCTGGGCATCCGCGAGGTCACCTACCGCAAGGGTGACTCGCCGCTCGCGGTGAAAGACGTCGTACTCGGCTGACCATGCCAGCGGGTCGGTGATACGGTCATCTGCATATAACGGAAGGCGGTATATACAGATGGCGAGTATGCAGGAGCCGACATTCCTGATGCTGACCGCGCTCGCTGCCGAGTCGCTGCACGGTTACGGGCTCATCCAGGAGGTCGCGACGCTTTCCCTGGATCGCGTACGACTGCGGGCCGGCACGGTCTATGGCGCCCTCGACCGGCTGCAGGAAGACGGGTTGGTGGAGGTCGAGCGGGAAGAGGTGGTGGAAGGGCGGCTGCGCCGCTACTACCGGCTCACCTCGGACGGCTCGGCCACGCTCGCCGCGGCGGCGGACCGGATGAAGCGGACCGCGGCGCTGGCCGAGAAGCGGCTGGCCTCCAGGGCTACCGAGACGCGCCCCGGCCGCCCGATCGCGAGACCCGCCACTGGCAGCATCTGACCTCTGAGGGACAACGGAGACCCGATGATCAGCAGCAAGCTGGAAAGCCGCTATCGCCTTCTTTTGCTGGCGTATCCCCGCCACCACCGGCGCCGGCGCGGCGAGGAGATCCTGACGACCCTCATCGATGGCGCGGACCCAGGTCGTGAGCGCCTGCGGTTCGCTGAGGTGTTCGACATCGTACGAGGTGCGACAAAGGTGCGTTTCGGTGGCGGCGGAAAAATCGCGGTGTTCCTGGCCGTCTTCGCGGCACTGATCGGCGGTTTCGCCGGGATGTGTCTTGGCTCGTGGGCCGGTTGGCAGAGCGCGCCGCGGATTCCCGACCAGGTGCCCGCCGAAGTCGCCCAGTTGGCTTTTCCCGGGCTGTCGGGAAGTGACGTGTGGTATCAGCCCTATCCGTACGGATTCCGGCTGGGAGCTGACGAGCGGGTGTCGCTGGCGGAGCGGGTTTTCGGCACCACCAATGACCTTGACGGTCCGCAGACAGCCCACTATTTCTTCCCGTCGGTTGACAACCTGTCGTTGACGCAGACGCGCGCACTCAGTGCGGCGGCCGTCGTCCGGCTCCGCCGTGCCGGGTGGCAGATTGATGGTGGCGGGTCGCCGCTGTCGACCCGGGATGGGATAGCGGCGACCCGGGATGGGGTGGTGGCAGACATCAACTACGGCCCGACCTACGCGACGCAGGTGGAGGTGGCGATGGCTGGCCCCAGTCAGACAGCGATCGTCGTCTGTTCCTTGGTGGGTGTGCTGATCGGCTTGGGGATGGGATGGATCGTCGGTGCGTGGGCGGTGCGTCGGCTTCGCCGTACTGGCGCCGGAAGTCGCGCACTGATGGGCGTTCTGTTCGCGTTCGCCTGCATCGGTCTGCTGCCGGCGGCGTTGGGCGCGACGGACACCGGCGGCCGGCCGTTGTGGATGTTCCTGCAGTATTTTCTTTTCCAGCCCGGGATCGACCTCGCGGCCCTGCTGATCGCGGTGATCCTCGTGCGAGCCTGGAGAGCTGGCTTGGCGGAGAGCGTCACCGATCCCGAACGGCTCTCCACGTCCTGAGGCGTATTTGGGCCGGTGGCCGCGAAGGCTCTTGACGGGCCGAACCAAACTCCGATACTGGTACGGACCTGTTTTGGAGTTGGCCCGATCATCCGGAGTCATGATGAAGCGTCCCACCCGCGGTCTGTTGATCGCCGCCGTAGTCGGGCTGGCCGCCGCGTTGGCGGTGCCGGTCGTGTCGGCCGCCGCCGCACCGCCAGCGGTCGCCAAACCGCATGTCACGCCGCCGGGCACGGTGCCGGCGGACTCGGTCGCGCGGATCGACGACGCCCTCGGCAACGGCACTGACCAATGGGGAAACGAGCTGGTCAAGGCGCCGAACGGGCCGAGCCTCGCGGCGGTGAAACCGCTGTTGCCGCCAGTGGTGACCGCCGGCGCGAGCCATTCGGACTCCGGCTACTACTACCTGCCGATGACTTACCCGAAGCCGACCGCGGCGACTTGGCAGGCCACTCGCGCCTTCGCCATGCAGGTCGCGGATGGCAGTGAAATCCTTTCCGACCAAGGCAAAGGCGCAGCTCCGACTCAGACGGTGACCTTCGGTGTCGGTGCCGACGGCGGTGAGGCTTACGGCAGCCAGCAGGCACGCCTTGCCGATCCGCAGTTGGCCAGCGGCTACTTGCCGATCCTGGTCAACAGCTACACGGACGGCACCGGCGCCCGCTTCGACCGGGAGTCGTACGCGGTCCGGGTCGGGTCGGACACCGGGCCGCTGGTCAGTTACGTGAAATTCACCGTACATCCTGGAACTTCGGCCACCACACTCCGGCTCGGCCTCAACAACGCGCAGATTGGCAGCATGGGGGTCAGCGGCAACACGTTGTCCGCCAACGGAAAGTCGTACGTGAAGTTCAGCGGCTCACCGTCCTGGACCTCGCCCAACCTGAACTACGCCATCAACCCGGCCAGCGGCACCCAGGACATTTACCTGATCGTCGCGAACACACCGGCTGACCTGAGTTCGGTGAACTCTGACGCGACCGGTTACAACGCTTCCCGTCAGCAGGTCTCGTCGTACTGGCAAACCGTGCTTTCTGGCGGTTCGACCATCAATGTTCCTGAGGCGTACGCGCAAAACGCGATGCGGAACCTGCTGCTGCAGGACCTGGTGATGGCGTTCCAGCAGAGCATCGGCGACGGTTACGAGCAGCGGACAGCACCTTCGCCTTCGTGCCAGAGCTGGACAGCTCGATCAACACCCTGGGCGAGTTCGGTTACAACACCGACTACCGGCAGGATATCTCCGCGCTGCTCGTCCGCGGCCAGGGCGGCGTTTTCCCGGACTGGGAAAAGGGATTCAAACTGGAGGAAGCCGCCTCGTACTATTTCCTGACCAACGATGCCTCTTACATCAACCAGAATCTGGGCACCTTCACCAGTTGGCTGAGCGGTTCGGGTGGTTACCAGCAACAGATGGCCGCGAACAACGGCCTGGTGGAGAAGGAAAACTACGGCACCGACATCCAGACGCCGGTCTACGGTTTGAACCACCAGGCACAGTCGTGGCGTGGCATGCGCGACTTCGGGCTGGCGTTGCGGCAGCTGGGAAACGCGTCGTTGGGCAATCAGTTCACCAGCCAGGCGACCACGTTGCGTACGGCGATCCTGTCGGCGGTGACGCAGTCCGAAACCAAGCTGTCCGACGGCTCGATCTACGTGCCGATCCAACTGCTGGACCCGGCTTGGAAGCAGCCGTTCGAACCGATCACATCCACGACTTTGGGCAGTTACTGGAACATCACCATTCCGTACGTCCTCAAGACCGGTATTTTCGGGCCGGACAGCCCCGAGTCGACCGGCATTGCCACGTACATCCGCAAGCACGGCGGTCTTTTCCTGGGCATGACCAGATTCAACCTGTACGGCGGAGAGGCCGGCACCTGCGAGACCGATGGCCCGCTGAACTTCCCGGCCGGCTCGCCCGGCTACAAGACGACCGGCGTCGATCAGCAGTATGGCTACGGCTGGGCGAAATACCTGTCCGACCAGGGTGACGCGGGCGATCTCGACATGCAGTTCTACGGCCAGGTTGGCCAGGAGCTGACACCGAACACCTTTGTCAGCGGCGAAGGGGCAACTCTGGCGCCCTGTCCCGGCGAGTATTACCGCAGCATGTTCTTCCCGCCGCTCGCGGCGCGCAAAATGCCGTCCCGCTGCAGGCGATGCGCAGTATGCTGGTGTCCGAGGGCCTGGCCGCCGACGGCACCCCGCAGACGTTGAACCTCGCGCCGGCGACTCCGCAGCAGTGGCTGTCGGACGGACAGAACGTCTCGGTCGGCAACCTGCCGACCGACTTCGGCCCGCTCACGTACAGCATCGTTTCGCAGTTGTCACACGCAAACGTGACCGCGACGGTGACACCTCCGGCGGCGGCGGGCGGGTCGGTTCCGACCGACGGACGTGCTGCTGCACCTGCGTACGCCAGCCGGCTATCAGCTCTCCTCGGTCACGGTCAACGGCGCGACGCACAGTTTTGACGCCACCGCCCAAACCGTCGACCTCGGCGCGCTTTCGGCCACCGCCACCGTGGTGGCGCACTATGCGACCGGCTCGGCGGCCGGCGTCAACCAGGCCAGCCCGACCGTGCTGTCGGTGGCTCCCGGTGCCGTACGACCCGGGCAACCGCTCCCGGTGACCGGCACCGTGGAAGCCCTGGGCAGTGGCACCGTGACCGGCGCTGTCTCGATTTCCGCGCCCAAGGGCTGGACCGTACCGGCGGCGGGTTCGTTCTCGGTCGCCAGCTCCGGCGCGATCGGCTGGCAGAAGTTCAGCACTTCGGTGCAGCCGCCGGCAAACACGCCGGCCGGCTCGTACCAGCTGACGGTGACCACAACACCGGCCAACGGCACTCCCGCGTCCAGCAATGTGACCATTCAGGTCGCCACACCGTCCACATCGGACTATGCGAGCCTGGTGGAACTCGACCATCCGACCGCGTACTGGCGGCTGGATGACACCGGCTCGACGGCCGTGGATTCCTCGCCCTACCACACCAATGGGACGTACCAGGCGGGCTCGACCACCACCCAGTCCGGCCCGATCGTGGGGGACACCGCCGTCTGCTTCAACGGCGGATATGTGTCGGTGCCCCCACGCGCTGGCGGTCTCGCCGTCGGCGGCCACCTCGTGGGAGGCGTGGATCAAGGTCAATGCGACCCAACAGCAGGGAATAGTCGAGAAATACGACAGCCCGCACTACAACGGCTTTGGCGTACGGCTGGTCCCGGGTAACAAACTGCAGGCATTCATGCTGGACCGCAATGACACGTTGCCGCCGACCATCACCAGCACCAGGTCCGTCCAAAATGGACAGTGGTATCACGTGGCCGTCACGTACGACGGCACCACGATGACGCTCTACCTCAACGGCCAGCCGATCGGCTCGGTCGCCAGCCCGCCGGCGACTTTGGGCACTAACAGTCTTAAAATCGGCGCCCGGGGGGATGACGCCGGCGCCCGGCTGAACGGCTGCATGGCGCAAGTTGCCTTGTATGACCACGCTTTGACGCCGGCGACCGTACAGGCGCACTACCTGCGCGCGATCCTGCAACCCGGTGGCGGGGCCGAAGGTTCGCAGGGCCTGGTGCTGGGCAACCAGCAGCAGCATTTCTTCGGCACGGACGCCTCCGGCGCGGTCGGGCACTGGTTCTGGGAGCCGTCAACGAACCAGATCCTGCACGACGTGTGGACGACCGGCACCGCCGGTGAGCCAACCGTTGGGCTGGCTGACAACGGGCAACAGCAGTTGTGGGCTCGCGGCGCGAACGGCAGCGTCCAACACACGTACTGGACGCCGTCCGACAACACGATCCGGCAGGACAGTTGGGCACCGGCCGGCTCGGTCGCGGTCGCGGCCGACCCGGCCAGCGTGGTCGTCGGCAGCCAGTTGCACGTTTTCGGGATCGATCCGACCGGAACTTTGCAGCACTGGTGGAAAGACGAAAGTCAGACCGCAGTCACCCATGACACTTGGGCCGGCGACCCGAAACTGGCCGGCCGCCCGACCGTTTTGGTGGACGACAGCGGAACCGTCCACGTGTTCGCTCGTGGCACCGACGGAAGTCTCCAACATTTCTGGGAAACGCTGGCAAGCGGCACGGTCCAGCATGCGGCGTGGGCGCCGGCCGGTTCGATCGCGGCAGACCCGCAAGCCAAGGTCATCGGCTCCCAGGAACATGTCTTCGCGGTCGACGCGGCCGGCAGCCTGCAACACTGGTTCGTGGACAAGGGGCAAGCCACGCCGTCGCACGACACGTGGGCGGGCAATGCCGGGTTGACCGGCCGGCCGGCGATCATGGTCGATGACACCGGCGCCCAGCACGTCACGGTTCGTGGCAGCGATGGCAGCCTGCAACATTTCTGGTGGACGCCCAGCGACAACACGATCCAGCACAATGCCTGGGCGCCGGCCGGTTCGGCCACCACCGACCCGACCGCCATGTTTGTCAACCGTCAGCAGCACATCTGGGCGACCGACGCCAACGGTCATGTCCAACACTGGTTCTGGGACGAGAACAGCAACCAGCTCAACCATGACGACTGGACCGCGCGAGCGACCTCCCATACCAATGTGAAGAAGCGGAGCAGCTAAATGTGAATGGACGACTGGCCGAACGAATAGCCCCACGACCCGTACCTGAGAACGTACGTGTCACTGAACCAAAGTTTCTGGTCGAAGGTCGACCCGTCCAGGCAACTGCCCTTGAGCCACAAAAGGGCCGTCACCGTCGCTGTCGAGTGCCCGAAGACGCGGACTTTCTGGGTCCCGGGCATCTCGTCCTGTTGCTTGTACGCGCATGCCTGGGTTTTCGCGTCGTTCACTGTGTCCGCCTTGGTGAAGACCGAACCCCGGCCGGTGACGATGACGAAGTCGTCGGTAAGGATCCGAGACATCGTGGCCGCGTCGTTCCTCTTCACCGCGGCCTGGTATTTCACGTCCAGCGCGGCGACAATCTCGGCGGGACTTTTCTGGTGCTGGGGCGAAACATCGGCGTGTGCGGCGATCGCCGGGGTAGCGAGCAGGGTGGCGACCGCCACGCCGGCGGCGATCGCGTGCTTCCTGACCTTGGCCATGATTCCTCCTGTTTTCGCGACGGACTCGCAGCACTGAGGCTGCCCGCCCGTGCGTCGGAGGTCTTGAAGATGTTGCGCCGCTGTCACTTCGCCGGCGTAGCGTTCCCAGCGTGCATCAGGCCAAGGACGCCGTCATCGCCAGCGACCCCGACTTCAGCGTCGAGAAGTTCAGCTGTCTGGATGACCACACCGGCTGGTTCGAGGGATATCAGCACGCGTACCAGATCGTGTTGGTACGTAAGGGAATATTCCGGGTACGCAGCTGTGGTGCGATTTTCGAGGTGGACAGGACGACCTGCTACCTCGGGGTTCCGGGCGAGCCGCGGCAGTACGCGCATCCGGTTTCCGGCGAGCTCTCCACGGTGATCACAGTGAGCCCGCGACTGTGGCGTTCGATGGCCGGCGACACGCCGATCAGCCGCTACCGGGTTTACGCAGACGCGCGGATCGAGCTCACCCACCGGGCCATTCTGGCCGCCCGGCCGGATCCCGGTTATGCCCTCACCGAACGACTGCTCGGCCTGCTGGGCGGTGTCGTCTCTGGCGCGTCGACCCGCGCGCTGCCCGTTCACGTCCGGCCGACGCCGACTGACCGGGCGCTCGCGGAGAACGCGCGAGCGGCGATCATGGCCGACCACCCGGCGGCGAGCCGGCTCAGCTCGCTCGCCGCACTGCTGGACTGTTCCCCGTACCGGCTCAGTCGCGCCTTTTCCCGAGAGCTGGGAGTTTCCCTGACTCACTACCGAAACCGAGTGCGCATAACGCGCGCGTTGGATCGGCTGGAGGCGGGTGAACCGAGCCTCGCCGCCTTGGCGGCCGATCTGGGTTTCGCCGACCAGGCGCACCTCACTCGGACCGTACGAGACCACCTCGACCACACCCCGAGCACGCTGCGGCGGCTGCTCGCCGCCCATGGTCTGTCAGCCGCTGAGAGTGGCTGACAGGCTGGGGGAGGCGTTCCCGGCGAGTCCGCGCCGGGAACGCCCGGCTCTCAGGTCCAGTTCTGGTTTCGCATCTTTTACCCCCAGTCAAAGCCAAACATGGTCCAGTCCCAGGCCAACAGCCAGCCACGGTTACGCATCTCGTGCTCCTCCCCAACGAGGTTTCATGGTCACCAGGCGAGACGTGCGCGAAACTCGAAAGTCACACCGGCCGTTAGCGCGGTACGCCGGCGGTGGCCAGCATGGCGAACAAATAGGGCATCGCGCCGAGGCGATAGAGCACCAGCGTGGCGGCCACCATCGCGATCGGCAGGGCCACCAGCCATTTTTCGCGCAGGCCTCCGGTCGGCATCGGGCTGCCGCTGAACCGGTGTTTGCTGAGTGGGTAGAAGAGCGGCACGCCCTCCTTGGTCATCACGTCTCCGGCGATGTGCGCCGCGACGCCGAGCGCATAGCTCGCGCCCACCCACGCCCAGTGGACTCCGGCGATCGTGGCCAGCACGGCGGCGCCCGCACAGAAAAGAAAAGTGCCGATGTTCGCCAGGGTGCCGCCGTGAGTCCAGCCGAGACCGCGCAGCCCCAGCCCGATCGCGAGGACGACCGCGATCGTTGGCAGGTAAGGGATCCAGTGTCCGCCGACGACCGTCGCCTGGGCGAGTGCGCCGGTGATGGGGACGGCCCAGATCGCGTGGGTGCCCTTTCGGTGCCCGCCGGACACCCAAGCGATGCCGCGGGCGAGCTGCCGGGTGGGCCAGCCGAACGTACGAGCGACAGTCGCTGAGGGGTGATCGCAGTCGGGCAGCAGCGCGGCTCCGGCGGTGACCACCGCGCCGGCCAGCAGCTCCGGCACCCCGATCGGCGTGACCTGAGCCAGCAACGGCGCCGCGGCGAGCCAGACGGCGGCGCCACTGAGCGCGTGGGTGTGACCCATCATCGCGGCATCGCCGCCGGGGTCGTACGGGGCATCGGGCGTCCTTCTGGCTCGGGTTGGTGCGGCCCCTGTTTTTATCAATGTCCGTACGAATATTCCGGCAAGCCACACCGCACGAAGGCGATGTGTCGTGGCTCTCTGTCCGATTTATGATACTTTCTCCGCCATGGCTGGTCAGCGTGTCGATCGGATTGCCGAGGTCCTGCTGATCACCGTCGGCAGCGTCGTCCTCGCGGTGGCGTGGGTCGCCGTTCCGGACGCGTCGGTGACTTTGGCCGTCCTGGTTGGCTGGAACGTGATCGCGTTCGGCTATATCGCGGTGCAATGGCTGCGTATCCACCGCAGCAGGCGGACGTCCAAGGAGGTCGACACCGGCGTACCGGACTGGGTCGGCGGCAAACTCGGCCGTACGATCGGCCTCGCTGGCACCTTGGTCACCAGCGTCGCCGGCGTCACCGGAGGCCTCCTGGTGGTCGCCGCGGACGCGGCCGCCCAGGACGGTGACCTCGACTCGACATTGTTGTTCTTCCTCAAGCTTTGCGGCGCACTAGCGGTAATCGCGGCCTGGATCCTTCTGCATTTGGGCTACGCCGGCTGGTATGCCTACTTGTTCTATCGATCCGAAGCTGCCGGGGGCCTGGAATTTCCGGCCACGAACCGACCGAACCACCTCGACTTCGCCTACTTCTCCTTCACCCCCGGAACATCGTTCGCAGTGTCCGACGTGCAGATCCAGGCCCGGCCGCTGCGCTATGCGGCGCTGACCCATGGCGTTCTCTCTTTCTTCTACAACGCGGCCCTTGTCGGCATAGCCGTCAACGCTCTCGCCGGAAAATAGCCCTCGGTCAAGGCGGAGTCGCCAGAAAGCCCGAATGGGTGGGGCTGCCATGGCGGAACTGGGCGCGACCGTCGCCGGTCAAAAGAATTCAACCGGCGACGGGACGCACGTCAGGACAGCGTGAAAACGCCGAGTCGCTGGGTGGCCCGGGTCAGGGCGACGTAAAGGTCGCTCAGCCCGCGCGGCGACTCGGCGACGATGCCGTCCGGGTCGACGGTCACCACCGTGTCGAATTCGAGACCTTTTGCTTGCGGTACGGTCAAAAGGACGACTCGGCGTTCGAGGTCCGGGGCCGCCCCGATGGCCAGCTCCGGGATCGCCGCGGCCAGGGCCGGAGTCAGCTGGGCGACCAGGCCCGCTGGAGCGATGACACCCAGACGGCCATCGCCGACCTCTTTTGCTTCCTGCGCCACGATTTCGGCGAGCCGGCCCGGGGAACCGGTCTCGTCCCACGGCTCGACGCCGGTGCTGCGTACCGCTTTGGGCGCCTGAAAGGCCGGGTCGATGTCGGCTAGGACGAGCGCGGCCCGCGCCATGATCTCGGCCGGCGTACGGTAGCTGACGGTCAGCTCGGTCAGCCGCCAGCGATCGGCCACGTACGGCGAAAAGATCTCCGCCCACGAACCGCGGCCGGCCAGCGAGCCGGTCTGCGCGAGATCGCCGGCGACGGTCATGGAGCGGCTCGGGCAGCGTCGCATCAACAGCCGCCACGCCATCGGCGACAACTCCTGCGCCTCGTCCACGATCACGTGGCCGAACACCCAGTTGCGGTCGGCGGCCGCGTGCGCGGCGGCGGTTTTTGCCGTACGTCCTCGGCATACCGAGCAGCCACCGCCTCGGCGTCCATAAGATCGGAGATGACCGCGATCCCGGCCTCCGAGAAGCCCTCCAGCTCGAAGGACTGCGATCCAGCCGCCAGATCGAGTACGCCCTGCGCGTACTCCAGCCGGGCCTGCCGCTCCCGCTCGGCGCGGGCCCGCTCGGCGGTGTCGTCCACGCCCAGCAGCTCGGCGGCCTCGTCGAGCAGCGGCACGTCCGACGGGCTCCACCCACCGTCCGCTGTACGCAGCAGCAAGGCCCGCTCGGCGGCGCTGAACTGCGGCGCGGCCGATTCCAGAGCGTCCGCGGAGGCGTAGAAATCAGCCAGAAACCGCTCCGGCTCCAGCGGCGGCCAGAGGTCGTCGATGACCGCCTGCACGGCCGGCTCGGTCGACAGATCCGCCCGGATGTCCGCCAGGTCGTCGGTGTCCAGCACGTTCGGCGTACCCGGCGCGTCGTTGCCGCCCAGCGGATCGTCCCAGTACGGGTCGGTCCCAATCCGCTCGGCGACCTGTGCGACCAGGGTGGCCAGCACCCCCGCGGCGAAGATCGGCCGGGCCAGGTTGTGCGGCAGGCGGGAAGCGCGAGCCTGCTCCCGCGCCACCGAGCACGCCTGTTTGTCCAGCGAGAGGGTGTGCCGGCCGACGTCGATCAGGATCGGTTCTTCAGGCACCTGCTGGCGGTCGCTCACGGCTGCGGCCAGGATCTCGACCAGCTGCGTACGCCCCTTCAGCTCAGCGGCGGCGGCGGCCGACTCCGGGCGCCGCGCGGTGACCCCGGGGTAGAGGTCGCCGAGAGTGGCCAGCAGCACGCCGGTCTCGGCCAGCGACGGCGGCAACACCTGCGAGATATAGCGCAGGAAGGTGTCGTTCGGGGGCCGACGATCAGCACGCCTCGCCCGCTCAGCTGCCGGTGGTACGTGTAGAGCAGGTAAGCGGCGCGGTGCAAGGCGACGGCCGTCTTGCCGGTGCCCGGCCCGCCCTGCACCACCAGCACCCCGGCGAGGTCGGAACGGATCGCCTCGTCGTCCTGCTCGGCCTGGTGGTCTCGACGATGTCCTGCATCCGGCCGGTACGGTTCGCCGTCAGCGCAGCGAGCAGCACCGCCTCGCCGGTCAGTGT
Source organism: Fodinicola feengrottensis (assembly GCF_010993775.1). Lineage (GTDB taxonomy): Bacteria > Actinomycetota > Actinomycetes > Mycobacteriales > HKI-0501 > Fodinicola > Fodinicola feengrottensis. The sequence goes on along the minus strand of NZ_WOTO01000026.1, from coordinate 92,772 downwards.
CTGGGTTTCGGTATCAGCGGACGGATCCGCGACCAGCAGCTCGTCGTCCAGCCCGGTGACCGTCCGCTGGCTGGTGCGGATGTGCCGGCGGCGGGCGACCCCCGTCCGGGGTAGCGGCGGTGGCCACGTAGAACGGCCGGGCCGCCGGCGCCCGCCAGTCCAGCAGCAACGGCTCGAAGTCGCCGTCGTCGTCGAAGAGACCGATGCGGCCGATGTGCTGGTGACCGCCGTCCTGCAGGTCCAGCCGGCCGAAACACAGCCCCTGCTCCACCGCGTCGTACCGTGCGACCCGCTCGGTGTGCAGCGAGGTGAGCGAGTCCCGTTGCGTCCGGTCCTGCGGCGTGCCGCCGGTCGCGCGCAGCTCACTGGCGAGCCGTTCGGCTGCCTGCTCGCGCAGGTTGTCGAGGCGTCCGTAGAGCATGCTCACGTACTGCTGCTCATTTTCAAGGTCGTCGGTAGTTGACAAACTTGACACCCATGCCTCCTGCGAGTTACCGTATGAATCATCGGGGCTAGCTCCTGCTTGCCTGTTTGATGGCAGTCAGACGGTCGAGCATACCACGACAAGCCACCGCCGCGAATGTAACGAAAAGGACAGAACCGTTACGTTCGCGGCATGAAGATCCTGTTGCGATCGGCGATCGCGGTTGTCATCGGGCTGTTGCTGGGGATCGCGACGTCCCTCCTGCAGACCGTGCTGCCGGCCGCGGTCAGCCCGCTGGCGAACTCCGGCGCGCCCTGGGCGCTCGCCGGGATCCTGGTTGCCTACCTGTTTCGCCGTACGGGCTGGGAGGCGGTCGCCTTGGGCGTGTTTGTCCTGGCCGGCGAGGTGGCCGGCTATTACCTGACGACCGTGTTGCGCGGGTTCGATGTCTCCTTTGCGGCTATCGGGTTCTGGCTGGTGGCGGCGGTGGTGTTCGGCGCGATCGGTGGCCTCGCCGCCGGATTGCTTCGCGGTGAGTCGCCGTGGTGGCGATTGGCCGGCCTCGCCGTACCAGCCGGCATCCTGCTTGGCGAAGGCGCACACCTCGCGTTTTTCGTCGGCCAGCCCGAACTGTTCTGGTACGGGATCGGCTCGATGGTGTTGGGAGCCGCGTGTGGAGTGGTCGGCGCGATAAGGATGGGTCGTACGGCGGCTCAGTGGCTCGCCGGCTGTGTCGGGTTTGTCGTCGTGGGGCTGGTGATCACCGCCGTGTACGGGGCGACCGCCCTGGTTGTTTGACGCCGATGCCCTACGAGAGACCAAAAAGGTGCCAGCCGGCCAGGATGAGGTAAGTGGCGGCGAAAAACGCGAACACCAGGTTGAGCGCGACATGGGCGAGCCCGAACAGTCGGCCGGTCGGCCAGTGCCCCCCCGATCCCATCCACGGGTCGACCAGCAACCTGATCAGCCAGTAAAGGCCGATGAACACCGCGAGCGCGGTGGCCGAGCGGTCGCCGCGCAGCAGGTCGCTGTGCAACACGACGGTGAGCACGCTGAACGCGAGGTACGTGAAAACCACGTACCCGCCGTAAATCCACATGAGTTTGCCGTTGATCGGGGAAAGTTTGGGCAACTCGGTACGCCAGTTCAGTACCCGAGGCACGCTGACGCTGACGATCAGCAGGCCGATCTGGCCGGCGGTGGCGAGCCAGAGGGCGATGTCGAAGATCAGGTTCATGATCCGCTCCAGAAAAGTGGGGTGACGAGGGCTTCGCGAAAGGGCGTGTGGAACAGCAGCGGCAGCGGCGCGAGGATCGCCAGCCAGGTCCACAGCCGGGCCAGCGCGACCGGCCAGCGGTGGATCCGCAGCCGGGACTCGGCCGTGGTGAGGACCGCGTGCAAACCGAAGTACGCGAGCGGTCCGCCGTACCAGGCGTTGACCGGCACGCTGATCGCGAGTTCGTGCAGGACACCGGAAAGCAGGAACGCGGCTGGGTACGGCGACGCGGCCCAGCCAGCGGCGCAGCGGTGGGAGAAACACAGCATCCTGGTGAGTTCGACGTACGCCAGATTCCAGCGGCGGGACCAGAACTCAGCCAGTGACCGGCTCCGTAGCGGGTCGCGGAACAGTCGCCGGACCGGATAACCGGCTCGTCGCAGGCCGCCGCTCAGCAGGTCGGCGAACCCCAGATGGACGGCGGTGAGGAAGACCGCGCGACACCCAGCCAGCCGACGGCGTACCGGCCCAGGTGCGGGGCCGCCCAGCGAAGGGCGACCGTGCCGGCGACGCCGAGGCCCAGCCCGATCAGTCCGCGCCCCAGCCACGGCCAGCCGCGGTGCGGCGATCGGCGCAGGAACGGGCGGGTGTCCATGCCCGGCCACAGCAGATACACGCACAGCGAGCCGCCGGTGGGGCGCGGACCGCGCCACAGGACCGCAATCTTGCAGGCCACGTACAGCGTCAAGATGATGACGATCAGGCGTACGGCACTAGTAGTAGTCACCTAGCTAGTAAACACTAGAGAGGTTCTGACTGGTGTAATAGTGGCGGGCGGCATAGAGTGAGCCGGGTGCCTGACCTGACCATCGACGAACTGGCGCACCAGACCGGTACGAAAACGTCGACCCTGCGGCTCTACCAGTCGAAAGGCCTGCTCGATCCGCCCGAGGTGCGGGGCCGGGTCGGCTACTACTCAAGCGCTCATGTCGAGCGGTTGCAGGCCATTGGATCGTTGCAGCGGCGGGGATACTCGCTGGCCGCGATCAAGGAGCTCTTCGACGGCCACCGGCGCGGTGCCCATCTGGACGAGCTCCTCGGCATCGCCCAGGGGCGGCCGGCGGCCGAGCTCGATCCAGCTCGGTTCCTGGCGCTGTTCCCGGACGGAGAAATTGACCCGGCGGTGATTACCCGGGCCGTGGACCTCGGTCTTATGGAGGTAGCGCCGGACGGTTCAAGCGTACGAGCCCCGAGCCCGACCTTCCTCGAGGAGGTCGGACTCACGCTCGCCGAACACGGCGTCCCGCCAGCGGTGGCGCTGGACGAATTCGAAGCGCTCACGGCCGACGTGTCCCGGATCGCCGATCGGTATGTCGCCCTGTTCGCGCGGTATGTGGCCGGAGATCGGCCAGCCGAGCTGACCGCCGCGGTGACCCGCTTCCGGGCGCTGGCCGGTGACGCCGTACGCGAGGCCCTAGAACGCGCCCTGGACCAGGCGGCCGCCCGGTGGGCTGGCGAGTGACCGAAGGTGACCGGTCCTGGTCACAGTTGTGATGGCAAATCCCGCCTTGGGCGCCAATAGGCTGCAATCGGCCGTGTTGTGGCACCTGGACGGGAGGCGCTCATGGGCGAGTTGGGGCGGCATCGGAAGACCTCTGGTGGGATGTCGAGGCGCAATATCCTGCGGGCCGGTTCGATCGCGGGGCTGTCCGCCGCGGCTGTGCCGGTGCTCGGCGGAACGGCGTTCGCGCAACCTGGTCGCGGACAGAATCGGCTGTCGACGTCGAGCCGATTCGCCCGCCGGCTACCCCGCTGGCCGTTCGGTCGCCGTACCTGAGCACCTGGCTCGCTTCGGACTCGCTGCCCGGCACCTGGCCGTCCTTCTGGACCGGCCGGACCACCGCGATGACCGGCATCGTCCGGATCGACGGCGTGCCCTACGTCTTTATGGGCGCGCCCGCGGTGGACGCCGCGCCGGTGTCGCAAGGCATGTCACAGATCTCACTCGTCACCACCGCGACCCGGTCCACCTTCACTCTGACCGGTGGCGGAGTCGAGCTGGTCGTCACGTTCCTGTCGCCGATCGAGCCGGGCGACCTGCGGCGACAGTCCGCCCCGCTGTCGTACCTGTCGATGCGGGCGTCCAGCGCGGACGGCAAGGCGCACGCGGTGAGCGTTTACATCGATGTCTCGGCGGAGTGGGCGCACGGCGACAGCGGGACCAAGGTCGGCTGGGCGTCGGCGAGCACCTCCGGCGTACGGTCGTTGACCGTCACGCCCTCGGGCTCCGTCAGTGCTGGCCGAGAACGGTGACATGGCGTCCTGGGGGACCGTCGTCTGGAGTACGCCCGAGCGCAGCGGCCTGACCTGGCAAATTGGTGAGGACCAAGTGGTGCGGGCGGCCGCGGTGCAGGCCGGGAAGCTGGCCGGCACTACCGACCCGAACCAGCCGCGCGCGATTGGCGACCACTGGCCGGTGCTCGGGCTCAACCTCGACTTCGGCCGGGTAAGCGCCGCCACCGACCCGTTCGTGGTGTCCATCGGGCACGTACGCCAGCCGGCGATGCGCTATCTCGGCGCGCCGCTGCAGCCGCTGTGGACCTCGTACTGGCCTTCCTGGCAGGACATGGTGGCCGCGTTCCACACCGACTTCGTCGCCGCCAGCGGCCGAGCGTCCACATTGGACAACAAGGTGACCGCGGACGCGCGGGCGGTGGGCGGGGACAAGTACGCGGCGCTGTGCGCGTTGGCGGTTCGGCAGGCGTACGGCGGCACCGAGTTGGGTCGTACGCGATGGGAAGCCGTGGGCCTTCCTGAAGGAGATCTCCAGCGACGGCAACGTGTCCACTGTGGACGTCACGTACCCCGGCATGCCGATTTTCCTTTATCTGGACCCGCAACGCCTCGGCCTGCTGCTCGCGCCGCTGCTGGACTACGCGGAGAACGGCGGCTGGCCGAAGGACTACGCCGAGCACGATCTCGGCTCGCACTATCCCGACGCGGCCGGCCACAACGACGGGCAGGAGGAGGACATGCCGGTCGAGGAGTCGGCGAACATGTTGATCATGACCGCCGGCTACCTCGCCCGACTCACTGCCGCGGACGCGAAGACGTTCGCTGCCGCGCACTATCCCATTCTCAAGCGCTGGGCCGATTACCTGGTCGGCAACGCGCTGGATCCCGGCCTACAGAACCAAACCGACGACTTCACCGGCTGGATCGCGCACAGCGTGAACCTGGCACTGAAGGGCATTGTCGGCGTTGGTGCGATGAGCCGGATCATCAGCACCGCAGCTCAGAACGCGGCCGATGCGACGCACTATCTCAGCACCGCCCGTGACTACATCGGACAATGGGCGACGATGGGGCAGGACGGCGCGCATTTGCGGCTCGCGTACGACCAGCCGAACACCTGGAGCCAGAAATACAACGGCTATCCAGACCAACTGCTGGGCCTCGGGTTGATCTCCTCCACGGTCGCCGATCACGAGGCCGCCTGGTATTTGGCGCACCGCAACCAATACGGCGTGCCGCTGGATCTACGGCATTCGTACACCAAAACCGACTGGGAGTTGTGGACCGCCGCCTGGCAGCACCGCAACGCCGCTATCCGGGACGCGCTGATCACGGACGTTTACAACTTCGCCAACACCACCCCGAACAGAGTGCCCTTCACCGACTGGTACGACACGCTTTCCGGTCGCCAGCAAGGATTCCAGGCCCGGCCAGTGATTGGCGGTGTCTTCGCATTGCTGACCTTGCCGCGCTGAGTCGCTGATCAATTATGGGGAAATGAGTTGCTCGGCGGCCGAGCAGCGTCACATCGCCTGTCCGATCACTCTGGTGGGCCACCGCGGGCGATGAGCTGCGCGGCGATGACGTTGCGCTGGATTTCGTTGGTGCCTTCGCCGACGATCATCAGCGGCGCGTCGCGCAGCAGGTAGCGCTCGACGTCGAACTCGGTGGAATAGCCGTAGCCGCCATGGATGCGTACGGCGTTGAGCGCGATCGACATGGCGGTTTCGGACGCGAACAGTTTGGCCATGCCGGCCTCCAGGTCGCAGCGTTGCCCGGAGTCGTACCGTTCGGCGGCCATCAGGACGAGCTGGCGGGCGGCGGTGAGGCTGGTGGCCATGTCGGCGAGGTAGTTGCCGATGGACTGGTGGCGCCAGATCGGTTTGCCGAAAGTCTCCCTTTCCTGCGCGTACCGCAGCGCGTCGTCGAGCGCCGCGTGCCCGACGCCCAGGGCGCGGGAAGCCACCTGGATGCGGCCGATTTCCAGGCCTTTCATCATTTGCGCGAAACCCTCGCCCTCGCCCTCGCCCAGCAGGCTGTCCAGCGGCGTCCGGAAGTCGGTGAAGGCGAGTTCACAGCTCTCCACGCCTTTGTAGCCCAGCTTGGGAAGATCGCGGGAAACAGTGAGCCCCGGGCCGTGTTCGACCAGCAGGATGCTGATCCCGCGGTGTGCTGGTTCCGCCGCCGGGTCTGTTTTCACCAGCAGCGCGACAAGACCGGAGCGCCGGGCGTTGGTGATCCACGTTTTGGCGCCATTGATGACATAACTGCCGGTCTCCTTGCGGGCCACCGTGGTCAGTGCCTGCAGGTCGGAGCCGCCGCCCGGCTCGGTCAGTGCCATGGTGGCTCGTACCTGCCCGGTCGCCATCCGCGGCAGCCATCGTTGCTTCTGTTCCTCCGTACCGAAAGTGAGAATCAACTTGGCGACCACGGTGTGCCCGCCCATGGCACCGGCGAGGCTCATCCAGCCGCGAGCGAGTTGTTCGGTGACTCGTACGTAACACGGCGTGGAGACAGCGGCCTCGCCGTACGGACCCGGGATCGCGAGCCCGAAAATGCCCAACGACTTCATTTGTTCGATGAGTTTTTCCGGGTATTCGTTGGCGTGCTCGAGCTCGCGGGCGACCGGGCGCACCTCCCGGTCGACGAAATCGCGGACGACGTCGACAATCTGTTGCTCTTCCGGGCTCAGCGTGCTCACGAGCTGTCCTCCAGCGGGCTGGTCGCGCAACCATCTGTACGGCCGATTCTGTGCCCGCGGGTCAGGCGGGTCAATGGCGCGAGCGCTCAGCTGGCTGTGGACTGAGTCACCCGTCGGCTGTACGAGCGAACTGCAAGTCGGATTCCCGCCAGCTTTGTCCACTGTGGACGGCGATGCTGGGGTCATGAGAACGAAAACTGATCTGTCCGTACTGGAAAGCATGTACGCGGCGGAAGGGGAGTACTTGGCGGCTGGCGGTCCGGGCAAGGCGAGTTTTGCCCCGCTCGCGCCGTACTTCGCGCCCGATGTGGTGTTGCACCAAGCGGCGGCGCTTCCGTACGGCGGCACGTGGCGTGGTCACGATGGAATGGAGCGGTTCTTCGTCGCGATGAGCCAGGCGTGGGAGGCGTTCGAGATGGTGGAGCAGGCGTATCTGGCCACCGCGGATCCCCTTGTGGTGCTGACCCAGGTCCAGGCCCGGGCGCGTGCCACCGGGCGGGAGTTGGAATTTCCGATCTTGCAGACGATCACGGTCCGGGATGAGCGCATCGCCGGAGTTCGGCCGTTCTACTGGGACACGGCCGCGATCGCCGCCGCCTGCTCGGCTGGCGCCTGAAAGGGGCGCGGTGGATTCACCATCGCGCAGCTCCGCTGGCAAGCCGGCCGAGGTTCTCGTACGGTGGCGGGAAACTCCAGGAGGTCCGAACCATGCCCGTGCTTACCGGGATCCACCACGTCAAATATCCGGTCAGCGACCTGGCCATCAGTCGTGAATGGTACGAGCGGGTGCTCGGCTACCGGGTGGCGTTCGACTTTCCGGATGAGCACGGGGTGGTCAAAGGCGTCGGTGGGTTCGTTGAAGGGCTCGCGGTGCCGATTTCCCTGCAGGAGAACCCGGCCGCGGCGGCGGGGGGGCGGCGGCCGGCTTCGACCCGGTGTGCTTCTCGATCGCCGATCGGGCCGCGGCTGACGAGTGGGCGGCCAGGTTGACTGAGCTTGGCGTCGAGCACTCCGGGGTGATCGACGGGACGAGAGGTTGGCGGGTGATTTTCCGGGACCCGGACGGCACCGAGATCCGGCTTTACAGCACCAGCGATCAGGACGCGCAGGACCACACGGACAAGCCTGGCTACGCTCGCATGGTCTGATCGTCCGCCCATTTTGCCAGCGCGACCCGCGAAGACAGGCCGAGGCGTGCATAGCAGCTGCGGAGGTGCGCTTCGACAGTGCGTTCGCTGAGAAAAAGCCGGGCCGCGATGTCCGCATTGGACAGTCCCTCGCTCACCAGCTCGACCACCTGGTGTTCGCGTTTGGTGAGCGGCCCAGATTTGCGGCCCGCCGACAGCGCGACGCCGGACGACCGAGCCAGTCGCCGGGCTCGGTCCGCCCAGCCGGTCATCTCGGCTTTTTCGAAGATGGCCAGGCAGGTGGACACGTGGTCAGGCTCGGCGTCGCCGTCCTGCTCGAGGAACTCCAGCCGAGTCTGGGCTGCCAGTACGGCCATGCCCATGCTTTCCAGCTGGGTGGCGGCCGACTCGAGCAGTCGTCCGGAGCCGAGTGTCAGTCCTTCGACCCGGTCGGCGAGGGCGATCGAAAATGGTGCCGTACGGCCGATATCCCGTAGCTGCGAGATCACTTCGCTGGCCTGCTCGCGATTGCCGGCAAGGATCGCGGCTCTTCCCTGGAACAGCAACATCAAGCAGGATGCGATGGGTTCGTACGCCACGACCGCCGCGACTGGGGAAGTCGTCCGCCGTACGCTCGCGCCGTTCACCGCGATCGCGAGGTTCGCCAATTCGGTGAGCGCCCGCAGTCCGACATCGTCCGTGAAATCCCCGGAAGTCGCGCCGGCCGCCTCGGCCGTGCACCTGGTGGCTTCCCGCAGCCTGCTCCGCTCGGCCAGCAGGAAAGCCTTACATAGCAACAAACGGGCCAGTGACCGGGGCGCACCGGCCGGCCGGGCGATGCCGAGCCCGGTCTCGACCGCGGCCAGCGCGGCCGCCAGGTCGCCGGTCAGGTAGCGCACGATGCCGATCGAATGGTCGGAACCGCAGACGCCCCAACAACATCCCGTATTCGGAGACGTATCGGCGATGCAGGAGGGCCGTACTCATGGCGGTCTCGGTGTCGCCAGCGAGTGCGCAGAGTCCGATGAGTTCACGCAGGGCCCGGTTGTGCATGATGTCCGCGCCTGGCCCACCGGGTTGATGGGCGTCCACCGCACGCTGCGCCTGCTCCCTCGCGGCGGCGAAATCGCCCTTGAGCAGCAAGGCGATCTCGTGGCCAGGTGGCGTGCGGTCGGTGCGGTCGGGTCGCGTTCGGCGGCGGCGATCAGCTGGCCGGAAAGCCTTCGCATGCCGGCGGTGTCGCCGAGCCGCATGGTGAAGGTCAGGTGGGCCAACAGGTCGGCGATCGACCCGCCAGGCTGCGTGACGGCGGGCAGAAACTGGCCCGCCGCCGCAAGGTTTCCGCGCTCCGACTCCAAAACCACCCGTACCACCCGCAGCCACGTCAACCGGTGGTCCGGGGCGCCTCGCTCGATCAACGCGATGCTTTCCAGGCTGGCCGCGATGGTGTCGTCGACCCGGCCCAGCCCGAGGTTCGCCCAGCACAGCCCGTACAACTGCTCGGCCGCCAGGTCGTCGCGGCCGAGCTCACGCGCCTCGGCGACGGCGATCGTCAGATAGCGGATCGCCTCTTCGAAGGCCTGCACGTGAATGGCTCGCCAGCCGGCCGCGGCGAGCACCTCGGTGGCCCGGTCGGACGCGATCAGGTCAGGTCACCCGCGCCCAGGTAATGCGGCGCCAGCGCGAGCACATCGTCGGGCCGTACGGCGTCCAGGGCCGCGGCCAGAGCCGCGTGCATGGCGCGCCGCTCCCGTACGGTCAGTTCCGCGTAGGCCACCTCGGCGTAGAGCGGATGAGCCGCCCGATAGGACTGCGCGTCCTGCACCACCAAGCCATCGGTCAGTAGGTTTCCCAGTGTTGCCTGGAAATTTCCGGTCGATGCCCAGGCCTTCTCGATCACCCCAGCGGTGCCGTCGTCACCGGCGACCGCGATGACCTCCAGCAGTCGACGCTCAGGTGCCCGCAATCGACGCAACCGATCGAGCACCACGTCTCGTACGATGACAGGCAGCTGACCGGATTCCAGCGCCGCGTCACCGCCGGTTTTCACCAGTGCGGCAACGAAAAGCGGCACTCCCTTGGCGCGTTCGGTGACCGCTTGGAGCAGCTCGGCGGGCGGAGTGGCGCCGAGCAGGTCGGTGGTCAGTTCGGCGGCGACCGCGGCGTCGGCCAATGGCGCCAACGCGAGCTCGTGGCCGTTGTCGCGTACGCCGGTGGCCAGCTCCCGAAGCCCGTCGCTCATCTCGTCGCCGCGATAGCTGCCCAGCACCAGCAGCCGCAGGCCGGCCGTCTTGCGCCCGAGGTAGTGCAGCAACTCCACCGAGCCGCGGTCGGCCCAGTGCAGGTCGTCAACGAAAAGCACGGTTGGCCGCCGATCGGCGATCCGCTCGACCAGCTGGGCAACCGCTTCGAACATCCGCGCCCTGGCCATCTCCGGGTCGGTGGCCGGCTCCGGGACGGTGAGCGCGGGATGGACGAGCAGCCGCCCGAGGTCATCGAGTCCGGCCAGCAACTGCGCGGCCTCGGCGCGCGCCATCGCGCCGAGCCGCGGGCGTACCGCCTCGACGATCGGTGCGTACGCGAGCCCTGCCCGCAGCGGATGCGCCCGGGCCTGGAGCACCGCGAACCCGCGCTTCGCGGCGACCGCGAGCGCGTCGGCGGCCAGCCGGGACTTGCCGATGCCCGCTTCGCCGCGCAGCAGCACGGTCCGCCCGCTACTGGCCTGGGCCGCGTCGAGAGATTCCAACAGTGCCGCCCGCTCCGCGTGGCGCCCCACCAAGCGGCGCTCACCTGGCTCGCCGCGGCTGATCGTCACCGCCTCACTGTAACCACCTTGTGAGGACTGCTTATGGAACTGTCCAATCGTACGATGGGATCATGACGCAGGTCGTGGTGCTTAAAAGTGTTTTGCGGTCCAGACGGCGGTGGTGGCAACAAGTTGGGCGTTGTCCAGGACGGCGCATCGGTTCCTGGGCAGCACGATCGGCAGGCGATGGCTAAGGAACTCGGCTACAGCGAGACAGTTTTCGTGGATGATGCCGAAAAAGGTGCGGTAGACATCTACACGCCGAGCGTCCGGCTGCCATTCGCCGGGCACCCACTGGTGGGTGCGGCGTGGTTGCTCGCCCGCGCAGGAGTCGCCCCGGCGGCGCTGTATCCGCCGGCCGGTCCGGTGCCGACTTGGGTGGAAGGTGACTTCACCTGGATTCGCGGGCACGTTGACTGGGCCGCTGGACGGCATCCGGAGCAGTACGACTCGGGGGCCGCTGTCGAGGCGCTGCCGGCGCCGCCGGAGTGCACCGGATGGTTGTACGCGTGGGCTTGGCGGGATGAGGCGGCCGGTACGGTCCGGACCCGGGCGTTCCCGCGCCGCGGCGACGGCATCGTCGAGGACGAGGCCACCGGAGCGGCCGCGGTGGTCCTCACCCATCACCTTGGGCGCGCGTTGGACGTGTGGCAAGGTGTCGGATCGCAGATCCTGACCCAGGCCCAGCCGGACGGCTGGGTAGCCGTCGGCGGCCGAGTCTCGTACGCCTGAACCTGGACCCCACCGAATACCTGCTACGGCGCGAAACTGTCGTACCCCCCTGTCTAAATTAGCCCCCCCCCAGATCGGGTGGGGGGTGGGTTTGAGGACGCGCGTAGACGAAAACTTTGTGACTCCTGAGGTTTCTGGGACTTTAGGGGCTGGAGTGGCCCGTACCCGGCGGCAGCTTCCCGATTGATGGGCCTGCGATCCCACCAGATGGGACGCGGGTGTTGCTGTTGTGAATCTTGAGCAGTTTCACCAGCGGAATTGTGGCCGTCCGTGTCTGTCCACTGTGGACTGCCGGCTGTCGACACCCACACTTCACCGAAGTCACCCTGCGTACGATCGCCACCCCGCAGATCACCGACCGGGTCGAGAAAGAAAAACCGGTCGAGGCCACCAAAACGTGGCCCCGACCGGGTGGTTTTAGTGCGGGAGCTTGCCGAACCCGTGTTCCTTGATGCGCGCCACGTTGCCGCGCGCCGCGTACCAGCCGACGATCAGCGCCACCACGATCAGTGGGATGCAGTAGATGACGATCTTGCCGGTGGACCCGTTGAACCACGTCATCGCGAGGACGAGCGCGAGGAACGCGAGGGTGATGTAGTTCGTGTAGGGCGCGCCGGGCAGCCGGAATTCCTGTCGTACGATCCGGCCATCGGCCACCGCCCGCTGCATCGCCAAGTGCGAGATCATGATCATCGACCACATGCCGATGGTGCCCACCGCGGAGAGCTCGGTGACGATTTCGAAGGCGTCGTGCGGAAGAAAAAAACGCGTTGAGGGCGACGCCGATCAGGTAGATCGAAGCGGTCAGCAGGATGCCCGCGTACGGCACGCCGGACTTGCTCATCCGGGACAGCATGCGCGGCGCGGAGCCGTTGAACGCGAGCGAACGCAGCACCCGGCCGGTGGTGTAGAGGCCGGAGTTCACGCTGGACAGCGCGGCGGTGAGCACCACCAGGTTCATCACCGCCGCGGCGCCGGGCACGCCGATCTTGGACAGCAGCGTGACGAACGGGCTCTGCCCGGACTGGTACACGAAGGACGGCAGCAGCATCACCAGCAGCAGCACCGAACCGACGTAGAAGACCGCGATCCGCCAACCGACCGAGTTGACGGCCTTCGGGATGACCTTGCGCGGGTTGTCGGTCTCGCCGGCCGCGACGCCGACCATTTCCACGCCGGCGTACGCGAAGACCACGCCCTGCAGAATCATCAGGACGGCGAGGAATCCGGCCGGGAAGAAGCCGCCGTTCTGGAAAATCAGCTGCGGGCCGGTGGTGTAGCCGTCCACGTGCGTACGGCTGACCAGCGTCACGATGGCGATGATCATGAAGATCACCAGCGCCGCGACCTTGATCGCGGCGAACCAGAACTCCAACTCGCCGAAGACCTTGACCGAGACCAGGTTGACCGCGAGCACCACGCCCAGCGCGATCAGCGCCGGAATCCACTGTGGAACGTCGGGCGCGAAGAACCTCACGTAGACGGCTGCCGCCGTCACGTCGCCCATGCCGCTACAGGCCCAGTTCAGGAAATACATCCAGCCGGCGAAGTAGGCCGATTTCTCGCCGATGAATTCCCGGGAGTACGAGACGAAGGAGCCCGACGTGGGCCGGTGCATCACCATCTCGCCCATGGCCCGGACGACCAGGAACGCGATCGCACCGGCAACCGCGTACACGATCATCAGGGCGGGGCCGGCGCTGTGCAGTCGACCGCCGGCGCCGAGAAAGAGCCCGCTGCCGATCGCGCCGCCGATGGCGATCATCTGGACCTGGCGGTTGCCGAGGCCTTTCTTGTATCCCTCATCCTCGAAGACCGCGAGGTCCGTCCTGGACTGGAATTCTTCTTCCCCCGTGGTTTCTGCGCGCTGCGTCATTGGGCCGTGGGTTCCTTACTCGATGGTGTGCTGGTTCCCGACATGGGAGACATTCTGCGATCCCAGCGCTACCCCAGCCACGCGGGGGGTTCCCCAAAACCAGTTCTCCGCGTGAAACTGGCCGGTTCCGGCCAGTGTGTGTACGTTCAGGTTTCCGGTCAGTTCAATGGCTCGATCTCAGTGTCCGCGAACGAGTGCCAACGGCCAGCCGGGCTATCTGACAACGGTGATGACCAGAATTTCGTTGGCCCGCGTCATTTCGCCGGCAGAACAACCGATGGCGCAGGTTTCAGATCGAAGCGGAGCCGTCGGCGGTTGAGCGCGAAAGTCCGTACGCGGCCAGGAACAGCGCGACCGCGAAACAGAGCGGGCCGACAGTCTCCGGGACCTCGTGGTGCAGCGCACCGACCACGGTGTCACCGAGCTGGATCGCGAAGCCGATCCACAGCACGAGACTGAGCGGATACCAGGCGCGACGCAGCAGCGGCCAGGTCATCGCGAGGCACAGCGCCACGTTCCGGACCGTGTCGTAGTCGCCCAGTGTCGTACGAGCCGCTGTCAGCAATCCGCCGATGACCAGGAACATGGTGGTCACAACGGTGGCGACGGTGACCACCGAGACGAACAACCGGACCATTAAAGAGGGAGCCATATCATTCGGTCGCCGAATCATATGGTGAGGCTAGCATAGCGTACGTGACCACACCAGACTCGGTCGGCGCCAGCCTGACTTCCTGTTCGGCAAGCTGGGCGTGATCGCCACCGCGGGCTTCGCCGCGGAACTCGCCGCCGTCGGCATCAAACCGCGGCATTGCGCGGTGCTGGAGCTGGCCCGCGGGCAGGCGCTGTCGCAGCTGGACATCGCCCACCGGGTGGGGGTGACGCCGAGCGTCGTGGTGGACATGCTCGACGAGTTGGAAGACCTTGGCGCGGTACGCCGAGTGGCCGACCCGGGGGACCGGCGGCGGCGGGTGGTGGAGCTGACCACCAAGGGTCGGTCCCTGCACCGGCATGCCGTACGAGCCGCGGCGAAGGCCGATCGCGGCCTACTGTCCGGATTGGACGATCGCGCGCAGGCGGCCGTACGGGCTTCGATGGCCCGGCTTGGCGCCGCGCACGGGTTGGACTTTTCCTGACTGGCCGCCGAAATCGCACATCGATTCCGGCGGCCAGCTGACGTGCTGGTTGGTCAGGATTTCACGTAGTAGCTATGTGGCGTGTATTCGGGCTTGGTCGCCGGTCTTGGCTAGCACCGGTCCGGCCGCCGCCGGCGAGCAGGCCGAGTCGGAGAACAGGTCGATCTCCGACCCGGTTTTGTTGAGAACTCGTACCACACTGTCGGCGCCGCTGCCGGTCACCTGATGGCAGCCCACGGTCGGGTTGACGTCAGAGAATCCGCCGCTGTTGTTGATGAAAATGACGGCGCCGGTCGCGGCGGACGCCGGCGCCGCGGCGATGGCCAGGGTGCCGACCGCGATCGCGCCAGCCAGCGCGAGCCGGCTTGTTATCGTACGAAACAAGGGAAATCCTTTCGATCGAAATGCGATAGAGGGCCCTTTCGGTAACTGGAAACAGGATCCGGCCACAGGGGGAGATTCAGCGTAGATTTGGCTCGGGCCAGTCGGAAGTGACATTCCTCATCACCTTTGTCCGGCAGCGGCCGCCAGCTGAGCCAAGTTCACCGCGCTACGGTCACCGTCCAAGACAACTTGTCCGCTGTCGGCGCTGCTGATCCTGGGTGGTCGCCGAAGTGGGCCCGAGTCGGCCACTCGTTCGCTATGCTAATAGGTCATCTGAGTACAAAAGTGCATAAGATCCCAGGCAGGAGATCGACGCGATGTGTTCGCTGGGACGCTGGCGGTGACCGCCGAGTTATCGAGGTCGCGGTTGGCCTGTGACCGGTCGGAGCTGGTGGCGCGGCTGTTGGACGACCCGGGCCAGCAGGTGGTGGCGGTGACAGCTGCCGCCGGGTTCGGCAAGTCGGGCCTGCTCGCGACGATGCTCAGCGTCCCTTTCTGGTTTGCGTCGTACGAATACCGGCCGGTGGCCGAGACCGTTCGTCCGGCGTTGGTTCGCGGCCTGTTCGACGCCGTCGGCCGGCTGCTGCCGGCGGACTGGGAGCGTACGAGCGCGTCGGAAGTCGCCGGTGCCTTGTGCGGCGCGAGCGGGCCGGCGTTGCTGGTGGTCGACGACGCCCATCACCTGTCACCCGACGCGACGGCGTTTCTGCGCGCGATCGGGGAGCACCTGCCGCCTGACTGGCGCCTGGTGGTCGCGTCCCGCCGGGACCTTCAGCTGGGCAGCTGTCACCGCGTCACAGCCGTGGACCTTGCCTTTACCGAGGCCGAAACCGCCGCGGTGCTGGAGTGGATACTCGGTGCTGCCGGGAAGTCGCTGATCGCCGACCTCCACCTTCTCACCGCGGGCTGGCCGGCGATGACAGCCGCCGCCGGAGAATGGGTGCTCGCGCACCGCGAGGCCGATCCGATGGAAGCGCAACAATCGCTGGTGGACCAGGTCAAGGCCGAGGTCGTGGATGCTCTGGACGGTCCAGACCGGCGGATGCTCGCCGAGGTGGCGCGGTTGCCGCGGCTCACGCCGACCCTCTGTGCGGCGATCGGGCTGCCGGAGCTGGCCAGCCGACTGCGCCCGCTGGCCGACCTGGGCGTCCTGCGTCGAGGTCCGGACGGCCTCTTCGTACACCGTCTGGTGGTGCGGGGCACTGTCGCCGCGGCCGCACCCGGCACTGCACCGGCGCGCCGCCGACTACTTTTTCGACCACCACGACTACAAGTCGGCGATCGAGTGCGTCGCGGCGCTCGACGATCCGGATGCGACCGCCGCTTTCTTCACCGAACATCCGCCGAAGCCGGTGATCAGCGGCCCGGTCGCGGACGCGATCGCGGCCGCTTTGGACGGTTTGCCTCCGCGCGTACGTACGCCCGAGATTGAACGCATCGAGGGGCGAACGCGGTTCGCGCAGGGGGACTGGCCAGGCGCGCTGCGATACATGTACCGGGCCGTCGAGCGGGAGGGCCGCCTGCATCCCCGGATGGCCTGGCGGATCGCCGCTATCCACCGTTTTTTCTCGGCGAGCACAACAAAGCGCTGGAGGTGTGCCAGCGCACGGACCTCTCCGACGCGGAAACCGTGGACGCGGCGGCGGTGTGGGCCTGGACCGCGCTCGCGCACGTCGTACGGGAAGAGCCGGTCGAGGCGAGAGAGGCAGCGACCCGGGCGCTGGAGCTGGCCCGGGAGTGCGGCGACCCGGGCGCGCTCGCGTCCGCGCACAGTGCGATCGGGATGCTCAACGACGTCGACTGCGATCAGCATCATGAAGCCGCGGTGGAGGCCGCCCACTGCTGGGGTGACCTCGTGCATGTCGTGTTCGTACAGGCGAATCACGCCCGCAGTCTCATCGTGCGAGGTCAGTACGCGGCTGGCCTCGCCCGACTGGACGACCTGGTCAGTCTCACGTCCCGGGCCGGGACGGTGAATGGCGCGCTGACCGCGTCGCTTTATCACCGGGGGTTCGCCAAACTCGGTCTCGGTCAGCTCGATGGCGCGGCCGAGGATTTCCGCGCCTCGCTGCACAGCTATCAGCGCAGCGGCAGCCGGGCGACGGCCCGACCGCTGCTGGGCATCGCCGAGGTGCACCGCGAGCGCGGCGACCTCGAGCTCGCCGCGGCCGCGTACCGAGAGACGGCCCAGATCGCCGCCGACTCCGGTGACCGCGAGACCTCCGCGCTGGCGCTGTGCGGGCTCGCGAGGGTACGGGCCACGGCCGAACCAGATATCGCCGCTGACCTGGTCACCCAGGCCCTCGCCGAATCCGAGGGGCCGATCCGGCTGCGTGCCCAGCTGGCCGCCGGTTGGGTCGCGTTGGTGGGAAGGGACGCCCACCGGCTGGCCGTCGCGGTGACCGCCGCCGCGGCGGCGGTCGGAATGGGTGTCGACCGTGGCGGACTGGCTGAGGTGTTGGAGCTTCGGGCCGCCGCGGCCGTCGACGCGGACGAGCGCGTACGCCTGCTCGGCCAGGCGGCGAACTGTTGGGCCGCCGCCGGTCACCGCATCGGTGCCGCCCGGGTAGCGCTGGCGCTGGCCAGGGCGACCGGCGCCGCGCCGCCGGTGCTGGCCGCGGCGACCGCCGCTTTACGTGGCTATGGCGTGAAAGAGACGGCAGACGCCGGTGGCCTGTTGGCATTCGTGCCGGCACCGCCGGCCGGGCCGTTTGCATATTCGTACGCTCGGTGGCTTCCAGGTGCTGCGCGCCGGCGAGCCTGTGCCGGCTGACGCCTGGCAGTCCAGGAAGGCCCGCGACCTGGTGAAAATCCTGCTCGCCCGGCGCGGGGCGCCGGCCGCAAGGGAGACGCTGATCGACCAGCTCTGGCCGGACGAACCACCAGCGAAATGTGCGAACCGGCTGTCCGTGGCACTTTCCACCGTACGCGCGGTTTTCGACCCGGAGCGGCACTTTCCGCCCGGCCATTTCGTGGCTGCCGACAAGTTCTCTTTCGTGCTGAGAAATATCACCCTCGACTTTGAGGTTTTCCTCGCCGCCGCACGGGACGCGCAGGCCGCGTACCACCGCAACGACCCGGACGCCGTCCGCATGCTGGTGCTGGCCGAGACTCTTTACACCGGCGATTTCTTGGCGGAGGACCGCTACGAGGACTGGGCGGTGGCGGTTCGCGAGCAGCTGAAGGCGAAATACCTCTCGCTGGTCCGGGTCCTGGCCCGCGCCGCTGTTCACACCGGCGACTATGACTCCGCTGAAACGTACGCATTGCGGGCGCTTGAACGCGACGCCTTCGACGAGCAGGCACACCTCACCCTGGTACGTGCTCTCAGCGCCGCCGGCCGGCACGGTCAAGCCCGCCAGCGCTATCGGGCGTACGTCACGAAAATGTGCGAGATCGACGTCGTGCCAGCCGCCTTCGACCACCGCACGCTATGAATTCGTCCAAGACCGCGTGAAGGGGCCAAGCTCGAGCAGGCGCTGGCCGGGGATCTCGCTCCGACGGCCGGTTGGCGGCCCAGTTTGGCCAGAGAGCTGACCACTTTGTCGGGCCCCGCGCTTTAGGATTGCCAGCGTGTGGCTGACCGTGCTCGGTTCGGTGGGAGCGCGGTCCGAGGGCCACGCTGTCGATCTTGGCGGCGCCAAGCAGCGGCGGGTGCTGGCCGCGCTGCTTGTCGAACCAGGCGCGGCGGTGCCGGTGCCGCGCGTTGGTGGAGGCCGTGTGGGGCGCTGACGCGCCGGCCAGTGCGATTGGGACTTTGCGTGCGTACGTGGCAAATCTCCGAAGAGCGCTGGAGCCGGGGCGTACGCCCCGAGCCGAAACCGTTCTCACCAGCTCGCCGCTGGGATACCGGCTGCGGGTGGAGAGCGGCCAGCTGGACGCGCTGCGATTCCGCCAACTGGTGGCGTCGGCCGCGTCGGCGCGGGCGCACGGCCGTCATCTGGACGCGCTCAACGATCTCGACCGGGCGCTTGAGCTGTGGACCGGGCCGGCTTTCGGGGAGTTCGCGGATGCGTCGTTCGCGGCCACCGCGGCGGCCGAGCTGGAGGAGTTGCGGCTCGCCGCGCAGGAAGAACGGGCCGAGGCCGAGCTGGCCGCGGGGCGTACGGCCAGAGCCGCCGCCGGCCTTCGGTTGCTGGTCGCGGCCGAGCCGCTGCGCGAGCGCCGGTGGGAAATGCTGGCGCTGGCGCTTTACCGGAGCGGTCGGCAGGCCGAGGCGCTGGCCGCGCTGCGGGAGGCGCGTCGGATTCTGGTCGCCGACCTGGGCATCGAGCCGCGGCCCACGCTGCGCCGGCTGGAGCAGGCGATCCTCAACCAGGACGTGGACCTGGACCTGGCCCGAACCGGGCCGGAGTCGGCCGATCCGGGTCCGGCGGTCAGCCTCGCCGGCCGCGAGGACGTGCTGCGCGCGCTGCAGCAGTCGCTGTCGTCGGCCAGCGCAGGTCGTGGCCGGCTGTTCCTGGTCACCGGCGAGCCCGGCATCGGCAAGACCGGGGTGACCGAGGCGGCGGCCAGCACGGCCGCGGAGCGCGGCTTCACCGTCGTACTAGGCCGCTGCCCGGACGGCGAAGGCACCTCCGCGTTATGGCCGTGGGTGTCCGTGTTGCGTACGCTGCTGGACAAGGGCGGCCCGACTTTACGTGAGCTGGCCGCGAAATCCGGCCTTGGCGCGCTGCTGGACGTGGGTCGGGTGGCGGACCGCGCGCAGCAGTTGCACACCGCCATCGCTGAGGTCGTAGCGGCAGCCGCTCGACTCCGGCCGCTGCTGGTGGTCCTGGACGACCTGCACTGGGCAGACCTGGACACCGTACGAGTGCTGCGCGTGCTGACCACGATGTTGCCGGAGCTGCCGCTGCTGGTGGTCGCCGCCAGCCGCGACGGCGCCGATCTTGCCGGCCCGGTCGCCGGCCTGGTCGCGCAGCTGACCGGCTGGTGGGCGACCCGCTGGCCGCTGCGCCGGCTCACCGAGCACGAGGTCGAGCTGGTGTTGGCCGGCCAGCCGGGCGCTGCCGAGCACCCGGACGCGGCCCGAGTGATTCACCGGCGTTCGGGCGGAAATCCGTTCCATGTGGTGGAGCTGGCCCGGTTGCTGCCCAAGGTCGGGCCGGTGTCGCTGGCCGAGGCGCTGCCACACGGCACCCGCGACCTGATCCAGCACCGGCTGGGCCGGCTGCCGGGCAAGGTCGAGCACATCCTGCTGGCCGCGGCGGTGATCGGGGAGGAGTTCGAGGCCGCCGTGTTGGCGGATGTCTGTGGCCTGTCCGAGGATGCGCTGTGGGAGGCGATGGAGGCGGCGCTGCAGTGGGGGCTGGTGACGGAGGGACGCGCGGTCGGGCGCTATCGCTTCAGCCACGCGCTCGTACGCGACACCCTCCGGGCCGCGGTCTCGCAGCTCCGGCTGGCCCGGTGGCACGCCAGAATCGCCGCCGCGCTGGCGAAATACGTGCCGCACACGCCCCCGATGGCGCGGACGACGTGCTGTCGGCGGTGGCGTTCCACTGGCTGGCCGCGGCCGCGGGTCGGGCACGCCGAGGAGGCGATCGACGCGGGCCGGCTGGCGGCCGACCGGGCCGTCCGGATGCACGCCCACGCGCACGCGGCCACCCTGCTCGCCGCCGTGATCGACACCATCGACCGGTACGCCGTGCCGCGGTCCGCCGCCGACACCGCCCGGCTGCTGGACTTGCTCGTACGACTGGGGCGCACGAGCTGCCGGGCCGGATTGCACGAGCAGGCCACCGCCGCGCTCGGGCGGGCGATCCGGCTGGCCCGCGAGCTGGACGACGTACAAACTCTCGCGGTCGCGGCCACCACCTACAGCGCCGAGTCGTTCTGGTCGATGCGGGAATACCGGGCCACCGACCGCGCGGTCGTCGACGCGTTGCGGGAGGCCCTGCGTCAGTTGCCGCCGGACGACTCGGCACTGCGCTGCCTGTGCCTCGCGGCGGTCGCGGCCGAGCAGTACTTCGAGGTCGGACCGGACGGCCGGGAGCCGGATCGGCCGTCCGCGGCAGCGGTCGCGATGGCTCGCCGGATCGCCGATCCCGACCTGCTGCTGCGCGCGCTGCACCTGCGTCACCAGGCGATTCGGCATCCCGACACGCTGACCGAACGGCACGAGATCGTACGAGAGCAGGTCGAGCTGGCGGCCACCGCCGGCGTCACGTCGGACTGGGCGCCGCGAGTTTTGCTGCGCCGGGCGTTGACTTGGCTGGAGGCCGGTGACATGGCCGCGGCGCAGGCCGACATCGACGCTTGCGCGGTGGCGAACGAGCGCACCCAGCTGGTCGAGGTCGAGGTGCATCTGAGCTGGTGGACGGCCATGCGTGAAGGGCTCGCGGGGCGTACGCAGACGGCCGTCCGGCTCTCCCGCAAGGCGTACGACCTGCATCACCAAACCGTCTGGGGCGACCAGCCGGCGCTCACTGCGCAACTCGTGTCCTGGCAGCTTGACCAGGGCAGATACCAGGAAGCAGAGGCCGCGCTGCGGGGCCATCAGGACCTGGCCAGCCCGGTTTCGGCTGAGCATCTCGGTCTGGTGTCCGCGCTGCAGGGCAAGCTCGCGCAGGCCCGCGAGCAGTGCCCGCCGGCCGGCCGGCTGCCGGAGCCGCCGCCGGACTGGCTGTGGCTGATGCAGATGGCCGTACGCGCGTACACGTGGGCGTTATGCGGTGATGCCGAGTCGAGCCGGCACGCGTTGGAGCGGCTGCTGCCCTATTCCGGCCGCACGGTTACCACTGGTTCGGCGATCCTGTGTTGGGGCTCCATCGACCATTTTCTCGGTGCGTCCGCTGCCGCTGCGGGCGATATGACACTCGCGATTTCGTTGCTGCAGAAGGCCGTTCGACATAACGGCGAGATGGGTTGCCTGCTCTGGCAGGAGCGTTCGCAGGCCAAACTCGCCGAACTCGCCGCGTACTGATCCAATCGGTGTCCTATCCCTTTCCAATCCCGGCCGGCCACGCTCGTGCCGCCTGCGGATACGGAGGGATTTCGACCATGCGGACCTCCCTTGCCACCATCTGTACTCCAAACTCGCGATCGCCAGCCGTGCCGCCCGTTATCGAATGCCGCACGTTTGGTGCTTTTTCCGTTATCTCCGGCGGAATCTCCGCCGACACCGGTGGCCCGAAACAGCGCCTGCTGCTGGCCTTGCTGCTCTGCCGGGCGGGCTCGGTGGTCGGGGTGGGAGAGCTGATCGACGCGCTCTGGCGGATACCCCACCTCGTACGGCCCGGAAGAACCTGCAGGTGTACATCTGCAAACTGCGCCGGGTTTTTGGCGACAGACTAGGATATGTCGGCCGCGGCTACCGTCTCCAGATAGGGCCGGACGAATGTGACCTTTTGCGTTTCGAGCGGCTCGCGCAGCATGGTCGGCAATCGTTGCGGGAGGGTGATGTGGAGGTGGCACTCGAGACTTTTGGTCAGGCTATTGCGCTGTGGCGCGAGCCGTTCGGCGACTTCGGCGGCTTCGGCGACGAGCCCTGCCTTGCCGCCGAAGTGACCCAGCGGTACGAGCTTTTCCTTTCCACCCTGGAGGAATGGGCCGAGCTGGAGCTGGATCGCGACTGCGCGGCCGTGCTGGACGTGTTGTCGGGGCACGTACGCTCGCAGTTGTTGCGAGAACGGCTGGGTGGGCTGTGGATGCGGGCGCTGGCCAGCGCCGGTCGCGCGAATGAGGCGCTTGCGCACTACGGGCTGGTGAGCGGGCGTTGGCGGACGAGCTGGGCATCGATCCCAGCCCGGAGTTGGCGCTCACCTACAGCCAGGTGATCAGCGGGAGCGGTCGTACGCCGGCGACTCGGCCGTTGGCGCTGGGCAACCAACTGCCCCGCGACCTGCCGGACTTTGTCGGCAGGGCAGCCGAAATCGACCAGGTAGCCGAGCGATTCGGTGCGGTGAACGTCCTCGTCGTATCCGGCCCCATCGGATCCGGCAAGTCGGCGTTCGCGGTCCACATAGGACACCTCGTACGAGACAATTTTCCGGACGGTCAGGTCATGCTCGACCTCGCGGAGGCCGACGGTAGTCCGAAAAGTGTGACCGCGGTAGCCGCCGAACTGCTGGACCTGATCGGAATCGGCGGGCAGGTCTGCCCGCCGTCGTCGGCGCTGGCCCGATGGCGGTCGTGGATCGCTCGCCGGCGGCTGCTTTTGGTGCTGGACAACGCCGTACGCGAAGACGTGGTTCGGGCGGTGCTCCCCGGCAGCCGTACCAGCGGGGTCATCGTGACCAGCCGACATCGGCTCAGCGGTGTCGAATCCGTGCTGCGGGTTACCCTTCCGCCCCTCACCGATACCGAGGGGGTCGAACTCCTCGGCCGGATCGCCGGCCGCGGCCGAGTGCTCGCGGATCGCCGCTCAGCGACGGAAATCCTCGACTGCTGCGAAGGTTTGCCTTTGGCCGTACGCATCGTCGGCGCGAAACTGACCGCCCTGCGGCACCTGCGACTGTTGGACTACTCCGCTCGGTTCCGGGATTCACCTTGCGTCCTCGACGAGATGGCGGCGGGCGAGTTGGAACTGCGGCCCCGGTACGAGGCTTTCTACCGCAATCTGACCGAACTGCAGAAAGCCGCGTACCACGCTGTCGCCTGGCTCCCACCACCGCCTTTCGAGCATGACCAAGTGATCGCCGCGCTGCCAGCTCCGGGCGTACGGGCACTGGAGTCGCTTTTCGAGTGCCATCTGCTGTCCGCGCCGGACCGTGAAGTCGGCCTCGGCTACGCCCGCTACGACATGCCCGCCTTCGCCTACTGGTTCTGCCGAAAACTCGCTTAGCTCATCGAGTGTGGGACATTGTGCCGCACTCAACGTCCGAGACCACACCGACAGCACACTGCTATGCCGATTTCTGTCTGAGGAATTGGAGGAACTCGTCGACCAGTTGCGGGCCGTAGCTGGCCGACGGTTCGGTGCAGCGGGGGCACGGCTGCGCGACGCGGATCGCCGTCGCGGCCTGATTTGCGAACAGGGACAGCAAATCCAGGTCGCCGAGGTCGGAACGGCACTGCTGTGCCGGGTCGAGCACCTGCAGGACCCCGAGCACGTCGTCGTCGGAGAGCAGGGGTGCGGCCATCAGTGCCTGTGGAACGTATTTTGTGGACTCGGCGAGGTCTCGGGCGAAAGATCGGTTGGCGGCCAGGTCGTCGGCGATCATCGCCTGCCCGGAGCTGACCACCCAGCCGGCGATGCCACGGTTCGCCGGCATTCGGGTGCCGACCAGGAAGTCCTCGCCTTCGCCCGCGACAGCCTGGAAAACCAGCTCGCCGGCCGGCTCGTCGAGTAGGAAGACCGAGCTCGCGGCGGCGCCGAAGATGGCCTTCGCGACCTCGACCACCGACTGCAAGAGAGCGCGCGTACCGGCGTCGGCCGTTGGCGCGAGATTGTGGGTCACGGCTGGTCTCCTTCTTCGGTGGCGTGCACGTTCGCCGCGGCGAGGTAGAGCACGGTCTTGAGCTGGAAAATCGTCAGCTGTGGGTGTTTTTTGCCAAGGTGAGTGCGCAAAGTCCGGCGATTCGGGGGGTGGCGAAACTGTTGCCGGTGGTACGGGTGGTGCCGCCGCCGGGCCACGCCACTCGCACATCCTGGCCCTGGGCGAAAAACTCGACCGGCGGTGACGGGTTGTAAAGATACAGATTCGGATCTTGCTCCTGATGACTGCCGACCGACAGCACCGAGCAGAACCGCCACGGAAAGCTGACGACTGGCGTGTTGTGAGCCGACGCGACGATCGCCGTGCGACGGAAATACGCTTCGTCTGCCAGCTCGTGCAGCTCATGCGCGAACTGTGTTCGCGTAGTAGAAAGGCTCATGTTTATGACGTCATAGCCCTGCTCCACGGCCCAGCGCAGCCCGGCCAGCATGAAACTGCCGGTGCCGCTGAACCGCTCGCCCAGCACTCGTACGCTGTAAAGCTCGCAGTCCGGCGCGAAGGCGCGGATGAGGCCCGCGCAGGCGGTCCCGTGCCCGCAGGTGTCGACATGATCGGTGGGACGCACTTGCGGTCCGTCAGTGCTGTTGAAAACCTCGTACGACGCAGTGATCGGACCGACGAGCGGGTGGTCGCCTTCGATCCCGCTGTCGATAACGCAGACTCGGATGCCCGCGCCGCGAGAACCACCCCACGCCCAGTCGGGCGTGACCCGGTCAATCTCGACCGCGGGGAGTTGAATGTCCGCCGGACCTTTGCCGCGCAGGCCCCAGCTGAGTTGGCGGGTCATACTGCTCCGATCGCTGCGGCAGCTTGGCAACCAACGACATGGCCTTTGCGACCAAACCATTCGGCCGCCCTTTTCGCCGCGGTGCTGGGCACACCGGCCGAGCGACAGGCCTGAGCGAGGTCGAGATAGGCGGTGGCGCGGGTGATGGGCGAGTCGGTCGTTTCGGCTGCCGCAACCGCGGCACGGGCCAACTGGACGGCTAGCCGGGCGTCGGTCTCGGTGATCGCCCGGGCGCCGAGATGATCGGCGGCCTCGGCGGGCGGGAAATCATCGCCGCCGTCCAACAGGGTTGGGTCGGGCCGCTTTCCGTTGCGTACCAGCACTCTCGCGAGGTCGCGGGAGGCATTGATCAGCAGCCCCGCATTCCCGGTGGCCTGGCACTGTGCGATCGCCTCTCGCAAAAGCATCTCGGCCTTTTCCCACCGCCCGGCCAATGCCTCGACTCCCGCGGTGAACAACGGCACAAAGGCCGCCGCTTCGGCGTAACCAAGGTCGCGGGCGAACCGATTTGCCGTGTTCAGGCACTCTTGTGCTTCGGTGTCGAGGCCCTGCAATGCGAAGAGGTTGGCCAGTGGATAGTTGAGCGTCAATACGACGATATCGTGGTCGCTGCCGTAACGTACGAGAAGGTCCTGGCACTGTCGGACCGCCTCGGTGGCCGGAGTGGGGCCTTGCCACAGCGAAATTCCGATGGCGCCGAGCGCGGTCGCCCGCTCTGGGGCAGCCTTCGCGACGACCGAATGTTGCAAGGCAGCCTCCAGTAGATCATCGGCCTTTCGGTACGAGCCCAGAGTCTGCTGTTCCTGGCCCAGTCGGACATACGCTCGCGCCAGTCCGAGATTGTCCTGTGCTGCCTGGAAAACCGGAAGTGCCTCGGTCGCGATCTCAGCGGCCGAACCGACGCCCGACTCCGGGTGCAGCGCCGCCAGTTGCAATTTGGCATGTGCGTACGCTCGTTGATCGTCGCCGGCCGCGGCCATGACTTCCCTCAGCAGTTGGTCGCCGTCGACGGTCCGGCCGGTCGCGAGCCACGTCTCGCCCAGGCTTTGTGCGGCCGCCTTCCACCACAAGTCGTCCTTTGTGGACAGTCGCAGCGCACGTTGGCCGAGGTCCGCCGACCAGGAGAGGTCGGCGCGGGCGAGTGCGGTGCGGGCTGCCTCGGTGAGGGCCAGCGCGGCCCGGCTCCGCAGGATTTCCGTCCGCTCGTCACGTAACCCCAGCTCGTGGCGGTGCAGATAGGCCTGCTCGAAATGGTGGCCTTCGGTGGCGATGCCGGTCCCCGGGGTGTCCGCCAGCCGCTCGTGCCAGTCGGCCCGGCGCCTCTTGCTGATGCCGCGATAGGTCACCTCCCGAAGCAGCCCGCTGCTGAATCGATAGCACCCGTCCTGCCCGCGTACCGGCTCGATGAGGCCGCGTCGTACCAGTTCGGCCAGCGGCGCCACCGTGTCGCTGAGCGCCTCGACCCTGGCCGGGACAAACTGCCTGCCGATGACCGCGGCCGCGCACAATGTCGTACGCTCTGCCGGCCGCAGGGCATCGATGCGCGCGGCCAGCACGGCGTTCACCGTGGCCGGCAGTTCGTCGGCATCGGCCCCCTCTTCCAGCATTGCCAGCAGTTGTTCAAGATAGAGCGGATTTCCCTCGGCCCGTTCGATCACCCGGGTCAGCAGGTCCGGCCCGTGCAACTGCAGTTCGAGCAGCCCAGCGGCCAGCTCGTGCGCCTCCACTGTGGACAGTGGAGCGAGAGCGAGATCAACGGTGGTCTCGACGCGCCCTGAACAAAGCAATAGCACGCGATCCTTTTCCAGCGCGGTGGCCACATGTGCGATGCCGTCGAGCAACATCTGGTCCGCCCACTGAAGATCGTCGAACAGCAATGCGACCGGCCGGTCCAGCCCGCGCAGCATCGCGGCCGTCGCCGCGTACGTGCTTTCCGGTGACCGTCCAGGAGTGCCGTCGTGCAACAGGCCGGTCCGCAGCATACGTGATCCGAATGCTCCAGCGGGCTGCGGTCCTCAGCCTTTTCCAAGATCTGTCGCAACGCCTGCCCGAGTGGGGTGAGGCTGGCTTCGTCGCGGTACGGGTGGCAGCGGCCGGCCCCGACCAGCGCCTCGCCGTCCGGTAGACCGGCCAGCCATTCCTGGAGCAACCGGGTCTTGCCGATGCCGGCCTCGCCGGAAACCGTCACCAGCCGGCCGCCGTGGCCGTCGCGTACGCCCGCCCATGCCGCCCGCAGTCGCCCGAGTTCGCTTTCGCGTCCAACAAAAGCCGCTCGGTGACCATCGACAGCGTACGGTTGCAGGCTGGTCAAACGAAAAGCCGCGACAGCGTCCCGCTTTCCTTTCAACGTCACCGGACCGAGCTTGTCGACTGTCGCGGCGGTGCCGAGCAGTTCGCGGGTAATAGGACCGATGAGCACTTCGCCGACGCCGGCGTTCTGCTCCAGTCGCGCGGCCACATTGACGACCTCGCCGGACACCAGTTCTCGTTCGTGCCCTCCTGTGCGGTGGCAACGACTTCTCCAGTGTTGATACCGATTCGTACGGCCAGCTGGCAGCCCAGGGTTCGGCTGAGATCCTCGTTCAGTTCGGCGAGGGCCGCCACCATGTCCAACGCGGCCGCGGCAGCTCGGTGCGCGTCGTTCTCATGCACTGTCGGGATCCCGAAAACGGCCATCACCGCGTCCCCAATGAATTTCTCCACCAGCCCACCGTGTGCTTCGATCTGGTCTCGCATCACGTCGAAATAGCGCAGCACGACCGATCTCAGGGTTTCCGGCTCCAGGATGCCGGAAAGCTCGGTGGAGCCGACCAGATCGCAGAACAACGCGGTGACGAGTTTTCGGCGCTCTACCTGAGGAACCGGCGTAGGTGGACACGGCGAGCCGCAGGACGGGCAGAACCGGGCAGCTGCCGGCAGCGCGGCGGCACAGGCGACGCAATGCATTTCTTTGCCTGCCTAGAAAAGCGCCGCGCCGGCCACCGCGGCATGGGCCTGGACCTCCGGCTCGACGGCGTCCAACCGGGCCTTGATGTCGACGATGAGGTCGAGTTCTCCGGGCGTGAGCTCAGCGAAAACCGCCAGCTGCTCATCGGTGAACGTGTCCATCGGGAAACCGGCATCCGCGAGCGTACGTAGGTTGGCCTCATGATCGGTCATCGTGCTGATCCTTTCCGGTCGGACGGCTCAAACTGTCGAAAAGGGCGATCAGCGCGCTCGCGGTATGCAGGGCGCTGGTGCGGATGGCGAATCGATGCGATGGTGGCGGATCGAGCTGTTCGAGGATCGCGAAGACGGCGTCACTGTGTCCGCCGTCGACCTCGGCGTGATGGCGCAGCGTACGAAAAGCTCGCGCCGGCAGACCCGTTCGCTCGAAAAGCAGGGCGGGCAGCAGTGCGGAAGGGGCGTTTGCCTCTAGTACGGCCAGATAGCCGAGCAACGCGACAGGGTCGTAGTGCTGGATCCAGTAATACTGCGCGGTCCGACCAGCCGCGCCGCGAGCGCCGACGGTGGGCTGGCCCGTACCGCGTCGGGGTCGAGCCCGACGGCGGCCACATCGTCGAGCAGCCAGTCGTCGTGGCCGAGTTCCTCTTCGACATGTTCGGCGAAATAGTCGCGCAGCACGGGGTTGGTGGTCTGCGCGCCGGCCATCACCATCAACGGCACCGATGCTCGTAGGACCGCGTGCATTTCGGCCAGGTAGCGCGAATACCGTTCCCGTAACCCCATTGGTTGCCAGAGGGCCGCCGAACTTCGCTGGATCGCCGGCGTCACCAACTCCAGCACCGCTCGCAGGTCATTCATCCGCTGCCTCCGCGCTGCCGACCAGGTGGGAATATCGTCCGCTTCCGTGCCTGCGCAGCAAAGCCGCCGGTCCACCGGCCAGTCCACGGCGGATCGCGGCCGCCTCCAGCAGTTCGCCGGCTGGGCCGTCGGCCTTGGCCACCCATTGCGTCGCGGCCGGCGAGTCGCTGAGCCGGTGGGGTTGTGCAGTAGTCGTCGGGAGGTTCGGCCGTACGGCTGGCGATGTGCAGTGGCCCAACCGTCCGGACCATCCGCAGCATCGGCAGGTTTTTGGCTCTCTCCAGGACAGCCGGCCAGGTCGCGGTGTCGATTCGGCCCAGGCTCAGATGATCTGGGCGGGTACGACCATCCACCACCGCCTGGTTGCAACAGGCGGTCACCCGTCCGTCTGTCGTGATCACCGGCCAGGCCGCCATCGCGCAGGGCGCCACCAGCGTGGGATCCGGCAGCGCGGGCCGGCGCGCCCAGGCGGCCGCGCGGCCGATGGGGCGCAGCTCGCTGACCAACATCGGTACGGCCGCGCCAAAAACGGGCGACGACTTCCTCGCTTACCTCGGCCAGATACGGGTCGTCGGGCCCAGTCCCGACCACGTGCAGACTGGTCGCTACGCCCGACCGAAGGAGGTCATGCAAAGCACCGAAGACGTTCTCGCGGGCTACCTCGCGTTCGTGGAAAACGTCCAGGCTCAGCGAGAAATGGTCGACAGCGCGGGCGACCTCCCGGATGGATGGCGGGATGCCTTTGCCCTGGGCGAAAAACGCACCGGAGAGCACTGCCGTACGAGTGCCGGCGGACCGTACGAGCCGGGCGGCTTCGACCACCAGCCGTGGCCGGGTCAGCGGCTCGCCGCCGGTCAACATCAGCACCTCGGGACGGCATTTCGCGGTGAAGGTGGACAAGAAGCGAAGGAGCGCGGTCGCGTCGAGCTGTCGGCCGGCGAGAGTCGCCGCCGATGCGCAGTGGGCGCAGCTGAGTGGACACCGCTCGGTCACCGTCACCAGCGCGCCGGCGCCGATCACCTGACGCAGGGCCATCATTTCAGCCAGCCGCATCGCCCACCTCCCTCACCGCGCCTAGGGTGTGTCTCCTCATTCCAGGTGGATGAGGAGACACGTCCTAGTCTCGTGTGGCCGGCTGTCAGCCGCTTAAAGCTCGGTATATCCGCAGATCAGCGGCCCACTTGGCGGGCCAGCGCGAGTCCTGCGACGCATCGAGATAGGCGGCTAGCTGGGTTTTCACCGAGCGCATACCGAATCTCCACCGGACGTTCCTAGGTTGGCGGCCAGTACCGGTGAGAGCAGGCCGGTGCCCCGCCAGAACAAGGAGGACTCGCCATGTCCGAAAAGAACACCGCCCCGGAGCCCGAAGAGACCACCGAGGCCGACGAGGTCGAGGCGCACGGCGTGCTGGGCCTGCAGAAGCTCGACACCGACAAGGGTGGCGCGCCCGGCTTCAACGAACCGGCCATGAGCTGCAGCTCGTGTGTGGCCGGGACCGTCTGCACCGCCAGCTAACGCACCGAAACAGGACACGCGGGGTGGGGAGCCTGTCTTTCGACACGGCTCCCCACATCGCGTCTATGGGCATGAGCCTCTGCAAGACCACCTGACGATCTGAAAACCGAACCTCGAGGAATGGGGCGAGCCGCGATGCTGGTCGACTGGGAACAGATGTTGTCCTATATGACGCACCATCCGCGATGGTTCGAGAACTTCACCCGGCGATCTCCCAGCAGCGACTTTCTTCGGCACTATCGGGAAATCATGCCCGGCGGCTGGCCGCTGCGTCGGCACGGCTACTGGATGATCGCGGAGCCGCCAGACACCCCGATGCCGGACCAGGGTTGGAAACTGCACGTCAGCGCGACCTCCGGCACTGGTGCCGACACCTTGCGGCTGGCCCTGCCGGTGCTGCGCGATGCGGGCGTACGCTTCAAATTCCTGATGGACCCGGCTGCGCTTATGGAGGCCAACGGCAAGTCCTACGGCCGAGGTTCGAGCGGGAAATTCATCGCCGTCTACCCAGCCGATGAGCAGCAGTTCCACGCTGTTGCCGAAGATCTGACCAAGGCCTTGGCGGGCTTTGAGGGGCCGTACATTCTCTCCGACCGGCGCTATCCCGGGTCACGCGTGGTCTTCTATCGTTATGGCGGCTTCAAAAGCCTGCCCAAGCTGCGCCCGACCGGACTGCGTGAGCTGATGATCGCCGAGCCGGACGGCACCCTGGTCCGTGACCTGCGCACTCCCTACTGGTCGATGCCCGACTGGGCCGACGACCCGGTGGCCCGGAAATTCGCGCCCAGTAGGGAGATCGACAGCGAGACCACCGCCTTGGCGGGCGGTCGGTTCACCGTCGAGAGCGCGATCAGCTTCAGCAATCGCGGTGGCATCTACAAGGGCATCGACACCGAGGCAGGTGCCGAGGTGGTGTTGCGGGAGGCACGGCCGGGTGTGCAGGTGGGGCCGAAAGGACGTGACGCCGTTGATCTGCTGCGCCACGAGTACGACCTGCTGAGCGACCTTGCTGACACCGGCCTGTTCGTACGACCGATTTCCTTCTTCACCCAGTGGGAGCACGCCTTCGTCGCCCAGGAATACATTGAGGGATCCCACATCGGGTATCTCAGCATCACCCAGAATCCTGTCTACAGCCTCGATCTGAGTCCGGAAAGCCTCACCGAGTATTACCAGCGATTCCGTGGTTTGTGGTTGCAGGTCGCCGAGGCCGTCGCGGTCGCCCACGAGCGGGGCATCGTGCTGGGCGACCTTTCCACGACCAACGTGATGGTCACACCGGACGACAAAGTTCAGGTGATCGACCTGGAATGCGCCTTCCACGAGGGCGTCGACGAGGGCGCCCGGATGTGCACATGGGGGATGGTGACTAAGAAAGCCGCCACCAGCCAGACGGGCGACCGCAGGTCCGACTACTACGCCCTCGGTGGCGTACTGCTCAGCTGTGTGTTGGTCTGCGCCCAGGTCGATGCCGTCAACCGGGATATTCCCCGTCAGTTGCTCAAAGAAGTGGCCGCCGACCTGAACCTGCCGGTCGAGCTGACTTCGTTGATCGAGGACTTGCGGGACGAGGACGCGCCGCTGCCGGACCCGGATGTCATTCGCAAGCGCATCGCGGACATTCCGTTCGGCACCGCCTGGCAAACCGCTCCACCACTCGCGCGAAGCCGCTGGTGCCGGATCCAATCTCCAGTGACAGCCTGCACAAACGGATCGACGCGACGCTCGAGGGCGTGGTGGAATACATGTGTACGACGGCTGATCTCAGCCGCGAGGACCGCTTGTTCCCCTCCGACCTGCTGGTCTTCGAAACCAACCCGCTTTCGTTGGCGTACGGCGCGTACGGGACTCTCTATGCCTTGCACGTACTGGGCGCGGAGGTCTCGGATCCGTTCCTGTCGTGGGCTCTACGACACTCAACCGGACACGATGCGATGCCACCCGGTCTCTACTACGGGAGCGCCGGAGTCGCTTGGGCGCTGTCCGCGATGGGCCACCAGGAGCTGGCCGTCCAGACCCTGCGTACCGCTGGTGAGCATCCGCTTTTACTGGACGAGCCAGGAATTCTGGCCGGATCGGCCGGTCACGCAATGGCCTGCCTGCGGCTCTGGCGAGACACCGGGTTGACCGAGTTCCTCGACCGCGCCCGAGAAATCGGTGCACAGCAGCAGCTTGCCAAAACCGCGGTCCGCGAGGACGATCGCGCACATTGGCCGGTTGACGAGGACACCACTATCATCGGTTACGGTCAAGGTGCCTCAGGTGTCGCGATGTTTCTGCTCGGCCTGCATGCGGCCACCGGTGACCGGGACGTGCTAGCGCTCGGCCGGGCGGCGCTGGACTTCGATCTCTCGTGCGCTGAACCGACGCCTAGCGGCTTTTTGTCTTTCCCGGCCGCGGTCGCGACCGACGGCAAGCCGTCGGAAAGTCTGCGCCAGTATTGGGACAAGGGCACCGCCGGCGTCCTCACCACGCTCCTTCGTTATCACCACGTCACAGGAGATCCGGCGTTGCGGCAGTGGATCGAGGACATTTTGCCGGACGTACGGCACAAGTTTGTCGCCTTCCCGCAGCTTTTCCACGGTGCCAGCGGCATCGGCAACGCGCTGCTGGACGCGTACGAGTTCCTCGGCGATCCGGAGTTGCTCGGTGACGCGCAGCGGTCCGCCGCGGTCGTCCTGTGCAATGCCACCGAGCGGCCGGAAGGCATTGTCTTCCCGGGAGAACAGGTCATGCGGGAAAGCTGCGACCTCGCTTCCGGATCCGCCGGCGTCGCGTTGTTCCTCGATCGTCTGCGGCGGGCCCGGCCGGGTGCCCGGACCAACCCGAACTTCGTGCTGGACGACCTGCTGGAGCGTGACGCATGACGCTGGCGGCGGGGCGGGTGGCCACCACCGTCCCGCTGCGGCGCAACAACCGGCAGTTTCGGTTGCTGTGGATCGGTCAGGCGCTGTCGGATTTCGGCTCGTCGATGACATCTTTGGCCGTACCGTTGGCATTGTTGGCGGCTGGCTATTCTCCTTCCGCCGCTGGAATTATCGGCACCGCCATGCTCATAGTAGGCCTCGCGGTCCGAGTGCCAGCCGGCTATCTGGCCGATCGCTGGGATCAGCGCCGGCTGATGCTCGGCTGTGACCTTGCCCGGCTGGTCGCGGTCGCGGCGCGGCGGTCGCGTTCTGCGTCTTCGTTTGGGGACTGCCGCTGCTGGTGGCGTTGGGGCTGGTGGTCGTGTCGATCACCGCGCAGGAGATTTTCCAGCCAAGCCAGAGCAAAATCGTCCGGCGAGCGGTGCCGGGGGAGCAGTTGGGGACGGCGGTTTCGCTCAACCAGGCGCGTGCGTACGGCGCGAGCATCGCCGCACCGGCGGTGGCCGGACCGCTGATGGCTCTCTGGCCCTGGGCACCTTTCACCGTCGACGCGTTCACCTTCGGGGTTTCCGCGCTGTGCGTGGCAATGTTGGCCCGAAATCGGCTGGTCGCGCGTACGGCCGAGGTCCGCCGCGAGCGGTTTTTTTTTACCGCAAATCGCGGCCGGCTGGCGATATCTGGTCAAAGACCGGTTCCTGCGCTGGTCTTCGGGGTATTTCGCGCTAGCCAACGTAATTTTCTCGGCCTTCGGCTATGCGCTGATTCTGGGCACCGCCCGCCAGGCCGGCGGTGCCGCCGCGCCGTGGCGGGCGGTCAGCTTCGCCGGAATAGCCGGCCTGACCGGCTCTTTGATCGCCCCGTACGCGAAACGCCGTTTGCCGCTTTCGGTGGTGCTCGCCGCCGGCCCCACCATGAGTGCCGTCCTGCTGGCGATCGCCTGGGCCGGTGGCGGGGTCATCCCGTTCGTCGCAGCGTTTTCCGCACTGTGCCTGCTCACTCCGGTCATCGGGGCGGTGCTCGCGACCATCATGGCCAAAGTGGTGCCGGAAGACATCTACGGCCGAGTCACCGCGTCGAGCAGTTTCCTCGCCCAAATCCTGCAACCGTGCGGCCCGCTGGCCGCCGGCATCCTGCTCTCGCAACTCTCCTTCGGCACCACCGCCGGCCTTTTCGCGCTGGCGCAGGGTGCCCTCGCCGTACTCGCCTTCACTATCCCTACCCCCCCCGCCGAACCCATCGGGACGTCTAGCGGCGAGGGCCTTGGTTAAAAGCGATGTCTACTGCGGGGGCGAGGGGCCCTCCTCGGTTGAGAGCGGTGTGTGCTGGGGAGGTGCGGCCTTGGTTGAGAGCGGTGTGTGCTGCGGAGATGAGCGCCTTGGTTGAAAGCGGTGTGTGCTGCGGAGATGACGGCCCGGTTGAAAGCGGTGTGTGCTGGGGAGATGGGCGCCCTGGTTAAGAGCGGTGTCTGTGAGGGTGCGGCGTCTCGTCTACCAGCCATCGGAAAATCCCGCCCCGCCCACCAAAGACCGGTGGCGGGGGGCGGGATTTTCCGATGGTTACTGCCGATCCGCCCTGTGTTTCTGGCGCCTTCGGCGCGGGCGCCGTCGACTACGGCTACGAGAGTCGCTTTTCTAGGGCCTACCAAAAAAGCGGTGGGCCCTAGAAAAGCGACGCCCCTGCCGGAGGGGCGACAACATCGGCCTGGCGGCCGATGGCGCCGGACGGGGCTGGGTCCCGTCGAAGTTGACCAACTTGATGGAAATGGTGACGGTCTCGCGCGGGGGGGGGGGTACGTGGGGGGGTGGGTGACTGGGTCCCGTACAAAGTTGACCACTTTGGTTTAGAGGTGACAGTCCCGCACGGGGTGGGGCCGAACGGGG
Organism: Fodinicola feengrottensis; assembly: GCF_010993775.1. GTDB lineage: Bacteria > Actinomycetota > Actinomycetes > Mycobacteriales > HKI-0501 > Fodinicola > Fodinicola feengrottensis. The sequence goes on along the minus strand of NZ_WOTO01000026.1, from coordinate 57,785 downwards.
GCGTGCGAGACCCTAACTTTTTGGCGCATGGGGGTTGGATATGCTGGGTGAAAGGTCTGGGAATGGGGGAAACGAGGTGCTTCAGCCGGCGGGGTTCTGGCATCGGGCGAGTGGGGTGGGGGGATTGACCTTGTGCTGACGGTCGTGGTCGGGGTGGCCGCTTATCTGGTTGGTGGCGGGCATCGGATCGAGGGCGGCGTGCACGTCACCTGGCAAGTCCCGGTAGCGGTGGTCGGGTTCTCGGTCTTCAATCGGATTCTGGTGCAGTGGATATTCCGCGCCAGCATCGGAAAGCTGATTGTTGGCTTGCGGGTCGTGACGGAGTACGGCGAGCGGGCCGGCTTTTGGCAGCTGGTCCGATACTGGTTCCGCAACAGTTTTCTGGTCGCGGTGTTCGCCGCAGAGCTTGGTGGCGGAGCGAGCTCAGGTCTGGACCCGGGCAAGAGCCGACTGATCGTCGCGGCGAGACATCAGCCGCTCGATGCGCCGACGCGTACGAGGGCCTGACGACTGACCGACAACGGCCTCACCATTGCCCTCAGATGGCGCGTACGGGTATAACTTTCGCTATTTAGCACTAACTGTCGTTCGGGCGGGAGCGACGGGTAGCCGTCTTCGGTCGTGAGGACCGTCGTCTCAGGGAGAGCCAGCATGCGTACGTCCCCCGCCAAGGCGCTTTTGCGCGCAGCGCTACCCATAGTTGTCAGTGCCGCGATGGTCGGTGCCGTCCCGGCAGCCGGTGGTGCCGCAGCAGCGAGCCCGGCCTTCCCAGCCCACTATGCGGCGCCATACCTGGAGATCGGCAGCTACAACGCCGACGACATGGCGGGGAATATGAAGGCCACCGGTACGAAGTTCTTCAAACTCGCCTTTCTGAGCGCGAACTCCGGCTGCAGTTCCTACTGGGAGGCCGACGACAGCGAGGGCGTCGGAGGGGTTCAAGTCGCAGATTAACGCGTTGCAGGCCGCCGGCGGCGAGGTGATGCCGTCCTTTGGTGGCGGCGGGGGGCACGAGGTCGCGCAGACTTGCACGAACACCACGAGCCTGACCGCGGCGTACGCGAACGTCATCAACACCTATTCGGTGCCACGGCTGGACTTCGACATCGAAGGACCGATCCTGGACGACAGCACGTCCAATTCTCGACGCAATGCCGCGTTGGCCGCGCTGCAGACGCAAAATCCGGCCGTACAGGTCGAATACACGCTCCCGGTGGCCCCGAATGGCCTGCCGTCCGAGGAAATGGGACTGCTCCGGGACGCCAAAAGCAAAGGGGTGAAAGTCTCCGTAGTCAACTTGATGACAATGGACTTCGGCGACGGGGAAAGCGCCCTCAACAACGCTATTTCGGCGGCCAAGGCAACCGCGAGCCAGTTGGCGAACCTTTACGGGATCTCGGTTTCGGCCGCGTACGCGATGATTGGTCTGACTCCGATTGCCGGCAAGAATGACGACGACGAGAATTTCACCCAGGCCAACGCGAAAACACTGGAAACATTCGCTGCCAGCAATGGTGTTGCCGAGCTGTCGTTCTGGGAGATGTACAGTTTCGACAAAAAGACCGGCTACGCGTATTCGAAGATTTTCAACGCCATCACCAGCTGATCCGGCGTCCGGCCGCGTCGCCATCTCCTGATGCAGCCGCGGCCCGTCGCAGCCGACGCACGATTTTGATTGACAAATCGCTCATACAGTGAGGGTAGTGGGCATCCTAGTCGGCCGAGAGGTGCGTACGGGCGAGATCGACGATGGACGGCTCGGCCAGCGGAGTGATCAGTACGAGCTGAGCGAGTGACCCGGAAATGGTCACCGGGCGCGTCTTCGACGCGTCCAGAGCCGCGATGAACCGCCAGGCGACCAGGTTGGCGACATCCTCGCGTACGTCCGCGTCGACCCACGCGGTCGCGATCAGCGCGAACAAAGCGGCCTCGGTGACCCAGTCCTCAGGACCGAAGGCGAGGTCTATAAGGACCGCGCGACGGGTCGACTCACGCCAAGGCTGGTCGGCGTCGTGGTGGGCGATGCCAAGGCAGGCCCAGGCCTGGACGGCGCGAATCCACTCCGGCCACTGGGTCGGATCCGGTGCCGTCGGCGGATGGACGAGGACGCCGAGGAGGTCGGTCAACGGCAGGCTGGCGAGGCGTACGGCGTCGTCGAACGCGGCCGGAAGATGCCGCCATCGCCACCCGGCAAGCGATTCCAGCGCCTCCAGCGCGTTCTCGGACGGCGGCCGCACCGCGGGTTTCCCGTCCGGACGCCACACGAGATAGTCCATCGCGGCCTGCGGCACCTGCGGGTGGAACTGCGGCACCGGCAACCACGCGTCCGGCTCAGGGCGGTCAGTGATGGTGATCGTGAAGTGTGGAAGCGCGCGCTCGCAGGCAAGCAGTGCGCTCGGCGGCTCAGGGGCCGACAGCGTCAACGTCAGCGATCCGCCGTCGTCGCCAGCGCCCTCCTTTTCGATCACCTGAGCCAGAACATCGACCACGGCCTCACTGGCCGCTGGGATCGGGCCGAGCCAGTAGCGCGTACGAGCGCCCTGTTGAAGCACGTTGTCCGCGTGCCCGTTGTCCGGATGGGCGGCCACGTAGTCGGCGAGCGCCACCAGGTGGGCTGGGTCGTCGTCCCGCCGAAAGCGCATGCCGCAGGCGGTCGGGAACGCGCTCTCGTCGTCCGGATCCTGCTCAAGCGCGCGCTCCACCCATGCGAGGCCCTCCTCGGCCCGGCCGTCGCCTTCCAGTAGCTCGCCGATGTCGGTGAACAGCGCCAGGTTGCCCGGGTCGTACGACAGCGCGCGCAGCCATGCCTGTTCCGCGTCCGCGATGCGTTGCTGCGCCCGGTACGCGTAGCCCAGTGCCAGCGCCGCGTGGAACGACGGTCGCAGCTGCTCGGAGCGCAACGCGAGGTCAGCGGCACGTACCGGATCGCCCATCCGTCGTACGAACATCGACGCGCTGACGAACAGCGCTGCGGCGCTCGGATGGGCGCCGAGCGCGGCGGTGATGAGCTGCAGGTATGGCTGGAAGGGCGCCCGCCGGTCGGCGCCGACCGGGTCGGCCATCACGCCGAGCAGCCGGCCGACCCAGCCGCTGAGGTCGTCCGGGTCCAGGTGAGCCGCCAGCGCCGGGTCGAGAACCCACGGCACGGCTGCCCAGTGGCCATCCGGGTCGTGGCATTGCGCGGAAACCAGCAGGTTCAGCGCCTCGGTGGCCTGGCCGTGGGCGGCGAGCATATGCGCCCGGGCGACCACTGTTCCGAGGTACGCCGGCTGCTCGGTCGAAAACAGGTCCAGGTCGCCGAGCGTGGCGAGCAACTCGTGCGCCTCGGGCAGCGTCGGGGCGCAGACGAGCGCACGGGCCACGTGGTCGGCGGCGTGTTGGCGGTCGCCCTCGTCGAGCGCGATCCGGGCCATGCAGAGCTCGCCCTCGGCCTCCAGCCGCGGGTCGGCGACGCCTTCTGCGTTGGTCATGAGGTCGTACCCTGCCACATCCCAAGGCCCTCTCGGGCGGACGGTCCGGGGCGATGTTTGGGCAGGCAGCGCTGCACTTTAAGGGCACGTTAACCGTACTGAGGATGCTTGTCCCATCAGATTGACACGTCTTCCGGCAGGTGGTTCAGATGATGGAACGTCTACCAGTTCTTCTTCACGCTCGTGACCCGATTTCCTACGCGGGGATCAAGGGGCAGTTGGCTCCGCGTCCTGAGGTTCGGATCGTCAGCAACGACGAGTGGCAGTCCGCGCAGGTCGCGTTGGTGGTGACGGACCGGATCGATGAGACCGCGATTCGCGCTCTTCGTGGCCTGCGGGCTCGTGGGATCAACCGGTTGGTGATCATCGCGACTCAGATCGAGGAGTCGGAGCTGGTGGCGGTCGTGGAGATCGGTGTCGCCGGTCTGGTACGCCGCGCGGAGGCTACCGCTGAGCATTTGGTGACGGTGTTGAAGTCGGCCGCGGCCGGCGATGGGGCGGTGCCGCCGGATTTGCTGGGGAGGTTGCTTAACCAGGTCGGTCAGCTGCAGCGGCAGGTGCTCGGCCCGCGGGGGGTTTGACCTTCTCCGGTCTGGCGGAGCGGGAGGTGCAGGTGCTGCGGTTGGTGGCGGACGGGTTCGACACCGAGGAAATCGCGCAGAAGCTGTCGTATTCGCAGCGTACGGTCAAAAACGTGCTGCACGACGTGACCAGCCGACTGCACCTGCGCAACCGCTCCCACGCCGTCGCGTACGCCCTCAAACACGGCCTTATCTAGCCCGCAAGAAGACGGTATGGGCGGCACCCGGTTCACGGGCGCCGCCCATAGGCATGTTGGAGTTTTCTAAAACCGCCGACAAAGCCGCCATTTCGTACGTCCTCTAGCCTGTGCTTCAGTCCGCCGGTATTTCCACCGCCTGCCGGGGAGACGGGCCGAGCAGGAAGAACACCGCGATAACCGCGGTCAGGGCCAGCGTGATCCACGGGTGGATCTGGCTCAACAGGGTGGAAACGAGATATACGGCGAGGCCCAGCAGATAGCGGCGGCCGACATCGCGCCGGAACGCCGCGCTGATACCCGGAACCAGCAGGTCCCGGCGGGCGGCGTGCCGCCAGATCAGGTTGAAGGCCAGCGCGCACGCGGTCAGCGTCCCGCCGTACAGCAGCATCGCCGTACGTCCGTCCGCGTCGTTGAGGTGATGCTCGGCGACCAGTCGGGTCGGCAGTGGCAGGAACGAAACGAAAATCAGCAGGAACAGGGTTGCTCAACAGCAGCAGTTGGTCGACTCTCGCGATCGTACGGAAAAGCGTGTGGTGGTTGGCCCACATGATCCCGATCTGCAGGAAACTCGCCGCGTACGCACCGATTTGTGGCCAGGACGCCAACAACGCGGCCGCCAACGACTGACCGTGTTCCGGTTCGACGTGCACGTCCAGGATCAGCAGCGTGATGGCGATCGCCAGCACGCCGTCGCTGAAAGCCTCGAGCCGGGCCGCGTCACCGCGCTCAGCGCCTCCGGCCCACCGGGAAAATCGCCCCGAACCGTCACTCACGCCGTCTCCCACCCCTCGCGGTCAGTACCGGTTCCGGATCTTAGCGACTCCCGCCTCCGCGAACTTGACTGTGAGGTCGCGAATATCGGCTGGAGTGGCAGCTGACCTAGTTTTCCGGCGGCCGAAGTTGGGCATCGGCGACCGATGCAGTGCAACTGGTAATGCGATCAACTACAGCGGAGGCCGGCTTCTGGTCTGGCCTTGTCATCGGGGCAGCCGCGGCGGTCGCGACGAGACCTCCAGCTCCGCCAGGACGGTCCCCGCTCCCCGTTGGCGAACCTTTGACGTCCTTCGCGAACTCGGCGTTTTCGCTGACGACACGCCGATAACCACTACCAAAACGTCGATTTCGCGGCGTGGTTCAGCAAATCCTGTCCACTGCGGACGGTCGTGCCTTCCTCGGTGGCGAAGGTGAAGGTCAGGGCTTTGCGGGCCTGGTCGATCAGGTCCAGCATCGCCTGATGATCGGGCGCCTGCCCGGAAACAATGTCCAGCCGCTGAGTGCCCACACCGTCATGGATGGCACCACCTGGCGACACATACCGCCGATAGCTGACGATCCCGGGCAGCCGGCTGACCTCCCCGATTCCTTTCACCGATACCAGTGTGCCGCGCAGCCGCGGGGCCGGGGTCGCGAAGGAGAAGAAGACGCCGTCGTACCGCGGCGGCGGCAGGCGTACGTCCTCGCCGAGGGCCACCAGTGCTGCCGTACGAACGAAATCCAGGCCGGCCGCGCGCACCGAGATGCCGTTCAGGTAGCCGGCCAGCCGGCCGTTCACCTCGATGATCCGCGGCCCGTCGTTGGTAAGCTTGATTTCGGTGTGCACCATGCCGAACCGGACGCCCAGCGCTTGGATCGCGGCCGTTGTGAGGTCCAGCACCGCTGGTTTCTCGGCTTCGGGCAGGACGGCTGGCCAGAATTCACCGACCTCCCGGAAAGGCGGCAACATCGGCAGTTTCCCGGTGATCGCGAGGTGTGCGATCCGGCCGTCGCAGACGGTGCTCTCCACCGAGACGTAGTCCGCGAACGGTCCGGACGCGCGGCCGCGCAGGAAATGTTCGAGCTGCATCGGGAACGGCGTTCCGCGTTCGGCGAGCCGGCGTACCAAATCGGCGCCCGCGTGCGGGTCCTCGATCGGGTACGCGTCCCGGCTTCCCTGTCCGCGTACGGGTTTCAGGACGGCCGGCGTACCCACCAACTGTACGCACCGGTCCCAGTCGTCCGGGCCGGCGACCAGCGCGGACGGCACCGGATCGACGGCCGCCAGCCGGGCCCGCTGCAGGCTCTTGTCGGTGACCAGCGCGGCTACTTCCGGAGAATGGCCGGGAAGATCGAGCTCTTCGGTGAGGTTGGCGGTCAGTCGTACGCGCCGCTCGCGCTGAAGGTGAGTACGGCGTCCGGCCTAAGGGCACGCACCTCGTCGATGGCTTCTTCGGGGATGTGTACGCAGGTGGCCAGATCGTCGATGAGCGGTGCCATACCGTCGTTGTGATCCGATGGCGGCAGCGCGAAAACGACCTCGCCGACCTCCTTCAAGCCGGTGACGATCTCCGCCGGCGAGACAGCACCTTCGTCATAGACAACAACAACGATTCGCGGCATTTTCGCGGCCCGCCTCACGCCAGCAGGCGGCTGAACTCCGCCGCCAGCGCCGGTTCGCGGAGCAGGTCCAGCGTGGTGATCGCCGCCACCTGCATGATGGTCGCCGCCGGCAACAGAGGCGCCCAGTAGCTCCGAACGTCCTCGTGGGCGTACATGCAGACGACCGCGGGACCGGCGTAGTGCTGCGGAGTGTGGTGCTCCTGGGCGAAAAGCGCGCCGGCGAACAGCACCATCCGGCGGTAGAAATCGGCGGCCGGCAAGCCGTCCTCGAACCAGCGGAGCTCGGCCAAGTCCCGTACGACGCTGTCCAGATCGGTCAGGTCCCGACCGAGTTTGTTGCGTACGGTGCCCAGTTGAAATTCCACCAGCTCGGTGAGCCCGAGCCCGGGGTCCATTTCCGGATAGTCGCCGGACGGCCCGGCCATCACCAGCGTCGGCACGTCTTCGCCGCTTTCGGTGAGGATCCTGGCCATTTCCTGGGCGACGACCGCGCCGGAACAGAATCCGGCAAGGTGGTACGGGCCCTGCGGCTGGAAGGCGCGCAGCTCCTGAACGTAGTTCGCGGCCATGTCACGGATGGACAGGAATGGCCGGACCTTGGCCGTACGGCCGCGGTCCTGGAATCCGTAGACCGGCCGGCCCTGCCGGAAGTTCTCTGCGATAGTCCCGAAAAACTGGGCGTGGCCGGTGCCCATCGGGACGCAGTAAAGCGGCTCACGAGTGCCGTCGGCGATGATCGGCACCAACGCGGCCGGCGCGGCCGGCCGGATCGGTCGGATCGATGCTCTCCCGCCAGACCCGGCCAACCAGATCATCGGTGGGCGAGGTCGGCTGCGGCTCGTCGGCGCACAGGTGCTGGGCCAGCTCGGCCGGCGCCGGATGGTCGAAAACATCCATCGCCTTGACCTCGACACCGGCATCTCGCAGCCTTTTCACCACGTCCACCACGAGAAGTGAGTACGCGCCGAGGTCGAACACGTTCTCGTCGGCCCGCACGTCCAGGTCCAGCAGTTCCGACCACTGGGCGACCAGCAGTTTTTCTACCTGAGAGCGGTCCAAGGTCATCGATCGGTCCTTCCGGAGAGATGCAGGTCGCCGGCCGCGAGCCGGGTCAGTTCCTGCCGGTCAAGTTTTCCCGAGCTGGTCAGCGGCAGCCGGGGAACCGCCACATACCGCCCGGGCACCATGTAGCGGGGGAGTCGGGACTGTGCGTGTTTCCTTATTTGGCCTGGGAAGTCCAGACCCCCGCCAACGACACAGGCGACCAGCAGTTGGACGCCCAGCTGGTTGGTCACCACAGCGACCCCGGCATCGTCGACGTCAGCACAGTCGCGTAGCACCACCTCTATTTCACCGAGCTCGACCCGGAAGCCGCGCAGCTTCACCTGCTGGTCGGCGCGGCCGAGATATTCCAGCTCACCGCTGGGAAGTTCGCGGGCCAGGTCGCCGGACCGGTAGCAGCGGTGACCGTCCACAAGCGGAAAACGCTCGGCGGTGAGGTCTGGCCGGTTCAGGTATTCGCGAGCCACTCCCTCGCCGCTGAGCCACAGCTCGCCGGTCTCGCCGGCTGGCACCGGCAAGCCATCGTCATCGCGTACGTCGACTCGCAGATGCGCCAACGCCCGGCCAATCGGCGAGCGAACCGGCCCGGCCAGCACCTCTCCGGTGATTTCCTTCCAGGTGGCGAAAATCGTGGTCTCGGTGATGCCGTACATGTTGATGACGACCGGCCGCCGCGCTGCTGGCAGGGACTCAAGGAAGTCGCGTACCACCGGCAGATCGACCGACTCACCGCCGAAGATGAGATAGTGTACGGGCAGCGGCGGGTGTCCGGCGGCGGCATGGGCGCCTTGCAGGGCACGGAAAACCGACGGCACCTGGTTGAGCACCGTGACGCCGTGCCGGTCCACGAAGGCCAGGAAGTCCTCGGCGGAGCGGGCGATGGTGTCAGGCACGATCACCAGGGCGGCGCCGGTCGCCCAGGCGCCCCACATTTCCCAGACGGAGAAGTCGAAAGACACCGAGTGAAAGAGTGTCCACCGGTCCTGATGGTCGGTGCGTACGAGCGGCAGGGTCGCTTTCACCAGGGACAGCACGTTGTCGTGGGTGAGAACGCAGCCCTTCGGGCGTCCGGTCGAGCCGGACGTGTAAATCACGTAGGCCGGGTCGGACCCCTGGCCGGCGACACCATGCCCGGCGATGGGCGTGGGGTTGGCGCCGAAGAAGATCGCGTCCGTCTCGTCGAATCCGCAGTTTTGGGCTTGTACGGCCGATCCGACGAAGAGCCGGGCGCCGCTGCTGTCCGCACCATGTCCCGCAGACGGGTCGGTGGATTTGATGGCTCCAGCGGAAGATAGGCCGCGCCGGCCTTCAGAATTCCCAACAGGGCGGCCAAACCGGCCCTCGTACGGGAGGCTTCCAGGCACACCAGCTCGCCAGGCCGGACGCCTTTGTGGTGCAGGGCAGCGGCGATTCCGTCGGACTCGCGGTCGAGCTCGCGGTAGGTCGCGGTGCCGGACTCCTCGATAATCGCCGGATAGTCGGCACCGGCCATGACGGTGCGGCGAAACACCTCGGTGAGGGTCCGTTCGGTGATAGTCATGAGATTGCTGCTTTCTCTATTCGGGTGCGTTGTGCCCAGCGGGCAGCAGCCGGGCCAGCAACCAGGCCCAGCCCGAAAACCACCGCGAGGGCCAGCCAGCCCATCGCGTGGCATTGCCCCAGCAGGGCGGTCACCACTACCGGGCCGATGACCCGCGGGCCAATCTGGCCGAGCCGGAAAACCGCGCCGTACTGACCCTGTCGCCTTCTGGCGCAAAGGAAAATCGCATGCACCAACGGGCCGCGGAACTGCCCATCTCGCCGCCGGTGAGGGCGACGACGGACGCCACCAGGACCAGCACGGCGGCCCACACCGGCACCGCGGCCGAGACGGCCGCGAGCACGCACATGGCGATCAGGGCGACAAAAGAGATCTGGAGCGTACGCACCGCACCGGGAATCGTCTCGGCGCCGCGGGCCGCCCGGGCTTGGAAAATGACCACGAGGACCGTGTTGACGGCCAGCAGGCCAGGCACCAGCCACCGTGGTGCGGTGGTCTGGGTGACCACCCAGAGCGGCAGCCCGATCTCCAGCACGGTTTCGCTCAGCAGCGCCAATCCGCTGACCTGAGCCACCGCCAGATAGGGGAGATCGGACAGCGCGGCCAGCCGGTGGACGGAGGCGTGGACGGCGCCGGTGCCCGGAACATGCGGCAATCGCAGGTAAAGAGCCGCGGTGATGAGGGTGGTCACCGCGTATCCCCAGAACAGCCCGAAATAGGCCGCCGGAACGTTGGCGGCGACCGCCAGCCCGGCCAGCAACGCGCCCGCTGTCATCCCGATGTTGTAGATGCTGCGCAGTTGAGCGGACAGCCGGACCCGGTGCGAGCCACTCATGGTGCCGGCGATGACGGCCTCGTTCGCAACATTCCAGCCGGCGTCGGCGACCCCGAAAACCACCGCGGTCAGTAGGAAAACCCAGTAGTGACCGGCCAATGGGAAAACCGCGAGCGGGATAGCTTTGAGGACACACACCGCGACAGTGACCTCGCGCGGCCCGAGCCGGTCGGCCAGCCGGCCGATCGGGATGCCCAACGCGAGCCCGGCCAGGCCCGCCGCGGACAGCCCGGATCCCACTTGGACGCCGGAAAATCCTATGACGTGTACGAAATAGACCGCGCTGCCGGCCTGGTAGAGGCCGAGACCGATGCTGCCGAGCAACGAGGTGAGTACGAGCAACCGGCCGGCGCTGGTCTCGGCGACCAGGGTCGTACGGAGGTGCCGGACGACGACGTTTGCCATCAGCGCCGCCGCAACCGGAGCGAGGCGACCAACGCGGGGTTGAGTTTTCCCTTGTGGGTCGCGGTGACCGGCGCGAGGAACCAGGGCTGATCGGTGCCCATCAGAGCCGATCGTACGGGCACATATCCGGCGTCGGCGGCCGAGATCGCGAGGCCGGACGAGACGATGCCGTCGGTGCCGACCAGGCCCACGCCGTGCCACGGCAGCATGCAGGATCCGCCCAGATAACCGAAACCGACCGTGCCGGGCCGCGGATGGGGGGACAGTCGGACGTACGGCCTGGGCACCAGCGCCTCCTCGTAGGCCACCTCGCGGTCCGCTCGGATGGCCGCCAAATACCGGATGGCGTCCGTCCAGGCCCTGCTCAGCACCTGGCCTCTTTCCTTGCCCAGTACCGGATCCGTCACATCGAACACGTCCACGTACAGCTGGCGTGCCCAGTCCTGCGGTCGCATCGGCCGCGGTGCGGGAGGCAGGGTGACCGCGTAAACCAGGGAACGGAAAAGCGCGGCCAGTGAGGGCGAGCCGGTCCCGTCGGCAAGCCTTCGGTCGGCCTTTTCCAGTGCCCGCAACGGTGATCGCGTGACGTCGATGCCGTCGAGAGTCGCGGTGATCGTTTGTACGTGCCTGCCCACCGCGCGCAGTCGTTCGGCGACCGGGTCGGCGCCGAGCCGGTCCATCGCCAGTGCGTCGAGGTCATGGACGGTTAGCACATCGGTGCCCACCAGCTCCTGGAACTCGGCGAGTTTGGCCTGGTACGGGCGAAGCAGCTCGGTGGGGCGGGGGCGGAAATGGTTCCCGTCGGACAGCACCATGATGTGCAGGCCCGGCGGGTAAACCCGTCGGACCGCTCGCTGCAGCTCGCCGAACCGGGCGAGTGCCGCCAGTTCCCCGAAATCCGGCAGTGGGCCGGCGGTCTTGAGCCCGTTGTAGTCAAGTTTCGCCGGAAAACCGAAGGTCATCACCCGGATCGGTTCGCCACGGTCGACGAACGGCTTGATCGTCTGCTCAGCCAGCGACCACGGATAGTTGTCCCGCGATCCCTTGCGGAACTGCTTGCTCAGCAGGATTTCGTGCACTTGGCCGCCGATGGTTTCGGCTCGGTCGCGGGCCAGGCCGGCGGTCCGGTGGGCGGCCGCCGCCGTTGCCGCAAGCAGCACCGAGACAAGGAACAGCGAAGCCTCGTCATCGAGGGTGACGGCGTGAGACGCCGACGCGCGATGATCGCGCAGTTCACCCAAGGACAACTCGGCCAGCGAGCGAGCCGGCGCCGGTCCGGCCGGATCGGTCAGCCCGTTTCGGGGGGATGTCTCGAAGGTCGCCACATCCGCGGGGCGGAAGGTGAACACGGGCGTGATACCGGACCGGCGCAACGCCGGTGGGGTGAGCACGGTTGGCCCGAGAATGCCGGCACCGGTCAGTGCCCGGAAAATGTCACGGCGCTCGTTCCGCTTCGGTACGCGAAAACCGTCCGGCCGCCAGCGTCGTACACCTCCCAGCAGAACCGTCGCAGTCCGGCCAACGCCACCAACTCGCCGTCGATGACAACGGCCGGCCGAGCCGTACCAGGCTGCCGGCGGGCTTGCCGGGCGGCGGTCGCGACGTGATCCAGCACGTCCCGGAGGATCTTGTCCTGTTCTGGGCTGACCGCGTGTCCACCCCAGGCCGTGTGCGCGGTCGGACCAAGAAAACGCAGTTCCTCGTCGATCGTACGAATGATGGCGCAGCGGATCTGATCCGGCGCGAACATTGTTCGCGCCGGGATTCGCTGACCCAACCGCAGCAACGTTGATCGCAGGTTTGGCCAGCTCTGTGAGGTCCCCCCATGGTCGAAGAAGACCCGGCCGGTGGGGTGGCCGTGACCGGAGAGCTCCACCGAGACGTCCTCGGGAAGGTGCCGGTCGTAGCGATCGAGCAGGATGCGCGAAACCCGTGCCGTTGGTCGTACGACCAATTCCAACAGAACGTCCAGTGGGTCTTCGTCGGCGCAGCAGTCGGCGACCAGCCGATTGACGGCGCGTGGCGAACACGCCAGTGCGGCCAGCGAAACCGATCTGCTCACCGGGGCGGGCGCACAGTGCAGGGACAGCATCGGGTCGGCCGAGATCACGCCGTGGAGCGTGCCGTCCGCGACGGCTGAACAGGCTTTGCGCGGCATCAGTCGCGATAACCCTCTCGCTAGACTTGCCCCGCCCGCCAGAAAGCAACAGTACCAAATCATATGCCGAAGTTTCATGCCATTGTGATCTTGCTCGCCGGATCGGACCGCGCTGCAGAAAACGTTAACTCGCGGTCCTGTCACCTTCCTTGCGTATGACTGTCAGTTGCGCCTTCTGCGAGAATTCCAGCTGTGAACCGCCCTGTTCGGCAGACGACTCGCGACCTGCGTCGCCACAACCGCTCCGCGCTGCTGTCCCGGCTCTACTTGCAGGGGCCGACGAGTCGGCAGGATCTGATCGGCGCGTCCGGCCTCAGTTCGGCGACGGTGAGCAACGTGGTCGCGGACCTGATCGCGGACGGGCTGGTGATGGAGGCCGGGCTGGTGGACTCCGACGGTGGCCGGCCCCGGACGTTGGTACGGGTACGCGGCGATGTCGGCTTCGTGGCCGGCGTCGACATTGGTGAGACGCACGTCCAGATCGGGCTTTTCGACTTCATGCTCACCGAGGTGGGCACCGCGGTCTTCCCGTTGGAGACGGCCCAACCGGCCCCGGAACTGATCGCAGACCTGCTGGTCAGGGGCGTGAAAGAGGTGACTGGGCAGGTTGGCGTCGACCCGGCCGACCTGCTCGGAGTGGGGGTCGGCGTGCCCGGCGCGGTGGTGCCTGGACAGCCAGAGTTGGTGTACGCGCCGACGCTGGGCTGGTCGGGCGTACCGCTCGCCGCCCTGGTGCGCCCGCACCTGGACGCGCCGCTGCAGTTCGACAACTGCGCTCGTACGCTCGGCCAGGCCAGGCCGAGGTCTGGCGTGGCGCCGGCCAGGGCGCCCGGCGGGCCATTGTCGCGTTGCTTGGCGTCGGTGTTGGAGCCGCGCTGGTCACCGAGTCCGACTCGCTCGGCGGCGTCACCAGCACCACCAGCGAGTGGGGTCACATGGTCGTCAACATCGGCGGCCGGCCGTGCCGCTGCGGGGGTCGCGCGGCTGTCTGGAGGCGTACGTCGGCGCCGAGGCGATCCTGGACGACTACTTGCGGCTGCCGGGCGCCACCGCGTTCCGGGCGACCGGCACCGAGGCCCGGCTGGCCGAACTGATCGCCGACTCGGTCGAGCCAGGCCCGGCCGCCCAGACGCTGGACACGGCCGCCGAGGTGCTGGGCATCGGCATCGCGGGCCTGGTCAATCTGCTCAATCCGGACCACGTGGTGCTGTCCGGATGGGTGGGTCTCGCGCTCGGCCCGAAGGTCCTGTCGGCCGTCGAGGCGACCGTACGACGGCATGCGTTGCCCTACCTCGCGGGCAACGCCCCGGATCGTGGTGGGCGAGCTGGGTCCGGAGGCGGTGGCGATGGGCGCCGCGACCATGCCGGTTGTGCGGCTTTTGATGGCTGGCGGGGTAAAAGAGGTCGCGAACGGGCGTTGACCTTTGCCTGCTTTGGACTTAGCTTAAGTCAAAAGCAAAGGCCGAGCCCGCGGAGTGCCCATGCTGTCTGACGCCGCCCTTTTCATCGACGGTACGTTCCAACCGTCCCGGACCGGGCGCGTCGACGCGGTCATGGAGAAGGCCACTGACCAGCCAATAGGCAGCTATGCGCAGGCGGACGCCCAGGACGTGGATCGGGCGGTGGCCGCCGCTCGTACGGCCCAACCGGGCTGGGCCGCGTTGTCGGCGCCGCAGCGCTCAGCCTACCTCACCGCGCGCTCGCCGGCTATCTGGATGCGCGCCAGGAGGAGCTCATCGTCCTCAGCATGCGGGAGACCGGGGGGCGTACGGCTGAAGGCCGAGGACGAGGTGACGACCAGCATCCGGCAGCTGCGGATTTCGGCCGTACAAGCGGTGGAGAACGCCGGTGATGTGCTGCCGCCGTACAAGGCCGGGAAGCTGTCGCTGTCCCGGGCGGTGCCGCTGGGTGTGATTGGGCTGATCACGCCGTGGAACTACCCGATGAACCTCGCGATGCGGGCGGTGGCGCCGGCGCTGGCTTTCGGCAACACGGTGGTGCTCAAGCCGGCCGAACTGACACCGATCATTGGCGGCCAGGTGCTCGCCGAGGCCGCCGCCCACGTCGGCCTGCCGCGTGGAGTCCTCAACGTCGTCACCGGCGACGGCCCGGAGGCCGGCTGGGCGCTCGCCGAGCACCGCGGCCTGGACCTGCTCGACTTCACCGGCTCGCGTGCGGTCGGCCTCGCGATCACCGCTTCGGCCGCCGCCGACCTTCGGCCCGTACGAGTGGAATTGGGCGGAGACAACGCATTCCTGGTCTTGGAGGACGCCGACATCGACCTCACCGCGTCCTGCGCGATGGTCGCTTCGCTGGAGTTCCAGGGCCAGGCGTGCATCAGCTCCAGCCGGCACATCGTGCATCGCGCGGTGGTCGATCGCTACGTCGAGGCGGTGACTCGGCGGGTCGAGGCACTGCGAGTCGGTGACCCGCTGTCCGGCCAGGTCGAGCTTGGGCCGCTGATCAGCGCGAAGCAGCGTGATCGCGTCCATAAGGACATCGTCGAGCGGTCGGTCGCGAAGGGTGCCAGGGTGGTCGCCGGCGGTACGTACGTACGATCGGCTGTTCTACCGGCCGACTGTCCTTATGGACGTCACGCCGGATATGCCGGCGTTCACCGAGGAGATCTTCGGGCCGGTCATCCCGATCACCGTGGTCGACTCCGAGGAGGAGGCGATCGCGCTGACCAACGGCTATCCGATGCTGATGAACTCGGTGTTCACCGCCGACCTGGTCCGCGGCCTCGGCGTCGCCGAGCGGCTGCGGGCCGGCGAGGTGCACGTCAACGACGCGTACGCGCGGCACGGCGCCCACAACCAGATGTCCGGATTCACCCAACGCCAGTGGATCGGGTTGCAGCGGACCCCGCTGGACCTGCCGAGCTGGACCCGTGACCCGTTGACCGCGGGTCTCTAGGCACTTACGTTAAGCCGCGTACAAAGTCGGCCCCGTCTGTGAGGAACCGCGATATGAAGACCAGACTCGGCGCAGCGGTCGGGGCCGTTGTCGCGCTCGCCCTGCTGCTCAGCGGCTGTGGTGCCGCCTCGTCGGATGCGAAGGTCACGCTCACGATGTGGGCGTGGGATCCGAACATCGACAAGGTCGTCGCGCTCTGGAACGCCGCGCATCCGACCATCCAGGTGAAGGTGTCCAACCCAGCCGGCGGTGACCAGTTGGTCAGCAAGATGATCACCGCGCACCAGGCCAAGAACGGCCCGGACATTGGGAAAGTCGAATACCAGTCGCTGCCCGCGCTGGTGGCCGGCGGGGTCGTACGGGACATCACCGACGACACCAAGACGACGGTCAAGGATTTCGATGACGCCACCCTGAAAGCGACCCGGTTCGACGGGAAGGTCTACGGCATCCCGCAGGACAGTGCACCGCTGATGTTGTTCTACCGTACCGATGTCTTCCAGAAGTACGGCTTGGCCGTACCGACGACCTGGGACCAGTACGCGCAGGAAGCGCGGACCTTGCACCAAAAGGCACCTTCGGTGCAGATGACCAACTTCGACGCGCAGGATCCCGGCTGGTTCACCGGCCTGGTCCAGCAGGCTGGCGCGAACTGGTGGAGGCTGAGCGGCACCACCTGGCACGTCGACATCAACGACGCGCTGTCGAACAAGGTCGCGGCCTACTGGCAGGGCCTGGTGCAGGACGGGCTGGTCGCGAAGAACCCGTCCTTTTCCCCGCAGTGGAACAAACAAATGAATGATGGCAGCCTCGCGACCTGGGTTTCCGGCGCCTGGGCGCCCGCCCAGCTGGGCGGAATCGCGCCGAGCACCAAGGGAAAGTGGACCGTCGCGCCGTTGCCTTCCTGGACCGCCGGCGACACCAGCACCGGCATCTGGGGTGGCTCGGCGATGACCGTGACCACCGACTCGCAGCACCCGGCGCAGGCCGCGCAATTCATCTCGTGGTTGAACACCGACCCGACCGCTGTCACCGCGCAGATCAAGCAGATCAACATCTACCCAGCCGCGACTTCGGGCCGATCGCTGGACGTTCTCAAGAGCCCGCCGGCGTTCTTCCCCAACCAGGCCAACTACTACGACCTGGTCAAGCAGGCCGCACCCGGCGCGCACGCCTTCACGATGTGGGGGCCCAATGTGACGGTCACCTTCAGCAGCTACACGGATGCCTTCGGCAAGGCACTGCAGTTTGGTACGCCGTTCAGTGCCGCTTTGGACACCGTGCAGAGCGCGACCGTCTCGGACCTGAAAAAGAAAGGATTCACCGTCGCGTGACCACCCTCTCGCCAGTCGCCCGCCGGCGGCACTCCCGGCACCTGCTGCCGTACGGGCTGGTGCTGCCGGCGGTCGTGCTCTTCCTGCTTTTCGTGGTGGCACCAGGTATCTACGCGTTGATCCTCAGCTTCGAAAGCCGCAAGGTGACCGGCGGTCTGCTCGGCTCGACCACCACGGTGATGTTTGCTGGACTGGACAACTACGTCGGCGCGTTGAGCGACGGCGGATTCTGGGCCAGCTTGGGCCGGATGCTCGTCGTCGGGATCGTCACGGTCGGCTGCACAGTCGGCCTGGCCCTGCTTTTCGCTCTGCTGCTGGACACGCCTCGCGCCCGGCTGACCCGGTTCGCCCGACTGTCCATCTTTCTCCCGTACGCGGTGCCCGGCGTGATCGCGACGCTGCTGTGGGGCTTCCTCTACCTGCCGGCCACCAGCCCGATCGGTGGCCGCGTCATCAACTACTTCGGCGTCACCGAGGTGTATTTCACCGTCGCCAACGTGGCGATCTGGGGCTCGGTCGGCTTCAACATGATCGTGATGTACACCGCCCTGCGGTCACTGCCACCGGAAATCTACGAGGCCGCGCGGCTGGATGGCGCATCCGATCTGCAGATCGCCGTGCGGGTCAAGGTGCCGCTGCTGCGGCCGGCCATCGCGATGTGCTGCCTGTTCACGGTGTTGGCCGCGCTTCAACTTTTCAATGAGCCCAACACCTTGCGGCCACTGTCGAATGCGATCTCGTCCGACTGGGTGCCCTTGATGAAGATCTACACCGACGCGTTTGTCAACGCCGACATCTCGTCCGCCGCGGCCACTTCGACGCTGATTACGGTGGCCGCGCTGGTGGTTTCCTTGGTAGCGGCCCGAATGGTGCAAGGCCAGGTCGGCCGGGCTGGAAAGGGCGACGACTGATGGCGGTCACGGTCGCCGCGCGTACCAACGCCCTGCCGGGGCAAAATGCTGGCAACGGGCGTCGTGGACCCGCCCTGGTGCCGACCGCGGTGCTTGTCATCGGCGCTGCCTACTGCATCGTACCGGCGCTCTGGATTGTCATCGCGGCCAGCAAAACTCCGGCGCAGCTGTTCAGCAGTGCCACGTACTCGCCGTCTTTGGGTCCAGGTATCGTCACCAACGTGCGTGATCTCTCGTCGTACGACGGCGGGGTGTTCTGGCACTGGATGCTCAACAGCCTGCTCTATGCCTCGGTCGGCGGGATTCTGGCCACCGCGGTCTCGGCCGCCGCCGGTTACGCGATCGCGAAATATGAGTTCCGCGGCCGAAAGATGATTTTCAACGCCATTCTCGCCGGTGTGCTGCTGCCGCAGCAGATCGTACTGGCCATTCCGCAGTATCTGCTGTTGTCGAAGATCGGTCTGGTCGACAACTACCTTGGGGTGATCCTGCCGCAGCTTTTCAACCCGTACGGGATCTATCTGTGCCGGATTTACGCGATGGGCTCGATTCCTGACTCTCTTCTGGAAGCGGGGCGGATTGACGGGGCCAGCGAATTCCGGCTGTTTTGGTCCGTGGGCCTGCGATTGATGCGATCTGGGCTGGTGACCACGTTTCTGCTGCAGTTCGTGGTGGTGTGGAACAACTTCCTGCTGCCATTTGTCATGCTCACCAGTGATGACAAGTTTCCGCTGACCGTTGGTCTCTACAGCATGTTGCGCCATGGTGCGGACGAGGCGTCGCTCTATTCCTTGGTGATCACCGGAACTCTGCTCGCGGTGGTTCCGGTGATCGCTCTCTTCCTTTCCCTCCAACGTTACTGGCGGATCGACCTGGTGAGCGGCGCACTGAAGTGACGGCTAGAACGCGAACACGCCGACAATGAGGTAGGTAGTTTCAGGGGCGATAATGACCGCTGCGCAGGAGCTGGCAGCGATCGTCGTGATGCGCCGATTGACGAATGGGCCCATGACGTCACGCCGTCGGGTCAAAAGGACGAGCGGGACCAGGGCGAAGGGGATCCCGAACGACAGGACGACCTGCGAAAGGACCAGGCTGTCGGTCGCCGGCAGTCGCAGGCGCAGGGACGACAAGCGCGGGCAGCATGGTGACGCCGCCTGGCGGAGGAAAAGTGGCAGGCTGCGGTTGAGGAAGCCTCTCATGACGACCTGGCCGGCGTACGTGCCGACGCTGGAGGACGAGACGCCGGAAGCCAGCAGCGCGACGGCGAAGACGAGGGCGCGCGCCGCCGCCGTAGCGGTCGAGGTCGGCGTGGGCGAGCAGGATGGGGTCGGCGCCGCCGCCGAGGCCGGTGGCGTGCAGAAGTGAGGCGGCGAGGACGAGCATCGAGACATTGATGAGGCTCGCGGTGCCCAGGGCCACGATGACGTCGGCGCGCAGGGATTTGAGGAGTTTACGGCGAACTTCCTCACCTTCGCGCGCGGCCGCGAGCTTTCGTCAGGGCCGAGTGCAGGTAGATCGCGTGTGGCATGACGGTGGCGCCGATGATGCCGACGGCCAGCAGAACGCCGTCAGGGCCGGCAAAACTGGGGATCAGGCCGGCGACGACACCGACCGGATCGGCGCCAACCCAGAAGAGGTCGTACGCGAAACCAAGGAAGACCCCCGAACAGCGCGGCGATCGCCAGTTCGAATCGGCGATAGCCGCGCTGTTCCAGAGCCAGGATGGCGAAAGCCACCACTGCGGTAATAAGACCGGCCACCGGCATAGGTACGCCAAAGAGCAGGTTCAGGCCGATCGCGGCGCCGACGAATTCGGCCAGGTCGGTGGCCATGGCGACGAGTTCGGCCTGGACCCAAAGTCCGAAAGACACCCGACGGGGGAGCCGTTCGCGGCACAGCTCGGCCAGGTCGTGTCCGGTGGCGAGGCCGAGTTTTGCCGACAGGTACTGGATAAGCATGGCCATCACGTTGGCGACCATGATCACCCAGATCAGCGTGTAGCCGTATTGGGCGCCGGCGCTGATATTGGTCGCGAAGTTGCCGGGGTCGACGTACGCGACAGCGGCGACGAACGCCGGCCCGACCATGGTGGTGGCCGGGCGCAGCCTGGACACGCGGGGACGTGGCCGTACCGCGGCAACGGCAGGGTTCTGCTCGCCCACTGACGACCACCTCCCAATCCACTGTGGAGTTGTGCGTTAGCCGACGGACGGCCCCAGGCCGAGCGACTGCGGCGTACTGGCGTCCGGCGACGGCTGGTGCAGGCCCTCATCCAGCGGCCCGAACTCGGTCATCAGGGCCGCGCTGCCGCCCCACGGAGTCTGTTCTTCGGCGATCAGCGTGTTGGTGGTGAGCAGCAACCCGGCCACCGACGCACCATTTTGCAGCGCTGAACGGCACACCCGCAGCGGGTCGATGACACCCATCTCGATCAGGTTTCCGTAGGTTTCGTGTAGGGCGTCAAAACCTTCGTCGTCGCCGAGTCCGCGGGTGTGGGCGACAATATCGGCCGCCGGCAGGCCCGCGTTGCTGGCAATCAGGAAGGCCGGCTCGCTCAGCGCCCGCCGAACGATATCCGCGCCAATCGCGTGGTCACCCTTCAAACCGTGCTCCGCCAACACCTTTTCGGCGTGCAGCAGGGTGGCGCCACCGCCGGCGACAATGCCCTCGGCCATCGCCGCGCGGGTCGCGGACAGTGCGTCCTCGACCCGGTGCTGCAGTTCCTTGAGCTCGGCCGGAGTCGCCGCGCCCACCCGGATGACGCCGACTTTCCCTGTCAGGGCGCCGATCCTTTCGGTGAGCACGTCTTCGTCGATGCCGAACTGCGCGCGCTCGAGCTCGGCGCGGAGTTGGTTGACGCGGAATTCGACATCCTCGGCGGACCCGGCGCCGCCGATGATGGTCGTCGAGTTGGAGTCGACGCGTACCTGCCGGGCCCTGCCGAGGTGCTCCAGTGTCATGGTTTCCATCGAGAAACCGGACTGCCGGGACAGCACCTTGCCGCCGACGATCGCGGCCAGGTCCTCGAGTTTGTGTAGCCGACGGTCACCGAAGCCGGGTGCGCGGATGGCGACTGCCTGGAAGTTCCCGTTGACGTGGTTGTGCACGAGCATGGACAGCGCGGTGCCCTCGACTGTCTCGGCGATCATCAGTACGAGCGGCCGCGGCGCTCGCATGATCTTGTCCAGGACCGGCATCAGTTCCTGGACCTTGGTGACTTTTTCACTGCACATCAGGATGTACGGGTCGTCCACGATCGCCTCGAGCCGGCCCGGGTCGGTCACCAAATAGGGCGACAGGTAGCCGTTGTCGAACTCGAACCCCTCGACGTAGTCGACACTCATGCCGATCCGCGGTGATTCCTCAATGGTGACGATGCCGTCCTCGCCAACGGTGTGCAGTGCCTGCGCGATAATCGCGCCGACGGCGTCGTCGTCATTCGCCGAAATCGCGGCCACCCGGGCGTACTCGTGCTCCTCGGTGATCGAGTGCGCGACTTTTTCCAGATGTGCCACCAGTTGCCCGACGGCGATGTCCACGCCGCGCTTGACCAGCACCGGGTTGGCGCCGATGGTGATGGCCTTCATGCCTTCGCGAATGATCGCCTGCGCGATGACGGTGGCCGTCGTGGTGCCGTCACCGACGACGTCGTTGTTTTTGATCGCCGCTTCTTTCACCAGTTGCGCGCCCATGTTCTCGAACTGGTTCTTGAGGTGGATTTCCCGGGCGATCGTGACGCCGTCGTTGGTGACGACGGGGGAGCCGGTGATCTTCTCGATGATCACGTTCCGGCCCTTGGGTCCCAGGGTGGATTTGACCGCGTCCGCGAGTTTGTCGACACCGGCGAGAAGCAGGTCTCGGGCTTCTGAGCCGAAGCGCAGTTCCTTGGCCATCGTTGGTCCTCCTCGTACGTACTCGCGGATGCGATGCGGATGGGTTACGGGGTGAGAATCGCCCGGCCGCGGACCTTGCCCGCGGCCAGGTCGGCGAGCGCGTCCAGTGCCGCGTCGAGCGGGTATTTCTTGGTGTGCAGGGTGACTTTTCCGGCCTGCGCCAAAACCATCAGCTCAACCAGGTCGTTGTACGTACCGACCAGATTGCCGATCACGTTGCGCTCGGTGGAAATGATGTCGATCGTCGGGATGTCGATATTGCTCCCGTAGCCAATCACAAAATGCGACCCGTTGCGCTGGGTCATCGCAAACGCATCCTGTTGGGCGCCCTGTTCGGCGACGAAGTCCAGGACAACCTCCGCGCCGTTGCCGCCGCCGGTCAGGTCGAGCACGGCGGCCACGTGTTTGCCGTCCGCGACCACGGTTTCGTCCGCGCCGAGCTCGGCGGCCAACGTGAGGGCGTCCGGGTTTCGGTCCACCACAATGACTCTGGCGGCCGTGAGGGCGGTCAAGGACTGGATGCCGATGTGCCCGAGCCCACCGGCGCCATTGACGACGCAGGTCGTGCCGGGATAGAGCAACGGCACGGCTTTGCGTACGGCGTGGTACGCGGTGATGCCGGCATCCGCGAGTGCGGCCACGTCCTCGGGTTGGGTGTTGGGATCCAGCTTGATACAGGCGCGCGCTGAGGTCAGCAGGTATTCGGCCATACCGCCATCGGCGTTGATACCAGGAAAAGTGCTGTTGATGCAGTGCATGTCCTGGCCGGCGCGGCAGGCGTGGCAGAGCCCGCAAGTCGGCGTCGGATGCAGGATGACGGTGTCGCCGACGGCGACATTCGTCACGGCAGAGCCAACTTCGTGCACCCATCCGGCGTTTTCGTGGCCAATCGTGTAAGGCAGCGTGACTCCGGACTTCTCTTCCCACTGCTGCTCGATAATGTGCAGGTCAGTACGGCACACTCCGGCGCCGCCGACCTTCACCACCACGTCGAAGGGCTCTTTTGCGGTCGGCTCCGGAACGTCCTCGATGACGGGTTGCTGGTGGTACGTGTGCAGCCGTACGGCCTTCATCCCGCGTTCTCCTTTCCTGTCGCACTTGGATAGCGAGCAAGCAGCATGCCCCGGCACACCCCGGAGTTGGCGTCCTGGCTGACCCGGGTGACCCGGGCGATGCCCAGGTGCCGGCGCAGTTGGTCGGCGGGTACGGATGTCCCGGTCGCCGGATCGACGAGCAGCGCGTCGGAGTTCTCGCACGGAGACCGAGTTCACGGCGGCGGGACCGCAGTCGCGAAGTTTCCGCGTCCTGCGGTGCGTCTCCCAGCGTCGCGGTGCCCAGGCTCGCTGGGGTCGGCTCCAGCGGACACCATCGCGCGGCAGACCCGGTCGGTGCCGGCGAGCACGGCCTTGCGCAGGAAATCCGCGCGCAGGCTGTCCAGTTCGTCGGCGGCCTCACCCTCGAAGGATGCGACGAAACCGGCGCGCGCGGCGACCCCGGAATTGATGGTGTCGGCAGCGAAATGGTCCTCCAGTTGGATGTCTGCGAGAGCTACCCCCGGAACCGCGTTGACCGCGTCGTACGCGTCCGCCACCATCAGGAAAGCGAAGTTGGGCGCGCAGAAATAAGTCGGCAGCCGCAGTCGTACGACCGCGGTGCCGTCCGCCGTGACTTCGTGCCTGGACACGAAACCGAGGTCGGTGAGTGGCTCGTCGAGCTCGGGATCCTGGACCGTCGCAAGCGCCGACCAGACCGCCGCGGTGACGGTGGTCTGGTCGGCGCCGGCGCCCATTGTGGGGGCTGCCATCACGATGCCGGTACGCTCTCCGGCTCGCCTACGGCCGGTTCAGGGCTGGAGTCGACCTGACAGTCAGCTGGCACCTCGATGTCGTACAGTCGAGCCGCGTTCAGCCCGAGGATTTTCTTTTTGGCCGTGGTGCTGAACTTCGAGTAGTCGCTGAACTCGGCACTGTCCGGCATCTGCCAGTCCACGAAGCCCTCGACCTGCCATTTGGGCTCCCAGATGGCATAGTCCGCACCGAAGAGCATTTTGTCCTCGCCGAGCCAGAACATCAGCTCGCCCATCACCTTGGCGAAGAAGTTCGGCCGGGCGTGCATCAGGCCACCGACCACGACCGACAGGCCGGCGTAGACGTTCGGCTCCTGCGTTGCCATGAAACAGAAGTCCTCGATGCGCGGCAGGCCGACATGCTCGACGATGAAGTTCAGCTCTGGGAAGTTTGTCGCGGCGTGGTCGACGTCGGACACGTCGAAGGCGTCCTTGTCCAGTGGCCAGATCGTCGGCCCTTTGTGGACATGCACGTTCTTGATGCCCAGTTCCTGGCATTTTTCCAGGTATTTCGCCGCCTCCGGACTTTTCAGGCTCCAACCGCGGGAGTCACCTTTCCACTCCGCGGTGTAGAGCTTGACGCCCTTGCTGCCCCAGCGCTCGACTCGCTCCTGCAGGCCCTTGAGTCCGTCGTCGCCGTCACGCGGGTCGAAGTTGGAGTTCACCAGGAACTTGCCGGGATGTTTCTCGGCCAGTGCGCCGTTGGTCTCGGTGGTGTTGAAACCTTCCGAATACCACTGCCGCAGGTTGGTCGGCTGGAAGATCGCGACGTCGACGTGTCCATCCTCGAACAGGTCCTTCATCATGCGTTCTTCGGTGTACTTCTGGAAATCCTCGATCGACCAGTGCGTCTCGGCCGGCCCTAAGCCTTGGTACGCATGGAAACACTCGATCCAGCCCTTGGCGTACTGCTCTTGGCCCTTGACCCAGTTCGCCGGACTCGCGTCCCAGAAATGGGTGTGGCCGTCAACGACGAAGTATTTCTCTCCATCTTTCTCATACACTTGGATTTCCTCCCAGGGCTGGATCGAATGCGGTCTGCTATGACCGTGCAACCAGGTCGAAGTCGATGAACTCCGCGGCGTCCTCCGGGTTCGCGAACATGATGGTCCGGTCGTCCTCGTGGATCATCCGGCCGTAGTGCGTCGACATGCTCTCCTCGAACTCGGCGGCGTCGAACCAGCCGTGCTCCTCGCCGGCGGCTTCGTCGACCTCGGCGTAAACCAGGTCCACCCGGCCCTTGGCGTCGACCCGGATCATCGACGGTAGTGGCGTCACCGTGACGTTGTCCTTTGTGGACATCACCTGGGCGATCAGCGCGCCGACCTGGTTGTTCATCAGTGTGAAGCCGCACATGTTGGACGCGGTGTTGTCGACCTTGTACGCACTCTCGGAAAACTTGAACGTGGTCACTGGCCCAGCTCCTTCGGTGCCTGCAGATCGAGGTCGGACAAAATGCCGCTGAAACGGCTCTTCGCACGGTCCAGGCCGTCCTCGAAGCGCGGGGGCTTGGCGTCGGGCTGCGACCACAGCGGTTGCAGCGTGCGGGCCGCGGAAATGCAGCGGGGCACCCAGGTCGCCAGCCACTGGCCCATGATGGCCTTGTTTTCCTTGGCGAACTCCTTGTCGTCCACCAGCAGCCGGAACATCGCCTTGGTGTAGCGCAGGTCCCGTTCGGCGAAGTCGTATTCCTCCGCGCCGATCAGCGTCGGCGTGATGAAGTCGCCGTTGGACGGAGCGGCCTGCTGGACCAGGTTGCTGCGGAACAGTTCGCCCACCAACGGCTCGAAAATGATGTTCGACGCGAAAAAATCGCCTCACACCAGTCCCAGATGCCGGTCAGCTGCTCTGCGGTGTCGCGTACGCCCTGCCATGCCGGATCCGAATTCCAGGTCTCGACGTGCGCGGTGCCGTCGAGCCTTCGATTTCCTCGCTGAGCGTGAGGTTGTAAAGGGCCAGGTCCTGGGCCGCCCGGATCCGGTGCATGCTGTTCACCGAAATCGCGTTGTTGTGCATGTTCGTCGGGGCCCGCCGGTTGGCGTTCGCGTACAGGTAAAGGCCGAGGCCGTGGTCGATGTGCATCCACGCGCCGACGTGCTGGGAAACGAAGCTGACCCAGTTCGGGTTCCACTGCTCGAAAGCCTTGGACTGCTTGGCAGCCTCGATGTTCTGGTTCAACTGCCGTACGACATTGGAGTTGTAGCGATAGAGGGTCAGTTCCCATTCCTCGTTGGGATCCCGGAACTCGTGCCAGCCCAGCGCCGGCCACGGGTAACCGGTGCCGCCGGTGCCAGGTCCGCGTTCGGGCACCGGGCGGTCCGAGCCCCACGCCTTCAAAGCCGTCCACTCCAGTGGATATCCGCCCTTGCCGTCGGCGAAGCCGTACAGCCAGCCCTGCGACAGGTAGTGCCGAGGGTCGGGCTGCACCTCGACAGTCACGTCCTCGTAGTGGCTCTGCTTGCGCTTCTGCGGGGTGAAGTAGTTGTAGCGGCGCGCATCGGAGTCCGGGAAAACCTTGGCACCCGCCTCCGCGTCGGTGAACACTGGCTTGGGGACGCTGCGTTCTGTCGTTTGTTCTGGAGTGGTAGTCATTTGTTTTCCTTACTGTTCGTCCGCGTCGCCGGTCGTGGTGAACTTGTCATAGAAGATCCGCTTGTCGGCCACCCCGAGAGTCGGCAGCAGTTCTAGTGCCGCCTCAACCATCGGGGGCGGGCCGCACACGTACGCGTCGGCTCTGCCCAGATCGTTTTCCAGCCGTCGCACCACATCGGTGATCAGGCCGGTCTCGCCGTCCCAGCCGTCGTTCTCGTCCGGTTCGGACAAGGCTGGTACGTACCGGAACGACGGCAGGATGTCCGCCAGCGCGGAAAGCTCCTTCTCGAAACAGAGGTCCTTGCGCCGGCGGGCGCCGTAATAGAAAGTCGCCTTCCGTTCGATGCCGCGCTCAGCCATTGACCGCAGCAACGAAAGAATGGGTGCCATTCCGGCTCCGCCGCCCAGGAACAGCAGATCCGACTGTGGAGCGTCCCGGAGCGTGAAAACCCCGAACGGGCCGGTGATGTCGAGCCGGTCACCGATCGCGACCTCTTCATGCAGAAACGTCGAAAAAAGTCCGTCTGGATAGATCTTGATCACGAACTCCAGCAGGCCCTCGTTCCGCCCGGGGGTGTTCGCCATCGAGAAAGATCGGGTGGCCTGCCGGTCGGGGACGGCGAAATCCACGTACTGGCCTGGAAAGAACTTCAACGACGACGTGGGGTCGAGCAGCTTCACCACCAGGTGAACGAGGTCGTGAGTCACGTACTCCTTGGAGATCACCTCGACCGCGGCTTCCTGGATCGGCAGCCCGGACTTGATCATTTCCTCGTCGTAGTTGAGAAGTTCGATGGTCAGGTCCTCGTACGCGTGCGCCCGGCACAGAAGTGTGAAGCCCTCTTCCTTTTCGTAGTCAGGCAGCGCGAACGTGGAATAACGGTCGTGTTCGACGTCGTCGCCGTCCAGCAGGAAGGACTTGCATGCCGCGCACTGGCCCTCTTTGCAGCCATGCATCAGCATGATTCCCTGTTCGGCGGCGGCCCGCAGGATCGTCTTGTCCTCGTCAACCTCGATCTCGATCCCGACCGGCTCGAAACGCACGTGGTGTTTTTTTCGCCCATCGCCTGCCTTTCTTCGGTGTCGGTCGGCACCAGCGTGGGTACGGCCCGGGAAGGGGGCGGGCCGTACCCACCGAAGCTGGCTCAGGAGGCGGCCGGCGCCGGTCGGCCGGCGGGGCCCTGCTTGTTGTAGTCGGCGACGAAAGCGGCGCGCTCGTCGTCGTTCATCTCGTTGAGAATGACGTTCGGGGAAAGCCAGCGGCGGGCAGCGGCGCAGGTGGTCCAGCGTCCACATCTTCTTCGGGTCAAGGTTCAGATGCGGTTGCGCGACCATCGTGTTGCCGTCGTCCCGTACGAAGCCCATGTCCTTCACCACATCGGCCCAGTTCCAGCCGTGGTAAAGGGTTTCCCATTCACGGGCGCCGATCAGCTTGCCCATGTTCGGGGTCTGTCGGCCCTGGTACGTCGGCCGGAACGCGACCGCGTCGGTCCACCGGCATTCCTGGTGGCAGTAGGTCCGCCACTGGCCGTCGACCTTGTCGACCACCATGTCCTCGCGCGCACCAGGCACGGGACCATGCAGGTCCAGCAGCGGTGCGGGTAGACGTAGTCAACGTCCTCGAACACGATCGGGTTGTGACCGTTCGGGGTGGCGAGCCGGTTGTAGTTTTCCCACCACTTGCCATAACGGTCGTACCAGCCCGGGTATTTGTACTCGAACCACTCGAAGTCCTTGTCCGTCATCGCGTCGATCCGCCAGTAGTTGGCGAGCCACCCGGTGGCGAAGAACTGCGCGACCTCGTGCACATAGCCCTTGTTCCAGATCTGGTTCCAGGCTTCCTCAATGAGGTCGTGCGGAATTTCCAGGCCGTACTTCTCCAGTGGTACGAGATAGCTGCGGTAGTAGTCGTCGTAAATCCACCGACGCCACATTTCCGCGTAGCTTTCCCGATCCTTGCGGCGGTCCTTGGTGCCGTACTCGATGAACGTACCGATGGCGGCGTCCACCACGCGGTGGTTGTTCCACCACGCGTACCGAAGGTCGCGGGCCAGCAGTTGGTGGTTGGTCTCGTCCGACAAAGCCATCAGCAGGGTCGCGTACCCGTTGCTGATGTGCCGGGACTCGTCCGACTGCACCGAGTGGAAGACGGTCGGCAGCAGGTAGTCGCCGTTGGCGGCGGCTTCTGCCGGCATAGCGACGAAAAGCGTGTTGGTGAACGCGGTCTCGGCCACGATCGTCAGGTAGATGCTCGCCGCGGTGATCGCGTCACCGGTGATGAAACCTTCGGCGAACTGACGGCCAATGGTGCCGCAGCAGTAGTCGGACTGGAAATTGCGGAGGCTGCTGTTGAAGCCCGCCGGGTCGATGTAGTTGTTCATGTACAGGCGCTTGAGGTTCTGTTGGATCGTCGAGTGCCGGACTTCGTCGATCATCTGGATGGCCTGGCCGTTGTGCAGTTCCGGGTTGGGAACCGTACGGAACAGCAGCGGCATCGCCCGTGCCGCCGAGATTTCCGGCAACGGGATGATGGAAAGGAACAGCTTCTGCCATTCCAGCCAGCGTTCCTGCACCTGCCGGAACATGTTGCCGCGGATCGCGCCGTCCTCGGCGCCGTAGACGCGATGGTCTTTTTCTTCCTGCATGGGGAAGTAGGACCGCAACACCTGCTTCAGTGGGTCCTTTTTCTTCGCCTTCTGGAAGGTGTAGTCCGTGCCGTAGTGCGACACCGGCTCGTGGTAGGCCGGCTCCCAGGACAGCTCCTGGATTTTCTGGTGGGCTCTCGCCACACTCTGGCGGCTCATGATCACTCCTTACCCGCCGATCCCGGCGGCGCCTTGCATCGGCTTGGCAGTCAAGTCGGTGTACGCCACCGCATCGGCGACCCAGCTTGATCTCCCGTCGGCACTGCCCTCGACACCGTCGGTTGGCCGGCCCGCCCGCACGGTGGGGCCGAAGGCAATGCCCCTACGCAGCGAATTACATCGCGGGTGTGACCCTTGTCGGGTCTCAATATGAGACAGTGTGCATGCGTGTGATTACGGTTCGTCCAGCTGTTGCGGAAGCATCCTGGTACGAAGATCAGCCAGTTGGTTGCGGATGTTCTGGGAGGTGCGCGCATCTCCTTCGACGGTCGGCGTGATGCCCATCGCCCGCAGTAAGGCGGTGGCCGGCTCGCCCGGATTGCCGGTGCCGCCGAGCACCGGATGCAGGCCCTTGTCGACAAGGTGGTGGAACACGACGTTCACGACGGTCCAGGGGTTGTACGTCTCTTCCGGGGCCAGTTCGGTGATTTGTTCGGACGGTTGGGTCGAAGACATGGGCACCTCCCAGCCCCATGACACAACCGGGCCAGTCCGGCAGATGTCTCAATTTGAGACACCACCGGGGGGCCGGCGCCCCTAAGCTGTGGCCCAGGACACACCCTGCGGTGCCCGCGGTCGGCCGCTCGCGGGCAGCGGTAGGAGGTCTACGTGGATGACGCACGCAACGTGCGACCGCTGGTGATGGCACCGGCTACGCGGGTCTCGCCCGACGATCCGCAGTTGGCCCGCGCCCGGATCGACTTCCTGACCTCCGAGCACGTCGAGTCGGACAAGGTCCGCCGGCCCATTTTGGCTTCGTGGTCGCGATCCCTGAACCTGCGGGTGCCGGCGGACCGGATCGCTATCCCGTACGTACGGGACAAGGACATGGACACCCCGCTCGTCCGGGCCGCCGAGCCGGTGTTGGAACGGCTCGCCGAGCAGCTCAGCGACCAGCCGATCAGCATCATCCTGACCGACCAGACCGGCATCGTGCTGACCCAGCGAACCGGCGACATCGACTTGCACCGGCACCTGGAAAGGGTCGAGCTGGTGCCCGGTTTCAGTTACGGGGAACGGTTTGTCGGCACCAACGGCATTGGCACGGCCCTGGAGGACGGTCGGCCGACGCACGTCTTCGGGCATGAGCATTATGCCGAAAACCTGGAAAACCTGGCCTGCGCGGGCGCGCCGATCCATCACCCGATCTCCGGCAAGGTGATGGGCGCGGTCGATCTGACCTGCTGGAGCAAGGACGCCGGGCCGTTGATGGTGGCGTTGGCCAAGACGACCGCCGAGCAGATCCGCCAGGCGGTCCGCAGTAACACCCGCGAACTCGCGCTTTTCGAGGCATACCTGCGCACCTGCCGCCGTACGACCGGAATTGTGATGGCCTTCAACGAAGACGTCGTGATGGCCAACGACGCCGCCCGCCGGCTGCTCGCGCCGGCCGATCAGGCGCTGCTGGTCGGCCAGGCCTCGCAGGTGATGGTGGACCGCCGGCCGGCGTCCGCGCGCTGGTCACGCTGCCGGCCGGCGGCAAGGTCCGGCTGCAGTGCCGGCAGGTGCCGGGGCCGCGGTACGGCGAGTCCGCCGGCGCGGTCGTATCCGTGACGCTGGTGGAAAGCGACGAGGAGCGGACCGACCGGCCACCACCGTGGCGCTGCCGATGTTCCTGCCCGGAGTGGTGGGCTCGGCGCCGGTGTGGCTGCGGTGCTGTCACGACGTCGACGCGACTTACGGCCGCGGTGAATGGGTGGTGTTGTCGGGGGAGTCGGGGGTCGGTAAGAACACCCTCGCCAAGTGCGTACACCAGCGGCGTAATCCGACCGGGCGGCTGCACACGCTGGACGCGGCGGCCGTGCCGGAGTCGGGCTGGCCGGCCGATCTTCGTCGGGATTTGCTGGAAGATCCGGTGGACGCGCTGGTCATCCGGCACGTCGACCGGCTGCGCAAGGGCGCCTTGACCGCGTTGGTTGAGGTCCTACGGGAAGTACGAGCGGCCGGCCGGCAGCCGCCGTGGGTCGCGGTCACCCTGACCGAGGGCGCGGGAGCCGCGCCGGACCTGACCGACCTGATCGCGTTTTTCCCTCGTACGATCGAAGTTCCGCCGCTGCGCCGGCACCCCGAGGACATGGGCGAGCTGATCCCGTTGTTCCTCAGCAAGCTGTCGCAGGGCGGTCAGCTGCGGTGTTCTTCGCCGGCGGTGCACCTGTTGATGCGGGCCACTTGGAGCGGCAACGTCACCGAGCTTTATCACGTGCTCAAGCAGGTCGCGCAGCATCGCCGGACCGGGCTGATCCGGCCCAGCGACCTGCCGACCGAATACCGCACGGTCACTGGGCGGCAGCTGAACAGGCTGGAGTCGATCGAGCGAGACGCGATTGTCGACAGTCTCGACGACGCCGGCGGCAACAAGGTGCGCGCGGCCCAGTTGCTGGGCATGTCCAGGGCCACGCTTTACCGCAAAATCCACGATTACGGGATCGTCACGCCAGATCGTTGAGTGCCCTGCCGAGATCGCGATGCGCGATGCCTTGGGCGATGACACTCGGCGCGTTCGCCGCGTAGCCCAGCACCAAACCGGGCGGGCCGGGAAGTTGCCGGTGCGGCACCGGCTGAACGTTGCCGCCAGTGCGCAGCACAGCGGCGTGCACGCTTCACGCCTTTCGCGGCGGCGAGCGCGTCGTCGCGGGCGGCGCGGCGAACGTCGTCGGTCAGGCATGCGCAGCGTGTAGCCCAGCACCGCGGGCGGGCCGGGAAGTTGCGTGCCAGCACAGCGGCTGCACCTTGCCTTTCGCCAGTGTCGCGGCGGCGAGCGCGTCGTCGGGGAGGTCGTGTTCGAACGTGATCATCAGGTGCAGGCCGGCCGCGGCGCCGTGCACGACCGCGGTGGGCAGGTGCGTACGAATGGCATCCATCATCGCGTCCCGGCGGCGCCGGTGACGCTTACGCAGAAAGCGCAGCTGCCGCTCGACCTCGCCAGACTTCATCAACTGCGCCAACACCAGTTGCGACAGCACCGGGTTGCCGAGGTCCGCGCACCGCTTCGCCTCGACGAACTCGTCCTGATAACGCGACGGTACGAGCAGCCAGCCCATGCGCAGCGCGGGAGCCAGCAGTTTGGAGACGCTGGCGGTGTAACAGACCTGCTCAGCGAGCATCGACCGCAATGCTGGCACCGGCGGACGGTCGTAGCGGTGCTCGGCGTCGTAGTCGTCCTCGATGATCATTCCGCCGTCGCTGGCCCACCCCATCAGCTCCCGCCGGCGTTGCCCGTCGAGCACCACTCCGGCCGGAAAACTGGTGGGCGGGCGTCACCAACACGACCTGAGCGCCGTTCGCCCGCAGGTCATCGACGCGCAGCCCGCCGGCGTCCACCCGTACCGGCGGGGTAGCCAGGCCGGCGTACCGCAGGTGCTGCCGGGTGCCGAGTGACCCCGGATCTTCCATTGCCACCGCGGAAATTCCGTGCCGTCCGAGCACCTGCCCGAGCAGCGACAACGACTGCGCGACTCCGGCGACCACGATCACCTCGTCCGGATCGGTACGAATTCCGCGCGTACGCGCCAGCCAGTGCGTCACCTCGGTCCGCAGCGCCGGCGTCCCGCGCGGATCCCCGTAGCCGAGATCCGCCGCCGACAGCCCGTCCAGCACCGCCCGCTCGGCCCGCAGCCAGGCGGCGCGCGGGGGAAGGCCGCCAGATCGGGTCTTCCCGGCAGCAGGTCGATAGCGGCCGGGGCTGCTCGTACGACATCCCAGACGTCGTTGCGTGGATGGCCGTCGAAGAGCGTGGTCTGGCCGGTTTTTGGTGCTGGCTGGGAGATCTCGGTGGCGATCGGAGCGGCCCACCACAACGGTGCCGGCACGTCCTCGGCCAGCGATGTGACCGTCCTCGGTGAGCCGCTGGTACGCCTCGGTGACCACTCCTCTGGAGACACTGAGTTCGGCGGCCAGGACCCGGGTGGCCGGGAGGCGGCCGCCGACCGGGATCCGGCCGTCCGAGATGGCGTGCCGCAACTGCTCGGCCAGCCAGTCGGACAGGCCGCCCGGCGGCGCGTCCCCGAGGGTGAGCTGGAGGAAGTCGGAGCCGGTTTTGGACCTGTCGTGGCTGATCTCTACGCGGCTCGTCATTGGTCCAATGTGCGGCCCGAGCGCCCCGGCCGTCAAGGTCGCTCTCGGTAGCCGCGACAGCGGACTATGCGGGTTTTTGTATGTGGCCGTGGTCGGCTGACCGGATGACACGGATTCGCTTGGCTCTCGTCGCGGTAACCGCGGCGGCTCTGGTCGGGGCAGCTTTGGTCGGGGTGGCCGCGCCAGCGGCCAGCGCGCCGCAGAGCGTGCCCTCGGCTCACGACTTCGGCGGCTGGCCGACGGTCGGCGCACTGCTCACCACGAACGGCACCGACCACAGCCCGCAGACCCACAACTGCACCGCGAGCGTGGTCAACAGCCCCCACCACAACCTGATCATGACCGCCGCGCACTGCGTCTACGACAGCGGCAGCGGCTGGCGGAAGTACCTGGCCTTCTTTCCCGGTTACAACGGCGGCCCGAGCAGCACGTACGGCAGCTGGTACGCCTACGGGCGGGGCGTGAAGATGCTGGTCAACCAGGGGTGGATCACCAACCGCGACCCCGCGTACGACTACGCCTTCATCGTCTTGACGCCGTCAGGTGGGAAGAGCGTGCAGGATCGTACGGGCGCACTGAACCTCTCTTTCGACACGGGACTGCCCAAGAAGATCGACCTGGTCGGCTACCCGGCCAACGGCGCGAAGCCGCGGATCTGCTCGGGCAGCACGACCGGCGGCAAGGTGCAGCAGTGGTTTGTGCAGTTCGACTGCACGAACCGCCGGGCGGCACCAGCGGCAGCCCGTGGACCGTACAGGGGAGCAAAAAACGTTATCGGCCTGACTGGCGGGTACGAAGAGGGCGGCGGTGCCGTACACAACTACAGCGTCTACTTCGACCACGAGACCCGTGATCTCTACCAGCGGGCCGAGGCGCTCTAGCTGAGTCCGTCGAAGTCATGTCGCAGCCGGGCGAGCGCTCGCCCAGTGGCGACGGTGGCCGCGTGCGGTGACATTCCCAGCACGCGGCCGATCTCGGCGGCGCCGGCGCCGCCGACCCGCAGCCCGATGAGCTGCCGGTCGCGGTCGGCCAGCCGGGCGAGGCAGCGCCCGAGCGTACGAAGGTCGTCGCGGGCGATCACCCGTCGCTCCACCGAGACGGGGTCCACCAGATCGGTTCCGGTCGGCGCCAGGTAGCGATCAGCGATCGCACGCCGTCGGCCGCGCCGCCGATGGTGGTCGATCACCGCGTTCCGGGCTATCCGCAACAACCACGGCGGCCAGATGCCTTCCTCGTCGCCGCTGAAGCGGGAGTAGGCCGCGTACGCATGGGCGAAAGTGTCCGCCGTCAGCTCCTCGGCCGCGTCTGGATCGGTCACTCGGGACAGGCAGAACCGGTAGACGCGCGGGGCGTGCCGCCGGTACGTGATCTCAAACGGCGGCCAATCGGTCGTGTCGAGTGTGGTCACCGAGGCATCTCCTGACCGGTCGGTGGGAAATCGATGTCCGATCACGGTGCTTTGAGTTGGTACGTGCGGGGTTCACCATCGCCCAGACCTGCGAATGAACCGCGCAAGTACCGCAATAGCCACCGTTGGAATCCAGCGATAATCCGGTATATGTAGTGAACTTGCGTACGATGCATGCAGGACTTTTCGATCGGTGGACGACGGGGCAGCATGACGGCGGAGATCGAAGTGGGCGCGGATTTTCTGGTGCTGGCCCTTGGACCACTACAACTGGGCGGCGAATGCGCGGTCGAGATGACCGCCGAGAAGCCGCAGCGGCTGCTGGCCGCGCTCGCCTTGCAACCGAACCGGTGGGTCTCCACCGCCGAGTTGACCGAGGCGCTGTGGCCGGAGGGGGCGCCGGCTTCGGCGCGCGGAAATCTGAAGACTTATGTGCATCTGCTTCGGCAGTTGCTGCCCGCGGTGGGGGAGCAGCAGCGGATCGACAGCCGTAAGGGCAGCTACCGATTGGTGGTCAGTCGGGACGAACTGGACGTCACCACTTTTGAAGACCTGATCGCGGCGGCTCGAACGACGCTCGCGGACGGCGAGGCGGGGCTCGCCGCCGACCGGGCGGCGGCGGCCCTGCGGCTCTGGCGTGGCGAGCCCTTCGAGTCGCTGTCCGGCCATGCCGCCGAGATCGAGCGGGTCCGGCTCGCCGAGCTGCGGCACTCGGCCGCGGACTGCCGGGCCGACGCGTTGCTGGCCGACGGGCGGGCCGATGAGGCGATCGCGTTGCTGCGCCCGCTGGCCTCGGCCGACTCGCTGCTGGGGGAGGCGAGCTGGGAGCGGCTGATGCGGGCGCTGATCCAGGCCGGCCGGCCCGCTGAGGCACTGAGGACGTACCACGAACTGCGCACCGGCCTTGCCAGCGAGCTCGGCACGGAGCCAGGCCCGGGCCCGCGCAGGCTTTACAACCAGCTGCTGGACGCCGACCGCGAGGCCGGCGACGACGTACGCATGTCACCTCCCGCCGTCGTTTCGCCGCCGGTCAAACGGCAGTGGCCGGGTCGCCGGAATCTGGTCATCGCGGCCTGCATTGTCTTCGTCCTTTTGGTCGCTGGCGGTGCGTACGCGTTCTGGCCGCAGCCCACGCCGGACCAGAAACTGATGCAGTTGGTGAATTCCACCGACCCGATCCAGAAGCGACCGATCACCATGCCACCGCCGGGCCATCTGATCTTCGGCATGTCCAACGGTGTCGACGACACATCAAAAAAGCCCGCTTTACCAGCAGGCGCCACTTGGCATGGTCACGCAGTATTACTACGAGCGGTCGATGCTGGCCCAGGTCCTCCCAGGCTGGTCGAAGAACGAGATTCCGAAGACCTATGCCGCCGGCAAGGCGATTCATCTCATGGTCGACAGCCCACATCCCAATCAGGACGAGCCCTTGCCGTTCAGCGACAAGCAGGGCAGCTTCTGCGGGTTCAGATATCCGCTGTCCGACGATTTCCTTCCGGACATGCGTACGCTCGCGATGGGTTTCGCCGGAAAGAAGGACGGTCCGCCGCTCTTTGTCTCCATGTTCAACGGCGTTGACAAACACCTCTGTGGCGAAGGTGTCTATGACAGTCCCGCCACGACGGCCTATGCCCAGGCGCTCAAGGTGCGCTACCTGCAGGCCATCCGGATTTTTCATGCCTACGCACCGAACTCACGGGTCGGTCTGGATCTTGACGGCTGGCTGCTCGAGGGCGGTGACACCAACCAAGGTAAAAACCTCGTGCTCGTGAACTATTTCTCCGACGTGCTGAAGCAGTCGGACTTTCAACCTTCAGCGCTTTCGAGCATGACGGCAACATCGACAGTGTCACCACGATGACCAGGTATCTGGGTCGGTTCGGTCCGGTCATGGTGTGCAGGTTCGCGCCGGACGGCTCAATCCCCAACTTTGACAGCGACCTGAACACCATGATGACCCCGTCGTTCCTGAAAACCGTTACGGCGCAGGGTTTGTTCGCCTGGAACTTCGACGACGACACTCAGTTCGACAGCAAGAAGCAGCCACAGCAGTTTGCTGAGACGCTCAACGCCGTACGCAAGTTCGGTGCCTCCGCAGCACCCGCCTGACCCGTTCTCCCCCGTCCCAACTTGACGACCCAACGCGACGTTCGACCTGCCGAGCCCCGCCCCGCTCGTCGAGGGACACCACACAACAGCGCCACTCGGCGAGCGAGTACGAGCCGAGAAATGCCTAGCTGATCGAGTAGACCCGGGCCCAGTCCACGTCGAAATAGGCCTGCTGCATACCGTCACCGAAGAAGTTGTCCAGCTGGATCGTCTGGTGCATCGGGCCGGGTGCCTGCACGTCCGGGTCGGTGTCGTGGAACCACTGCTGGCCGTCGATGTAGCCGGTCAGGCCGTTGGGCGACCATTCGAAGCCGTAGTTGTGCCACTGCGAAAGGTCCAGCGAACCGGAGTGGTATTCGTCCTGTACGACACCGGATTGGGTCGGGTGGTGCATGAACGCGGTGCCGGCGTCATCGCCGACGTTGACCTCGAAGTAGTCGTATTCGCCGCCCGACGGCCAGGCGTCCGAGTCCGGCCACGTAATCAGGACGGGGTGGTAGGCGTTGCCGTTCGCGCCGGGCGCGGCCTGGATGCGGGACCTGACCTCCCAGCGGCCGTACTTCTGGCCGAGGTTGGAGGCCATTCCGGCGGTGTCGCCGTTGGAACTGCCGGTCTGTCGCAGGTAGCTGCCGTTGACGTAGTTGGCGTTCCCGCACCTGCGGCCGTTGCCGTCATGACCTGGCACGCAGCCGTCGCCACCGTAGACGCCCCACTTGGCGGAGTCGGGCGTGCCGGTGTAGTTGAACTCGTCGGAGGCCGGCAGCGGTGTGCCCCAGTGGAAATTGCCAGCCGCGGTGCTGCCGTCCCCAGGCGGTGGTGAGGAGGGCGGCGGTGACGAAGGCGGGGGTGAGGAGGGCGGCGGCGACGACGGTGGCGGTGAGGAGGAGATTCGATCCGCCGCCGGCCTCATAGTCGGCGGCGGTCGACTGCCAGGTGCCGCTGCCGTTCGAGACCGTCTCCAACGGGTGCGAGTTGGTGGCGCCGGCCGGCGCTTTCAGGGTGGCCCGGATTTTGGTCCAGGAACCCGCTTTTGCGGTGATCGCCGGGCCGTAGGTGGAGCTGATGTAGCCATCTTCGCCGTACCAGTCCATCTGGATGTTCGCCTTGCCGGCGAGGTTGGCGTCCACCGAGATCGTGTACGTCGAGCCGCCGGTGACCGACAGTTGCGGCATGTAGATGCCGGCGTCGCCGGAGCTGATTTCACTTGGTACGCGTACGAAGCAGTGGGGTGCCCGGTGATGGCCACCCGTTTGCCGCTGCCGTCGCCCAGCGCACCCCAGCCGTCTGCGCTGCTCGCCAGCACCGGGTTGGTCGCGAGGTTCGTCGAGTCGGCGTACGCGCTGGTGGCGATGGGGATGGCCGCGGCGGTGGCGACCATGGCGACAGCCGCGCCAAGAGCCGCCGGCAGCCGATATCGACGATCAGTGACAGTCACATTCTGCTCCTTCTGCACGGCATACATCTGACGCGCTGATAAACGCCGTACCCGACCAAATGTCACAAGCGGCTACTGACTGCCGAAATCCTGCGTCCAGTAGTTCGGGTAGTCCGCGTTGTTGGCGACCGTGTAGCCGACGCCGATGTCGTGCAGGGAGCAGTTCAGGATGTTCGCCCGGTGACCGGCGCTCTGCATCCAGCTGTCGACCACTGCCGTGGGTGTGTCGTAACCAGCGGCGATGTTTTCGGCCCATGCGTCCCAGTCGTAGCCGGCGTCGGAGATCCGTTGGCCGGGATCGCGGCCGTCCGGGCTGTCGTGGTCGAAGTAGTTGTTGGTGGCCATGTCATCGCTGTGGCCCTGGGCGGCCGTGGTCAGCTGGGCGTTCAGCGCCAGGTTGCCGCAGCCGTGCTGTTGCCTGTTCTGGTTGGTCAGATCCACGACCTGCTGGACGTAGTCATTAGCCGGCACGTGAGCGGGCGAGGGGCCCAATGCCGTGGTGAGGGCGATCAGCAGCGAAAGGGTCTTCATCCGTACCTCCGCGGGTCGGTGGTCCGCTGGGCTGGGAATCTCGATGACTTATCGGAAAAGCAGCGCCAGCCGTAACAAAGAACGCGTTCTTTGCCGTTCCGTCACATTCGGCCATGTCGTTGGGGACCCGTCCCGGCCGAAGTCAGCAC
Organism: Fodinicola feengrottensis; assembly: GCF_010993775.1. Taxonomy (GTDB): domain Bacteria; phylum Actinomycetota; class Actinomycetes; order Mycobacteriales; family HKI-0501; genus Fodinicola; species Fodinicola feengrottensis. The sequence goes on along the minus strand of NZ_WOTO01000026.1, from coordinate 19,090 downwards.
GATGCCCGATATGGCAGGTGATACGCGTTTTGAAGTGCTCGGTCCGGTCCGCGCGCGATGTGACGGGACGGCGGTGGATGTCGGACCGGCCCGTCAGCAGGCCGTGCTGGCGGTGCTCGCGATGCGGGCCGGCTCGCCGGTGTCCGCCGCCGAACTGCTGCGGGCCGGGTGGGGAGACCGGCCGCCGGCGATCGGCGACAAGGTCGTGCCGGCGTACGTCTACCGGCTCCGCAAAGCGCTGGCGGCGGCCGGTGCGGGGGGGAGCTGCTGGGGCGGACGGCCGGCGGGTACGTGTTGCGGGTGTCGCCGGCCGCGGTCGACTCCGGGCAGTTCACCGACCAGGTCGCGCAGGCGTCCCGGTGCCGCCGGGACGGCGATCCGGAGCGGGCCGAGCGGCTGTTGACCAGCGCGTTGACGCTGTGGCGTGGTGAGGCGCTCGCCGGACTGCCCGGTCCGTTCGCCGAACAGCAGCGCTCGCGGCTGAGCGAACAGCGGGTGGCGGCCCGTGAGGACCTGCTTGACCTGCGGTTACGCGGTGGGAACTGCGGGGACGCAGTGGGCGAGCTGACCGCGTTGGTGGCCGACACCCACTCCGAGAACGCGGGGTCGAGCTGTTGATGACCGCGCTTTACTGGCAGGGCCGGCAGGCCGAGGCGCTGGCCGTCTACGCTCGCGCTCGGCGGATTCTGGTCGACGAGTTGGGGGTCGAGCCCGGCGATCACCTGCGGGCCACTCACCGGGCCATCCTGCGCGCCGAACTGCCGCGTCCCGCTACCGAAACGTCGCGTACGGCCGAGACTTTTCCGGTACGAAAGGACATCCCCGCGCCGCCTCCCGGTTTTGTCGGTCGTACGAGCGAACTGGCCCTGATCAGCCAACTGACCTCCGGCGTCTGCGCGGTCGACGGGATGGCCGGCGTCGGCAAGACGGCGTTCCTGCTGCGCGCCGCCGCACAGCACGACTGCGCCGACGGCCAGCTGTATCTGGACCTCTGCGGCTACACCCTGGAACGGCGGCCGCTGCGACCGACTGAGGCGCTGGATCGGCTGTTGCGCGCGGTTGGTGCCACCGAGCTTCCGGTGACTGACGACCCCGATGAGCTGGCGGCGACCTGGCGAGCGCGGGTGGCCGGCCGGCGGCTGTTGTTGGTGCTGGACAACGCGGTCAACGCCGAGCAGGTCCGGCCGCTGCTGCCCGGCGATGGCGGCAGCGTGGTGCTGGTGTCGAGTCGGCGGCGCAGGTTGGGCGGCCTGGAGGTGGACCGGCACCTGCACCTGGGCGTCCCGCCGCTCGGCGATGCCGTACGGCTGCTGGAAAACGCGGCCGCAAGGGAGTGCTCCGGCACCGACCGGGCGGAGGCGATCAGGGTGGTCCAGACCTGCGGGCGGCTGCCGCTGGCGCTGCGGATCGTTGGCGCGAAGCTGCGGCACCGACCGGCCCTCGGGCTGGCGGACCTGGTCGACCACCTCCGCGACCACGACCAGCGGCTCGGCCAGCTGGAGATCGATGACCGCCGGATCGACGTGGTCTTCGAGATGTCGTACGCCCAGCTGGACCCGGGCGACCAGCAGGCCTTTCGGCTGCTGGGGTTGCTCGGCACCGCGTCGGTGGACCGGTACGTGCTGGCCGCGCTGGCTGGCGTCGACGGGCACCGCGCCGACCTGGTGTTGGAGCGGCTGCTGGCGGCGAATCTGGTCGACGAGCCGGCGCCCGGCCGGTTCGTGCTACATGACCTGGTCCGTTCGTACGCCGCCCAGACGACCCGCCAGCTCGACCCGGACCGGCTCCGGCGAGACGCGTTGACCAGGCTTTTCGACTACTACCTGGCGGCCAGCGCACGGGCGTACGTGAGCATCCAACCGGCCACCGCGGTGACCGGTGGCACGTCCGCCGGGATGCCGCTGCCGGCCGCGGTCGACGACTTCGCCGGTGCCCAGGCGTGGTTCGAGCGCGAGGCCGGCACCCTTGGCTGGTTGGTCGACCTGGCCGCCGTACGACCGCAGTGGCACGCCTATGGATGGCAGCTGGCCAATCCGCTGGTCTGCTACCTGACTCGGCACGGCCGGGCAGTCCGTCCGACGCGGCCCGGGCCGGCGCCGCCGGGCTGGCCGCCGCGATCGCTGGGCACCATCGGCAGGGCCTCGCGGTGATGCTGTTCTGGCAGGCCACCGTGCGATTCGACGTGGCCGACTACGCCGAGGCCGAGCGGCTGTGGACCCGGTCACTGGACCTGTACGAACAGCTCGGCGACCTCGCGGGACAGGCTCGCGCGCTGCGTCGGCTGGCTGAGTGTCTGCAGATCCAGGGACAGCTGCGACGGGCCTTCGAACGGGCCCAGCGAGCCGTCGACATCGCCCGGCGCGCGTATGACGAGCGGGCCGTCTGCACGGTGCTGCAGACGCTCGGCATCATCGGCACCGTGGTGGGGGAGTTCGCCGCCGCAGAGGCCGCGCTGGTCGAGGCGACGGCCAACGCACGGGCCCGTGACGATCTCAACCGGCTCGGGTTTTCCTTGGTGGTGCACGCAATGCTGCAGGCCGAGCAGGGCCGCGCGGAGGATGCGCTGCGCACTTCGCGGGCCGAGCAGATCGCCACCTCGCTGGGAAATCCGACGATGGGTGCGATGGCGCTGACGTACATCGCGGTGGCACATCGGATGCTGGGCGAGACCGCGGCCGCGGTGGCCGGCCATCGCAGGGCGCTCGACCTGGTGGAGGCGCATCTGCTGCGGGCCATCGAGACGACCATCCGCAATGCCTTCGGTCAGACGTTGTGCCTGGTCGGTGAGGTCGAGCAGGCCCGCCGGCAGCACGAGGCCGCGCTGGCGCTGGCGACGGTCACAGCCGAGCCGTACGAACAGGCGCTCGCGCTGGGCGGGCTGGCCAGCTGTGCCCAGGCAGACGGCGACGCCCAGGAAACTCGGCGCTGGCGGACCGACGCACTCACGATGGTGGCCGGTTTCGGGCTGGCCGACAACGACAGCGCCCCACTCCGCCGCCGGATAGCGGGAACTACCGCTTGCGGCCGAGTCCGCAGAGCATGAGCTTGTCCATGTCGACCGCCTCGATCAGCCGCGGCCCGTATGCCCACCATTCGAAAAGCTTGACCAGCCCGGGCTGGACGAGGTCCAGACCGTCGAAATAGCTGGAGATCTGCTCGAGCGGCCGGAACTTGCAGGAGCCGAGGCCTTGGCGGATCTTCTCCTCCAGCGTCCGCGCGATCGCTGCATGCCTGCTGCCGTCGGCCGGGTCGTAAAGATGGCTCAGCGCCACGAAAGACCCGGACGGCAGGGCCTGCACATAGGCCGCCATCAGGTCGCTTGCCTGGTTGTCGTCCTCGATCAAGTGCACGATGTTGGTCAGCATCAACGCGATCGGGCGATCCAGGTCCAGGTTCTTGCGGATGATGTCGTTGGCCATCAGCTCGTCCGGCTTGCCCGGGTCGACGGCGATGCAGAAGGTGCGGTCGTTGTCGACCAGCATGGCTTTCCCGTACGCGACCACCGTCGGATCTTTGTCGACGTAGATCACGTTGGTGTCCGGGTTGATCCGCTGCAGGGTCTCGTGCAACCTCTCCTGTCGCGCGGCAATCCGAAGCCACAGTCCAAAAACTGGTCCGTACCGGCCCGGTCCACCAAATAGCGGCCGACCCGAAGCAGCCATTGGCGCAGTTCCTCGGCGGTGGTCATCAGGTCCGGCACGCTGGTCAGCAGCTCGTTGAGGAGTTTGCGATCGGCATCGAAATGGTCCTTGCCGCCGAGCGCGGCATCCCACAGTCGGGCCGGGCTGGACCGGTTGGTGTCCACTCGCGAGGAATCGCCTACCGCGGTGGGCGATCGATCGGTCGGTGCCATCGGGCGTCCTGCTCCTGCCTGTCACTCTGCGTTGGGTTAACGATAGCGGTACAGGCGTGACCCCAACCACTGTCCCTCCTGGGCAAAAGAGCTGGGATCGGCCGGAACTGGCCGGAACCGGATTCCGGTCCGGCGGCGCGGAAGGATGTTCGCCGGCGAAAGAGGGTGATAACTCCCCTGCCATCCGTTTACAACGTTGTGCAAGGGGTGTACGACGCCAGGACCTCGACCAGGAGGCGTGGTTCACCGCGCGCCGGTGTGTCGACGCAAGAAGACGGCCTAGATCTTGACTGGTTGACCGGTTCTTGTTGACTCGTACGCGGCGGTCACGATCCGCAGGGTCGCGAGGCCCTGTTCGCCGTCCGGGACTGGTCGGCGGCGTTCGCGTACCGAGGACAGGAATTCGGTCAGCAGCAACCGATCCAGGTCCGGGCCGTACCCGAGCCAGCGACTTTCGCCGCCGGCACGGAAACCGGTGACGGCCTGGCCGAACGCATCTACCTGGACGGTGCCTTTTTCGCCGACCAGGCCGAAACTCAGCCCGCCCCAGGTCGGAAAGCCGTCCGGTCGGCTCCAGCTGCAGTCGATGCTCGCGACGGTCCCGTCGGCGTACCGGATAACGACGACGCCACCTGTTTCCACCGCCGCTTCCGGATGCAGAATGTGGTTGCTCAGTGCGTAAACTTCAACTGGGGGAGCGCTCACCAACAGGCTGAAGATATCTGCCAGATGGACGGTGGTCCATCAGTGCGCCGCCGCCAGCGAGGTCCGGATCGGCGAACCAGGCCCGCCCACTGGGGAGTTTGCCATTGTTGACACCGGTGAGACCGACCAGTTTTCCGAGTTGCCCGGACGCGACGGCCTGTTGTGCGGCGCGTACGGCCGGGCTGAACCGGACCGGGTAGGCGGTCATCAGACCGACCCCAGCGGCCGCACAGGCAGCGATCATCGACTCCGCGTCCGGGACTGTGGTCGCGAGGGGTTTTTTCGCAGAGTACATAGGCTCCGGTCGCGGCTGCCGCCTCCACGATCGTACGATGGTGGAGGTTTTCGGTGCAGACCACCACACCATCCGGGCCTGCCGCGAACATTTCCTGGTACGAGTCGAAAAACGTGGCGTCCACGGCCTCACGACCCCGGCCGGCTTCGGTCGAGCCGACGCCGTCCGGGTCGGCGACGAGCAGCTCAACTTCGGGATGTGCGGCCAATTGCGCCGCGTACGAGCCGGCGTGGGACGGGGCGAGCGAAGCCAGCGCGATCTTCATCAGGCCACCTGCGTCGGGCTGACGGCTCGACCGGACCGGGCCGATTCCAGCGCGGCGAGCGCGATGTCCAAGGCCGCCAGGCCGTCCGCCGCGTTGACCCGCGGCGGCGGGCCGCCAGCGATCGCGATCGCCGCCGCGAACTCGGCCAGTTCCGCCGTGTACGGATCGTCGGCGAGGGCGTGCCCGATGGCCGCGGGTTCGGGCACGCTGATCGTCACCGGCGGCCGGCGCAGCGAGTCCCCGGTCAGCACGCCGCCGCTGCCGGCCAGGTCGAAGGTGGTCCGGGAACGGCTCGCCCGGCCGACTCCACGTGCCCTGGATGTGGCTGATCGTGCCGTTTTCGTGGCGTAGCACCACAGTTCCGCTGACCGGACCGTCGGAGCCGGTGACAGTCGCGTACACGCTGGTCACCTCGCCGCCGATCCACCGCGCGAAATCGTAGTCGTGGATCATGAAATCCAGCAGGATCCCGCGCCCGCTGCTCGTTATGCAGCCAAGTGGCCCACTCCGGGCGGGCGCCGGACCTGGTCAGGCGCAATACCGCTGGAGACCCGATCTCACCGCCCGCGACGGCCGCCTGGGCCGTCGCGTACTCGCCGAAATACCGCACCACGTGCGCGACGAACAGGTGGACGCCGGCCTCCGCGCACGCGTCGATGATGCGCTGTCCTTGCGCGTGCGTACGCTCCAGCGGCTTCTCACAGATCACGTGCCGACCCGCCGCGGCCGCCCGGACGGCGATGTCCGCGTGCGTGTCGGTGGGCGTACAGATGTCCACGGCGTCCACCTGGCCGAGCAGCATGTCGAGCTCGTCGACGACTGTGCCGCCGTACTGGCCGGCGAGCGCTGTGGCGGCCGGCGGGGGTCGTGGAATAGAGGAAAAGTGTGGTTCCGAGCTGCTGCCAGGCGGCGGCGTGTGACCGGGCGATGAAACCGGAGCCGATCAGTCCTATCGACAGGGGCACGTGCGGGCCCATCCGTTGCGGTGATCTTGGTTTTGGCCAAACCTACCGCCGCTCGCCGACTCAGTCGAGGAACGTGGTGAGTGCTTCGATGACCGCTTCAGGCTGTTCCTCGCAGCCGCCGGACAGAGTTGGTCAACGTGATGTGGCAGGCGTGCATCACTGGCATCGCAAACAATCTCCGCCTTGACCAATAGCGGGACAGCTAACTGAGCGCTAAAACGGTGGTTCGGTTGGCCATGTTGTTGGTTTTTCGGGTGGGGGCGGCTTGATGCGTGGTTCGTCCTTGTCGTTCAGGTAGATCGGTCCGCGTCGTCCGTTTTTGGTGGGTGGGCAGACGTCTTCTCCGGGTGGTGGTGGCTCGGTGACGTAGACGCGTCCGGTGGGGCTCAGGACGGTGTAGGTGCCGTCTGGGTCGAGTCTGACTTTCCAGTCGGAGTGTGTTTTGAGCCGGTGGTGGAAACGGCACAGGCAGAGGAGATTTTCCTTGCAGGTGCACCCTCCGGAAACGGGATGGAGTGGTCCTTGTCGCAACGCTGGGCAGCACAGCGACACCCAGGCCAACGACACGTCACGTCTCGGGCTTCGATGAATTCCTGCAATGCCATCGATGGTCGATAACGTGCTCGACCGGCTTCCATGAGCTTGGTGGAGCTGGGGTCGGTGAGTAGTCGCGCCAGGTGGAGTCTTTGGCCAGGCGGCGGGCCATGCTGGCCGGGATCGCGCCGTACCCGGCGAGGAAGGCGGGTTTGTCGTCTAGGCCGAGCAGTGTGCCTGCTCCGACGACGACTCGCAGGTCAACGCGCGGCTTGCGTGAACGGGCGTGGCCGGTGCCATCAGAACGCGCTGCCGCTGTTGAGGAAGTGGACGACTCGTACCCGCAGTCGTCGGCGCGCACACCGGTGTCGTCTGCTGCGGGCTGAGCGACTCCGCTGTTGTCGGTGTCATCGTCGGGGAATTGGGGCGTGTCATGCCAAGTGTGTAAGCCGGAGGTGTACCAATCGACTGGCCTGTTGGTTGGTCGGAAGGGACACCGTATGACTCGGAACATTTCGTCTCGTCGTGATGATGAGACGGCGGCTGCGCGGCTGACGGGGGCGCTCTCGACCGCGACGATCGATGCTCTACTAGCGGACGCGAAGGCCACTGGGACGCCGGTAGACGGGGCGAACGGTCTGCTGAACCAGATGACCAAGGCGGTGCTGGATCGGACGTTGCAGGTCGAGATGAGCGACCACCTGGGCTATGAGCACGGCGCGCCGGAGGGACGCGGGTCCGGCAACTCCCGGAACGGGCTAACCCGCAAGACCGTGTCCACGCTCAGCGGCCCGGTCCAGATCGAGGTGCCGCGGGACCGGAACGGGACGTTCGAGCCCACGATCGTACCCAAACGTGCCCGTCGTTTGGGGAATATCGATGACATGATCCTGTCTTTGTACTCGCGAGGAATGACAACTCGTGACATCGAGGCGCATTTACTTGAAATATATGGAGTAAAACGCGTCCCGGGAGTTGATCTCGAACATCACCGACGTGGTCGTCGACGAGATCAAGCTGTGGCAGTCACGGCCGCTGGACGAGGTCTACCCGATCCTCTACATCGACGGGATCCGGGTCCGAATCAAGGACAACGGCGTGGTCACCACCAAGGTCGCGTACCTGGCCATCGGAGTGGACGTGGACGGCCGCAAACACTCCCTCGGATGCTGGATCCAGGACACCGAGGGAGCCAAGTTCTGGGCCAAGGTCCTGACGGACTTGCGCAACCGCGGCGTGCGGGACATCCTCATCGCGTGCTGCGACGGGCTGACCGGGCTCCCGGACGCGATCCGCTCAATCTTCCCTGACACCGTAGTGCAAACCTGCGTCGTGCACGTCATCCGCAACGCCATGCGGTTCGTGTCCTACAAGGACCGCAAACCACTGGCCGCGTCGATGCGCGAGATCTATACCGCGCCCACCCTGGAGGCCGCCGAGCTCGCCCGCGACGCGTTCGCCAAGACCCACGGCAAACAATACCCCGGAGCCGTCGACGTGTGGAACAACGCCTGGAACGACTTCACCCCCTTCCTGGACTACCCCGCAGAACTCCGGAAAATTGTCTACACCACCAACCAAATCGAATCCATCAACTTCCAACTCCGCAAAATCACCAAAAAACGCGGACACTTCCCCGACAAAGACGCAGCCATGAAACTCATCTACCTCGGACTACGCAACATCTCCACCCAACGCGGCGGAGCCTCAGGAACAGGCACCTGGGGCTGGAAAATAGCACTCAACACCCTCACCCAACTATTCCCCGGCCGCCTAACATTCTGATATAATAAGACAAGTAAGCCAATCACCTCCGGCTTACACAGAAATCGTGACAGGCTCCAGCCGTCCGCTCCACAGCGGCTCGTCCCATCGAGGTCTGCTCATCAGTGACCACACTGGTTTCCTGGACTGTGCCTGTCGCGTCGTCGTCGGACTGATTCTCGGCATCGGCATTCTCCGGGCGTTGCGGAACCGGGACATCACCCAAGCTGCCAGCAAAAATCCAGCAACGCGCCGCGCGCGATCGACCGCGGATCGCGGTCATCGTCAGGGCAGGAATGTGCGTACGCGTCCAGGATCGACATGATCGACGCCAACTCATCAGCGGTCAAATAAGCCCGCATCCACGCCATCGAATCATCCGCCGGCGACGACTGCACCCGCCGCTGTCGCTTCGCCTCCTCATGACGATCCTGAGCGGCCTGCGGATCGACCGCGATCATCGCCCGCTGGATCGCTTTACGCAGCTGCCCAGGCGTACGGTCACCTACCACTTCACCACCCGCTCACGCGTCGCGACCGTGGACTCGTTCACCAACGAAGGCCCGGCAACCACACAGCGACGCGCCAACTCAGCAAAAGACGCCACCTGACGGGCATCAATCATCGCCCGCATCCGCTCACACTCCACCACATCGGTGACCAGCGCGTCATCCCCCAGATCAGCCGGCACCGCCGACCGACCATGAGACCACCGCACCGCCCAACCCATACCGAACATCGTACACCTGTTCGAATGACCGAATTTTGTTGGGGGTAGCATTCACCCACGACGATTCCAACGACCTGCGGACCAGGATCGATCAACACGAACAAAAATATCCGGCACAGACCCCGAGCGGCCTGATCTCCCGACGAACTTACGAAATCGACTACTTAGGTGAACGGTATGCTGAGGGAGTGGACGAAAAGCGTGTCGAGGACGTACGGCTCGTCATCTACGGCGAGCTGAGTCGATCCGGACTGGCTCCGAGCACCGCGAAACTCGCGGCGGAAACGGGTCTTGATCCCACCGAAGTCGAGTCGGCGCTCGCCCGCCTGGCCGCGAACCGGGACATCGTGCTGCGCCGCGGGCAGATTGTGATGGCCCACCCGTTCGCCACCATCCCGCTGGGATTCTCCGTGATGGGAAGGAAAACTCTCTGGTGGGGCGGCTGTGCCTGGGATTCCTTCGCGATCGCGCATTTGGTCCCGGACGAGCCCGAGGTCCTGGTCGCCACCCAATGTCCGCAATGTGGCACCGCGCACGCGTGGCAGGTCAGCAGGGAGGGGCCGCCGGCGGGCTCCCAGGTTGCGCACTTTCTCGTTCCTACCAAGCAGATCTGGGAGGACGTCGTCCACAGTTGTCACAACCAGCGGATTTTCTGCGACTCTGGCTGCGTGAATGAGTGGCTTCGCAGCACCGGCAATGAGAGTGGCTACGAGATGGACCTGTCGACGCTGTGGCGGCTCGCTCGCGGCTGGTACGCCGGTAGGCTCGATCGCGGCTACGTTCGGCGTGAGCCTTTGCTGGCGGCCGAGTATTTTGCCTCGGTTGGCCTTCGCGGCCCATTCTGGGGTCTTTAAGGGCAGGTTTGGATTCTTTTACCGTACAAACTGCTGGCCGGCGGGGATCATCGAGACATGACGCAACCACCGGTCTATATGAACCGAAACCACTTCGACCCTGTTCCTGAGCTGGCCGTCTTGCGGACCGACGAACAGCCAGTCTCCCGGGTTCAGTTGCCGATGGGCGCCGAGGCTTGGCTGGTTACGAGCTATGCCGGCGTGCGGGAAGTGCTGAGCGATCCGAGTCGATTCAGCAATGTGATGCCCACTTTCCTGGGCGACGCACCACAAGCCGACGGCCCCGACTCGGCCGGGATGCTGCTGGGATATGACCCGCCCGAGCACACTCGGCTGCGCCGCATGCTGACCGGAGCTTTCACCGGCCGCCGAATGGAACTTCTCCGGCCAATGGTGGAAAAGATCGTCGGCGAGCAGCTGGACGCATTGGAGCAGGCTGGATCGCCAGCTGATCTGGTGGAGCATTTCGCGCTGCCGGTGCCCTCACTGGTCATTGGCGAGCTGTTGGGTGTGCCAGCCGACGACCGGGCCGACTTCCAGCGCCGCAGTAAGGCCCGGACGAATCTTTCCATTACTCTCGAAGAAAGAACCGTTCTGGGCAACGAATCCCGGGAGTTCATGGCTGACCTCGTCGCACGCCGCCGGCGCGAACCGACCGATGACTTGCTCGGCATGATGGTGCGTGAACACGGCGATGATGTCACCGACGCGGAGCTGATCGGCGTGGGCGACCTGCTTTTGATCGCCGGCCACGAAACCACCGCCAAAATGCTTGGCCTTGGCACGCTTCTGTTGCTTCGCAACCCAGATCAGCTTGCCCGCGTACGAGATGACGATGCGGCCGTTGAACCGGCGATCGAGCAGTTGTTGCGTTACCTCTCGGTGGTCTACGCGGTATTCCCTCGGTTTGCTGTTGCCGACACCACCCTGGCCGGTGTACCGATCCGAGCCGGCGAGGTTGTCATCGGGTCCCTGTTGTCCGCCAACCGTGACAGTGATTTTGGTGCTGACCTTGATAAGTTCGATATCGACCGGCGCAGTCCGGGGCATCTGGCATTTGGCCATGGAGTGCATCACTGCCTTGGCGCACCGCTGGCTCGGTTGGAGATGCGGATCGCCTATCCGGCTCTCTCTTGAGGCGTTTCCCCGGCTTGCGGCTTGGAGTTGCTTTCGAGGAAGTTGCTTTTAACCCGTTCTCGTTTGTCTATGGGGTGGATTCGCTTCCTGTCATGTTGGGGTAGGGATCAGCGTTTCGAGCGAGGCTCGCTGCCCCGACCGCTACTGTCTGGCTGCCCCCAGAACGTGGCCGTCGACCAGGAGCCAGCCGCCGACGCCCAGTTGGTGAACGAGTCGCTGGCCGCCATGACCCGGCCGTGCTGGTCAATCACGCCGGCCGCCGTATCCAGAATGGCCGCACCACTGGCCCGTACCGGAGTGGGGGCCGATGCCTGGGGGAGGGTTTCACCGCCGTGCTGCCGCTGCCCGCCAGCGCAGCCGGTTACCGCCAGGCTGAGAGCCAGAACCAGTGCCGTGAGCGCCTGGCGACGCCTGTGACGGCTCATCTGTCCCACTTCCAACAATGTTGATTAAAGTCTTTCGCCCCCCGAACGTCAGAAGATCTTGCTCGTAATTTGCGCATCTTGTAGACGTATCGACGATGGCTGCGATTGAATCACCAGAAGAGTCGCAAGCCAAGAGGGCAAACTTGCATCATGATTGATATAATGGGCCGGCCACGATGCTAGACGCAGCCGCGCTGCGACTGCTTTGGTTGGTCGCGAGCGGCCAGGCCGGGTCTCGAATGGACCTGGCTAGGCTGCTTGACCTGCCGCAGTCGACCGTCTCGGTACGCATTCACGCGCTGATGGCGGCCGGGATGATGTCCGAGTCCGGCCAAGGGCGTTCGCAGGGCGGCCGGCGGCCGCGGCTGCTCCGGGTCAACGCGGAGTTCGGGCATGTCTGGACGGCGGATGTTGGTTCGCGGCATGTCCGCATCGGCGCGATTGACCTGGCCGGCACTCTCCTGCGGGTGCGGGAGTCGCCATTGGACATCAACGGCGATCCGGAGACGGTGATGGCCGATCTGGCCGCGCAGATCCGCTTTCTCGCCAACGAAACTCAGTGCCCGGGCCGATGGTTGGGAGTCGCGGTCGGGCTCCCCGGGCCGGTCGATGTGAGCGCTGGCGCGGTGACGTGGGCGTCCCGAATGCCGCGTTGGCGCGGATTTCGGGCGCGGGCCGCGCTTTCCGCGCACCTCGAGGTGCCGGTGACCGTCGACAACGACGCGAACCTGATGGCCTTGGGTGAGTCTCGCGGGCAACCGCCGGGCCAGACGCTGGTGGTGGTCAAGGCTGGTACGGGCATTGGCTCGGGTCTGGTGATAGAGGGCCGGCTGCATCGCGGCCGTGCTGGGGTCGCCGGCGACATCGGTCACGTACGGATGTCAGCCGGCGCCGACAATCCTTGCAGCTGCGGCAATCGCGGCTGTCTGGAGACGGTGGCCAGCGGTGCCGCGCTGGTGGCCGGGCTGCGTGCTCGCGGGTTCGACCTGGCGGACACGGCCGCGGTGATGGCGGCTGCTGAGGACGCCGAGCCGACGGTGACCACGGCCGTACGCCAAGCCGGCCTGTTGGTCGGCGAGGTGCTGGCGACGGTGGTCAATTTCGCCAACCCGGACGCGGTGTTGCTGGGCGGCGTGTTGTCCGGATCGGAGGCGTTCGTGGCGGCTGTTCGGGGCGCTCTCTACGAAAGATGCCTTCCGCTGGCAACTAGCGCGTTGCGCATTGACCGGGTTCGCGGCGGCCCGGACGCGGGCCTGGTCGGCGCCGGGGTGCTGGCCCTGGAAGCAGCGTTGGAGCAAGCCGCCGAGGCCGGGCGGTCCGGAGGAAGGGCAGCGCCGTGACATCCCTGCGCATCGGGATCGCCGGAATCGCGATCGAGTCGAGCACGTTCTCCCCACACCGGTCCACTGTGGCCGACTTTCGGATCACCCGCGGTCGGGATTTGTTGGCCAGGTACGATTTTCTGGCCGGTGAATTGGTCGAAGGCATCGAGTGGGTGCCGTTGATGCACGCGGTGTCGCTGCCTGGAGGTCCGGTCACCGCGCAGGCGTACGTACGCGGAGCTGTCCGACGAGATTTTCGTCCGGCTCCGGCAGGCCAGGCCGTTGGACGGTCTGTTTTTCGACATTCACGGCGCGATGAGCGTGCTCGGGCGGACCGACGCGGAGGCCGACCTGATCGAGGGTATCCGGGCGATCACCGGCCCGGAACTGCTGGTGTCGGCCTCGATGGACTTGCACGGCAACGTTTCCCGCCGGCTCGCGATCGCGCTGGACCTGATCACCTGCTATCGCAAGGCTCCGCACACCGATGCGTGGGACACCCGCGAGCGGGCGATCCGGAACCTTGTTCGCAGGCTGCGATCCGGTGGCCGGCCCGGGAAAGCGTGGGTGCAGGTCCCCGTTCTGTTGCCGGGCGAGAAAAAAACAGCACTCGGCTGGAGCCGGCCAGGAGTGTCTACGCCAAAGTCGACGAGGTGGAGGCGACCGACGGTGTCCTGGATGCCGCGATCTGGGTCGGCTATGCGTGGGCGGACGAGCCGCGCTGCCAGGCCGCGGTGGTGGTGACGGCGACAATCGTGCGGTGATCACCGCGAAAGCCGCCGAGCTGGCCCGCGCGTATTGGGATGCCCGCTCGGATTTCGCTTTCGTGGCACCAACAGGCACCCTTGCCGAATGCGTACGACAGGCCGTCGCGAGCCCGGCCCGGCCGTTTTACATCAGCGATTGCGGCGACAACCCGACCGCCGGCGGGGCCGGTGACACGTCATGGACGCTGAGCGAACTCTTACATAGTCCGGAAATCGTGGACTCGGAACGTACGACACTTTATGCCGCGATCGTGGACCCGGTCGCGGTGGCGGCGGCCGTCGCGGCCGGTGTCGGCGCCGATGTCTGGGTGGAACTCGGTGGACATGTCGACGCCGGACCGTGCGGGCCAGTGGCACTGCGCGCCAAGGTGGATGCGGTGGATCTCGGCGATCCGGTGGCTGGTACGGCTGTGGTGCTGGTGGTGGGGGCGGGTTGCACATCATCGCGACCTCCCGCCGCAAGCCGTACCACCTGGAGGCGGATTTCACTGTCCTGGGGCTGAATCCGCGCAAGGCGGACCTGGTGATCGTGAAAATCGGCTATCTGGAGCCGGAACTCTACGACATGGCCGCCGACTGGCTGCTCGCGCTGACGCCCGGCGGCGTTGACCAGGATCTGCTCCGGCTCGGTCATCACCGGATCGATCGACCGATGTTTCCCTTCGACCCGGACATGGCGGACCCGGACCTTTCGCCGGAACTGCTGGCATGATCAGGCTCGAGCTGAGCGTGGACACGCTCGAGGGCGCGGTCGCGGCCGACCGCCTGGGCGTGGACCGGATTGAGCTGTGCTCGGCCGCCGCCCTCGGCGGACTGACACCTGGACCTGGCCTGTTGGCCGCTGTGTTGGACCGTACGACAGCGCAGGTGCATATGCTCGTACGACCGCGCGACGGCGATTTTCGTTATGCTCCCGAAGAAGTCGAAACGCTGGTCAAGGATGTCGCACACGCGGTGTCCGCCGGCGCGGCCGGCGTGGTCGTCGGGGCACTCACGGCGACTGGAGATCTTGATCTTCCGGTGCTGGCGGAGTTGGTCGCGGCGGCGGGCGGCCGCAGCAGTGTTACTTTGCACAGGGCCATTGACGTGTGCCGGGATCCGTTGGCAGCAGTGGAAAATGTGGCCGAGCTGGGAATCAACCGGGTGCTGAGCTCGGGGCAGGCGGTTCGTGCGGAGGATGGAATCGCTGTGCTCGCTGGGATGGTGCGGGTTGCCGCCGGCCGGGTAGCCGTCATGGCCTGCGGGGGAGTGCGTGCCGCGAACGCCGGTGCGATCGTACGAGCCACCGGTGTGCGTGACCTGCATGCCGCGCCGCGGACACAGCTGCCATCTCGCGGCACGTCGGTCGTCGATTTCGGTGCGATCGTAGCGTTTGATGCGGCCCAAGCGTCCGCGCTCGTGGCGGCCGTGCGCGCATAGGCCCTGTCTGATCTGAATCGGTCGACCTCAACGATTTGTAAACCCCTAGCTATTATTATCCCTACTCAGCTATTTCCGTTTGGCGGGCAATTTGTAAACCCCTAGCTATTATTTCCATATCCAGCACTGCGTCTGTCTTAAGTCGACAGTCGGCGCTGGTCGGTTCAGGGATGCGAATTTTGGTGCCAGCTTTCGAACATAGCGGCCAGCTGGGGAAAATGCCCCGGTGCACACATAGCGTCCGGAATAACAGTGACTTGTCGTGATCCGGACGTCTTTTGAAGAAAAGTCTGGACCGCGAGTTATTTGTGGTTTATCTTGCTCGCAGCGAAACGGCTTTTGGCTACATTCTTTCCATCCGGTCCGCCAAAGGAGCTCCGCCATGCCCGCTGGACCCCGCACCAAGATCATCGGCACCGTGGCAATTCCGGCCTTGATGGCCGGCTGCCTGATGCTGGCCGGCTCGCCGGCCCAAGCCACCCTGGCCCTGCCCGCGCAGGCCGAACAAGCGGTGCCGGCCGCCTCGGGTGGCGACCTCGACTCCCCGGCCAAGAAGGAGATTGCGATGGAGCTTGTCTCCAGCGCGGAGAACTCCACGCTGGACTGGAAGTCGCAGTACTCGTACATCGAGGACATCGGCGACGGCCGCGGTTACACCGCTGGCATCATCGGCTTCTGCTCTGGCACCGGCGATATGCTGGAACTGGTGGAGAAATACACCAACGACGTGCCGGACAACCCGTTGGCGAAGTATCTTCCGGCGCTACGCAAGGTCAACGGCACCGACTCGCACTCAGGCCTGGGCACCGCGTTTGTCAACGCGTGGAAAGCGGCAGCCAAACTGACCGCGTTCCAGAACGAGCAGAACGGTGAACGCGACCGGGTGTATTTCAACCCGGCGGTGAGCCAGGCCAAGTCCGACGGGCTTGGCGCGCTGGGACAGTTCATCTATTACGACGCGATTGTCATGCACGGCCCCGGAACTGACCACGACAGTTTCGGCGGGATCCGTACGGCCGCGATCAAGAAGGCGAAGCCGCCGTCCCAGGGTGGCAACGAAACGACCTACCTGAAAGCGTTTCTCGCCGTTCGCAAAGCCGTGATGAAGGAAGAGGAAGCGCACTCCGACACCTCCCGAGTCGACACCGAGCAGACCAAGTTCCTCAACGAGGGCAACCTCGATCTGCACACGCCGTTGGACTGGAAGGTTTACGGCGACCCATACCACATCAGCTGACCGCCACCACGCGAGTAACCCGGATGCCTCGGGGGCTTCCGGGTTATCGCTGTTGTCTAAAGAATGGTGCTGTAGGCATTGAGCGCCGGCTGCCCGCCGAGATGGACGTAGAGCACGGTGGACGTGGGCTCGATTTCGTTGCGGGACACCAGGTCGATCAGCCCGGCCATCGATTTTCCCTCATAGACCGGATCGGTGACCATGCCCTCGGTGCGGGCGGCCACCCGCATCGCGTCCACAGTGGACTCATCCGGGATGCCGTAGGTGCCGGCGTGGTATCGCTCGTCGAGTTCCACCGGCGGGACGTCGGCCGCGCCGATGAGTTTCGCGGTCTGGTGGGCGATCCGGGTGATCTGGTCGCGGGTCTGCATTGGTTTGGCGGAGGCGTCGATGCCAATCACCCGGCGGTGGTCGTGCAGGGCGGCGAAACCGGCGAGCATGCCGGCCTGGGTGCTGCCGGTCACGGAGCAGACGACGATGGTGTCGAAGAAAACGCCCAGCGCCGCCTCCTGCTCGGCCAGTTCGTACGCCCAACGGGCGAAACCGAGGCCACCGAGCGGGTGATCGGAGGCGCCGGCCGGGATCGGGTACGGCCGGCCGCCGGACTCCACAATCTCCGCCAGCGCGTTTTCCCAGCTCTGCTTGAACCCGATGTCGAAGCCGGCGCGTACGAGCCGAATGTCGGCGCCAGCGAGCCGGCTGATCAGGATGTTGCCGACCTTGTCGTAGGCCGGGTCCGGCCAGTCGACCCAACTTTCCTGTATCAGCACACATTTCAGCCCGGCGTGGGCGGCGACCGCGGCGACCTGGCGGGTGGTTCGACTGCACCCCACCAATGGAGACCAGCGTGTCGCGGCCTTGTCGCACCGCGTCCGCGACCAAATACTCCAGCTTGCGGGTTTTGTTGCCGCCGTACGCGATCCCGGAGTTGCAGTCCTCTCGCTTGGCCCAGACTGCCGCGCCGCCGAGATGCTTGCTGAGGCGGTTCAGCGGGTGCAGCGGGGAGGGGCCGAAAAGCAGCTGATAGCGCGGAAAGCGGTCGATCGACAAGGTCAGCTCCCGGATCCGGTGGCGAGGGTTTCCAACGCCAGCGCCGCCCGCACCGGCGCTCTGGATAGTCCCAGCTGCTCGGCGAGATCACCGTCCCGCAGGGCATTGCCCGGCGGGACGTCCGCCCGTACTATCGCGTCCCGGATCGCCTCGTACGCGGTCTCCCTGAGCAGGGTTCGCCCGACCCGTGGGAGTGTTGGCACAACTGAAATGTTACATGTCAGTGCGAGCGGTGGGCGCGGTTCGCGCGGCGGATCCGACGGGCCGCGGTGAGCAGGTGCCGGCGGTCGTTCTCGGCGACCAGCTCGTGCTGGCGTTCGGTGGCGAGGGCGGACAGCATCTCCGGGTGCAGAAACATCTCGATCTCCTTGGTTGGTGTTCCTTGATGACTCCAATCCTGGTCCGCGCGGGGCGCTGCGGCATCGGGAGCGGATGTGTATCTTCGCTGTTCAAGGCCTACCTAGAGAGCACCTAACTCGCCTCTAGACATACCTAGGTCCCGGCGCCGCGCGTACCACTAGGGCGTCATGAGCAGGGTGACCGTACGGTTGGCGGCTGGGTGGGGGAAGGGGTTGGCGGTTTGGTCGCCGCTGGACAGCGCGAAACCGGTCAGCGGACGGCCGCTCGCGTGCGCGAGTTGGCGAGCGGCGACCAGGGCGCGGGCCAGCGCGACCACTGAGCCGCCGGACTGCGGGCCACCGAGGACCGCGAGGGCGTGCCCGACGACGGTGATCGACGCGGTTTGGCCGCGCAGCCGGGTGCCGATCGGTCGAGCATGATCGCGCCGCCGGTGGTCAGGTTGTCGTCGTACGAGAAGACCCCAGCGTCGAAGAGCACCTCGACCGAGTCGGCCTGTCGGCGTACGTGCACGCCGGGGACGGTCATGGCGGTGGCGAGCTGGTCGAGGGCCTTGGCCCGGCTGCTGGCGGTGACGGCTTGTCGCGCCTGAGCGGCCGCCGCTTGCTGCTCCAAGGCGCGCGCTCGCTGCTCGGCGACCTGGGCCGCCGCCACGGCTGGATCGGCTGGCGGTGGGGGCTCGGAGTGCACCCACACGACGACGCCGGTGGCCAGCGCCGCGACCGTGACCGCGGCGACGCCGGCGATCCTGCCCGGTTGCCAGAGCGGGCGGCGGGTACGGCGGCGGCGGCCTTGATGGCGGCGATCAGTGGCCGTCCGGCTACCGCGCCGGGCGACTCCGGGATGCGCGCCCACCACGCGTCCGCTTCGGCGAAGTCGCCACGCTGTGCGTACACGCGGGCGCGCAGGTCGAGCGCCTCGTCGGTCGCGTCCGGGGCCAGCGTCGCGAGGATGCGCTCGGCTTCGTCGAGGTCGCCGGCGTACGCGGCCGTACGTGCGCGGTCGACGACGAGAACCGTGGCGAGATCGCTGGTCACTGCTTGTCCTTCAGTCGGCCGGAGCTCATCACCTGGTCGGCGACCTCGGTCGGCAGCAACCGCCGGAGCCGCTCGTTGACCCCGGGCAAGGCGCGGTAGTCACCGGCGGAGATCGCCTGCTCGCCTTCCCACAAGAGGGTGTCCGCCTGCCGGGGCGAGGTCATTTGGTCGCGGGCCTGCCGAAGTGCGTAGAAAATCGCAGGTCGAAGTGGGCTGCGGCGCTGATCTCGCTAATCAGCCCGTGGGCCCGCTCCGTCAGGTGCGATACGCGGTCGACTCTTGTTGCGATGCTGCTCGGTTCTGGGCGCGCAGGTCCTGGAGATCCGCTCCGTCAGGTAGCGAACGCGGTCGCTCCTTGTTCGCGATGGCCTGCT